>DAIOFM010000100.1:11059-12677 GCA_036745755.1 Spirochaetota bacterium | reverse complement strand
GAGCTTTCCCGGGATCTTTTTCCAGATGCGGCTTTATATGTTCGAATCCCTTTTTCATGGTCTCGGCACTGGCAATAAGCTGGGGAAGAAAATACTGTTTGCTGTCATATAATTTCCCCACATGGGTAATAGCCGGGACCATTTCCTGATCGAGCAGGGCACGGGAATCTTTTCCCTGAACCTGCTGTGCATAAGGATACGGGTTATATCTTTTCTTCCAACTGTCCGGACCTCACCTGTGTTGAGGGCTATGGTGATCTCTTTATCGTTACTTTCAGTGATCCTCCCCTCCGTGATAGCGCCGTTTTTCATGAAAACAGATTCCGCGCCGGAGCCGGTATGGAGCACGATGATAAAAGCTGTCATAAGTATTATGACGCGGATGAAACTGTCCGGAATTAATTTTTTCATTCGGAGTAATCTCCTATTTTATTATCTCATTGCTCTGTATATTTTTTTTCGGGACTTTTACTATACCCTCTGTGGTCAGCACGGAGTAGGTGTCGCCCCTTTTAATTATGGCCCCTGTAATAACTTCTCCTGAATAGAGGTATACTTTATCTATCCTGCTGTATACATCTTTTATCTCCTCCAGTTTGCGGCTCTTTTTACTGACCAGTTCTTTTACCTTTTCAGGGTCCGGGGTCTTCTCTTCACTTTTTTTGCCGGTTACCTGTACGGTTCCCTTTTTTTCTGCAGAGGCTTTATTAATATCTGAAGTTTTCTTCAGGGCTGTTTTATCAGTACCTATCTTTTTGTTGACTGTTTTTGTATCTGAATCTCTGACCGTTTTGGCAATAGTTTCGGTCGTTGTTCCGGTCTTTTTTTCTGTGACCGCTGTATTCTTTCCGCTTTCTTCACCGGATGTATTTTTCGTATTTTCACGCGCCGGGTCCATGTCTGTTCTTTTAAGGCTGTCAGCGGGTTTATTATATCCGCTTTTTCCGGAATAGTATCCCCCTCCTGAAAGAGCTGCAATCTCAAGAGATTCACCGGCATTGAGGATAATCTCCTCCTCACCGTTATTCTGTTTATCTGTAAGGGAGGGGTTTCTTTTTGCGGTTTCCGGATCCAGCCGTACATATACAGTTCCTGTCTCAACACTTATGCGTGTTCCGGCCCTCTTTGCTGACATATCAAAGGATGTCCCCCGGACAGAGGCGACAGCAGTGGGCGCCTTAACTGTGTAATCAGTCCCTTTCTTTATGACTTTGTGAAAGGTCTCCCCTTTGTTGAGTTCCATTGCGACCCTGTATGACTGGTCTTTGTTCCTGATGAGATCACCGAATTTAACCGTGGTTTCAGACCGGAGAGTAATTACAGCAGTTTCAGATACCTGGATAACAGCCTCTGATTTTTCACCTGTAAGGAGTACATCGTCCTTTACAACCGGGCTTCCAACTGATGCGTCGATATTGTTGATTTTCAGGCTTCCTGTGAGAAAAGTCACTTCGCCCTCTATGGGACCGGCCTTTTTAGAACAGGATGAAATTATAAATATAAGTGAAATGATATATATGAGAGTAATTTTTTTTTCCATAACAACCGCCTTTTGAACAGAGGTAAAAGCCCGTTCAGGCTAATATAGAGCATGGAGAATTCAAGTATTATTTTTTAA
>DAIOFM010000100.1:0-10959 GCA_036745755.1 Spirochaetota bacterium | reverse complement strand
GAGAATCATAATCCCCTGGTAAAGAAGTTTTATCCCGAAAAGTATCAGGACAATGGAGAGTATCCTGGAAAGAATGATGTACCCTCTTGAATTGATGAATTTTCGCGACCTGTTTATGAGAATTGACATGAGTACCCGTATGCCTATAAGGCTGCCGAAAAATCCTGTTATGTAAAATGCCGGTACTGAAGGGTGGATTTTCCATCCTGAGATGATCATGGGAGTTCCTACTGTGAACCAGAAAATATAGGGGTTCGGGTTCAAAAGATTGGTGATAATTCCCTTCCTTATACTCTGAGGTCTGACATCTTTCATGTCCGTTTTTATACCGTGAGACTTCAGTCCTTTCAGGCCCAGATACGAGAGAAATATAAAGCCGGCTATGGATATAAGGCCGAACACGATATTCAGCTTTTCAAGCATTGAGAGGATGAAAACTGAAACAGTGATTACTGGTAAATCCGTCATTGAGGGTACAAGTGATATCTTTATTCCTTCATGTTTTCCGTATTTCAGGGTCTCGTTTATAAGAAGAGCGAGAAGGGGAGACGGCAGGAGGGCAAGGGTGGTGCCGATAGACATCCCTGATAAAAGATATACAATGACAGTATTGATCATTCCGTTTAACCTGTTGTTTCGTTAATAAATGAGGTGCGTATTAACTTATATGCCTGAATTTCCGCAATAACTTTTCTGTTATCATTTCAAGTTGTATTTTAAGGCGCAGAAACATTTAATATGACTTGACTTTTCCATCTTATATTGGTAATCTGGTAATACCAGTTAACCAATATAAGATGGAGCGGATATGATTGATCTTCTTGAACCTCTGAAGTCTGAGAGCCTGAAGGACCTCTTCGTAAAGAAATTCGAGGAGCTTATACTTTCGGGAAAACTTAATATCGGAGAGAAACTTCCTTCCGAACGTGACCTTGCGGCCGAACTGGGGGTGAGCAGGCCTGTTGTGCATGAAGGGCTTGTCGAACTTGCCGCAAAGGGGCTTGTGACAATAAGGCCGCGGTCAGGCGCAGTTATAAATGACTATAAAAGGTCCGGGTCGCTTACGCTCCTCTCCTCCATGATAAACTATTCCGAAGGGAGCCTTAACCGGGAATTTCTTGAAAGCCTGCTTGAGATGAGGATGAATCTTGAAATGGAGTTCGCACATCTTGCAGCTGAGCGGAGAACCGTTCTTCATATAAATGAGCTGAAGCAGCATATAGAACGCGAGAACGGAATAGACAGAAGCTCGATAAAGGATGTTGTTGATGCGGATTTCGATTTCCACCATATAATATCGATAGCAACGGGTAATGTTGTGTACCCGCTTATTATAAATTCATTCAGGCCTCTTTACACTAATTTTACCATGCAGTTTTTCAGCGGCAATCCCGCTGTCGTGGATGACGTCTTCGCCTTTCATTCAAGGCTTGCTGACGCTGTCATTAAAGGCGACAGGAGGAATGCCGTAAAGATCATGAAGGCCATGCTCAGTCACGGCGAGAGTTTTCTGAGAGAGTACATTAATAAAAATACCGGTACAAAGGGTGAACAGGATGGGAACAGCAGCAGAAAAGTATTATAACATGAAGGAACCGTCAGGATTATCTGAACGGATAACCTGGCTCAGGGACTACTACTTCATGGGAAATGAAAGGTCGTGGAACAATGAGTTCACGGCATGGTCAACCGGTACACCATGGGACGTTCAGTTCAACGAACATACATACTACATAGTGCCCGAGATGTATGCCCTGATGCAGACAGTGAAATCATCCTTCAGGCAGTCGGCCCGTAATGTGAAACTCCATGACAGGTTCTGGTCATGGAGCCTCCCGGAAAGGCGCGCCTGGTTTGTAAAGGAGGTGATCGTAAACTATGTCCCGCAGGAGATTCTGCCCGGTGACCTGATCGCGGGCGCCCGGTTTAATGTTCAGACCTCACTCTGCCTGAATAAAAAGGAGCAGAAGAGGTATGACCGCCTTATACTTAAGGCGCGAAGTAAAATGAAGGCCTTCCATGATCACGGATACGGAAACGCGGGGGCAACAAGCGGCCACCTTGTCCCCGGCCATGAAAGAATCCTTACTATGGGATGGAAGGGGATACACGCAGAGCTTGAAATGCATTACAATGCACTATCACAGGCTGAGCGTAAAGGCGAAAAGGGGGCCCAGCTCCTTGCCATGATGACAGCGGCAACAATGCCGCGGGACCTTGCGGCAAAATACGCCTCTCTCTGCAGGGAACTGGCGATGAAAGAGAAGGGGACAGCACGCCGTGAAGAGCTGCTCGCCATGGCAGGGAACCTTGACCGTGTGCCCTGGGAGCCTCCGCGGAATTTCTGGGAAGCGGTGCAGGCGCTCTGGATTAACCATATGCTTATAATGACGGATGAAAATTATCCCGGCCCCGGGGTTTCTTTCGGAAGGATAGACCAGTACCTTCTGCCGTACTGGGAAACCTCCATGTCTGAAGGAATGGAGAGGGAGTTCGGGAAGGAGATACTGAAATGTTTCTGGGTCCACTGCAATACCGCCTATGATGCCATGATACGGAACGGTAACCAGGGGATTACTGCAGGTTTCGGCCAGCTTATAACCCTCTCCGGACTTGGTAAAGAGGGGAGAGATATGACAAATGATCTGACTTACGCGATCCTTGACGTCATTGACGAGATGTCTCCAATACTTGAGCCGAAACCGAATGTCAGGCTCCACAAAAACTCGCCGGAGAAACTTCTGAATAGATGTGTTGAAATGGTAGCCTCATGCCAGGGGGCCCCTTTTCTGCTTAACTTCGACGAGCGTTCAATGGCAGGGATGATACTTGAGGGGCGGCTTGCCGGAATAGAGCACCTTGTAAACAGCAGCAATGTACATGACTACGCTCCCGTGGGGTGCCTTGAAAACACAATGGTCGGGAACGACAGGTCGGGAACTGTTGACAACAATATAAATCTTCTCAAGGCAGTTGAGCTTGTTATGGGAGGAGGGAGAGACATTCTCCCCTTTACTGACCCCATGACAGGGAAAACGTCCCCTCTTACACAGGACGGCCCTGAAACAGGTGACCCGGCCGTTTTTAAAACATGGGAGGAGTTTCTCTATGCCTATTCAAGGCAGACTGAATATATAATTAAAAGGTGCGTTGACCTGCAGGAGCAGTCTGAGTCTATCCGTGCGGAATATTCACCCACGCCGTACCTTTCATGCCTGGTGAAGGGGTGCGCGGAGAAGGGGCTTGATGTTACCCGCGGGGGTGCGGAGATCAATTTCACAACCATGGAGGCCGTTACCTTTGCCACAACAGTGGACTCCCTCCTTGCAGTGAAGTACCTTGTCTTTGATAAAAAGGCCTGTACAATGTCAGAACTCCTTGCTGCCCTTAAAGAGAACTGGCAGGGGCATGATGTTCTCCGCACCATGGCAAAGAACAGGGCCCCGAAGTACGGCAGGGATGATGACGAGGCTGACGCAATGGCTTCATGCGTCATGGATATATGGTGCAGTGAAACCTGGAAGCATAAAACAGTTTCAACCGGCCGGCAGTTCAGGCCTGGCATGCTATCCTGGAACTACTGGGCAGGTGACGGTTTTGTAATGGCGGCAAGCCCTGACGGCAGGATGAAGGGGGAGTTCCTTTCAAATGCCATATGTCCTTCAAACGGTGCTGATATAAACGGCCCCACTTCAAATGCAAACTCTGTTGGCAAGGCCCTGGGGGGAAAAGCGGTTGACGGGAAGGGAGACTGGGATGGTTACCTTAACAGGCTTCCCAACGGCGCGAGCCATACTATTACGTTCAACCCCTCCATACTTAAAGACCCGGAACACAGGGGGAAGTTCAGGGCTTTTCTTCGCGGGTATGCTGAAAACGGCGGCACTGCACTGCAGATAAATATGCTTGATCCTGAGATGCTCCGTGACGCCCAGGAACATCCGCAGAATTACCGGCACCTCCTTGTGAGGATTACAGGCTATAACGCGTACTTTGTTACTGTGGGGAGGGAACTGCAGGACGAGGTTATTCACAGGCTGTCACACAGCAGGTTTTAGGCGGTAGTAGTGAAAGATACAGGTGAAAAAATAACAGGCCTTGTCCTTGAGATTCAGAGGATGTCAACAGAGGACGGCCCCGGCATAAGGACAACGGTTTTTCTCAAGGGGTGCCCTCTTAAATGCCTTTGGTGTCATAACCCTGAGAGTATAAACCGGTCTCCGCAGATCCAGTGGCTAAGTTCTGTATGTATCGGCTGCGGCAGGTGCATCGAGGCCTGCGGTACAGGGGCACTTTTACGCGGTGAGGATGGGATAGTAATAGACAGGGAAAAGTGTATAGCCTGCGGCGCATGTACTGAAGCCTGCCCCTCCGGCGCCATTGAGCTTATGGGTAAACGATGGGGCGTAAAAGAGCTTGCCGATGAACTTGTCAAGGATGAGGCCTATTTCAGGCAGAGCGGAGGAGGGGTTACAATCTCCGGTGGAGAGGTGACTCTTCAGCATGAGTTTTCCGCGGCCCTTCTGCGTGAACTTAAAGAGCGGGGCATAAGCACCGCTATTGATACCTGCGGTTTATGCGCAGGGGAGGTTCTTGAATCCCTCCTCCCGCATACCGATACTGTTCTTTTTGACCTGAAAGTCGCGGACCCGGAACTGCACAGAAAATATACAGGTACTTCGAATGAAAGGATTCATGAAAATATCATCATGATTACAGAATACATGAAAGACCATATTCTCCCCCGGGAACTCTGGGTGAGGACTCCGCTCATCCCGGGACTTACCGCAACTGATGAAAATATAAGAGAAATCGGGAAATTTATAAAAGAGAAACTTAATGGCAGAATTTCAAGGTGGGAGCTCTGCACCTTCAATAACCTCTGCAGGGACAAGTACCTGAGGCTGGGGATCGAATGGTCCCTGGCAGAGACCCCCCTCCTGACATCTGAAGAATCTGAATCCCTTTACAGGGCTGCCCTGGATTCAGGTGTCCTTCCTTCAGTGATAAAACTTACGGGATCAACAAGGGTTGAAAAGAACGCCGGGCCGGAAACCGCCGGCAGTAATAAAAAAAAGGGGAGAACCCCTGTATGCTGAAAAAGAGAGGCGCGATATGACAGTAAAACATCAATTTACAGAAGATGAGATAAAGGCTTTTTCCCCATCCGAAAAGATAGGGCTTGTGGCATCAAAGGACCCCGATGGCCGGCCCCATATATCTCTCATAACATCAATTCAGACCGCCGGCCCTGATACCCTGACACTGGGTGAGTTCTGCAGGGGACTCTCGAAACAGTATATACAGGAGAGGCCTGAGATCGGTTTCTGCATAATGACACTTGATAAAAGGATGTGGCGCGGAAAGGCAAAATGGACACACCTTAAAACAGAGGGGCCTGAATACGAAGTTTATAATAACCAGCCTATGTTCAGGTATAACACCTACTTCGGTATCAGCACGGTCCACTACCTCGACCTTGTTGAGGCACAGTTTGACGGCCCTCTCCCTGTGGGGAGGATTGCTCTCTCTGCCGTGGCATCGAAAATAGCAAAGGCCTTTAAGCCTGCGGGCCGCGGACCCGATGCGCTTAAGCCTTTCGGAATCGGACTTTTTAACAGGCTCGATTCCCTGAAGTTCCTGTCGTACGTGGGTGAGGACGGTTATCCCGTGATAATACCTGTAATTCAGGCACAGGCAAAGGGGGCCGGGAGGATCGTATTCTCAGGAGGCCCATATGCTGATGAGATAGCAAAGATACCGGCAGGAACAGATGTGGCTGTTTTCTGTGTTGCTCTTACAATGGAGGATGTTTTGGTCAGGGGAAAGATAAGCTCGCCCGGTTTTTCTCTCCCCGTGAGTCTGCGCAGTGTTGAGATAGATATGGTCTATAACTCAATGCCCCCCAACCAGAGGATCATATATCCTGATACGGAACTTGAAGCTGTTGCCGATTTTTAACAGCTTCAAGTCATGGGCTTTGCATTAAAATGTCAGCGGGTAGAGTTTCTCCAGTATATAGCCGGCGCCTATAAGTACCTGCGTGAAGAGGATAAACATTACGTTGCTCCCCAGTGCGGGAATAAATTTTTCCCTGTCGCCGTATTCCCCTGAACCCCTCATTGCCTTTATCGCAAGGGGGAGGGTCAGTAAAGATATCAGGCAGTAAACAGGCATCACTACAGTACCTGTTATAACTGTAGCAGCAGCGCACCCGATAATCCATACATAGACTGAAACAGTGGTTATCCTGAAAAATCTGGCCGCTGCCTCCATGCCGAAAACTACAGGCGTTGTTTTACGTCCTCCCTTTCTGTCCGCTTCAACATCAGGGAATTCGTTAAGGAGGAGGAGGTTGTGAACCAGGATGCCGCTCGGCATTGAGGCAATAAGAACCATCCAGCTGTATTCACCCCTCTGTATAAAATAGAAGCCGAGAAGCGGCATAATTCCCAGACCCAGTCCGGGAGACCATTCGGGCCATCTTGTTTTCAGGATGACAGGGGTGTATAAAACAAGGCATAGCGCTGCAATAACAAGAAGCGGTATAAGTCCTGTGCCGCTTTCCATTACAAAGAATATGCCGATAAAAAGGGCGGCAAGAGAAGTGAATACTCCTACCCACAGGGCATGGCTCAGCGGAATTTTCCCTTCCGGGACGAGGCCGCTCCCTCCGCTGAATGGCGTCCTTTCGACATTTAAATCTATGCCGCTTTTGTAGTCGAAGTAATCATTTATCGCGTTAACGCTTCCATGTGTCAGTGTCAGTCCAAGGCCCGCGAGCAGGGCATGCCCTATATTAACCGGGCCGTAATACCAGGCAATGGCTGTGCCTATAAAGGTAAGAACAATTGAGAGCGTAAGGAATTGGGGCCTGGTTTCCTTAAACCAGAGGATCAGTTTCTCCATTTAATCACCTTTGTTAAAGCAAGAATTTTTTTTACAGATTTATATATAAGTCGAAAAACCGGCGTTACATTCGTTAAAGGCTGTAAATATAGCTGTTAACGAATGTATTAATTTATTTCCCGTCATTCCCGTGAAGGCGGGAATCCCATAGCACCAGTTTTATGAGATTCCGGCATTTCGTTTTCACTACAGCCGGAATGACGAGGTTTTCATTATTTCGTGAAATGCTATAATTGATTGGAATAGATATATAAGCCCTGTAAAAAAGCAAATAAATTTTTTTCATTATTTTTTTCAGTAACTTAATTTATTTAGGGTTACAGATTTTCTGTTACCCCGACCCCTTCTTCGGGGGGATGTATTGTTTAATACTGAATATATACAGGAATTATTACAGATTTTTTTTTGCTTTGAGGCCGTAATATGGCTTTAAAATTACAGCATTGACGTTTGAGCGGTATTTTTATATCTTACTCTCCTGGAGGAGAAACAATATGGCATTTATAGACTGGAAAGACACATTAAGCGTTGGTGTTGAGCTTTTTGACAATGATCATAAAAAGCTGGTGGCTCTTGCCAACAGCCTTCACGACAGTATTTCAGTGGGAGCCCAGCAGGGGGCCCTTGCCCCGATACTTGACGAACTGGTGAAATATACTGTTTTTCATTTCGGCCATGAGGAGGGGATGATGATCCAGTACGCTTACCCCGATTACGAGAAGCATAAAAAGGAACACGATGCCCTTGTGGAAAAGGTACAGGATTACTATGACCAGGTAATGGAGGGTAAGACCGCCATATCTCTTAGCCTGATAGGTTTTCTGAAGGACTGGCTCGTTAACCATATAATGGGGAGCGACCAGGCTTATAAGGAGTTCTTTAAAAGCAGGGGAGTAAAGTGAAAGATGGGGCCGGGGCTGTTAAATCCGTTTTATTACCCTGGCCAGCATCTCCCTGATTTCGGATGCTATTCCGGTCAGTTCTTCGTTTCTGATCCTCTCCATTGAAGCAACAGGATCAACTGCGGCGACCTCTATTGAGCTGTTGCCTGTTTCCTGTATTATAATATTGCATGGAAGAATGGTGCCGATTTTATCTTCAGCCATGAGCGCTCTGTAGGTGAAAGGGGTGTTGCAGGCACCCAGTATTTTATACTGCCTGAATTCAAGGCTGAGCTTTTCCCTGAACTTCTCCCTCAGGTTGATCTCCGTAATTATTCCGAAACCCTCTTTTTTCAGCTCTTCCCTGACTCTCCTTTCAATCTCGGAGAATGTTACCATCTCAATCTGTTTATTTATATAATACATGGCGCAAAACCTCCCGGTTTTCTGCCATTAAAGTACCCCCGGTCATGTGCGGAGTCAAATTAAAGGAGCGGAATAAACATGCAGGTGGCCCCGGTTTTTATTATGTAATGTCGCGTCAAAGGTTCTTGACTCTGTAATATCCGGAAATATAAGTAGCGCATGAAAAGAATCCGCCATATATATTCAGCCTTTTTTATTATACTTCTGTTTCTTCCCGGCCTCTATGCAGGCGGGACATTACCGGAAGATATCCGGTTCAGGGACCTGACGCGGGGGTTCTCGTATGAGTATCTTTACGCCCTTAAAGAGGGTAAGATATGGATAAAGCCGAATACGGTTAATACCGGGATTAAAGGGGAGTGGAAGCTCTTTAATGAAACCGGTGTTCCTTCCGGCAAACACGCCCGATCCTTCAAAACCGGAGATTATATTACCCAGTTTTCAACAGAGGGTACAATGATTGCAGCGGTATCAAACAGGGGGAGGTTCTACTTCTGGCAGCCCACATATTTTGAAGATACAGTGTGGCGCGAGGAGACAGGCGCTCCCTTTGCCGACACTTTATACCTTCCGGAAAACAGAACCTGGACTTTTGCTTTCAGTGTAATGCGGGCTCCCTGGAAAAGGGAGACACCAATGCATGAAAAGGACATTGTATCCTGGTGGGAGGATGTTGACGGTAACAGAACAGAGTTCGGGCTCACTGCCACGATGTTTTGTGTTGCCCCTGACGGACAGAGGATACGTTTCACCGATACAGGCCTCCCGACTTCATGGAACAGGGCCATAACCTCACCTGAGCGCGGGAGATTTATTATAGAGAACATAAGCGCATCAGCTTCGACAATATTTGTTATAAATAAAACCGGGAAGATGTACACCAGGATGTACGATTATGAGCTGGACGGCGGCGGACCAGCATTAAGGTGGGTCTTTGACAGGGGGAGGAGGACAAAAGGTGACGAGGTTGCTCCCATCATGACCTCAATACGGACATACCCTCTCCCGGGATGGAGGGCACAGGAACCTCTGAGTGAACTCCTGGTGCCCGGTAAAAAAGGGAAGGCCGCCATAACAGAACGTATTACAATACTGCTGACAGGAAAAGGGAACGCATCACGTGAACTGAGGGTGCAGGGGCGCGACAGCAGCGGAAGATACGGATACTGGAAAAAGATGATTTTTGACAGGAGCTGGGAGTTTGTTGAAACAGGTGAAAAATTCAGTGATAATGATATAATCAGTGATTATCTCGGCAAAGCAACCGAGGGGAGAAAGCTTGATAAAAATTACAGCGGGAAGGTGACTAAATCAGGCGAAGCTGATCTGAAAGCGGAACTCCTGAATTTTTACTACCATAATTCCCCTGCAACTATCCGTATTCATGTAAACAATAAACATTTTGATATGATATTTCATACAGTGGATCTCTGGAGCGCCACAGTTCAGAAGAAATACCATCCGGAACTTGTGGGTCACCCTTCAGGTGAGCCCAGGCTTCTGCAGGGCGCAATTGAAATTCCTGATAATGTGCTGAATTCAGCTGACCCTGAGATAAAAGAGGTTGTTGATACCTGGTTCCGTGAGTTTAATACCGAACCCATAGCATTCACCGTATCTGCTGATGACAGAAGGGTGCTGATTAAAAGCAAGACACTTCAGCGAAGCCTGAGAAAAAATCTGGACTATGAATTCCGCGGCAGTATTAAATTTGATCTGCTTAACAGCAATTACCGTAACGAATCCTCAAAGAGTATCTTTCTGGCAATGGCGGATGACCCGAATCTTAAATTCCCCCCTTCATCCCCGTTGCCGGGGATGAAGGATGTAGAGAGGCTCATAGAACTCAATGAGAAAGCAGTTGACGATATTGAGGATTTAAACAGCAGGATTAAGCGGTCAAGCTGTTCTGCCGGGTGCCTGACATCATGCATCCTCCCGATATATTATATATTCAATGGAGCTGTTACAGTAATCGGGCTTCCGCACTGGGATATGGAGGATTCATCTCCCGCCACAAGAGAGAATATTACACAGCTTGGCGGTGTTTCATATACAGGAGGGGCCCCTCTTAAAGAACATGCTTCCATGAACCTCAGGGAGGGGTTTGAAAATCCCGGCGACTATGAACAGGCTGTTGAGATTATAAAGAACCGCCTGTCCCGCCTTTATAAATTGCGTGAAGAACTGAAGCTTCGTAATAACTGAATTACGGAAGATAATCTTCACGCAGGGGGGAGAAGACCTCAATTGCCACAGAATCTTCAAGAGCTTCTGCTGAATGTTCAATTCCGGATTTAACGCACCAGCTGTCACCGGGGAGTGTTTCAAAAGACTCTTCCCCTATTTTCAGGATGAGTTTTCCCGAAACAAGGTAGCCTGTCTGCTCATGGACATGGCTGTGGGATGGGAGCGCGATCCCTTTATCTATGATGAATTCACTCATAAGAGTTTTCTCCCCGTAGGAAGCTGTGCGCATCTTTATTCCGGGGAGCATATCCCTGTATTTCCCTTCACTCTTCTTTGTAAACATCGATTACCTCTTACAGAATTTATTTTTATAATCCGGTATTTAGTCCTTAACCTGTTTCAGGTAAAAAAAACTTTATTACCCCCGCCGCCTTCGGCGGCGGGGGTATATAATTTTTGATTTTTACACTATAGCGTTTTACGAAATGATTAGCACCGAATAAACCATATGTCATATCCTCGCAGGCGGATATCCACTTCTTTTGGAAGATAT
>DAIOFM010000099.1:0-12814 GCA_036745755.1 Spirochaetota bacterium | reverse complement strand
CCTTTTTTATTTGTTTCCGGATTCTGTCTTATCAATAGTGTAATTAGAATATAAAGAGTTTAAGATTTTAATTATAAAGGATGGAATTTATTATTTATACCCGTAGGTGCCGTTAAGTCAAGGGTTTTTGAACCTGGATACCAGGTGGGTTCCCGCATACAATATCAGATCTACTCTGATGAAGAGCATGACCATTTAATGCAAATATTGAGATCCCTTTTTTAAAATAGGTTCAAACCTCTTAATGACAATCGCGGTCACCACAGGCGTTACTAATGAAAAACAGGGTACTGTTTTAGGCAACAATTTTTTTTAATCAATTTTTATCCTTTTTTTCGTATCCGGTTGTAAAGGAATTTTATGGGGATGAAATATTTATTGAAATAAAAGCAGTGTGAATAAATAAATGTATAAAATGTTAACCGGAGGCATTATGAATTTACCGGAGGAATGGAAATGGCCTGCTGAAAATATACAATCAGTTGCATGGCATTTCTATAATACCTGTACCAGGTATCCTGACAGACCGGCACAGGTTTTTAATCCATCATTGTATAACAATGATCATAACGGGCATTTCAGGTGGTTTGAGCTTTTAGAGCGCGTTGAAACTATAGCCTGCGGTTTCATGACATTGGGAATCAAACCTAAAGACCTTGTGGGATTAATGGCTGAAAGCAGCCCGTTCTGGACACAGGTGGATCTTGCACTCTGCTGCCTTGGAGCTGTAAGCGTAACCATATTCCCCTCTCTTTCAATAAACGAAACCTCTTATATCCTTAATGATTCCTCCTGCCGGTATCTGGTTGTGGGAAGCGAGGACATTCTTGATCGAATAATGAAAGGATACAGGGACATCCCGGCTCTTGAAAAGATTATTGTTCTGGATTTTAAGTACAGCGGTTCAGACGACAGAGTTATAGGCCTTAGTGAGATCCTTGAACAGGGTAAAAAGTATAAACTGGACAGATATGTTGAGTATCTTTCATACAAAGACAATATTAAACCTGAAGACTGGTATTCAGTGGTCTATACTTCAGGACAGTCTGGAAAACCGAGAGGTATAGTCCTGACTCATTTCAGCGCTATCAGCAGAATGATGGGAGCTTTTGAATTCTGGCAGCGATATGGCTTAACGATAAATGAGAATGATATGAGTCTCTGCTATCTCCCTCTTTCATATATTTTTGATCGGGCAGCAAGTCAGCTTGTTTCTATCTGCAGCGGTTCCTGCATTGCCTATGCTGATTCCCCCGGAACTATACTCGATGATATAAGAAAATATAATCCCTCATGGTTTAGCACTGTGGCAATACTGTTTGAGAAAATTTATATACATTACAGGCATAATCTCGAGCATAGCAGGATTAAAAGGAAATTATATGAATGTGCTATAAAAACAGGGTTCAGGGTTCTTGAATACCGTAAAGATGAGAACGGCTGCTATAATATGCATAAAGATTTTAATGTTTCCGAAAGGCTTCCCTTCTTTCTGAAGATAAGATACCGTTTCGCTGAAAGATTATTCAATAATATCAGAAAACTCTTCGGGACAAATCTGAAAATAACATTTCTTTCCGCTTCAGGAATTTCTCCCTCTCTTCTTAAATTTTTTTACGCCATAGGAATCCCTGTCGTAGAAGGATACGGCCTCACTGAGACAATGAGCGCTTCCATCCTTACTCCTTTAAATGCGTGTAAACCCGGTTTTGTAGGAATCAACGCTAATGGAGGGTATTCAAGAATAGCATCTGACGGCGAACTTGAATTAAGCGGAGCCGGTATATTCTCCCATTATCTTAATAATCCTGAACTTACAGCTGAATCTTTTACTGAGGATGGATGGTTTAAGACAGGAGATATTGTTGAAAGAGATGAAACAGGTTATTACAGGGTAGTTGACCGCAAAAAAGCGATAATCTGTACATCAATAGGGAAGAACATAGCCCCCGCTAAACTTAAAGGTCAGTTCAAGACCGATGATGTTATTGATCAGATATTTTTTGTAGGTGATGATAAAAATTACATAACCGCCCTTATCGTTCCGAATTTCAACTATTTTACTGCACTGTATGATAAGGAGGGGATAAGATACAGTAAATCCAGCCTTGTCTGGGATGATTCATTCGGTATGTCTCTCTGTATCAGGGTCGGAGAGGACTTCATCGGGACATCAAGACTCAAGCAGAATATCGAAGAGGCAGTGAGTAACGCGAACAAAAACCTGGAGATTTTCGAAAAGATTAAACAGTATACTATACTTACAGAAAGATTTTCCGAACAGAACGGAACTATGACTCCGACTCAGAAATTAAGAAAGAATGCTATTATTGAAAGGTATTCACATCTCATAGAAAAGATGTATTTGTAGCAAAAAGCCGTGAACATAAATAAAGCATCCAGAAAATAACCGGCACCTCCGGGGTGAATATAATAAGGAGCTGCCGGTTTTAATTGGTCATAATATTTTCATCGTATTGTATATATTGGTCTATTTTTTGCAGATATCTTTTCTTATGTTTGAAACTGAAAATTATATACCCTCTGAATCCGTCCTCATAAGAAAGTCTGATCTGTTCATGCGCCTGCTTAACTGTTGTTTTGCCTTTAACCATTACTCCCATATATATTTTTTCAGGCATGTCGGTTTTCAGAGAATAGCTTAGATAATTTTTATATATGGATTTTTTCCCGGTATAACTCATGACGCATGCGATGTCGATCAGCCCATTATCCAGCCAGTAAGGCCAGTCCTGGAAATAAACATCCCGCCCCAGATCGTATCTGGGCATAACCGCTGCTGAAACAAGAACTGAGTTATCTTTTTCCTTTACTGTTTTGTTGATAAGGCGTACTATATCAGTAATTTTATCCCGCCTGTAACTGTCGAACAGCTTTTTATATCTGGAATTTCCGAACCTGTTTATTTTTACAGGGTCTACACCGTATTTTTTTTTGAACTCGCGCCTGGCATATGGATTGTATCCGAAATCACTCAGATATTTTTTGTAATACCTGTTATAGCCTGAATAAGGGTATCTTATGAAATCGAGATGTATGCCGTCAATTTTGTATTTTGAAACTATGTCCCTGACAATACCGGCAGTGTAAATCCTTACACCGGGTACAGCAGGATCAAGGAAATACCCTTCGAGGATATTTTTCCTTAATTCACGGGAGGTATAATCAGTCATGGGTCTTCCTTTATAATCATAAGTGACCCAGTCCGGATGTTTAGAAAGAATATGATCTGAAATAGCAGGATAATTTTCAGGATTCAGCACAAATGAGACATTAATCCATGCGTGTATTTTAATTCCTGATTTTTTACCTTTTTTTATGATATAATCCAGGGGATCAAAATCAGGGGGTACATCAACCGGTTTAGGTTCATAGGCAGAGTCGTAATAGGCATCTCCACGTCCTCTGACCTGAACAAAAAGATTTCTGATATCAGTGTTTTTTACAGAGCTTATCAGCCTGTCAATTTTTTGAGGAGTTGCTATTTCATGCCGTACAATCCAGAGTGAGCCGGAAAAATTTCTCTTTACATTTAACGGTTTAATATATTCTCTGCTGCATGAAAGAAAAAATATTGAAGATATTAATAGAATTCTTTTTATTGTCATATAGGTTTTAATGAGTATTAAATTTAATAAAATATACGATCTTAACAGTTTGCTGTCAATTTTTTTAAAGTAAATAACTGTCAATATTATGTTAAAATATATGGTATTCATGCAGAAATTGTTTTAATATTTTGTATACAATGTAATTTTCTGTTTATACATTAAATATATATTCAGATAACATCGAGTATAATCGATCGGCAAAGAGAAGCAGTGGAAGAGAAAAAGAAATATCTGTTCATACTGAATAAAGGTCCTGAAGAAGGATATGAGGAGTTCCTTCTGTCAAAAAGGGATTTTATTTCTATGATCAGTAAATATACAGTTGAGCCAAGGAAAGTTTTCCTGGGGCTCGGGGATTTTCTTGAACTGGGGGATTATAACAACCTTATTGATGCGGTTCTTCTTGATCAGGATGTGGCAAAGCTTGAAGGGATCCTTGACAAGAATAACAGAAAAATCTCCGAGGGCGGGGATATTCCGTTTTCATTTTTCAAGCTTGGAGTATATTATCCCGATTTTCTGCTTAAAGATGTTCCTGTTGAGTGTATCTCCACAATAGGGAAAAAAGCGCGCATATTCCCCGGTGCGGAAAATTTTATAAAAAATATCAAGATTTATGAACCACTTATATTTACAGCTATACCTTTTGAAATATCTATAGAATATATGAAACGCCTTGGTCTTGACAGATCCAATCTTATAGCAACGGAGTATAAGAAATCGCTGTCCAGCAACCGGGAGGTCTATACCGGTGATATTGTGAAATTTGTTTCAGGCAACAGAAGAAGCATTGAGATAGAGAAAAAGATGGCTGAACTTAACCTTACTGAAAATGAAATTCTTTATATCGGGAGGGGGGAGGCCGGCTCAACCACTTTTTCTTCATATAAATCTATTGCATTTAACCCCTCCAGAAACATAATAAACAAATCAAATATTACAATTTACGGTTCGTCCCTCGATTCTCTCCTGGTTCTTTTTAATTTTAATTCTGAAATTGAAGAGTATCTTATGACTGAGAGCTTTGAAGATACTCTCCCATCACTTGTTGTATTTTCAGAGAAGAAAGGTAAGTCTCCTGAGCTGGTCCAGATTGAGCTTGAACACCGTCAGATGCAGGAAAATATAATCGGTCTCAAGATAGAACATTCAGCTGATTCCTACGGATCTCTTGAAAGAGAAATTAATGTTATGCTGGGTGCCTCTGCTATAAATATTTCCAATGTAAGAAATATTATTTATTCAAGGATGAAAAAATATAAAGAGGATCCCCAGAGCCTTGTTAAGGATGTTTATACCATAGCGCTGGAGAGATATAAAAATCTCTGTGCGGTTTAGTATTTACTGATTTTAAAAAGTAATTTTAACAAAACTATATATATTATATTTAAGGAGAGTAAGACTATGACAATTATTACGGAGATAAAAGCAAGGGAGATACTCGATTCCAGAGGAAATCCTACGATAGAAGTTGATGTTGAGCTTGAATCAGGGGCCGTGGGAAGAGCGGCTGTCCCATCAGGAGCATCAACAGGTGAGCATGAGGCTGTTGAATTAAGAGACGGCGATAAAAAAAGGTTTCTTGGGAAAGGCGTTCTCAAAGCAGTATCCAATGTCAATGATATTATTTCTGACGCGATCATGGAAATGGACGCAATGAACCAGATAGAGATTGACAATGCGCTTATTAAACTCGACGGGACCCCTAATAAAGCCAATCTGGGAGCAAACGCTATTCTCGGTGTTTCCCTGGCATGTGCAAAGGCTGTTGCCAATACTTTCGATATCCCTTTATACAGGTATATCGGAGGTGTTAATGCCTGTGAACTTCCTGTTCCTATGATGAATATAGTAAACGGCGGATCTCACGCGGATTCCAGTGTTGATATGCAGGAGTTTATGGTTATGCCTGTGGGGGCGGCCAGTTTCAGGGAGGCGCTCAGAATGGGTACAGAAACCTTTCATGCCCTTAAGAGCGTACTTAAAGAGAAGGGATATTCAACAAGTGTAGGGGATGAGGGAGGGTTCGCTCCAAATCTCAAGTCCAATGAAGAACCTCTTGAGCATATAGTTACAGCAATTGAAAAAGCGGGTTATAAACCGGGTAAGGACATCATGATTGCCATGGACCCGGCGGCAAGTGAATTCTATGATGCCAGGAAAAAGAAGTATATATTCAGTAAAAGTGACAAAAGTGAAAGGACAAGCGAGGAGATGATAGATTTTTATGGTAAACTGATAAGTGCTTATCCGATAATATCTATAGAGGACGGTCTTGCGGAGGATGATTGGGAAGGATTTGCTATGTTTACCAAAAAGTTCGGTTCTAAACTCCAGATAGTTGGTGATGATCTTTTCGTAACAAACACAGAGAGACTGAAGCGTGGAATTCAGGAAGATTCAGCAAATTCAATACTTATCAAGGTAAACCAGATCGGAACCCTGACAGAAACAATCCAGGCGGTTGAAATGGCTAAAAGAGCGGGATATACAGCGGTAGTGTCTCATCGTTCAGGTGAAACGGAAGATACAACGATTGCCGATCTTGTTGTTGCCTTAAATACCGGCCAGATTAAGACCGGTTCAGCATCAAGAACTGACAGAATAGCGAAATATAACCAGCTGCTCAGGATAGAAGAGGAGCTGGGCTCTATGGCTGTTTTTAAAGGAAAAGAGGTTTTTTACAATCTTGGTTAACAGAAACCGTTTCAGGATAATTTTTTTAATATTCGTCCTTTCCAGCGTCTACACTTTTGTTTTCAGCGAAAGCGGATTTCTGGAGAGGATGATGTTAAAGGCCAGGCAAATGGAACTGCAGCAGAATCTGGCTGCTCTTAAAAAGTCCAATGAAGAGCTGAAAGAGCTCAGTTCCAGATACAGGGCCGGTATCTACACCGAAAAAGACATAATCAATTCCGGTCTTATATATTCCGGAAGCAAAGTAGTTGTTTTTAAAGAGAATTATAAGTCTGAAAAACTATTTTCAGAGGATATCAGTGATAATTTTCAGCTTGACCCCTCACACCTGAGGATTATATGGATCATAATTTCATTAATGATACTGATTTATTATATAAACCGTATTAGAAGCAGGGACGAAGCGTCAGATGGATAATATACTTACAGATTTTGATAATAATGATTTAAACGTGATCAAATGGCAGCTTAATTCCAGCAAAATTAATATGTCTGGAATTGTACAGAAATGCGTTTACGGTTATCCCTCTGTGATTATCCTTAATCCCTGTGAATTTGATGAAGAAAATGATGAAAAAAAGCTTAATTATATGGCGATAGCTAATCCCCTGTGGTTAACCTGTCCATTTTTAAATAAAAAAATACACGAATTTGAATCTTTTGGTTATATTAAAAAAGTAACCAGTTTCGTGAATTCGGACAGGGTCCTTGTGGATTTTATGAAAAATGCTCATGCAAACTATTATTATCTTAGAAGGAATCTTTATTCAAGGTATTTCGGGGACATAAGCCCTCTTGAATTTAACGATAAGATACTCACCTGCGGTATAGGTGGGATCAAGGAAATAGATAATATTAAATGTCTGCATCAGCACTACAGTCATTATCAGATATGCAGTGATAATGTAGTAGGCAGAATAGTTCATAATCTCCTCAACGGAATAAACTACTGCAGGGAGAGATTATGCGATGATGCCAGTCAGTAAGACAGGTCGCGAAATCTATGAAATAAGAAAGCTCAAAAAGGATGGCTCCATATCCTGCAATCATGTTGATAATGTAGTGCATGCCCTGAGATGCGGGGAACTTTTCGTTATGCCGGTTGATTCAATTTATGGGATTGTGGGCATAAATCGAAATGATGTTGTCAATAGTATACTTGAGCTTTCCGGTGACCTTCATAATAATCTTGAAATAATTATATCAAACTTCAAAATGCTTGAAGAAATAGCGCAAATTGATAAATTCAGCTATGATTTTTTAAAAAGGGTATGGCCCGGTGAAGTCACAGTTCAGCTGAAAAGCAGACAGTTCAGATCTGATAATTGTATCCTTATGAGAATGCCAAAACATAAATATCTGCTCGATATCGTAAGCGGTGTGGGAAAACCTCTTGTATACATGCCTGCAAAAAGTTCAGTAAGAAAAATGATTTTTAATGATAAAGAGATAATAAGGAGATTCAAAAATTTCTGTTCCCTGCTGCTGATAAATGAATTCAATAAAATCCATACTCTCCCGACTCTGATTGATATAAGCTGTGACAAGCTGACAATACTAAATGAAGGCCGCGTGAGCTCAGATGAGATTAAATCTCTCTATTTCCTGGGGGACGTGTAATGTCGCACGAATTTCAATGAAAAGATTTTTTTTTACCATCATTACCCTTTTTTTTTGTTGTTGCCCCGTTTTTTCTGAAACGGGGGGGGAAATCCTCTCGTTAAAAACAGAACATTTCAATTTAACATATCAGATTGATGAAACACCCTATGCGGTAACTGTTGCCGAACTTGCTGAGGAGTATTTCAGGCAGATTGAAGCGTTTCTGGATTTTTCTTTAAATGAATCGGTAAATATATCAATTGGTAGTTTTAAAGGTAATTCGGCAGAACAGGTATTGTTAAACGGCCTGAAAATTAACTCCGGCAGTAATTTTTCTGTTATGAAAGAGCGTTTGCACCAATCCCTTTTTTCAATTTTTCTCAGTGAAATATCCCGCGAATCTGGAAAATCTTTTTTGGACAGAACAGACGATAGTCTTTTTGCCGATTCACTCTGCAGATACTCAATAGAGGGCTTTAGTGAAGGCAGCCATTTTATTTTAAGTGACTATATATATAATCAAAAACATAACGGTATTAATATATCGGAGATTGATTCACTACCAGGAGAAATTGCATCTTCTCTTTATCCCGCGTTTTTCTGTTTTATCGAAACCGCTTTTGACAGGGAAGTCATGCTGCGGGCTCTGAAAGATAAGGACTATTATGGAAATTTTTTAAATTCTCTTTCAGCGGTCAGCGGTAAATCGATAGAGATTATTAACAATGAATTTTCATTATACCTTGCTTCAGAAATTCCGGTTATAAAAACAGAAATCCCCGGTGAACAGTTTTTAAAGACAGCAGGAGGAGGGGTTATAGATTTTGCGATATCCTCTGAAGATAATCTGCTTGCAGCTCTGGTTAACCGTGGGGAAAAGAACTTAATTATAATGATAAATCTGGTTGATGGGACTGAAACAGCAAGAATTGATGTGAAGACATTTTTTTTATTAAAGAATATTTTTTTTATAAATAAGGGGATCGCTGTGACCGGAAATTCGGAAGAAGGTTCATTTATCTCTTTTTATGATTTAAATTTAAAAGAAAAAAATAGGGAGATTAAACTTCCATTTATATATATAAATAATGCTGCACCTTCTGCGGATAAGAATGCTATTATAATAAATTCGCAGCATGGAATTGAAACAGGATTGCTTGAACTCGATTTTAAAGGGGGGAATTTAAAAAAGATTATTGCTGAAAAGGTTAATCGATTTTCAGGCCTTGCCTGTCTTAATGACTCAATCTATTACAGTTATGGAAAAGATATAAACGTTTTTACAAAAATTATAAATGAGTCTGTCCCTGAGTATGCAGTAATAAGATTAAACGGTGAGATAACATCGTTAAATATATCAGGAGAAATAATCCTTGTTTCGGTCAACAGTTTTAATGAAGGAAAGGTGTTTCTGTATAATGTTCCGGTGCAAAATTCAGCGTTAATTTTTTCATCAGAGCTTCCTGTTCATAAAGCTCTTCTGAAAAACAATGCTCTTTACTATTTAACCAGCTATAAAGGAGATAAAAAACTTCTGGTAAAGAAATTAGATCGCTGAAGGCGTAACAGGGATAATAAAAGTATTTAATATAGAAATAATATTGCCGATTTTTTAATAACTTGACTCATAATTAAATTTTTATGAATATACGGCTGATTTTAAAATTGCCGGCAGGATAAAAAATGAGCAGAACTGGATTTATAGAAAGAAAAACATCAGAAACCGAAATTCATGTCAGGGTTGTACTGGACAGTGTTGAGTCCTCATCGATTGACTCCGGGGTCCCATTTTTTGATCATATGCTAAACTCCATGTCTAGGCATGGACGGTTTCATCTTGAACTTTCCTGTAAAGGGGATATCCATATTGATGATCATCATACAGTTGAAGATATCGGTATTTGTATCGGAAAAGCTTTTAAAGACGCTCTGGGCAACAAAACAGGGATACGCAGATTCGGGCATGCGGTAATACCAATGGATGAATCTTTGACAATGGTCGCAATTGATATATCCGGAAGGTCTTTTTTTAAATACTCAGGGTGTGAACTGAAGGGGACAATTAAATCCTACAGTGAAGAGCTTACATTGGAATTCCTCCGCTCTTTTGCTGATAATGCCGAGCTCAATCTGCATGTTGAGCAGAAATACGGCGATAACAGACATCATATTCATGAATCGATCTACAAAGCTCTTGGTGTTGCTCTTTTTAATGCATGTTCACTTGATCCTTTTCTTGAAGGTATAGTCCCGTCTACAAAAGGTGCGCTTTAATGATTACAGTTATTGATTATGGGATGGGAAATCTGAGATCAGTGGTTAAGGCCGTTGAGTTATATACAGATAAAGTGAGGGTAAGCAGCTCCCCGGATTCGATTAAAGATTCTGACGCCTTAATCCTTCCCGGGGATGGAGCATTCGCAATGGCCATGGAGAATCTTGCAAATTTCGGCTGGATTGAGCCATTGAAAGAATATATTGAAAATGACGGTTTTTTTCTTGGAATATGTCTGGGATTTCAGCTTCTTTTTTCTGATAGTGAGGAGTTCGGTCATACGAAAGGTCTGGACATCGTTCCCGGAAATGTCGTAAAGTTCAGTGATGAAAGTCTTAAAGTCCCTCATATGGGGTGGAACCAGGTTAAGCTTACCGGGAGCTCCCAGTTCCTTGAAGGTATTCCTGATATGAGCTATTTTTATTTTATTCATTCTTATTATCCGGTTTTACCTGTAACAGAATGGCAGCTCGGGGCGGCTGATTATGGGATAGAGTTCCCCTGTATAGTGGGAAGGAAAAACCTGATAGCGACCCAGTTTCATCCTGAAAAAAGCCATAAAACCGGGCTCAGGCTTCTCGAGAATTTTGTAAAAAAAACAGGATAAAAAATTTATATATCATTTCGTTACTAAACCGGTATAAACGCATTTCTGTTAAATCTGTTTAAAAAAAATTAAACAAAAATAGTTAAAAAAAAGATTTGATTTAAAAAAGATTGGGGTTATATAATATTTTAAAAGATTTTTAGTAATATAAATAGGCCTGATTTTAAATAATTAATAAAAGTAAAAAGAGAGGAATTAAATGGATTCCTTTGACAATTATGAAAAAGATATAAAGTTCCCCCCCCTTATTGAGCAGTATGAGAGGAAAATATATGACCTCAGGCAGTTAATCGAGATCAGTAAAGGATTAAATTCGACCCTGGATTATAACATCCTTATTGATTCGATTCTTCTTACATGTATGGGGCAGCTGCAGCTTATGAATGCGGGGATTTTTCTTGTTAAGGCGCTGGGTGGCGATAAATTCTCCCTCCATAGAAATTATAAAGGGTTTGAACTCGATCATTCGATTGAGTATTCGTTTTCTCTTGATTCCTCACTTGTCAGATATATAGAATCTGAATTCCGTTGTTATACATATGATGAGGTAATTAATAATGTAGATGAATCATGTAAAGACGTTTTAAAGAGACTGTTACCGGATCTGATTGTCCCGCTTCAAAGTAAGGGGGAAATTAACGGATTTATCGTACTTGGAGAGAGAATAAACCAGGAGTTCTTTATTGAATCAGAAGTTGAATATATTTTAAATATCGGTTCTCTTGCGGGAATAGCCATCAATAACGCCAGGCTGTATGAAATGGCTACTACAGATATGATGACCAGGCTTAAAATTCATCATTACTTTCAGACAATGCTGGTTGACGAGATTAACAGATCGGTAAAATATGATAGACCGTTGTCGCTGATAATGGCTGATATTGATCATTTTAAAAAGTTTAATGATACTTATGGGCATCTGGCCGGTGATGAGGTGCTGAAAAGGGTATCCCATGAGATAAGAGAGAATATCAGGCTTATTGATATTGCGGCACGATATGGCGGTGAGGAATTTGCAATAATTCTTCCACGGACAGATATAAATGAGGCGATTATTGTAGCGGAGAGGGTCAGGACAAGCGTGGAAGCCCTGCAGGTTGAGTATAATGATAAAATTCTTAATGTTACAATATCAGTAGGTGTTTCTCAATTCGATTCGCTTATAGATCTTGATAAAAAGAGCCTTATTGAACGGTCTGACAGGGCTTTATATGTTTCAAAGAATGAAGGTAGAAACAGGGTTTCTTTTTTGTAAAATCAGTAGAGCATGTTTATGCATATAAAAAAATTAATCACTATAATGACCATATTTGTATTTTTATCAAGTTTCTATATTATGCCTTCAGTGTATGCTATAACACTTGGAGAAATAAAATCTGAAAACAGTGCAGAAACTACTGCTAAAGATTCAGATATCAGGGGTGGAAAGCCACCCGTAAAATCTGAAAAAGGATTACTGAAAAAAAAGGAAGAAAAGCCTGTTGCTGAAAAAAAGGCGATTAAAGATGAGGTCAGTCCAAGACTAGTCTGTCTGCTTTCGGTTGTTCTTCCTGGCGGTGGTCATTTTTATATGAATAATGATGCGAAGGGTATGTCATTTTGCCTTGCTGCAGGTGCCGGGTATACGCTTACCGGTTTTTTTATGGTCAAGACTATGCTGGCAGAAAGAGGAAGTATCGCTTATAAAAATTACCTTCTGCTCACAGGTTTTCTTTTTTTTATAACACTGATAATTCATTTTGTGGGTATAATTGAAGCGTACAGTGATGCTGATGAAATAAACAAAAGGAATCTTTTTGAATCCGGCAACGGGGAACCTTATCCGTCTAAAATGCTGTATGAAAATTAATTTTATGTCTCATTAATTTTTTTAATATTTTGTTGACACAAGGAAAGTTATTATGATATATGGCTATTGCGTTTAAAAAAGGGCCCATAGCTCAGTCGGTTAGAGCGGCTGACTCATAATCAGTAGGTCCAAGGTTCGATTCCTTGTGGGCC
>DAIOFM010000098.1:2932-13637 GCA_036745755.1 Spirochaetota bacterium | reverse complement strand
CGGGGCGACACGAACCTCATCCTGAGAACCGGATGCAGAGAAGCGGCCTTCACTCACTGACGTTCGTTCGCAATGACATGTGTTAAACAATTAGTTAATTGCTATACTCCAGCCAATCATGCCGCACCGGTCTGCCGGTCAAGTTCATCTTTAACAATGTTTCTCACCATCATGGCTGTTTCTGTGATTGTCTGTGATGCGAATGAACTGTAAGGTATCTCGGGCAGCACCTTCATGGAAATATTTTTTGTCCCGTTAAGGGAGATGCTGTATTTAGGGAGCGCCTCGCATGTTCCTGAGATCACTACCGGGAGTACCGGGAGCTTCAGCCTGTGGGCAAGCATAAACGCACCCGGCTTGAAAAGCTTTACCTTCCCGGTGGTTGACCTTGTCCCTTCAGGGAAGAAAAATACCGGGCTTCCCTGTTTAAGCCTCTCCTCGCAGTCTAACATCATCTGTTCAACGCTCTCCATATTTCCCCTTTTCAGGGTAACATAGCGGTTGAGGCGCATTGTCCATCCTATAAAAGGAATCTTCAGTATCTCTTCCTTGGATACCCACTTGAAATGCTTCAACAGCCTGCATGCCACAAGTATGTCAAGCTGCGACTGGTGGTTCGCTGCTATTATATATGCTTTTCCTTTTTGGAAATTCTTTTTACCTGTTACTTTTATCCTCCATGTGGGGACTACAGATGTGTACATTGAGCCCCACAGGCATGTATAGAGGTGCAGTATTGCCCTCCTCCTGTCAAAGGGAAGTGTCACAAACCAGATTATAACTGCCGGTATAAAGAGTACCGCTGCAGTGATGCAGAAGTATATTAGAAATAGAGCTGTTACTGTTTTATTAATCATCCTGTAAACCTGTAATTTTCGATTTTAATATTTCTTTAAGTTTCCGGTAATTCCCCGGGATTTTCCCTGTCGCCGATTTTTGTTTTCAGGCCGTTAAAAAGGAGGTCCAGTACAACCGGGAGTTCATCTATTAAATGGTATGACATGTTGTTGTGGTACCACTTGTGCGCCACTCCTTCAAGAAAGCCCATAACTCCGTAGAATACGGTATAGAAATCGGCAATTCTCAGTTCACTGTTCCTGTCCATGGCTATTACACGTTCCTTCAGCATGGGAAGGTGTTTTATAATATAATCAAAGAACATCTGCGGTGTTGAAATTTCGGGATCAACCCCTTCAAGGCGTATTATCCTGTATACAACATGGTTTGCTTCTATAAATTCAAGCCATGTTTTTATGATTGTTTCTATCTGCTGCAGTATCCCGGTCTCTTCGGAAAGGATTCTGTTTATGTCGGAGGAGATCCTCTTGAATGAACCCTTTATAAGCCTGGAGAGCAGTTCCTCCTTGCTCTTGAAGTGTCTGTAGAAAGTCCCTTTACCCACACCGGAGAGTACCACTATGTCGTCAATGGTTGTGCGGTGATAACCTTTGCTGCCGAACAGGCTTATTGCCGCATCAAATATTTTCTTCTGCATCTCCTCTGAAGATGCCTTTTTCCTCTCCTCTTTTTTCGGGGGGGAGGGGACCTTCTCCATAAGGAGCTTCATCTGTGCGGCAGGTATTGTCAGGTTATTTACACCGTATTTTTCAGCCTCTTCAACCGCGGTTTTAATAAGGCCGAAAGCCTCGCCGGGAAGATCCTTGTTAAGCAGGTAGTCGATAATTTCCGCAAGGTATGAGGACATCCATCCGCTCAGGTCAAAATCCCGGCCGCTTTCATTTTCCTCACCGCGCTTCTTCTCCATGGTTTCATTGAGTTTCAGGCGGAACGCTTTTTCATCAAGCTTCCCTTCGGGGGAGAAGTAGTTCCCTATCTCGGCGTAGAATTTCATCCTTTCAATTCTTGACCTGTTCTGCATAATGTCCTTCCTTTCCAATTGGCACACTCCCTGTTTATTATCGGTTTAAGATCCGAAAGCCTCTTCGCAGCGTTTTTCGGCAAGTGCAAGTCCCCTTACAAGGTGCTCCCTTAGTTTACTTATATCTTCAATAAGCCAGTCAAGCACACCTGTCCGCATCGCATCGTTACGGGCAAGGGACCCTGCCGTATAATCTTCAATAAACTTTCTTCGCATGTCATCCGCTTCGGTTATACTTTTTTCATCCACCAGTTTCTGATACTCTTTCTTCCGGAGGAGATCAAATGCGGCATTCGCTCCCAGTACTGACATCATGGCGTTCTCGCGCGCGATGTATACGATGCCCGGCCGCAGGTACCCGTTAAATGCCTGTATCAGCCTTCCGCCGTAATTCTGGTTTAAAATTACCGATACTACGGGCACTTTTCCAAGGATGTTTGCATCCAGGGATTCCGCTCCCACTGACTGTATCCTGAAACGCTCCTCCTTTGATCCCGGCACAAAACCGGATGAATTTGAAAGCATGATAACCGGGATATTATGGCGGTTCAGAAATTCGGTAAACACCCTGAATTTCTCCGTGCCTGCCGAGTCAGCTCCTCCCCCTCTTGAGAGGGGCTGGTCAGCTATTATCCCCGCTGTTTTGCCGTCTATCCTGCAAAGTCCGGTCACCAGGGTCGGGCCTGATACCGGGTCGTTCATCTCCCTGCCGAACTCTGTGAAAGTTCCGCTGTCGCATACAGGTTCGATGACAGAGCGGATTATATCGTAAGGCTCCGAGGTGTTCTCCGGAACTGCAGGTACGCCGCCGCTTTTCTGTTTACCTTTTATCAGAGGTTTTTCAATCATAGATATTATTCTGCCGGAAATGTCAAACGCATCTTCAAGGGTGCCTGTAATGAAGGCGGAATTTTTTCCCGCAAAAATTTTCTCTGATTCGCTGAGATTTTCCGGTGCGACAAAGATTATAAAGTCAGCAGTGCTGTTTACACCGATCTCCCTGAGCCCCCGTATATCGGTTACTATATGTATCCTGAGGCCGCTCCGTTCGTTAAGTGCCCTGTTAAGGTCGAGTAGGGGCCGGGTGTTCCCCGTGTTGCTGTTCCTCCCCGATTTCTGCCACTGCCTGCCGAATATCAGGATCTGGTGCAGCCCTGTACGGTAGGCTATGCGTAAAAGCTCCCTTGCCTTAATAATTGATGCAGTGAGCCTTAAACCGGAGTTGGTCCTGGGAGCCATAATCATAACGCCGCAGCCTGAAATACGGGCCGCTCCCCCTATCAGGGCATTGCCTCCGTAATATTCCTCCTTCAGTGGGAGAAACTTCCCCTTATCAACATTTCTTTTAATGTCACATTCATTAATGATCACGGAGCCGGAAATTTTGACCTCTGCTTCAGGCATGGGGGTTACCCTTTTTATTCTGCCTGTTGCATCAGATGGCGAGAGGAGATTTTGTATCTCCCTTACACGGGAAATAAGTTCAGGTTTATCTTCAGCAATGATGTCAACAACACCTGCCCATTTTCCCAGTACCTGGGCGCCGCCTATATCGTAATTCGATATATTTTCACCCATAACCGACTGTATGACATTTGAGCCTGTCAGCACCCTGTATGAGTTTTCCGAGTTCAGTAGTACCTGGAAGGTCGCCTGGCTTGAACCGTAAACATCAAGGCCTGCCGAGGCCCCGATCCCCACTGCGATTAGAGCGCTTCTCCCTTCCCCTTCAGGGGCCTCTCTGATCTTTTTCATACCGTCAATTTCGGCGAAGAGTGACTTCAGGGCAGGGTCGGGCACAGCTCTGACGTATTTCATGAATTCATCACGACGCGCGCTGCCGGAGATCAGGGAGTTCATCATGAACCCTTCGGCGCCGCGGTTCAGGGACACTACGCCCTGGTTTATATTGGCGCCGGCGCTGTCGTTCCACACGTAAAGAGGGAGCCTTTTCAGCCCTGCTATATAGGCTGCGGCACAGTATTTTCTTCCCTCAAGGTCACCTGTGGCTCCCCCGTTTATCCGGAAGTCCTTCATATAGTAGAGTACAGGTTTTCCTTTTATCCTGCCGAGAAATATCTTTGAGGCCACGGTTTCTTTCCCTGCGGCATCATCTATTGAAGGAATGATTATCTCTTCAATGGAACCGGGGTCCAGTGAATGTCCGGCCCAATCCTCAATTGGCCATTTGTCCTGGTTAAAGAGTTTCCGGGTCTTTGTGTCAGCTGTTTCAGTATAAGTGTAGGGGTTGTTTCTGTCTCCCCGGGAGAGTATCTCTATTGTGAGATCGTCGTTTTTTATTCTTACCGAAAAATCGCGTCTCACCTGCCGCGTCACTCCGGGGTAGTCGACATTGATGTTTATTATTACCTGCTTTATTATTCCCCTGTGGAGATATGCTGATATCGCGGCGCACTGCTTTTTAAGGAGCTTACCTGTAATGAGTTCCTCGGTGTGCTCCTCCTCCCATGAAAAACTTAAACCGGTGACAAATATCTCGATACGTTTTTCAGCTCCGCGTCCCGCTTCATTCATTGACGATAAGGCCCTGACACACTCCTCAAGCTTTGCGGATATTCCTTTTTTTCCGCAGGTCACATTGAGCGGAGCGATGGCGAAAACTGATGCCTCTTTCCCGTCAGCCGGAACTGTACGGTAGAGAAAAACACCCTCCGTATCTGAATGCAGCCTTTTTATATCGCGTTCAGTTTTAAGGCCTGCTATCCGTTTTTTTATAAAAGCGGTAAAATATTCCGGTATGTTATCAGGTAATATTTTTTCTTCAGGCCCGGATTCCGGAAAAGCATAACTGCCGGTATTTTCATCTTTTCCTGCTTCAGGGAGGAGCAGTTCTCCCGCGTTATTTTTCGCTGAAGAAAAAATCTGCTGCGCGAGGTCCGGGTAGAATGCAGATATGACCCGGCGGATCAGCTTGTGTGATGAGTCGTCTGATTCGCTCTGAGTGTGTTTAAAAAGACGTTTAATTGCAACCCGCGTTTTGTCAAGGTGCGGAGCAAGGCGCGCGACAATATGCACCTGTGAACCGACCCTTTTCCAGTACCCGTGGTAAAACTGTATCGACTGTTTCATCAGAAGAAAGAAGTGGAGGGAACGAAGCCTGTCAACATTTGAGGCCGCGTTAAGTGAAACGATCCCGTAAGATGCAAGCATCTCATCGATCTGCTGCCTGAACCTCGGGTGGACAGTTATATTGTCTCTGTCCCATCGTGAGATAAACCTGTCCAGTTCGTCGGAGAATGAAAACCCGTCGTCATATACAACAGGGGAGAACAGCCTCCTGATATTGGTATAATGAATTATAATGTCGTTTATTATTCCGGCACGCTCATCATTTATAATGCCTTCCCATTTTTCGTGAGGTATATTCTCGATAATATTCACAAGCCGTTCGGCGAGCTCATCGTGCTGAATGTAGCCGCTCACTATGGATTGGAATATTTGCAGCATCGGGTCTAAATGCCTCTCCAGGTCCCTGTTTATAGTGTCATTATAGTTATCTGAAAGGAGCAGACCATGGGTGTCACCGGGGACTGTTTTTTTTACCGTTTTTTCAATACCGGCATCTTCCCCTTTGTCCTCATTATCAGGTTCAATGTTAAAGAGAAGTTCCCCCTCCCGTATGCTCCTCCCTGCAGGGATTGCTGTGCTTTCATCCGCGCCCATTACATACCGTATTACACCGGTTACAGGCGAGGCCAGTGTGGTCTCCATCTTCATGGAGGAGAGTATAATAAGAGGATCGCCTTTTTCCACCCTGTCACCCGGTTTCGGTCCCTTCCCGCAGAATGATACGAATGTCCCCTGGAACGGAGACTTTACTGCTCCCCCGGACCTGTTGTTTCGTTCTCCTGCAGGTGAAACCTTCATGCGGTAATACTCAATCTTGCCGCTGCCGCCCCTCATGCGGATAATCAGAATATCGCCGGTTCTGTCAACGCGGATACGTTGTGTTTTATTGCGGAAGATTACCAGGAAATCATCATCCGTTTCGCTGAAACTTTCAAGTGTTATCGCACCTGCGGACTCGCCGTTGATACGGGCGTGGAAAACCTTCATTGAGATCTGCAGGTACTCCGCTGTAAACCTCTCTCCATTGTATTCCACACTGTATTCATACGGTGCGGCGTTAACGGGAGAGCTTTCTGTTAAGCCTTCAGACCGGGCGATAACAGAGAAATTCCTTATATATTCATGAAGCAGCTTTATGTATCCGGCAAAACCTCCCAGGACGATATGGTCCCTGTACCCGTCTGCAGTTGCCGGCGTGTCAGTGCCGCTGTATCCAAGTTCCCTGTACTCTTCAAGGAGCGTATTGGCGTAGTCCCCTTTTATGAAAGCGGGGTGCCTTAAAATCTTCAGCAGCTGGTTTATGTTCGTGCGCACACCCCGTATATAAAGCTCCTGCAGTGCCCTCTCCATCCTTATAAGGGCTTCCTCCCTTGTAACTCCGTGGGCTATGACCTTTCCAATCATAGGGTCATAGGATGGGAGGATGCGGTCACCCTCGGCAAATCCGAAGTCGCATCTGATCCCGTTAAATGTCGGGAGGTCAAGTGTGGCAATGGTTCCCGTTGAGGGGATATAGTTCTGTTCAGGCTCTTCAGCGTAGATACGGCATTCAATCGCGTGGTTCCTTTCAAGGGTGCGGTATTTGATAAGCTCCGCGTCTTCAATCTCATCCCCCCTCCCGTCAAAGTGGAGGATCTGCCACTTCGCGAGGTCGATGCCAAGGGACTGGTCCGTTACAGCGTATTCAACCTGCAGCCTTGTGTTCATCTCCATAAAACCGAATTTTCCGGTTTCACTGTCTATGAGAAATTCAACAGTACCCGCACCGCAGCCGCAGCTGTAGCATGAAATTTCCGCAATCTTTTCCGCTGCGGCAAGGAGTGACAGTGACGTGTAATGGTCAAGGAAGGTGTGTCCGCTCTCCTCAATTATTTTCTGGTTCCTCCTCTGTACAGCGCATTTACGTATGCCGATAGCGTCGCCGTTAAATACCTGCACTTCCACGTGTATCGGCCGTACAAGGTATTTCTCGAGATAGAATGTGCCGTCGTTATAAAGTTCAAGGCCTATACGGTGGGCTGATTCAATGGCCCTGTCCAGCTCTTCTGCCCTGAATACAGGGTACATCCCTTTACCCCCTCCGCCTGAACTGAGTTTCACTATAACAGGGTAACCGATCTTTTCGGCCTCGATACGGGCTGTTTCGTGATCGGGATCTGTGAAGGCTTCAGAACTTTTGAAAAGGGGCACGTCATGTTCCGCCACCAGCTGCCGGGCAGTGACCTTGTCCCCCACGCGGCGCATGGTCTGGTAATCGGGGCCCATGAAGATTAGCTCTCTGCCGGTAATCTCTGAAACCGCGCTGATCATTTCCGCGAAGTCGGAGCTTTCCGAGAGAAAACCGTACCCGGAATATATGGCGTTGGCGCCTGCGAACACCGCAGCTGCGATAACGGTTGAAGCGTCAGAGTAATTCGCAGCCTTTCCGATGAAGACAACTTCGTCAGCGAATTCATACCACGACTGACCCTCATCAGGCGAGGTGACCACTGCTACCGACCTTATAGACTCCTCGTGCAGGGCGAGGAAAAAGCGTTTTGCTATCTCCCCGCGGTTGGCTATGAGTACCTTTTTCAGGTTTCCCTTTCTATGAACCGATGGTCTGCTGTCTCCTCCTGCCATGCTGTCCGCACTCGGCCTGTTCATTTCCTCTATTGTTAAAAGCGCGGCGGTAAATTTCGCATCTATCGATTTTATACGGGGGGGAGCACAATATCCCCTGTCAGATAAACTTCCGCTGCAATTAAATGTATTCATATACTGTCTCCGGTTATACTCGTTAGAAATTTCACTTGTTGACATGGCCTTTAGCCGGCGATCCTGAATTTCGTATCGATTCTGTCTTCCCGGGGGACCCTTGTAATCTTCACCATGTCAAACCTGTCGATCTCCATGTATACGTTTCCTTCACTGTCCGCCAGCATGAGTGAAAAGGTTGTGGCCTCATCGTCTGTTGATAGCTTCCTCGTGAAGCAGAGATATTCTCTCCCTTTCTCAGGCGCCCGGTGAAACAGCATCCTGTTTATCTTTGACGGAAGGATGATGTCGCTTGTTGTGAGCATCTCGAATATTCCCCCTGTCTGGAACATGGAATCAATAAGCACCACATCCACCAGAAATGAAGGTTCAGTTACCCCTTTAAAGAATTCTCTTGCAGGAGCGTGTTTCATCCTGGTCACAAGGAGTTCGCCGTCAAAGGAATGTATCCCCTGTACTGTTCTGAATAATCCATCCATGAAAAGCCTCTGCGGGTGATAGATCGTATTCTGGAAATCTGACCCGTTTTCGATTTTTCCTGCAGGAGGTATTTCAACTACAGGTTGCCTGTTCTCACCGTTGAAGATGTAATTCCCCCTGTAGTGAAGGGTGGGTTCGCCGATTATAAGGCCCTTCGGGTTTTTAAACATTGAAGTAATGCTGCACTTTATGCCTTCGGCGGGATCTGAAGCGGCGGATGCCTCAATAAGAAGTTCCTTGGGGCGCCCTTTCAGTATCTTGATGCTGTACGGTATAGTGAAATCGCGGAGTTCTCTGAGTACAGCTCCATCACCTGCAAGTTGTGCCGCTGCTTCAGCCATTGTTTCTATACCTGTAGCGCCGAGGAAAAGGGGTACCCCGTCCTTGGTGTGGTCGTTCATGAAAAGGTCACGGCCAGGTTCAATTGTCCTTGAAAATTTTATGCTGTCGGGAGAGCTTTCAATTATCCTGTCAAGGAATGGAGCAACTATACTTTCATCTTCACCCGGGGCGATCTTTTCCGCGTTTTTGACCGGCAGTATGCCGTCACGGTCAAAGGATGTGTCCATGCCTGTAAATATAGATTCAGGCGATTTTTCATCTCGCAGTTCCGCGAGGAAGAGCTCAATTCCCTGCTCAAGGGGGAGGAATGTCATTCCCCGCTCTTTCAGGACTTTGTTAACTGTTTCGTTTGTGGCCATGCCGGCCCCTTCCCATGCGGTCCAGTCGAATATTTTGTAGACCCTTTCCCTGTGGGTTGCCCTTTCACGGAACAGGGTCTTGGCCAGCATTTCGTTTGCGGAGCTGTAGTTAGCCTGTCCCTCGTTGCCGAAACGCGCGGCAACTGATGAAAAAGCCGCAAAGAAGTCATACTCTATACGGGAAAGTGCTGATACGAGATTCAGTACTCCGTAACCCTTTACGTTGAAGACACGGTTGAATGAGTCGAGAGTCATCTTTTCGATAACCTGGCTCTCCTCCATACCCGCAGCGTGTATTATGCCGTCGATTCTTTTGTATTTTTTGAGGGCTTTTTTTACCGCATCAGCCGAGTTGACATCAACAGCGTGATAGTCCACTTTTACCCCCATTTTTTTAAGTTTCGCGACATTGGTATACGCCTTTTTTGTGCGCATGATCAAAGACGCCGCGTTTTTGATCTCCAGCGGCTTTGCTCCCTGCATATTCTTTTTAATGGAGGAGATGATATAGCTTTCATCCGCTGATTCAGCAAGGAACTCCTTCTTCAGGGAGTTTATATCAAGCCTGTCAAAAATTATGAATTTGAGGTTTTTGAAATCGGCAGCCAGCCTTGACAGTATTTCGAAGGTTATCCCGCCTGCTCCCCCTGTTGCCAGAAGAGTCGAACCGTCACGTACAAGGGATTTGCCGTTCTCTGCGGCTTCGTCGTTAAGTATGAGGCCGAAACGTTCATTTCCCCTGTATCCCACTTCAACCCTTGTGTCGCCTGAAAGCAGTTCATTTATGAAAAGATCAGTGGTTTCATCAATTACCCCTGCCGGATTAAGAACTGAAAAGTCGACAGCCTTCACGACAGTATTAGTGAACTCCTTGTTGACGGTTTTCAGCATCCCTGCAACAGATCCTGAAACAGGGTATATCCTGCCAGGGTTCTCACAGTACGGGAAAACAACCGAGTTGAATGACAGTGCTGCTATGATGCTCCCTTCCTTTCGAAGCATTTCATTCATTGTTTTTATTACAGCAAAGAGCGATTTAACTGATGATTCAATGGAATCTGCAGTTGTATCCTCCCCGCTGATGATATAGTCAATGGGGCTGAGATGTATGAGCGAGTTTATCTCACTGTGTGTTGAGGCAAACTCCGCCGCTTTATTCTCAACCTCAGCAGGATCTGTCATATCCACGATAAAGTCCGCGTCTGCACTACCCATCGTGAAGACCCTGCCTCCCTTCGACTTAATCTGTTCAGAGATCTTCTCTGTAAAGCCGAAACTGTCCCTGGTTATGAGGAAGACTTTTCCTTCAAATGTACGGTTTTCCGATACTACAGGTTCAAGGTGCTTAACTGATATTGTAAACCTGTGTATGCCGTTATCATTTTTTATAGCGGTTTTTTCTTCTTTATCCCCTTTGACCTGAACAGCTGCACCCTGCTCGTTTTTTACCTCTGAAGCGATGTATGCCGCGAGTTTTTCTATTGTGTTCATGTCGGAGAGCTTCAGGTCTTCCGGAACCTCGAGAGAGTAGAGGGCTGAGATTTTTCCGAATATCTCCACCTGTTTCACAGTGTCAATGCCCAGGTCAGCTTCAAGGTCGAGTTCATCCTCCAGCATGTCGGTAGTGTAACCAGTCTGCTCGGCAATAACGTTTTTGATTCCATCTTTAATAGATGAGATATCCGCTCCTGCTGAAGCGCCTTCACTCTGCGGTTGAGCGGCGGTTGATGTGACTGTGACCTTTGAAGCGATGTATGCCGCGAGTTTTTCTATTGTGTTCATGTCGGAGAGCTTCAGG
>DAIOFM010000098.1:0-2832 GCA_036745755.1 Spirochaetota bacterium | reverse complement strand
GGTCAGCTTCAAGGTCGAGTTCATCCTCCAGCATGTCGGTAGTGTAACCAGTCTGTTCAGCGATTACATCCTTTATGCCTGCTTTGATTGTAGTAGCATCAACAGCTTCCGGCCCGGTTTCAGCCGCTGGTAATTCTGCAGGTTTATTTCCGGCAGCAGCTGATACTGCCTCAGCAGTTTTATCCTCTCTGAACTGTATATTTACAACAGGTATTACCTTTTCTCTTTCATCTTTAGAGGTAAGGGCCTTAACCGCACCTGTTTCCTGCGATTTTATACAAAGAGTTTTATTGATCAGGGAGAGTTCAGGTCTCTCATAACCGGATATTTTTTTAAGCCACTCAAGATGTGCGGGATTTTCAGCCGATGTCTCTTCCAGCCTCCTGACGAAGAGCATGGAAAAATGTGACCCGAAACCGGCAGAGAAGTGGAGCCCGTAATCGTATCCTCTTTTTTCCCCTTTGCTGAAACTGAGATCGCTGAATTCCTCTGGAACACTTTTAAGATTGGCAATTGACGGAGCGACACCTGCCTGCAGTGACTTGATCATCACCGGGTCCTCAAGCCCTCCGCCAAGTGTGTGGCCTGTATAGCCTTTAGTATTGGATATTACTATATTTTTATAGTGGGCCGGGAATGTACCCTTTATCGCATTGATTTCCGCCTGTGCGCTTCCGCCCACAGCTGGAGTAAATGTTTCGTGTGACATGAATACCATTGAACGTGTATATTCATCCTTCGCGATACCGTGCCTCTTCTCCGCCCCGGTGATCATTTTTTTCATGACATTTTCTATGTGTGAAATGTCGATGCGCGTGCCGTGAAATGCGCTGTTCCCTGTTACTGTGCCAAGTATTTCCGCCTGGCCTGTGCGTCCGCGGCCCTGTACAGTATCGGCACGCTCAACTATAACTGCCGCAGCGCCGCTTCCGATTATGGTGCCGTTTCTCATTGTGTCAAAGGGCTTGGCAGCGTCTGAAACATTTTTCTCAACTGTCGCGGCTCCAATTGCAAGGAACCCGGAGTATAGCCACTGGCCCAGTCTTTCAGGATCAACGGCCTCACTCCCTGTAACTATTACGCGTTCACATCTTCCTGCCCTTATCCAGTCTTCAGCCATGCATATACCCTGTGTAAGGGATGCGCATGCCGAGTTGATCTGGGTGTTCGGCCCCTTGGCCTTTATCATCTGTGCGAACTGCGGCGCACCCATGAATCCCATTTTAAGGAGAAGGTTGCGGTTAAAGGAGTAGTCCTCATCCGCTCCCTGTTTCTTAAGGGCGGAAAACCAGTCAGTGAGCCTGCGCTTAATATCATCATCCTTCACTGTTTCCATTATGTAGTAATAGAGCTGTTCAAATAACCTGTACGGCCCTGCAACGTTCCTGGAGAAGGTGTAGCGTTCAATCTCGTCTATGATGCTGTCAAAACCCGCGAAGATCGACGTGCGTATTACGCCTGTCGTTTCCTGCATCTCCTCCGGAAGTGTGTAGCCGCTAAAGAGGAAACTGCCGGTTGAGGTTTTTCTACTCTGCGGCACAAGGGGAATCCCCGCGTCACGAAGCGCTTCAATTCCTGCGGCCATTGCAAGTGCGTCGGATTTGTCATTTTCAAATTCAATGCCGTAATCGAGTTTGTTGAAATGGCCAGGCTGTCCCGCAAGCTGTACAACCTCATCAGCTGATTTAAGTTCCTGGAACACAGCGTTCCCGTCAGGTTTCTTGTTTACCCTTGTTATGTTTTTATCAAGCTGCCTGTCAAGGTCCCTCGTTTCAAGAAGGTCAATCCTGTTTTCACCCTTAAGGATGCAGTCGAAATTGTCGTCGGAGAACATTTCTCTCGATTTGCCGGGTAGACCTATGGATACACCGCTTATTACAACACTTCCGGAGTAGAACTCGAAGTTGTCTCTCCTCTCAAGTTCTTTCAGCAATTTATACTTTCTGTACTCATCATGCAGTACGCGTTCCACTTCATCCCTGTGGTTTTCAAGGTATTCCCTGAAGCCCGCGTCATCACGTGAGAGCGGCGTTATCTCTGCTGACCGGCTTTCACCGGTTAAGTTCTTCTTTTCTATAGAAGAATTGCCTGTTATATCTGAAGTCATTATTTTCTCCTTATCTTCTTTTATCCAGGTGCATATAAGTTCCCTGGTCTCATCAAGGGATGACTGCTCACCCTTTTTAGGTTCCACTGCCGTTTTTGAAAACCTGGCGCCGCAGTTGATATTCTTCATCAGTCCGGTTAGAATGCCTGCAGGGCCGGCTTCAATAAAGGTTGAAGCACCTTTGCTGCATGCGTATCCCGCTGACTCAATAAACTCAACAGGTGAAACAACCTGTTTTACCAGAAGTTCTTTCACCTTCTCCTCGTCCTGAGGGTAGGGCCTGGCTGTTACATTTGATATTATCCTGGTGTAATCTGTGTCCCTGAACTTCAGGTCTGTCAGGTAACTCTTCAGACCCTGTGATGCAGATGAGAAGAGAGGAGTATGGAATGCTCCTGAAAGGGGGAGTTTCTTATACAATACTTTCTCTTTTTTCAGGTAATCGATGAGGACTGAAATCCCTCCGGGGTTTCCTGAAATTACTGTCTGGTTTTCACTGTTCTTGTTGGCAATGTAAACGTCTTCCGCGCCAGAGGCTTTAATGAGCCCTGAACACTCCTCTCCGTTTTTGAAAACCGCCATAATCTCCCCGGCAGTTTTTTCCGAAGCCTCCTTCATCAGTGATGACCTTTTAAGTACAAGCCTCATTGTTTCATCAAATCCGAGGAGCCCCGCGCAGTAGAGCGCCGTACATTCACCCAGGCTGTGGCCTATGAAGTATCGCG
>DAIOFM010000097.1:0-13687 GCA_036745755.1 Spirochaetota bacterium | reverse complement strand
CGGAGAATCATTATGGATAAAATAAATGTGGGAATAAGTTCATGCCTTCTGGGGAACAGGGTACGGTACGACGGCCAGCATAAATACGATCACTTCCTCGTCGAAACTCTTGGTGACTATTTTGAGTACTCCCCCGTATGTCCCGAGGTTGAATGCGGGCTTACAATACCGAGGGAGGCCATGAGGCTTACAGGCTCACCTGAAAGCCCGAGGCTTGTAACAATAAAAAGCGGCACAGACCATACTGACAGGATGAAACGATGGGGAGAGGAAGTCCTTAAAGAACTGGCGGGTAGAGATCTCTGCGGATTCATTTTCAAGGCAAAATCTCCTTCAAGCGGGATGGAGAGGATAAAGGTATATCCTGAAAAGGGGGGAACTCCGGCTAAAAACGGCAGAGGGATGTTTGCCGCAATGTTCATGGAAAAATTTCCTCTCATCCCTGTTGAAGATGAAGGACGGCTTCATGATCCCTCTCTTCGTGAAAACTTCATAGAAAGGGTTTTCGCGTACAAACGGTGGCAGGCTCTGACCCGGGGGACACATTCTGTTCATGATCTGCTGCAGTTCCACTCCTCCCATAAACTCCTCCTTATGGCACATTCAAATGTGCATTACAGGGAATGCGGAAAAATTGCGGCATCCGCTACAAAAACAAACCTTCCTGACAATGAAAAGAGTTATTTTCTCACATTAATGGAGGGGATGAAGAAAACCGCCACTGTAAGTAAAAACTGCAACGTGCTGCAGCATATCCTGGGCTACTTTAAAAAATTTCTGACAGGAGAGGAGAAAGCCGAGGCCCTGGAGCTTATTGAACAGTACAGGAAAGGGTTCATACCCCTGATTGTGCCTGTTACCCTGATGAATCACTATGTAAAAAAATATAATGAAAAATACCTTAAAACACAATACTATCTTAATCCGCACCCAATGGAACTGAAATTAAGAAACCATTCATGAAGAGTATTAAGTAAGTATCTTCAGTTCTTCATGCTTAACTTATTTCGGGTAAAAAATGCTCTATTACCCCCGCCGCCTCCGGCGACGGGGGTATATAACTGAATACATTCCGGAATATGCTCATAAACTCTTATTTTTTTTAAAAAAAAACAAAAAATGTTAATTCAGAATTTGACTATTTATTAAAATACTTATATATTAGATGTATACTTATTAAAAAGGGGTAACAAAATGAAAACAACAACTGGTAAAAAGGATAATAATATAAAACAAAAAAAAGTAAAACAGACACTGGATAAATGTCTAAGTGCACCTCATCCGGAAATGGCAAGAAACAACGATACAGATGAGCCGTGTGAAGCAGAATAAAAATGTGAACTTATTGCTCATAAAACCTCCTTAATTGAATACACTGAAAAGCCGTGAAAACGGCTTTTTTTTTTGAAAAAAGGGCTCTGACCCCATATCCTTAAATCCATAAAGAAAGCCTCTTTCGATACGCATCCTCATAACATAAAAATTTATCAGCACGTTCCCTAAAGTTTTCCCCCAGCCTTACAAAAAATTCATGCAAAGTAAACCGGAGTGGTAATACAAAATTTTCATTGAGATAGCAGTTTATAAAACCGATCTCATTTTCCCGCGGATCACGGGAAAGTCCTTTTCGTACAGGATTATACCCTATATACCACAATAACCACAAAAGATAATCTTCAGGATTGTCAGATTCCTCGATTATCGTAGAGCCGAATCTCTCGTTCCAGAACGGCCCGGTTTCACCTGTTGCACGGTTGTATTTCTCTGCCATACGTGCCTTGATAAATTGCATTATCAGTGAAATCGTCTCGCTGTTCTCTAAAGTTTTTATTACAAGATGTATATGGTTAGCAACAATTTCCGCCGCTATGAGTTCAAAATGATATTTTTCCTGGCATATCTGGACTGATTCGATGAAGTGTCTCTTCCCATATCTGCTTTTCAGCAGATTCCTCTTTCCGCGGCATCTTGTATAACAGTGATAAGTTACTCCCTGTGCAATAGTTCTCAACGGCCTTGGCATTTTATCCTCCATAATTAATAACAGATTCTGAAATTAAAACGAGCTTCGGAGCGCAAAATGTTAAAAATTTCGGGGTCAGAGCCTTAATTTTTTTGTGCCTGAACTTGCTCCTGCCTGAAAACAAAGCAAAAGGGTCAGAGCAACCTAACCTAATTTTTATAAAAATATTGACAGCAGCCTGAAGGCCTCATAAATACTTTTATGAAATTATTCATCCGGAGATAATATGGAGATATTCACACTTGCAAACGGACCATTTATGGTCAATTCATACCTCGTTGTTAACGGAAAAAAGGCGTTTATCATCGACCCCGGCTCAGGGATCAATCCGATACTCGTTAAAATTGAATCTGAAAAACTTGAACTGGAAGCAATAGTGGCGACCCACGGGCATATTGATCATATTGACGGCGTAAATACGGTAAAAAAGAAATTTAAAGTTCCTTTCTATGTGAATGATATGGATACGGAGCTTATACAGACTGTGCAGATGCAGGCAAGGATGTTTGGTGTTCCTGACCCCGGAGAAATAATTGCTGACCGGAACCTCCCGTCATCAGGAGATATAGAGATTGCGGGAATGAAACTTGGTCTTGTACATACACCGGGCCATTCAAAGGGATCTGTTTCGATTATCATAGATGATGTAATTTTTTCAGGAGACACTCTCTTTAATTTCTCTATAGGAAGGACAGACCTTCCGGGAGGGAACTACGAGGAACTGATTAATTCAATAAGATCAAAAATTCTTATTCTGCCTGATTCTACCAGAGTGCTATCCGGTCACGGCCCTGAAACTACTGTAGGCCGGGAAAAGAAGATGAATCCTTTTCTCTCCTGATCTAGAAGAAGAGAAAAGGGAACTGATACAGCTTAACTGAAGCTGTTTATTGCATCATCAACTGTCTTATAAAGCTTAATAACAGACGTTACTTTGGTCAGCTCAAGTACCTTTTTAACGTCATCATTCGGGCATGCAAGGTTAAGCTGTGACTTCAGGATCTGGTTTATATTAAGAAAAATTCCTATACCTGTACTTGTTATCAACTTCACATCCGAAAGGTCCAGAACCATCTTTTTTATTCCTCTTTCCACAATGGCATGCTGGATCTTCTCTTTAAGATCCGGTACATCAAGGGTATGTACCTCACTCATAACGATTTTAATTACAAAAAGTCCGTTCCCTCTCTCTTCAAGGTTGATCATAATTAACCCCTCATCAGCTTAATAGTATATTACGATAAAACCTGATTTTCCTATCAGTCAACCAATTTTTATAACGGATGCTGCTAAAGAACAGGATAACCTGAAAAGAGCCGGCTGTTTTCTTATAATCTGTAAAATAAATACTCCCTTTAACCTGCAATATAGACTTGACTAATATTCAATTATCCATACTATTTACAAAATTCAGGATTCGCCGATAAATTTTATTGTCTTGACCTGAAAAACTACATAAGTCAGATATGGTGAAATGAGCCTGCTTGATAGTTTAAGAAAGAACAACATCCTCGTAAAACCCACGGCAAAGAACAGGTGGGAGATGATTGAAGAGATGGTTGACCTTGCCGCGAAAAATAAGGACATACTGGCCGAAGACTCTGAAGCCATAAAAAATGCCCTTATTGAAAGGGAAAAATCGATGAGCACCGGAATAGGAAACGGTGTTGCGATACCCCATTGCTCAACAACAAAGGTGAGTGAAATCATAACAGTCATGGCTCTGACACCCAAGGGTATAAACTTCGAAGCAATTGACAATGAACCGGTAAAGATTGTAATACTGCTGATCGTCCCTAAAGATAAACTTACACAGCATATAAAGACACTGGCAAATATAGCCAAGATGATGAGTGATATTGAGTTAAGAGAGAAACTGCTCTCCCTTAAAACAGCTGATTCTATACTTAAAACTCTTAAAAACTATACTCTACCCTGATTTAAAATGGATCAATTTACAAGACTTCTTGATACCTCAAAAATTCCGGGCGAGGATGCTGATCAGGATTTATCCCTCCGCCCCGCCACCCTGAATGAATTCGTAGGGCAGAAAAAGATAACTGAAAACCTTCAGGTCTTTATAGAATCAGCAAGGATGAGAAAAAAATCCCTTGATCATATCCTGTTGTCGGGCCCTCCGGGCCTGGGGAAGACCACCCTTGCTTTCATAATAGCGCAGGAACTCGGTGTGAACCTGAAAGCAACATCCGCGCCGATAATAGACAAGGCCGGAGACCTTGCTTCCATACTTACAGGCCTTGAAGAGAATGACGTGCTCTTCATTGACGAAATACACAGGCTGTCGCCCGCCATAGAGGAGATTCTCTACCCTGCCATGGAGGACAGGTCGATTGATATAATCATAGGACAGGGGGTAGGAGCGAAAAGCATAAAATTAAACCTTTCGCCATTTACCCTTGTGGGAGCAACAACAAGGACCGGGCTTCTTACGTCCGCCCTTCGCGACAGGTTCGGAATTCCCCTCCGTCTGAACTATTACGAACCTGAAGAGCTTAAAACAATTGCCCTGCGCACGGCTGGAATAATGGGCATAGGGATGGATGAGGATGCGGCCCTTGAAATAGCGAAGCGCTCCAGGAGAACGCCCAGGATTGTAAACAGGATTGTGCGGAGAGTCACAGACTTCTCGGTTGTTAAAAAAAAGGACCGTGTAGACCTTGACACAACAAGGTACGCCCTTGAAAGGCTCGACATAGATGAAATGGGACTTGATGAAATGGACAGGCGGATTCTCCACTCCATTATTGAAAAATACAGCGGAGGCCCTGTGGGGATTAAAACAATCGCCATTTCAGTAGGGGAGGAGCCGGACACACTTGAAGATTACTATGAGCCGTTTCTTGTTCAGAGCGGACTTCTTAAAAGGACACCCAGGGGGAGGATGGCCACCATGGCAGCATACAGACACCTGGGAATAAAATTCAGCTCCTCCATTGAGGAGGAGCAGCAGGCGCTCTTCGAGGAGTAGTCTACTTTACTGTTACATAGACCTGACGCGACCTGGGACCGTCAAATTCGCAGAAATATATCCCCTGCCATGTGCCGAGCTTCAGCTCTCCACCCTCCACAATGACAAATTCCGAACAGCCGAAAAGTGACGATTTTATATGAGCGGATGAATTACCTTCAATATGATCAAATTTAACTGCATCGAAATGAAGGTGATCGAGCCCCCTTATAATGTCACTTTTAACATCAGGATCAGCGTTTTCATTAATCGTAATTGCGGCAGTTGTATGAGGCGTAAAGATATAGCAGATGCCATCCTTCACGCCCGATTTTTTTACAGCTGATACAACTTCACCCGTTATATCGATCAACTCCTCCCTTTTCCCTGTTCTGACAGGTATTACATGAAGTGCCATTACTTACCCTGGAATTTCCCTTTAACGAATTTACCCTTTCTGTCAACAGTCCCGTCAGGCCTGTAAACAGTGCCGTTACCGTGAAAAACCCCGTTTTTAAAACCGCCGATATATTTTATGCCGTTGGGAAGGAGATAAGTCCCATTACCTTCATATCTACCCTTTTTAAAAGTCCCTTCATAAGAAGCGCCGCTTTTTGATTTATGCTTTCCTTTTCCGTTAAGGAGATCATTCACGAAATTACCTTCAAAAACTTCACCGTTAACGAAAGTGACCTTCCCTTTACCGTTCAGTTTACCGTTTTTAAAATCACCGACATAGCAGTTCCCCTTTTCATCAGTATATGAACCATCCCCGCTCATTGAACTGTTGACAAAATTACCCTCGTAGTGCGCCCCGTTTTTAAACTGGGCCTTACCTTTTCCGTTTATCCTGCCGTTTTTAAATTTCCCTGTAAAGATATCCCCATTGGGATCAGTAAAAGTCCCCTCTCCATTCGGTTTCCCGTTATCAAAAGTCCCTTTGTATATACTTCCATTTGTATATTTCAGCAGGCCCTGACCATTAAAAGCATCATCTTCAAAGTCGCCTGTATACTTCTCACCTGAAACGTATATAAATTCACCCTTGCCGTCCTTTTTACCTTTTTTAAACTCCCCGCTGTACCTGTCACCGTTTATGGACACAACAGTTCCATATCCATCCAGCAGGTTGTTTTTATAATGCCCTTCAGCAATATCCCCGCTTTTATATATAACTTTCCCTGCACCGTTCAGTTTACCGTTATCGAATTCACCCTCGTACTTATCGCCCTTCTGGTCAGTATATATACCCTTACCTGTCATCTTCGAATCTTTGAATTCACCTTCATAAACAGCCCTGTTGGTAAACTTATATTTCCCCTTACCGTTGGCACAGTCACCTTCAATACATTGAGCGTAAATCCCTGTAGCGGAAAAAACAAGTACCGCCGCTGTTAAAAAATATACCACTTTCATCAACTTTACTCCTTCGTTTAAAATATATTTATATGTGCTTTAACAATCAAAACCGATCCTCGCCATTACCGACTCAGCAGGAGTGGCGGACAAGCTTTGCTTAACGCAAATTACTTAACATTATACCTCTGCAATAATATAATTATTCTCTCTCCTTATTGCATATTTTTTCAGGTTCTTTTTCGCAGGGCCGGACCTGACCGTACCGTTTATATCATACGCGGATTTTCCAAGACTGCAGCACTGCAGGCCGTCTCCGTCAGGATCAAGCCTTCTTCCTCCATGCCTGCACCTGTTGCTGAACAGATGATAATCACCATCCCTCCCGTGCAGAAGAAGAAACCTGTCCGGAAGCCCCTTACCTTCAATCCTGACACCGCCTCCCGACGCAGATATTTCCGGAAGTCTGCCCGGATCTATCCTGAGAACGCTCCCGTCAAAAGACCAGCTGTCAGAAGAAGCGACCTTTGAAGCCGATATACCGAAAATCCTCTGAAATACAGTACGATTACCCATTTATCCCCCGCCTGTTAACTATACCTGAAAAGGAACAGTTTTATTATAATGTCAGTATCTTACTAAATGATATTGCCGTACCCCTCTTTTTCAACAAAAATCCGGTTCCCCTTATCAGAAAAATTTAACAAACAGACAGGCTGCCGGCTTCAATTTCTGTTGTACCGGAAGGTTACGGTCAGGAATTAGTAACCGGTATCAACCGGATTTCCGGTATTCCCTGAATATTTTAATCCGTTGCATCTCTTTTTATTCTTGCATATCCCCTTAACAGCAGTAATCATGTGATTATGAAAAAAAGCGATTTCCCCCTGAAACGCCTTGACGATTTTGCCGCCCGAATAGACAGCGAACTGAAAGATAACCCTTTCAAGCGATCCCCCTTCGGGCTGAGCCGCGAAGGTGAATGCATAAGCCCCTGGGAGATGAGCATAAGGAGGATAGGCCTTCTTAAAGCCACTGGCGGGGCAAACTTTTTCAGAAAAGATGAGTTTACAATGATTACAGTGCCCCCCACAGATTCGGGGATACCTCCCCTTTCTTCAGAGGGTCTCTTCGGGTGGACAGGAAAGATCAACGAATTCGTTGCTGAAATGGCAGTATGGTGGGCATTTGAAATTATTTCCGACAGTGAGGCGAAGGAATTCTTACAGGCACACAGGCCTTCGGTAATATTCAGCTATTCAGATATGAACGGCCCGGGTGAGGTCACAGTCAAATACAACGGGGAGTTCTGGGTTTTTGAATAATCCCCTCCGTTATAATTAAAAAATCCCGGGCCCCTCACTCTTTATAAGCTTATTTTTTCTACTTTTTCTTTTCCCTGGCAGTCATGCACCTTACGTTGTAATATGTTGTAATAACAGGTTCCTTTGGTGAATTTCCCGCTTCGCCAAGGTCTTTAATGAATTTGGGATAATAGTCCCATGTCTTTTCTGAATCGAAGAGCCCGCATATAGTTTCTTCACCATCAATAATAAACTCACCGCCCTCCCTGTCCAGAACCCAGAGATCCGTATTTTTCGCTCTATATACTCTTCCAAGTTTCGCATCGTGCCCGTTTTCATTAAGCCATTTTTCAAAATCCTGTATAGTATTAAACTTCATCGAAAATTTCTCCATCGATGAACTGCTACCGCATGATGCAGCAGAAAATAAAACAGATATTACCAGCAGAAGAGATATAAGTTTTGGCATAAAATATTCCTCTTAAATTTTTTATAATTCTCTGACAGATTTTACCCTGCAGAGGTTCTCTTTTTTTAAATATCATACAATAATTTACATGTGTATGTTTCAGCAAAAAAAGTCAGTATTTATTCCTGAATTTATTCCAGATAAAAAATGCTATATATACCCCGCCGCCATCGGCGGCGGGGTATATAATATACTTGAGTTAGGCGAAATTCAATATTGATGATAAGAGTATTGGTTTAAATATCATAATTATTTGAAACTATGTCATTGCGAACGACCGGAGGGAGTGTGGCAATCTGTTAAGGCTGGAAACAATACCGGTTAATACTGAATATTTTCTATCCGGAACAGATTGCTTCGTCGCTTAAGCTCCTCGCAATGACCGATTAATATGATAAATGTTAATAATAAAACGCCTAACTCAAATAATTAATATCTTTCATTTAAAAATTCTTAAATTTATTAATTAAAAAGTAGAACTTTTACCGCCGTGAATTGTCACTGTTATAGCAGATTTATCCGCAGAGGCAGAAAAGAGGAGAGTATTATGAAAAAAATTTCAGTTCTCACTGTTGTTTTATCCCTTGCAGCAGGTATTCTGTTCTTCAAAGGAGGGGTATATGCTGATTCACTGCTGGAAACAGAACCCCTTATTAAGGGTGCGGATGATTGTACTGTTATTAAATCATCTGATTCAGCAGCATTCCGGTATAAGGATTTTGATGTACAGGTCTCTCCTCATGAAGAGAGCAACGGCTATAGAATAAAAGTTTACAGCAGAAAAACAGGCAAAACCTTAACATACGGCAAAGAGTACGGGGGATTCTTCCAGGGGATATTCAATGACTGCATAATAATAGATTACGGCACCGGCCAGATAAGAGAGGTAAGGATATTTAACCTGCAGACAGGTAAACAGCTCTTCAGGCATATCTATGTTGGAGAACTTAAGCTGTCAGGAAAGAGACTCTGCTTCAAGGATAAAGTCACAATAAGGGAGAAAAACAGAAGACCATCCTGCCCGAAAGAACTTGAAGGGCTGGAATACGGAATAGGATATACGGAAAAAATGTATTTTGACATGCAGAAAAAAACTCTGGTCAGAACAGGTAAGTATGAATGTACCTATTTCGAATAAACTGTCAGTTGTCCCTGTAGTAAAAGTCTATGTCAAACCCTCCGAAAGATGAGGAGAAAGACATGTTCACGTTATCGTAAAGCGCCTTGATCGATATGGGGTCATCGTTGAATTCAGGCGGGGAGAGAACAAGTTCATGCTCAGCGTACTGCATGAGGTTCGCAAAAGTACCTGTAATCAGGTTTGCCAGTTCACCTGCCACATCGGCGCTTATACTCTTTGTGATCTTTGCTTTAGAGTCCCCTATGAAATGCCTTGAAATCTGGGTAAGGGTCTTCTGGGGCATATTTATCACAAGCTCACCCTTAAGGGTACCCATTATCTCGATTGCCACCTGCGGGTCCTTTCCCGACGCCTGGGATTCATAGACCTCGGAAACACCGCCATCATCGAGAAATTTTTTAAATATATGATTAACCGATTTTGTCAGAATTTTTGTATAGGCATCATAATTACTCATTTTCGCACCACGAATCAGATTATTATGTTATTCAATATAGCCTGACCCTGAAAAAAGTCAAGCACGTTGATATTATGTCATATATAAAGAAGAATTTGTTACCGGTCAATTACAATTTCAGGCCGGAAAAAATTCCTGAATAACGGCTTTTTCAGGAGGGGAACCCCCTCCTGCATGGAGTATTGAAGTATTTATTAAACAGATTCAATTCATGGAATAACGGATTATTCCATGCCGCTACTTATGAAAATGGTCAGTATAATATTTCTTAACAGCCTCGTAATTACACCCCACGACAAATGAAAGGTATGCCGTGAGGACAAGGCCGAGAACAATACTGAGAGGAAGAGTGTAGAGTGACCCGAACTGTTCTTTAAGCCAGATAAATGAATCACTGAAGTTAATAAGCAGGATACTCATGAAAATAACTGTACCCGCTGATACCCATTTCACGCCTGAAATTTTTCCCGCATGGGAAAGGCTCTGCCTTAAAATCGAGTTCATAATTGAACCGGCCAGGCCGCGCGGCGCAGCATAGGGAGAACCGGAAGAGAGGATATCAAGCGCCGCAGTCATAGCAGCGACCTCCCCCCTGCACTTTCTGCAGAAAAGAAAATGGAGCCTAAGCAGAAAAGGGATATCCCTGTAGTCATCCAGTTCCATGAATTTTTCTACCGCATCATTACATTTCATAGCATTCCTCCGCGAGGGTACCTCTGAGCCTGTCCCTCAGTATATTTTTCGCCCTGAAAACATCCGACTTAATCGTGTTAACAGGAAAGCCCGTGATCTCACTGATCTCGCTGTACTTAAGGCCGAAGAAAAAATAGAAATCAAGGCAGATCCTGTATCTTTCAGGAAGTTTATTTATTTCACTTAGAAGAACCTCCCTGAGCTCATTGTTCATGTGAGTCTCATCCGGGGACTCGCCGGTATACACGGCGTCAACGAACTCTGCCGGTGAATGCTCGGCAGGGAGGCTCTTCTTCATGTTAATACCCAGGTTATACGCAAGCTTCACCAGCCAGAACCTGAAAGGAGCAATCTCTCTGTAGGATTCAATTTTATCGAAAGCTTTCAGAAAAACCTCCTGGGTAAAATCAGCCGAATCCTCGCTATTGAAAAAAAACCTCATCCCTATGCTGAAAATCCGGCTGCTGTACCTCTCCACTATAAACCTGAAGTACTCGCTCCTCCCCTTCTGAACCTTTCTGACAGCCTGCTCATCTGAAAGGTTGTCTTTATTCATTATTCGATTTAATCTTGAAGATTATCCTCACATAGATCAGAAGGCTAAAGCCAATAGCCGCGGGAATAAGACCGCTCAGCACCCCGTAGCTGAAACCGTCCTTAACAAGAAAAAAGAAAACAAGGATAAGCCCCAGAATAAAAAGAATAAGCCCCGCCAGGAGGGAAAAGGTCTCCATGTCAAAAGGGGTCCTTGAATATATACCCTTCTGAATCATCTCCTTTTTCAGCCTGTAATTCCAGAGCAGATAAAAAAATATAACAGTACATCCCATAACTATCCCGACAATCGGTATTATACTGACAATAACCTGAGCCGCAGTTGAAGGCATAAAACACCTCTTCTTCAGTTTTCAAAGTATCATAAATACATACACAATAATATAAACCATTTTTTTTCACAAAGGTTGCAAAAATCGGCAACCTTTTCGGCAAACCCGCTGTTTTCAGGATAGATAACAGTTCATGGAGCACTGCAATGAAAATACCGAAAAGTGAAAAAATATCAGCATACACCCACGGCGGCGCCATACCTGTAATGGCAGCAGGCACAGCCATACTGATGTACATGAGCAGGGGAAACCTGCACCTGCAGATAGTCTCCCTTATTTACGGCCTATCCGCGGTAATGCTCTTTACAGCAAGTTTTCTCTACCACTGCCGCAAGAGCGGAGAAAACGACACAAGCGTATGGAGGAAACTCGACCACTCCGCCATCTTCCTCCTCATCGCAGGGACATACACCCCCATGTGCTATCTCTACCTTGACGGATGGATGAGGTGGGGAATACTCATAGCCCAGTGGTCACTTGTGTTCTCAGGGATAATATTCAAACTGTTCTTCATAAACGCGCCGCGGATCATAGGCACTGCAATATATCTCATCATGGGATGGATCGTGGTAATCCCTATCGCAAGACTGGTTAACACCATGCCGGGGGACGCCATGTTCTTTCTCGTTGCCGGGGGAATCGCCTATACAGTTGGAGGGATTATATACATGATAAAAAAACCGAATCCTATCCCCAACCGTTTCGGGTTCCACGAAATTTTTCATATCTTCATAATAGCAGGGGCGGTATTCCACCTCTTCATGGTAATCGTGGGAATAGATAAATTTTCAGGGCTGATGTAGCCCCCTCCTCCCCCAACACTTTTTTTAAAGTACGGATGGGGGATAAAATCCTTGCATAAAAAAGAGACGCTTTTACCCTGTAACCGCCTCTGAACGGGGCGGAGAACTTTATGAACGGGGAAAATTAAATGTCTGCACAGAGAGAAGAATCTTTAAACCTGCTGAATGAATATGTAAAAAATGACAGGATGATAGCGCACTCCATAGCATCAGAAGCCGTGATGAAAGCGCTGGCTGAAAAGCTTGGCGAGGACCAGTGCAAGTGGGGCACAGCGGGGCTCCTTCACGACATAGATGTGGAGATAACCAACGCTGACATGAAAACACACGGCCTGAAGGCGGTGGAGATTCTTGAGGCAAAGGGCTACGACCCTGAAATAATAGACGCGATAAAGATGCACAACGAGGAGGCAACAGGGCTGCCGCGCACCACAAAATTCCAGCACGCCCTTGCCGCAGGCGAGACCATCACGGGACTCATATTCGCAACAGCCCTTGTCTACCCTGACAAGAAACTGACAAGCGTAAAGCCGAAGTCGATCACAAAGAGGATGAAGGAGAAGGCCTTCGCCGCATCCGTTAAAAGAGAAAACATACTTGAGTGCGAAGAGATAGGGATACCCCTTGCTGACTTCGCCGCACTTTCACTTGCAGCCATGCAGGAGATAAGCGAAGAGCTGGGGTTCTGATCTTTTTCGGGCGTGCCCCGGCCGCTTTATACCCAAAAGGGCGTATCGCGATACGCCCCTGCAATGTGTACCTTTAAGAACCCCTCTCCGCTGCGGAGAGGGGTGGCCGTAAGGCCGGGGTGAGGTCGTTTACCTTCAGCAGGGTCGGGCTCTCGGCTTGTATAAAACGGCCGATTGCTGAGTGACGCAACGCGTTGTATCGAAGCATGGCCGTTTTATATCGCCTCCATCCCTCACGCAGTGTGGCAGAAATTTTCCCATTTCATTATAATTTGCTGAAACTTTCCACCTTAAAGCTCCGGCATTCCCTCTAGATGGTTCAAAGTTTGAACTCAAAGGTTCAATCTTGCACCTCAAAGCTCTGAAATCGGAGCTCAAAGCTTCGAATTTCCACCTCAAAGCTCCGGCGTCAAAGCTTCAGGCTCTGGCTTTGTACCTCGAAGCTCCGGTTTTAATGCTCTGAGCATCAACTTTGCAGGTTAAAGCTTTATCTTTTGGTGCTTTTTGGAATCCTACCGGCTCCATCAACAGAGACTTAGACTTTTAGTTTTCAATGAACATGCTGATCATTTATAAAGCCGTTTTATTCAACCGGTCCCTCAACAAACTTCTGACCATCCCATTTAAATTTTGTCACCCGCATTGGCTGATCTTTGGCATACCGATAATGTTTAATAATTTCACATTCTTTTCCCGGAATAATATCTTTCACTTCAAGATAACTGTCTAAAAGTTTGCTTGGGAGTATCCCTCCAAAACCCCATCCAGGTGAAATATTCTTCTTCCCTTTTTCACTTATAGCAATTAATGATGTTGGTCGATTCTGAATAAAGAATTCAGTATAACCATCATTATCTAAATCATAAAAAGAATATTTTAAATTGTAATTAGATACGC
>DAIOFM010000096.1:0-13838 GCA_036745755.1 Spirochaetota bacterium | reverse complement strand
AGAAGTCAGCTTTTTCAGTACATCCTGTACCATGCTGACAGGCGTTCATCGTGAACGCTCTCCGGTATTTGTCTGCGACAAAACCGGAATGACGGAGTCCTGATCATTCCGTAAAATGCGTTAATCAGAATTTATTTCAGGTAAAACTGATAATCGGTAAATACCGTTTTTTAATGTTTTTCCGGCGATATTAATTACTATAAATGAATAGAATCCGGTTTTTTATTGACAAAAAAGACCGGCCGGTAAGTGTTATATAAAATTAAAACAAAGGATGTGATGTACAGATGACAAGTCCTCTTGAAGTTGAAGTAAACGGCGACATCGAGAAAGCGTTTAAAAATCTCAAGAAAAAGATGGCTTTCGAGGGTATCTTCAAGGAACTCAAAAGAAGAAGATACTACGAAAAACCGAGTGAAGAGAAAAAGCGCAAGAAGGAAGAAGCTGAAAGACGAAGAATCAAGAAGATGAGACGTATGCAGGTTCAGAGTTCTCGAGCTAAAAAGTCAGGCCGTGCAGCTGGTAAGGAATAAGGTTTTCTTATACTTGTCATGGAAAAGGCTGTTCTGAAAGGAGCAGCCTTTTTTAATTTCAGTGACCCGGTATATGTATAGTCTTTTTCCCCCTCCGAATGAAAAAATCTTGCTAAAGATGATCCATTGACATATTTATGTTATTATTAAACGTGCTGGCGCAGGGGGGCTGGTCATTTTCTGAATAATTTATACTATACGTTGTATAGTGAAGGAGGAGGTTTTAATGACAGCGGGGGCTCTTATATTTCTCGGATTTGCGATAATAGCGGCATCATTTATCCTGGTATCAGTAAGGCTGCTGCAGGTGAGGCCTGATATTGTTAAGAAGATAATGAAGTATGCTCTTATCTTTATTTTCGCCATTGTCTTCAGTATTATTGCGGCGACTATAGGTTTCAGGATAGATGAAAGGCATACCAGGAGTTATTCGGCGAACCTTAAATCGGTCCAGGAGATCTGGGGAGGGGACATCACACAGCGTCTTCCTGAGCTTACGTATCTGACAAAAGGCTACAGGGAGTATGAGAATAAAAAAACAGGTAAGATGGAGAGATTACTCACTGATATTGAAAACAACATGGGGATTTTTGATCAGAAGATATCTGCAAAAATAAAGTCAAATATCAGGACCAAGGGACTCCTTAAATATCCCGGATATATCATTACTTTTAACGGAAAATATATAATAAAAAATTTAAATAAAAACAGTGAAAGGCTGACTTTCAGTTTTCTCCTCCCTCAGGGAGCGGGCAATATAACCGATCTCAAAGTGTCATACCAGGGAAAAGAGTATACAGATGACCCTGATTTTTCTGACGGAGTTGAATGGATCGGTATGCTCGGTAAAGGTGAAACCAGAACTTTTGAAGTGAGCTACAATGCCCAGGGTACAGGGAGGTTTGAGTATGCCATGGGTAACCGGAAGCTTGAGATTAAAAATCTTGAAGTGGAGATGCTTACAGATTTTGATGAGTGTGATATCCCCAACGGAGCCATGATACCGACTTCTCAGGGTGGTGATAACGAGTTTACAAAATATACATGGAAGGCATCAAACCTGGTCACAGGGCAGGACATATCACTTAAATTTTCAATCCCCGGTAACTACGGAGAGCTTGTTTCAAGGCTTTTTTATTACTCGCCCATCGCGATATTCCTTTTTGCCGGCTTTATCGTTATCTTCTGTACTGCAGGAGGGGTCGCTCTCCATCCTATGCACTACCTCTTTATGATAACCGGGTACTTTATTTTCTATCTTCTCGGTTCATACATGGTAAGTTATATGCCTATTATTCTGGCAATAGTCGCGTCACTTGCAGTGTCAACCGGTATCGTTGTTTATTATGCTTATCTTATTAAAAAGGGGAGTGAGCTTGTTCGCATTACTCTCTATGCGTCACTTCTTTTCCAGTGGGTGTTTTCAGTCGCGTTTTTTATACCGGAGCATACCGGTTTCCTTATTACAATAGCAAGTATTGTCGCGTTCGTATTCCTGATGAGAACAACTGCCTCGGTTGACTGGGAGAACAAATGGTAGGGAGAACACCATCTCTTTTCAGCCAGGGGGAGGCCATAACTCCCCTTGCCGAACGTTGCAGACCGGTTACACTGGATGATTATATCGGCCAGGAGCATATCACCGGCAAAGGGCGGATTATCCGAAGTGCGATAGAATCCGGGCGTACTTTTTCCATGATCCTCTGGGGGGACCCCGGTACCGGGAAAACCACACTTGCCGGTATTATTGCAGAGGGTTGCGGCCTTGACTGGCATTACCTCAGTGCGGTATCTTCCGGTGTGGCGGATGTACGGAAGGTCATTGCGGAGGGCGAGAGAAACAGGCGCGCCGGCCGTCAGACACTTCTCTTTCTCGATGAGATCCACAGGTTCAACAAGGCGCAGCAGGACGCTGTGCTTGGCGCTGTTGAATCGGGAGACATGGTTCTTATAGGCGCTACAACCGAGAACCCCTCCTTCAGTGTAATATCTCCGCTTTTGTCACGTGCCCGTGTCCTGAAACTGAAGAAACTTAATGATGATGACCTTTCCCTGATACTTGATAATGCCCTGAAGAGGGACAGGATTCTGAAGGAGGGAAACATTCGGTTTGAGGAGGGAGTAAAGGAGAAACTTGTACAGCTCGGGAATGGTGATGCAAGGAGAATGCTCAATGTTCTTGAAGTCTCATACATGCTCTCAGGGGACGGGCTCATTACTGATGAGCGCGTGAAAGAAGCTTTCGAAAATACGATGATCTATTATGACAGGAAGGGGGACAGGCATTACGATACAATCTCCGCTTTTATAAAGTCTATTCGCGGTTCAGATCCTGACGCGGCTGTTTACTATCTGGCGAGGATGATACTGGCAGGAGAGGACCCCGAGTTTATAGCACGCAGACTGGTAATCCTTGCTTCAGAAGATATCGGGAACGCCTCACCGGCCGCTCTTAACCTCGCTGTATCCACGCTCACGGCAGTTAAAAGTATAGGCATGCCTGAGTCTGAGATACTCCTGTCCCAGTGCACTGTTTTCCTCGCGTCAGCTCCGAAGAGCAATGCCTCTTATATGGCCATCAATCAGGCGAAAACTGCAGCACAGTCCGGGGATTTTGAAATCCCGCTTCACATCAGGAACGCTCCAACAGGCCTTATGAAGAAAATGGGGTACGGCAAAGATTACAGGTATCCGCACGATTACGACGGGAGTTTTGTGAAAGAAGAGTATCTCCCGGCTGAACTAAAAAACACCAGGTTTTATGAGCCCACTGAAAACGGCGGAGAGAAAGCGATCCGTGACAGGCTTGCAGCTCTGTGGCCGGAGCGTTATAAGTAAAATTTTCCGTGTTAATCGGTATATTTGACTTATAAACAGCAATGTAACTGATAAACCTTAACTATTATTAAAAAAAACTTGATCACGGGACGCACATTGCATAATTGGATTAATTTCTTTTTGGAGATTTTATGGCAGAATTGAACGGACGACAGAAAAGAAAACTTAAATCCCTGGCTCATCACCTTAAACCGGTAGTACAGATCGGGCAGAAGGGACTTACGGAGGCCCTTGTTAAGGCCGTGGACAGGGCTCTGACAGATCATGAGCTTATAAAGGTTAAATTTGTTGATTTCAAGGATGAAAAGCACGAACTGGCGTCCGAAGTCAGCAACAGTACCGGAGCGAATCTGGTTGACATGATTGGTAATATAGCGATTTTCTACAGGGAAAATCCGGAACTTGAAGAGACCAGAAAAATCAGACCCGGCAGATAGTCTGTTATATTTTGAAAATTAATCCTTTTAAAGTACGGGATTTTTTAATTCTAAGTTTGATTCAGGAGAATAAAGTATGAAAAAGTACAATGTTGTGATTGTTGGCGCACTGGGTGCAGTGGGCTCTGAATTCAGGAAAATACTGCTGCAGAGAAAGTTCCCGATAGAAAAAATTAAGTTTGTAGATCTTGTTAATGTCGGTTCAGAAGTGCAGTTCGGTGATATAAAAGTAAAAGTTGAAGCACCTTCAGATGATACTTTCAAAGGGTATGATATAGCCTTATTTTCAGCAGGTGGCGACGTGAGTCTTGAAATCGCCAGAAAAGCCGCTGATTCAGGATGTATAGTAATAGATAACAGCTCGGCATGGAGGATGGACCCGGAAGTTCCTCTCGTTGTCCCTGAAGTTAACCCGGACGATGTCGAATGGCATAAGGGGATTGTTGCAAACCCCAACTGCTCAACGATACAGATGGTCCTTCCGTTAAAACATATACATGACGCTGCAAAAATAAAGCGGGTAGTTGTCAGCACGTACCAGGCTGTATCAGGCACAGGGCTTAAGGCTATTGATGAGACCAACACCCAGGCTATTGAAGTAGGGCAGGGTAAGCCTGCGTCAACTGTGAGCGTATATCCCCATCAGATCGCTTTTAATGCTCTTCCACATATTGATGTATTCCTTGAAAACGGATACACAAAGGAAGAGATGAAGATGGTGAATGAGACAAAGAAGATTATGGGCGACGACTCAATAAAGGTTACAGCAACAGCTGTTCGTATACCCGTTATTTACGGGCATTCAGAGTCAGTTAATATTGAGACAGAGAAAAAACTCACTGCTGCTGATGTGAAGAAACTTCTTGAAGGAAAGCCCGGCATAACTGTGGTCGATAATCCCGCAAATAATGAATATCCAATGGCTGTAGATGCCGCAGGAAAGGATGATGTCTTTGTCGGAAGGATTCGTGAAGATGAATCTATTGATAACGGGATAAATATGTGGGTCGTATCTGATAATATCAGAAAAGGCGCGGCCCTTAACACGATTCAGATTGCGGAAGTTATGATTAAGAAGGGGCTTGTATAGTTTACTTCTGAAATAAAAAGTTTATGCGTTAATTCGCGGGCACCCTCTGTGAAATGCTTCCATATGTGAGCGTTTCACAGAGGGTGTTTCTGTTTTACAGCATGCAGGGGGAATGGCCTGATATGACGGTAATTAATCCTTGATTTATTTCTTTAATTTTCCGAAAATATATATTATCCTTATAAAAAGGTCTTTTATGAAAAAAATTATTTATTATTTTGATCCCGGAGCATCTGCAATTCTTGTAAAGAAGAAGAACGCGGCTGGTGAAGTGAAGACCGTGCTTTCTTCAAGGAATAATTTTGTATCAGAAAACGAGATCGTTGCAAGGATTGTTGACGTTAATGATGAAAGTGAAATACCTTCAATGGTGGACAAGGGGTATGAGTATTATAATGTAAGGGATTACAGCAGTATATCTACAGGAAGAGGAATCAGATTCGATGATATAATGAAGGCCTATGTAGCCTCTTATTACGGTTTTGTGGTTGTAAAAGAGGGCAAATTGATTCTGCTTTCACCGCTGGCGTATTCTAAAGACAAAATTTCTGCATACTACTATATTTATCCTACAAAATTTAAAACATTCCCTTCGTATAAAGAGGTCCATGATATTCTCCATGTTGAGAAAATTGTATCACCGGTAAACAGGGAAAAGTTTGAAAAGCAGCTGGCAGGGCTTGATGTTGAAAATCCTCAGCTTGGCCGGATCGTGGTGGCAGAGGGGAAAGCCCCTGTAAACGGGTATGATGAATACTATGAACCTCTGCTAAGCCTTGAGAAGAAGGTGGGAAAAATCCTTTCTGACGGCCGTATTGATTATAAAGAACAGGATTCAATTATTCAGGTCCAGAAAAACCAGGAGATACTTAAAAGAATTCCGGGCGTGAAACCGGAAGATGGTTATGATGTTTTCGGGGAGAAGGCATTAGCGGAATGGGAGGAGAAAGGGGGACTTAAAAAAGGGGATAATATTGTTCAGTCAGGTTTTGATGATTCCATATTCCTGTCAGGTATCGACGGATGCATTGATATTTCAAATAACAAGGTCAGTGTTATGCCTGTTGCTGTTATCAATGGAGACGTTGATCTTGACTCCGGCAATATCCAGTTTAACGGTGCGGTGAGAGTAACGGGATCAGTTAAATCCGGTTTTAAGGTTCAGGCGGAAACTGATATTATAGTAGAGGGCGATGTCGATAACGCCCAGCTGATCGCGGGTGGGAATATTTCCGTAAAGATGGGCGTGGTAGGTAAGGAAGGAACGAGACTTGCCGCAGGAGGAAATGTATCGGCTAAATTTATTCAGAACGCGAAAGTCGAGGCCGGCAAAAATGTAATAGTTAGTGATTCTATAATTAACTGCGACATACTGTCGTACGACAGAATAGAGGTTACAGGCAAAAACGGCAAGATTATCGGCGGAAAACTTGTTGCGCTGTATGAGATTAAGTCCCCTATAGTGGGTACCCAGACAGAGACCAATACCAGTCTTACAGTGGGGAGAAATTTTGCAGTTGAAGAGGAACTGGCAAGAAAAAGGGGCGAGATCAAAATTGCAAGGGACAGGATCGATGAGATAACCACGACAATCAAGATGCAGTTCGGCGAGGAGATTTTCAAGAACCCGAAAGAATATATCAAGATACTCCCTTCGTTAAAAAAACAGAATTGTCTTGTGCTCCTTAATGATCTGGGGAAAGCTAATGCCTCGCTTCAGAAACTTCTGGAAGAGTCGTGGGCGATAGAGGGGAAACTCAAATTTGAAAAGGAACCTGCCATTATTGTTAAGGGAAGAATTTTCCCCGGAAGTGTTGTTAATGTAAAGAAAAGTGTGCGTAAAATAGAAACACCTCTTGATAATGTGAAATTGTATGAAGACCCTGAAGACAAGAGTGTGAGGTTTATTTCTGCCATATAACTCATAAGACTGACGTAAAAATATTGGTTTAAGGTAAAAGGCCGGTATATCCGGTCTTTTATATATAAAACTGAGACCTTCCCATTTTTTATGCAGACGGAATTTTTCCTCCCGGTTAATATAGAATAATTGACACAACACTTCAATTAATGAAGATGTAGTATCATTTAATAAAGTATTACGGCAGTGCAGCATTTCTGAATTTGCGCTGAATCCTTTATAACCGTTTTGGCCGGGAAAGAGATGTCGGATATATTAAATAATATATTTAAATAAGGGGATATGATGAACAGACACAGCTTGAATATGGAGAAAAGGAGGGAATTCATAAATAAGCATAAATCCCTTCCTGAAGATCTTTTTGATTTTTATAAAAAACTTTTCGATGCTCAGGAGAGTGCTTATGAGAAATTTCCTGATAATATGACCGATTTCCTTCCGGTTAATACAGATTTTCCTCCGTACCTGATAAAGGAAAAGATTAAGCTCAGTGATGAAATTGTCGGGCAGCTTGAAGTGCTGCTCGGTGATATAATAGAAATTGTAAGCAGAGTTAATCCCGGGATGGACTTTTCGTCTTTAAAAGAGGCGTTTAATGAATTTGCCGGGGAAGCTGTTGTGAAACTTCTTCTTCATGATTTCCAGTATTTTGAAAATAAAGCAGCTGAGTTGCGGCTCGATCTGCCGGAGCTCCTTTTCATGATTCATAATGTTTTTAAACCTTTTCTTGTAAAGGGGAGGGAAGAGGCCCCTTCTGTTCCGGATAAAGAGGACTGGCTTAAGGGCAATTGCCCATATTGCGGCTATATGCCCGGTTTCAGTAAGATAGTGGAATCAGGGGAGAATAAAAGAGTCCTTCATTGTTCCCTTTGTGAATGTGAATGGGCTTTCCCCAGGATGCAATGCCATATATGCGGCAATACGGATCATGATACTCTCGGTTTTTTTGAATACGAGGATGCTCCTGATTACAGGGCGTATTATTGCGATAAATGCAGAAATTATATAAAGAGTGTAAGGATCCCGAAGATGAGGGAAGAGGCCGGTTATGATCTTACAGTTGAGGATATCATAACCGGGTTTATTGATTCGACTATGATCGGGAAAGAGTATAACCGTAACTGAAAGTCGTCTGTCATCAGTAATAAGAAAGCGGAGGTGAAGCTTGAAACCGTATAAAGTGGATGAAAAAGGGGAACAGATATTAAGAATTATATCCGACAACAGCAGGGTGAATGCGTCAGATATTGCTAAGCAGATTAACTCCTCAGAAGAAGAGGTCAAAGAGTATATAAAGAAATTTGAGGATGAAAGGATTATCCTCGGTTACAGGGCGAATGTTAACTGGCAAAGGGTGAGGCAGGATGACGTCAAGGCATTGATTGAAGTTAAGGTAACTCCTGAAAGGAAGGTCGGTTTCGATGCTGTGGCAGAATCTATATACAGGTTTCCTGAAGTGTCGACGGTGTTTCTTATTTCAGGGGCATATGACCTTCTTGTTCAGGTTGACGGCCTTTCCCTTCGTGAGGTCGCCCAGTTCGTTTCCGAGAAACTCGCTACAATTAAAGGTGTTCAGTCAACTACAACTCATTTTCTGCTGAAAAAGTATAAAGAGGATGGGGTGATTCTTGTGGAACATCCGGAGTCCAAAAGACTTCCAGTGACTCCATGACAGAAAACCTTAACGGTATATACAGAATATTACGAAAAACCTACGGTAAGCAGGGGTGGTGGCCTATTCTTAATGCTGACACCGGGTTGAGTGAGTATGGGGGGAATGCACCGCTGAATGAAGCGGAGATATTTGAGATTGCCATAGGAGCTATACTTACCCAGAATGTTGCGTGGAAGAATGTTGAAAAAGCCCTCCTTGCACTGAAAAAAAACGGGCTGATGGAGCCGGTAGCGCTTTTTCAGGCAAGGGATGATAGAATCGCTAAATGCATAATCTCTTCCGGTTATTATAATCAGAAAACAAAAAAGATTAAGAATTTTTTAACCTGGTTCAGGGAATTCGAGTACTCTTTTGAAAAACTGATTAATCTGAAAACAGAAAAGATAAGAGAGGAAATGCTTGGTATAAAAGGGATTGGGCCTGAAACAGCGGATTCAATTCTGCTTTATGGCCTGGGCAGGAAAATTTTTGTAATAGATGCCTATACAAAAAGAATATTTTCAAGGCTCGGGTTTCTGGATATTAAGGATGATTATGAGAAGATCCGTAAACTTTTTGAAAAAGAGTTTAAAGGGGATACAGAAAAATATAACGAATATCATGCTCTTATTGTTCTTCATGGAAAAGACTGCTGTAAAAATAACCCGCTCTGCAGTAATTGCTGCTTAAATCTTATATGCCCTTCATTTACAGTTTAAGTTTAACAGGGCGTTTTTCCAGTCTAAAATCATATTTTTGATTTTTTTGCAAAACATTCATATACTATTTATGGAGGATTCGTTTTTTTATGTATGATAGAAAAGCGCATATGCTCTGTTATATTTAAATTTTACTGTTTAATGCTTGAAATCTTTTTAACAATATGAAATAATTCTAATCTAATTTTCCGGAGTTCCTTATGAAAAACCGTGTTTATCTGACAGAAATGAATGAATGGGAAAAATTATCTGAACACTATGAGTCAGTGAGGAGTACTCATCTCCGTGAACTCTTCAGGGATGATCCTGATAGAGGGAGCAGGATGGTTATTTCTGATAATGAAATTCTTTTTGATTATTCCAAGAACAGAATAACGGATGAAACAGTTAATCTCCTTGTCGAACTCGCGGAAAAATGCGGCCTCAGGGATGAAATTGAATCGATGTTTACCGGTGAAAAGATAAATGTAACAGAGAACAGGGCGGTTCTTCATACGGCTTTAAGGAACAGAAGCGGAAATCCTGTATTTGAAGATGGCAAAAATGTTATGCCTGATGTTGAACGTGTTCTGGAAAAAATGCATTTGACCTCTGATATGATAAGAGACCGGAAATGGAAAGGATATTCAGGTAAACCTGTAAAAAATATAATTAACATTGGGATAGGAGGCTCGGATCTCGGCCCTGTTATGGTCTGTGAGGCTCTCAGGTATTATTCAAAAAGGGATATTAATGTCCGTTTTGTCTCAAATGTTGACGGCTCCCATCTGATTGAAACCCTTCATGGGCTAAAGCCGGAAGAGACCCTTTTTATTGTGGCATCAAAGACCTTCACTACACAGGAGACAATGACAAACGCAAAATCAGCAAGGAATTGGCTTGTTGAACATTCTGGCGATGAAAAGGCTGTTGCAAGGCATTTCCTGGCTCTTTCCACAAACAGGAGCGAGGTGGTGAAATTCGGGATTGATCCTGAAAATATGTTCGAGTTCTGGGACTGGGTAGGGGGGCGCTATTCTCTTACTTCAGCGATTGGACTATCTATAATGATTTCAATAGGGTACGAAAATTTCATAAAAATGCTGGAAGGGTTTCATTACATGGATAACCATTTCAGGACAAAACCCTTCCGTGAAAACATACCTGTTATGATGGGACTCCTGGGTATCTGGTATAATAATTTTTTCAACTCAGGGACGTATGCTATACTACCTTACGAACAGTACCTTCACAGGTTTGCCGCCTATCTTCAGCAGGGGGATATGGAATCAAACGGTAAATCCGTTACAAGGGATGGTAGAAAGGTAGATTACAGTACCGGCCCTGTTATCTGGGGGGAGCCCGGTACAAACGGTCAGCATGCATTTTATCAGCTGATGCACCAGGGGACACAGATAATTCCCGCTGACCTTATAGGTTTCGTGAAGGCCCCGAATGGTGATACCGTGCATCATGACATTCTTATTTCCAACATGATTGCGCAGGCGGAAGCATTTGCCATGGGTAAAACATCAGAAGAAGTCAGGGCAGACGGGGTAGAGGAGAGACTGGTTCCGTTTAAAACATTTGAGGGGAACAGGCCCTCTAATGCCATTCTGATAGACAGGCTTACTCCTGAAAACCTGGGGAAACTTATTGCGATGTATGAACATAAAATTTTTACACAGGGTATTATCTGGAATATTTTTTCTTTTGATCAATGGGGAGTAGAACTGGGTAAGGTCCTGGCAGGAAGAATACAGAAAGAATTTACCGGAACAGATTCGCAGCAGGCTCATGATTCATCAACCGGTAACCTGATTAATTATTACCGGAGCAGAAAAGAATGAATAACAGAATAAATGAGCGCCGGGTTGACCTGGCAGATCTTACGGATGAACATCTCGTTAAGATTCAGAAATATGAAATTTTCAGGCAGGAAGCAAATCATGTTCGTGAAAAGGACAAGAAACTTATAAGGGAGCTTTTTAGAAGTTTCAGTAACAGCTATCTTATGGTGGGGATAGGGTTCCAACGGGCATACGGTTCAATCCTTTCCGGTGATTATTTTGATCTGCTGAAACTTCCCGGTAACCGTTTTCTTTTCGTGTTTTCAGATATCAGCGGTCATGGCCTGCCGGCATACACTACGCTTATAAGGCTCAGGTCTGCTGTTATACTTGCTGTAAAGGATGCTGAAAATGAATATGACAGAACAGGATTTCTGGATTATTCCCGGATTATAAGTAACATTTCAGGAAAATTTACTGATATAATGGACATGTCCAGTTCAAATGACTTTGCATCTGCAAATTTTGTTTTTATAGAAGAGGGTGATAGGGGAATAAAACTCAGGTTCTATAACAGAAGTATGCTTTTTCCGATGGTTGTGCGGCGGGAGCCGGACGGCCCGAAGATAATAAATCTTAATTCAGAATATGAATTCTGGAGTCCGGATAAGGGTTATCTTCTTGGAAGCGATGTTAAGCATCTTATAAGCAGGGATGCATATTTTAACACCCCTGAATGCTGTTTTGAAATTTACCAGGGTGATATGATATTTTTCTATACTGATGGAATAACAGAAGCTTTTGACTACAGGGCAGACAACTCTCAGTACGGCGAGAAGAGACTTGAGCAGAAACTCCTTGAAATGAGTGATCTTCCTCCTCAGCTTGTGGTAAACAGTATATTCGATTCAGTTTATGATTTCATAGGGAGTCATGAATATCAGAAAGATGACATGACTGCAGTCCTTATAGATCTCCCACATGTAGACTGATTTTAATTTCAGCAGTGAACCTAAAACCTGTTTATTGTAGCTTCAGACGCCGGAATTATTTGCTTGACATAGTATCGGGTTTTTAAGAATTTTATAAAGCTTTAATATAATTGTTTTTTCAGGCCGCATAATTATTAAATTCAATAACTGTTTACTTTCCTTGCTTCATTATTATTAAGGAAGATTTTACAAAAATAGTTTTTATTAATAAAACAGATAACGGTCTATTTGAAAAGGTGGTTTCATGGAACAGATACTGGAAAAGATTGGAAAATTAACCCTTCAGCATGATAAAATTTCACCTGAGGTTATCCGTGATAAAGATATAAAGCTGGGTTTGAGAAATCCTGACGGTTCAGGTGTTGTTGTGGGTATAACCACGAAGGGGAGGGTTACAGGATACGAAATGGTTCAGGATAGTTCTGATCCGTCAAAGAAAAAATTAAAGCCAGTGGAGGGGAGGCTTTATTACTGCGGTTATGATGTTAATGATATAATTGCTTATAATGAAAAAAATAAAAGGTTCGGATTTGAGGAGGTTGTTTATCTTCTTTTAACCAATGTTCTGCCTAATAAATCGGATCTTGATAAATTCAGCAATTCCATGCATAAGAGGGCAAAGCTTTCTAATATTGAAAGGCGTATAATAATTGAGGAGGTTGAAAATTTCAATCAGATGTATGCCCTTCACAGTGTCATTTCCCACCTCTCCAGATGCGACAAGGATCCTGATACGAATGATTTTGCTAAAATAAGTGAACAATGCATGAATGTAATAGCAAAAGCTCCTGTTATCGTTGCGAATAACTACAATGTCTATAAATACAGAAAGGGGGATGACCTTCGTCTCGCCCGTACAAGGGAGAATCTGTCAGTAGCGGAAAATTTTTTATATATGCTTCGAGGGCAGATACCTGACAGGGAGGATGCGTTGATGTTTGATTCCTGTCTTGTTATGCATGCTGAACATGGAGGCGGGAATAACTCCACTTTTACTGTGAGAACGGTATCATCAAGTGGGGCTAATACCTATATGGCCCTTGCTGCGGGAGTTGCATCACTGAGCGGACAGTTTCATGGTGGAGCGAATGAATCGGTAATGTCAATGATGAAGCATTGTCAGAAAGAGATTAAAGACTGGAACAGTGAAAAACAGGTCAGAAGATATCTTGAGAAAATTTTTGATAAAAAAGCTGCTGACGGAAGCGGTAAAATTTACGGACTGGGACATGCTGTTTATACAATTTCTGATCCGCGAACTGCAGTCCTGAAGAAATATGCCCGTACCCTTGCAGCAAAGAATAACAAGCTGGAGCTTTTTAACCTCTTTGAGAAGGTTGAAAAGATAGGCCCTGAACTTGTAATGGAACGTAAAGGAAACTATGTATGTGTTAATGTTGATTTTTATTCCGGCCTTGTTTATAAATTGCTGGGCATCCCCGAAGCTTTATTTACCCCTATTTTTGCAATGGCAAGGACTGCCGGATGGTCTGCTCACAGGCTTGAACAGATTATACAGGGTAAGATTATAAGGCCTGCTTATATATCTCCAAATTACGAAATCTTTGAATATACTGATGTTAATGAAAGATAAAAAAGATAATAAAAAATTTGATACAAAAACAATAAAGCCCGGAATTTCCGGGCTTTATTGTTCAGACAGTTGCTCTTTTAAATGCCGCTATTAACTTGGCATTGAAGTGAATACACCCCTCGGGTCAACTTCCTTTCTAAGTATATCAATTATCTCTTTAGTAGGAACCGGAGTTACAGGAATTTCACCATCCGGTTTCATTAATTCAAAACCTGAAGCCAGTTGAGCGAGTTCAGGTGAAACGCCTGGATGAAGTGATTTTATTCTCATTCTTTTGGAATCAGGTTCGAA
>DAIOFM010000095.1:0-14088 GCA_036745755.1 Spirochaetota bacterium | reverse complement strand
ATGTTCAGGCTTCTGAAAGCCGTATCCGTGATACAGACATGGCTGAGCAGATGTCATCTTTTACAAGGTACCAGATACTTACACAGGCTGCTACGTCTATGCTTGCACAGGCTAACGCTAAATCGCAGACAGTGCTGCAGCTTCTTAAATAAACGTCTGAGCCAACATCGCAGTACCATTCAAAACGCCGGACTCTCCCACCCGGCGTTTTTTAATTAATAACTTTCCGGGTCAGAGCGGGGACTTTCTCCAGGATTACAACCGGGCTGCTTATTAGAGTTGTGTTCCAAGATTATACACTTTTTTTCTAATTGTCTTGACATTTGTTAGCTGTTTATTTTTATAAAATTAAATAATTAAGGGGTGATAAAATGTATAACAAAATTATAGTTCTGTTAACTCTGACGGTGTTAATGATGACAGCCTGTTCAAGCTCAATGAAAATCAGTACCGAACCGGAAGGAGCGAAAGTCTATATAGACAAGGAATACAAAGGAGATACTCCATACGTTTATAAGGATCAAAGACCCTTCTGGACAGAACTTAATGTAAAGCTTGTAAAAGATAATTATGAGGATTTTGATATCATAATAAAAAAGTCTGACGGGGAATTGAATTATGGTGCCGGTTGCGGAGGGCTTTTCTGTATAGGAATTGCGGGACTGCCGTTCAGTTTGTGGCTTTTCAACTATCCGGAGGAAAAAAAATACGAACTTATAAAGAAAAAATGATCTTATCAATATAAACAGGTAATTATAATAAATGAAGCCAGTCTTATCAGAGACTGGCTTCATTTATTATAATCTTTCGAGTAAAGGATCTTGGTGTAACCTTTCTTTTTATATTGACACTTAAAATTAAAAATATAAAAATCTTTATAACTCTGACCTTTTTATCTTCTTAAAAATCCCTTAATTTACATATTGAGGAGACATGTATTTATGAGAATGGATCGTCTTACACTGAGGGCGCAGGATGTAATCAATGGTGCCCAGAACATAGCAACTGAAGCCAACAGTCCTGAAATTCATCCTGAACATATACTTAAAGCTCTCATGGAGCAGGATGGAGGGATATTCACAGCAATTGCGGAAAAGCTCGGGGCCCCGTGCCGTGACATAAAGAGCGAGCTGGACCAGTATATAAAAAGTATGCCGCGTCAGGTGGGAGGAGGTCCGGGCGGGGGCGCACTCTCTACAAAGGGGAGAGACGTGCTTAACGGGGCGTGGAACCATGCTGTTAAACTGGGAGACCAGTATCTCAGCACTGAACACCTTGTGCTTGCCCTTTCTGAAGTGGATTCTCCAAAGGCAAAGCAGATCCTTAACTCCTACGGATTTAATCGGGATAATATACTGCGTGTACTAATGGACCTTCGCGGAAGTAAAAAGGCTGATGATGAAAATGCGGAGGACAAGTACAACGCGCTGAGCCGTTACAGTCGCGATCTCACAAACTACGCGCGGCTTAACAAGCTTGATCCTGTAATCGGACGTGACGAGGAGATCCGCCGTGTAATGCAGGTGCTGACACGCCGTACAAAGAATAATCCTGTTCTGATAGGTGAGCCGGGTGTCGGTAAAACAGCAATCGTAGAGGGACTGGCCCAGAGGATGGTTGCAGGGGATGTCCCGGAAAATCTTAAAAACAAGAGGCTCATTGCACTTGACATGGGTGCGATTATCGCGGGGGCGAAATTCCGCGGTGAGTTTGAGGAGCGCCTTAAGGCGGTAATTGAGGAGGTGGAGGAGTCTGCCGGTGAAATCATACTTTTTATAGATGAGCTTCACACTCTTATAGGTGCCGGGGCAGCGGAAGGAGGGGTGGACGCCTCCAATATGCTGAAGCCCGCGCTGGCGCGTGGCGAGATGCGCACAATCGGCGCGACAACCCTGAACGAGTACCAGAAATATATTGAAAAGGACAAGGCCCTTGAGAGGAGGTTTCAGCCTGTTTATACGACTGAGCCAAGCGTTGAGGACACGATAGCGATACTCAGGGGGCTGAAGGAGAAGTATGAGGTGCATCACGGAGTGCGAATCTCCGACTCGGCGTGTGTTGCAGCTGCGATGCTATCCGACAGATATATAACCGCGCGTTTCCTTCCTGATAAAGCTATAGACCTGGTGGATGAAGCCGCCTCAATCATCAAGATGGAGATCGATTCGATGCCGCTTGAAATTGATGAGATTGAAAGGCGCATAAGGCAGCTGATGATCGAAAGCGAGGCCCTCAAGAAGGAGAAGGACCAGGCCTCCGGGGAGAGACTTGATAAGATCATGAAGGAGCTCGCTGATCTTAACGAAAGGAAGAGCGTGCTGGTCGCACAGTGGCAGCAGGAGAAGGAGATCATAAAAAAGATCAGCAACGTGAAGGAGGCCATTGAGCAGTATCGCGTTGAGGAACAGCGTGCAGAGCGTGAGGGTGACCTGAACCGAGTTGCGGAGATCCGTTACGGGAAGATCGTTGAGCTTGAAAAGGAGATTGAGGAGCTCAACAAAAGTGCCCGTGAAATGCAGGGAGAGACATCTCTTCTGAAAGAGGAGGTCACTGATCAGGAAATAGCGGCAGTGGTTTCCCGCTGGACAGGCATTCCGGTTTCACGAATGCTTGAGGGAGAGAAGGAGAAGCTCCTTCGAATGGAGGAGCTTCTTGAAAAACGTGTTATCGGACAACGCAGGGCTATTGAGGCGATATCAAACGCTGTGCGCCGTTCACGTTCAGGAATACAGGACCCGAACAGGCCAATGGGTACATTTATATTCCTGGGGCCCACAGGTGTGGGTAAAACAGAAACAGCAAAGGCAGTTGCGGAATTTCTTTTTAATGATGAGAAGGCCATTGTGCGTATAGATATGTCGGAGTATATGGAGAAGCATGCGGTTGCCCGCCTTATCGGTGCTCCTCCCGGATACGTGGGATATGAGGAGGGGGGGCAGCTTACAGAGGCCGTACGCCGCAGGCCCTACAGCGTGATCCTCTTTGATGAGATTGAGAAGGCCCATCACGATGTGTATAATATTTTCCTACAGATTCTCGATGAGGGGCGTCTCACAGACTCAAAGGGGCGCGTGGTGGATTTCAAAAACACTCTTATTATTATGACTTCCAATATAGGGACTTCGTATATAAGTGACACTTCCATACCTGAAGAGGAGAGGTTTGCTGGTGTTGAGCAGGAGTTGAAGATGTTCTTTAAGCCTGAATTTTTAAACAGGGTGGATGAGACTATAATATTCAATCCTCTTACCAGGGAGAATATAGGCTCCATAGTGAAAAATCAGCTTGCCGATGTTGCTGTGAGGCTCAGGGAGCGCGGGATATCTCTTGAGATGACGCAGCGTTTTCTTGATTTTCTTGTTAAGGAGGGGTATGATCCTCAGTTTGGAGCGCGTCCCCTTAAACGTGCGATTCAGGCCCATATACTCAATCCTCTTTCAGTAAAGCTCCTTTCAGGTGACCTGAAGGATAGCGGGACGCTGAAGATTGATATTAAAGGTGAAGAGGTTGTTATAAAGTAAATCTTTAATAAAAAGCAGGGGGCTCTGACCCTTTTTGCAGAAGGAGGCCTTTTTTACAGGCCTCCTTTTTTATCTCGGGGATATCGGGGTCAGAGCCTTATTTGAATCCAGTATGAATTTTTTGAAAGTCAGAGGCTTTAATGGCCAGTTTTGAATGATTAAATCACAATTTTACTGCAATTCGCTGTTACATATTATAATTAAGAGAATATGCTCTGACCCCGCCAGTTTCTTCCTTAACCGGAGGTGTGAAAATTCCGATAAAATAATAATCAGGAGAAACTGCCAGCTGGTAACAATCTAAGTAATCAGTTGACATAATGGGATTATTGTATAGTAAAAACTGGTGTTGGCAAAAAGTTCTTGCTTAAGGTAATTTTAAGCTGTAAATTGCAATATCGGTGTTCGGGGAATGAAAGGTATGAAGAGAATAACAAATATATTATTGCTGATAGGTATTATTTTATACTATTCGATTAGTAATTCATTTGCGGCAGTTACAGTTGATGTAACTTTTGATAGCGGCGGTGCGATTGATGCTGCTGTAAAGAGTCTGATTGAAGCTGAGGTTCATAATCTGGTTGATAAATATGCAGATATGTCAGATTTTTCTCGAGGTTTTGGAAACGCCAGTATTTATGCGTCACATGCTTCTACATTGAGAGGTTATCAGGGGTATGATTTATTTGCTGTCTCTGTTGGGACAATGGCTTCAGTTCAGGCTCCTGATGACAGCATGACATTTTATGAAGATATACCAGATGATATTGATAATGGGGATGTTTATGCAGGAGTAGGATTTAATCCGGTTGTTGGTCAGATGGGTATTAATCTCGGATTTATTATTGATGGCTTATATATGTCTTTCAAATTCGGTAAATTCAATTATGAATTAGATCAATCAGATTATAGGGTAGATTACAATTCAAGCTTAATAGGGGTATTAGTAGATTATCAGATTATCCGGACTAAATCTATTCTTGCGAGGGCCCTTTTGTGGCGCGGATTTAATATAGAAAGTGGATTTATTTATTCAAACAGTAATATTGTTTATTCTCAGGAAATTGATTCTTTTGAGGTTATAAGCGGAGGTTACACTGCTTTAATTGATCCATCTATTAATCTTGAGATGGATGTTTCGACATATGTTATACCTCTTGAAATATATACATCTTTCAGACTTTTCTGGACCATAAATATCGGTGTTGGCGGTGGATTTGATTATGCGTGGGGGAAGACAGATTTAACTATACATAGTGATGGTTCAGCAGTGATTACAGCCCCTGCGGCTGCGGAGGGGACTATAACAATAGATGCCAGTACAAAGGATATAGAGCCTGACAGTTTCAGGCCAAAACTTACTGCTAATGCGGGCTTAAGTATAGGTCCTGTGTTTATAGATGTTCCTGCTTCATATTATCTGGATAACGGTTATGCCATAGGTCTTACTGCAGGTTTTGCCTGGTAGTATTTTTGGCGAAAAGAAAAGGCTCTGACCCCTTTAATAATAATTCAGGTATTTTTTGTCCGGAATTATTATTAAATCTTGACATTTTTTTTAACATTTGAAATAGGTTGTCTGCTCCTATAATTAAGAATTTTAGCTTTTTGCTGAACTCTTTTTATGGAATATAAACTCTCATCAGGAGGAAAAGATGGCATATAAAATTGATAAAGACGTATGTACAAACTGTGGCGCCTGTGCGGCAGAGTGTCCGGTAGATGCTATACATGAGAAGGGAGATGTTCATGAGATTGATCCCGATGCATGTATCGATTGCGGAACATGTGAAAGTGTATGCCCCGCTGACGCTATTTCAGCAGGTTGATTTATCAGATAAAAGTCATCATAAAAAAATCCGGCAATAGCCGGATTTTTTTATGGGGCATTCTCTCGCGCCTTTGAGAGAGCTTTCGAGATGGTCTCCTCTGGTATTAATTTCGGTCAAGCTTGACAGCGAACATCCTGATTATTGCGGGGAGTGAAGAGACAACAGGAATGATTGTACCTGCTGAAATTATGAATAGCATATAACTTCTGCTGATATCAAGTATAAGTTTTACGCCGGGTATTGTTATCATTGAAGCGGCATATTCTTTCATCCCGTTAACTATATAGATTCCGGCCAGTGTTGCGAGAGCACCCATGACAGCGAATTTGACAAGTATTGTAAGCGCAATGAAGAATTTTGATGCGCCAAGAGTACGGAGTATCCTGTAGTAGTCAATCCTCCCCCATACCGCCGTAACCGAGCAGAGGCCTACAGTAAGTGCGGCAAGTGCGGATACAAGTGTCATCATTGTAAGTATAAAGGCATTGACTGCTTTTCTCAGTTTCAGTATTTCCGCGGAAAGACTTTCACCGGTTTCTATAACATACCCCATTTTCCTGATTTGGGATTTTACATAACCGATATTTTTGTGGTCCTTTACTTTTACCAGTGCGAACATGTAACGGTCCGATTTTCCGTACTTTTTGTTTATTTCACGCGCTGTTTTGATAGGTATAACAAGACCTGTTATATTTACCTTGTCAGTATATCCGGCTACAACTGATGATGAGTCAAATGCACCTTCGTATGCCGCCACGCTTGATCTTCCGAAAGAAAGTTTGAACTTAAGGCCTGAAAGTCTGGCCGGTATAATTTCAGGGAGCCCGTTTGCCGCTGCCAGTCCGTTATTATATGAATCTATAAGAGTTTTCGGGACCAGAACGGGCACCCCTCTTTCGTGAGTCCCCATCCTCCACGCTCTCTTCATCTCCTGTGAACGAAGGTCGTTTCGTACAAAGTTGTAGCTTGCGCCTGCGCAGATTAGATCAGTTCTGTATTGGAAGGAGAAGAAGTAGATTGTTGCCGATGAAGGGACCGTTACTGCCATTACAGGGTCAACTTTCGCGACACCTTTAATCCTGTACATCCTTTTTATGGCCGTTGCGTTGAGTTCTTTACCGCTTCCTGTTGAGAAAAGGAAAATGCTTTTACTTTCCCCCGGTTTTACCTTGATTACATCAGGGGGAATTGCTGAAGCGAATTTTTTATTTATGTAATTATTGAAGTTATCTGAAAGTATGGAGAATGAAAGGAGAGCAACCACTGAAAGGAGTATAACAGAGAAAACTATAAATGAAATGAATTTCCCTCCTCCAAGCTCTTTTATTATAAGGTATATTCTGTTTATCATTTTTTATTCTTTTCGCTGACATTTTTTTTCCGCTTTGCTGCGGCTTTTACACCGGCGGCACTTCGCGGTTTTTTTATCTCTGTGAGGGTCCCATTCTCCATCCTGTATGAATGATCGGCGATTTTCAGCATATAGTCGCTGTGGGTGACTATAATAATCGACTTACCTTCATTTTTCAGTGTCTCAAGGAGCCTGAAAATATCCATGGCGGTTTCAGAATCAAGGTTTGCAGTGGGCTCGTCTGCCAGTATCAGTGAAGGCCTGTTTACCATTGCCCGCGCTATGGCTACACGCTGCTTCTGGCCGCCCGACAGCAGCCCCGCCTTTGTATTTCTGAATTCAAATATGCCGGCCTTGTCCAGAATATCCAGTGCGTAACTCTTTACCCTCCCTCCGGCTTTTCCCCTTATCCTTGCGGGCATGAGAACATTAGAGATTACAGTCTCATCTTCAAGCAGCCTGAATGTCTGGAATATCTGCCCTATGTCCCTGTTGCGTACTTTTGACATAAGGAAATCCGATTTCAGATGGAGTTTTCTGCCATTGAACCGTATCTCGCCTCTGTCAGGTTTTGAGATGCCTGTTATAATATTAAGAAGAGAGGTTTTTCCGCAGCCTGATTTACCGGTAATTGCGACAATCCGGCCTCTGTCAATTTCCATGGAAAGGTTGTTTATTATGCTGATCCTTTTTCCGGCAATCCTGTAGCTCTTATTTAATTCCTTTACTGAAAGCAGCATGCTAATTTTCCGTAAGCAGTTTGCCGCCGGCTGCCCAGTTTTCCCTGTCAACTTCCTCAAATACAACGTATGTGCTTTTGGGATTTTTCCCTGCAATATCTTCAAGTGCGGATGTTATCTTTTCAGCAAGAGCTGATTTCTGTTCTTTTGTAAGAGGCCCGGCAACTTTCACGTTAACATATGGCATTGTTTCCTCCTTTAATCCCTTGCGATTGGGAAAGATATCATGAGATTTACTTTTGTGACAGGATCTTTCTTTATATCAGAGTAATCAAGAATGTTTTCAGCAAATATTTCACCACCGTGTCTTGATATTACCTTTTCAACGAAAGTGAGCCCTATGCCAAAATCAAGAGTGTTATATTTTTCGAATACCAGTTTAGATATTCTGTAAAAAGGTTCAAAGATTACCTTTTCAAATTCGGGGGGGATGCCTGTAATACCGTCCCCGGTTTTCATCGGCTCATTAATTACAGAAAGCCTTACATTTGAATTCTGTGAGTATAGCATTACAAGAACATTGGTGTCGTTTCTTGAAAACTTAAGCGCGTTAATTATGAGTTCCGACACTGCCTCGGCAAGATACTGCGAGTTTATTCTTAACTTTTTATTTTTCATACCCCGTGGCAGTTCATTTATTATTATCCGGTTTTTATTGATCGGGGCAAACTTTGAATTTTTACTTATAACGCCTTTCAGGATGGTGTAGAGATCCTTAACTGTTTTGAGTTCCAGTTCAAAAGTATTGGATATAATCCAGTCAATACCCGCAAATATTTTAAAGGCATCCTGGGCAATTTTGACGTTTTTCATTGCCTCCTGAAAGAGGGATTCTTCTACAATACGTTTGTCATCCTCAACATTTGATGATTTGGACATCATCTCCATAAACGTTATCAGCGTTCCGAATCCGGCCCCCTGTGTGAAGCTGTTGTTGATGTTGCTGAATATTGATTTGTCAGTCCTGGAGATGTTTCTTTCCAGCATCTTTTCTTTCCATGACTGCCAGTCCATCTCCTTGTCTATCGTGTCTGCCGCTGTTCCCCTGAGGCTCTGCTTCATCCTGTCAAGTTCAAGTTCATCCCGTTTTCTTTCTGTTATATCATCCCCTGTGACTACAAAGTTGGTTGTTTTCCCCTCCTTGTTTCGTATCTTCGATACTGTAACATTAAGGTAATAGAGTTCTCCTTTTTTATTCGTATTATAGATTTCACCTGTCCAGGTTTCATTCCCTCTGAACTGTTTTATCATTGAATCTTCGGGAATGATAGGGTTAGGGGTTTCGGTTACGCTGAGCCCTGTCAGCTCCTCTTTGCTGTACCCTGAAATATTCGAGAATGCCTTATTTACATATTTAACGATCCCTGTTCTTTCAAAAATTATAAGGCTCCTGGGGCTCTGTTCAGTCACATCAACAAAGAGTTTAATCTCCTCTTCGACCATGCTCCTTTTATCAATTTCATATATAAGGGACTTGTTGAGTTTTTGAAGCTCGCCTGTGCGGTCATTAATTGCTTTTTCAAGCTGAACCATCTGATCTTCAATATCAGCTTCATGTTTTTTAAGCTCGGTTATATCCCTTGTAGAGATAAGTGCGGAGTCCGCTCCCAGGGAGATTATTATTGATTCATAGAATTTTTTTCCTGAATCCGTGTCCAGACCGAACTCATACTTTTTGGCTGAATCTGTTTTAAACGCCTCTTCTATCGCAGGTGTGGCCTGTGACGCAATATCACCGGGCCATACTTTTTTCATAATCTTTACATCCTGCTCAGAATAGGGGGAGCCGTCTCTTTTAATCGAAAAAATAATATCGGGAAGTGATTCGATGATCTTTTTCTTGTGGGATTCACTCTCCTTCAGTTTTTTCTCCATGTCAAATTTGAATAAAGCGATTTCAATGGATGAACTGAGGGACTGGGAATTGAACGGTTTTACTATATAATTCAGCGGCAGAGATTTTTTTGCCCTTTCGAAAGTCGGGCCGTCTGTACCCGCAGTAATATATATAAACGGTATATTGTTTTCTTTGTAAATACGTTCAGCAGTCTCTACCCCGTCTATAGCTCCGGGGAGTGTAATATCCATAAGTACCAGGTCTGTTTTCTGTTTTTTTATTACGTTTAGCGCCTCTTCTCCCGTGCTTACCGTGTCGAGGACATTGTATCCTGATTTGATAAGCAGCTTTTTAAGGATCAGGCCGGATGGTTTGTCGTCTTCAACAACAAGTATATTAATCATTTTTACTGACTCCCGGATCCGGAAAATCTGTTTTATTTATTTGCAGTCTCAGTTTCATTCGTAAATATCAGGTTGCTAAATTTGGTTTTTGTTCTTTCTGATTATTGAATAACTGCCTTTATATCTATATTATAAAGATAATCAATTAAATTTTAATATGCTAAATTATTCAAAAAAATTCAAATTTTTTCTGTAATAATTCAGCTTTTATTCAGTAATAATTTCTAAATATATATTTTAGTGTAAAAAGTAGTAATTATATACCCCCGCCGATTTCGGCGGCGGGGGTAATAGTGCATTTTTATTATAAAAAGGTAAGGAATAAATACTGGCTTTTATTACAAAAACAAATTTATAATAGAGGCTCTATAATCACTATCGTTCGGGGTTGCCGGTGTGTATAATTATTTAAAATAAATATTCAGGTATAATTACCGTTATTGATTACTTTATATACAGTATTTATGGGAAAAACAGCAATAATTAATAGATATTTATCCATATGTAAAAATAAAATAATTGAATAGTTTCAGATCTGCGGGTAACAGGAATCGTAAACGTTTTAATGTTTAAAAAAAGGAATAAATAACGAAAGAATATATTTTCACAGAGTTTGAAATAAAAAAACCGATTACCTGTGAAGTGCTTGATTATATTACAGGCAGCAGGATATTATTTGTTATGAATATGTAGTAAACAAACTCTGGAATTTTTATTTTTAATATACATATGTTTTTTTTCATATACTGAGACGGGGATTTTTGATGGATGAGATTGTTATTAATAAAGAGGTAACAGAAAAGATAAAAGGGATTACTCCTTTTATCGATTATAACACAATAAGCAGGATTTTTAATAAACTAACAGATTACGCTGAGGTTATAACAGAGGGGAAGCTTTCAGGTATAATAAATTTCAATTACAGCCTGAACAGTACGCAGACTAATCTTATAATCGAACTACTCCTTGAAATTCAGGCATTGTCAAGAATTTATATTATTGCCCAGAAAGGGAAAAGAGACCTTGAAGGGGAGTTTATATCCAACATTTTTTCAGATCCGGGTAATCCGGGCGGCATATCATCCTACATCAGCCTCAGGACCCTTCTTGAAAACAGGCTTAATCACCAGGTCCAGCAGTATAACATGAATATGAATAAAAGCAATACTACTATGTCCATACCGATAAATGAACTTCACGGGCATGTAAAAACCTATAAGGATTTAAGTTCCGGAAATATAACGATTTCGCATAAGGCCCAGCATGGATATGTCGCCGCTTCTCTTCATGACGCCTACCTGACAATTATGAACCGTACAGACTGGTGGGACGACAGGACATACATGAAGTATTTCTTCAATGAGGATGACCATACAAGAAGGAACCTTAACCTTATAACACGGGCTGATAGGCTTTCTCTTTTCCTGATAAATTCAAATGTCAAAGAGGTTCTTAACTATTTTCAGGATATTGCTGCTGCAAAGGTAAGGGCAAGGCAGGTTGAGGCCGAGGAGGCCCTGGAGGCAAAAGCTGTCGAGAATATAAGAAACGATGAAAGCAGTATAAAGTTTTCTGACAGGCTGCTCATGACTCCATTCGGAAGGCAGTATGGAGCAAGAATAGATACTATTATAACTGAAATTTTTAAAAGCGAAAGAATTACCGCCATGGACAGGGATGAGGAAGGGGTGAAGAACCTTGTGGATTCGCTCTTTCAGGTTTACAGGGCCCTTCCCGGTTCCTTATCAATGAATCAGAATACGGAGAAGTGTATTACACTGGTTTATTATCTGCTGGGGATGGATTTCGGTATAAAAAAATTTACCGAGATTTTTCTGTACAATGATAAAAAAATCCCTTTCAGCAGGTTTTTCCCTGAAGTGAAGGACGATGTTGATGAATTTCTTACAAGGGTATTTATTGTCTTTTTTGAACAGACTTTCAGTACTATATTCAGGATCGTCAAAAGCCTTGACATGAAGCAGTACGCCTGTGCTTTTATTATAAAGAGGATATACCTTATAAAAGGGGAGGAACTCCCTACTTTCGGCTATTTTTTAATCAAGGCAATCGCAAGGTACGGGAAAATTAAAGTATTTTAAATACTGAATTTTATATATAATACCCTGAGAGCAATGGGGCTGTTTAGGCAGTATGATTTGAAATGCTGCTGAAAATTATTTATATTCAGATAATGGAGGTGCAGCAATGGCTGCTGGTTCAGGTGATTACAGTGACGGAAGCGTCAAGCTTGAATCGAAAGAGAAAGTGAAAGAACCGGAGATGTTCCGGGTTGTCCTTCATAATGACAATTATACCACAATGGATTTTGTGGTGGAGGTCCTTATGAAAGTGTTTCATATGCCTGCGGCAAAGGCGACGCAGGTTATGCTTGATGTTCATAAAAAGGGTGCGGGTATATGCGGTACGTATACCTTTGATATTGCGGTAACTAAAGTCGAAGAAGTGCATCTTATGGCTAAGGAGAAAGAGTTTCCCCTTAGATGTACGTATGAAAGAGCATGATAAAATAAAGGACAGATTATGGAATTAAACCCTGTATTAAACGACGTTCTCATGGCTGCGTTTAGCGAGGCAAAAAATAAGAAGCATGAGTATCTTACTCCTGAGCATATCCTCTATGCTTCTCTTGATTTTGAAGAGGGGAGGAGTATAATAGAGGGGAGCGGAGGGGATGTCCGTTCACTCAAAAAGAATATAGAGGAGTTTTTCACGACAAAGATGGAGGAGACAGAGGTCGATGAACCGAGACAGTCTGCCGGTTTTCAGAATGTAATGGAGAGGGCCATATGGCATACAGCATCAGCGCAGAAGAGTACGCTTGATCTTGGCGATGTATTTGTCTCGATCCTTGATGAGGAGGAGTCCTTTGCTGCCTATTTCTTAAGCCAGGAGGGGATCTCCAGGTATGAACTGCTGAAGTTTATATCTCACGGGGTTTCTGTTTTCCCTGAAGATTCCTATGATGATATACTCGAGGAAGATCTGAAAGAGGAACAGGATAAGAGCGGCAACAAGATAATAGAGGCATATACCACAGAGCTTACAGAAAAAGCGCTGAATGGTGAAATAGATCCCTTAATTGGCAGGGAGGAAATAATAGAAAGAACTATACAGGTCCTGTGCCGCAGAAACAAGAACAACCCTGTACACGTAGGAGATCCGGGCGTGGGGAAAACTGCCATAACAGAGGGGCTCGCGCAGAGAATCGCTGACGGAGATGTTCCGGAAGGGCTGAGGGATCTTAAGATATACTCACTCGACATGGGGGCTCTCCTTGCGGGGACAAAGTTCCGGGGTGACTTTGAAGAGAGAATGAAGCGTGTCATTTCAGAACTCAAGAAGATGGATGACGTTATTCTCTTCATTGATGAGATTCATACGGTCGTTGGTGCCGGTGCGGTGTCAGGCGGTTCAATGGACGCCTCTAATATGCTGAAACCTGTACTCTCAGCGGGGAGCATCAAGTGTATAGGCTCGACAACATACGAAGAATATAAAAAATATTTTGATAAGGACAGGGCCCTGTCCCGCAGGTTTCAGAAGATAGAGATTCCTGAACCGACAATTGAAGATACGGTAAAGATACTTCAGGGGATAAAGGACAGGTACGAGGAGTACCACTCTGTTCTATATACAGATGACGCGCTGAAAGCGGCTGCCGAGCTTTCGGCAAAATATATAAACGACAGGCACCTTCCGGACAAGGCAATTGACGTGATTGACGAAGCCGGAGCCTACGCAAAAATTTACAGGTCCCCGGAATCCCCTGAAGCGGGAGTGGTTGAGATAGGCACAGGGGACGTTGAGAAAGTTGTGGCAAGAATCGCCAAGCTTCCTGAAAGGAGTGTTTCATCTACTGAGAAGAACAGGTTGAAGGATCTCACTGTTGAACTCAAAAAAGAGATCTTCGGCCAGGAGAGTGCCATTGACCTTGTGGTGGACGCAATTAAAAGAAACAGGGCTGGATTCGGTAATCCTGACAAGCCTATAGCTTCCCTGCTATTCGTGGGGCCTACCGGTGTGGGCAAGACTGAACTGGCAAGGCAGCTTGCATATAACCTGGGTGTTGAACTGCACAGGTTTGATATGAGTGAATACCAGGAGAGGCATACGGTTGCCCGTCTTGTGGGTGCCCCTCCCGGATATGTGGGTTACGATGAAGGGGGGCTCCTTACCGAGGCAATAAGAAAAACCCCGTATTCGGTACTCCTTCTTGATGAGATCGAAAAGGCCCACCAGGATATTTTCAACACACTCCTGCAGGTCATGGATTACGCCACCCTTACTGACAATACGGGGAAGAAGGCGGATTTCAGGAACGTGATTATAATCATGACCTCAAACGCGGGCGCAAGGGAGATAGGGAAGAAACAGGTCGG
>DAIOFM010000094.1:0-14163 GCA_036745755.1 Spirochaetota bacterium | reverse complement strand
CTAATGGATCTCCGCCTGCGCGGAGATGACATTGAAGACTAATTAAATCGTTAACCGCTATAATAGAGCGATAAATTTAAAAGATTATTTTTGAAACTGCTCGTATATTTCAAAGGGTATCGGCTTCGAGGGGAGATAAAATCCGATCTTTTCATCCTTGTCACCATGGTAATCACTGCCTCCGGAGGCCACAAGGTTGTATTTTTTAACTAATCCCATAAAAAAATCAACCTCTACAGGCCTGTGCATTGAGGAGTAGACTTCAATGCCCTCAACCCCGGCGTCTATAAATCCCTTTAACATTGCCTCAAAATCATTAAAATCCTTATAATTAAGAGACACGGGATGTGCTACAATCGGTATTCCCCCCGCTCCTTTTATCAGGGAAATCGCCTCATCAAGTTCTATCCTCTCCTTGGGCACATATCCGGGCTTTCCTTTTACAAGGTAATTTCTGAAGATCTCATTTAATGTAGAGGCATAACCATGCTTTATAAGAACTCTTGCCACATGGGGCCGCCCCATTGCGCCGCCGTTGCTTTCATTCTGCACCTCTTCAACAGGTATGGAAATGCCATGGGATGAAAGATCGTCTATAATCCTGTATATCCTGTTGTCTCTAACCTCCTGAAGGTGTGCGGTTTTTTTCAGGATAGGCTCATATAAATGGTTAATGAAGAGCCCCACCAGGTGAAAAGAGCCACCGTGGAAAGCAATGCTGAATTCAATCCCGGGGATAAAATGAAAATCTTTGCCTGAAGTATAGTTTATTGCTTCTTCAAGGCCGTTAATTGTATCATGATCAGTTATTGCAAGTACATTTACCCCGTTCTCAACTGCATAGTCTATCAGTCCGGAGGGGGTCCTTATTCCGTCAGAAGCGGTTGTATGACAGTGAAGGTCAATCTTATGCATATCTTAATATTTTAAATATTAGTTTTTCTGTCTATAAAAATATTTATTTGTATATTTTTTTTGCTATTAACCAGCACGGGTGACACTAAAAAAATTCATGGAATATATCGCTTTTCATTCATCGGGTGAATTATTAAGAAGTCCGGGGTAGAGTTTTCTGGCACAGTCAGGACATAAGCTATGTGAAAAATCGGCATCTGAATGGTTTTTTATATATACTTCTATCTGGTTCCAGTACCCGCTGTCATCACGTATTTTTTTACATGATGCGCATATAGGGAGAAGACCGCTCAGGGTTTTAACTTCAGAAAGGGCTTTCTGAAGCTCGGAAATTATCTTTTCACGCTCACTTTCCAGGTTCTTCCTCTCAGTGATATCGGTCAGTAGGCTCATTATTGCCGGAGCCCCTCCCAGTTTAATCATGGAAGCAGACATTGTTACCCAGATCGTCTCACCTCCCCTCCTGACGAGTCTTAAATCATACTTTCCCGGTACATCCTCCCCTTTCATACGCTTTTCATAATTTTCAATTACCTTTAGACGATCATCGGGATGTATAAAATCTTTGAAATATGTCATTATAAGCTCTTCTTCACTTACTCCCAGTATGTTGAGTATCCTGTCATTAGCGAACTGAAATTTTCTGTCCTGTATAATCACGATACCCTCATTTGCCTCTTCAACAAGAGTGCGGTATTTCTCCTCACTTTCAGAGAGTATTCTGTCATTCTGTTCCTTCAGCATCAGGAGAAAACCGATACCCACAACAAGCATTAAACAATATAGCGCAAGAAAAGTAAGTGTCTGCACAATGCCGGGTGTCATTAAAGCGAACTCCCCCCTGGGGAAAAAACCATACCATGTGCGGAACACCAGGAACAGTGTGAATAAACCACAGACGAAACCGATAATAGACCTTACCCGTGAACTCCTGCCTGTCCTGATCAATTCAACTGACGCAGGAAGGTAAAAGGTTATGGTTACAAATGATGCCACACCTACCCGTATATTCGATTCAGATGAACCGAATAACCAGAAAACAGTTATCCCGATAAATGTTATGACAGCGTATACGCTCTCCCACCTCCTGCTCCGCATCCTCACTGTTATAAGAGCAAGAGCCTCAAGGGAGAACCCGGCAAAGAGGATTGTGTTTCCGATATTTACCGATAAAAGATCAGGAATACTCCCGCGCAGCCCGAGAAGTATCCACGCAGAACCCTGAAGAAGTTTACCGGCCATTAGTTCCCTGTATGAATGTTCATGAGACCTTCCCGTTTTATATGCCAGAAGAACAGCAACGGCGAGGAAATTCCCGAAAAAAAGAATAACAATAATTGTATGTATATCCAGCTTCAGAAGACTCATTTACAATCCCGTAATAAAATATTTAATTTTAATATAATGATTAAATGGAGGAATTTCATTATACACCTGATAAAAATATAATCCTGAAAACCCATTTGACGGCAATAAAGCTATTCCCTTACTTTTTTAATGAACAGAACTACAAATATCACCTTTAGTGAAACCGCAAAAGATATGACAGGGAGAGAGTAATCCGAAACAGAGGGATAATGCCTGGAAATTATCCCGCAGGCGAGAATGGCAAGCCCTGATGCAAGAAAAAGAATTTCATAACCTGGCCTGTATCTCCCAGTTTTTATTGCCATAATTATATAGCTGAGTTTACAGGCCCCTCCTGCAGAAAAGAGAAAAGGTGCAGCTGCTGATCCGGTTACTCTTGCGGCAGCACCACCTGACAGAAGAACAATACCGCTGAAGAGAATCCATTTACTGTAATTCATTCATTTCCGCCGTTTTAATCATGATTATTTCAGTAATCTTCATCTGCCCATCCGACATTCTCAAGGAAATCATCATATGAGCCTTCATATACACGGATCCTTTTATCATCAAATATTACAAGCTTTGTCGCCACAGCACGGAGATGCATCTCATTGTGGGTTACCATTATTACAGATCCCTCGAAATCATCAATCGCCTCAATCAGCGAGTCACAGGACTGCATGTCGAGGTGGTTTGTCGGCTCATCCAGAAATATCAGGTGGCACGGGGTTACAAGGATCTTTGCAAGCACTACCCTGCTCTTCTCCCCTCCGGAGAGGACTTTTATTTTCTTCAGGGCGTTATCACCGGAAAACATAAGCCCGCCGGCTATGGCGCGGGCTTTCTGATCATTGCACTCCCTGTCCGCGCTCCTTATCTCTTCAAGAACTGTTCTGCTGTCATTGAGGTCAAATTTATTGGTCTGCCCGAAATACCCCTGCTGCAGAGCAGGATGCCTTGAGATAGAACCATCAAGAGGATCGAGCTGGCCTGCAAGAAGTTTAAGAAGGGTCGATTTACCTTTGCCGTTTTTCCCGATTATGCAGATCCTGTCCCTCTTTCCCACGTCTATTGAAAAATTTTCAATAAGGTAAGGAGCTTCGCCGCTGTATGAAAAAGAGATATCCTTTACTGTCATCATTCTCTGCGCAGCGAAACGGGCGCTGTTAAAATAGAGGTCCAGGTCTTCTATCTTTTCAAGGGCTTTCATCTCCCCCTGCTTCTCAAGTTTTTTTACCCTGGATTGTGTTCTGCTGGCAAAACTCGCCCTGGCCTTGAACCTGGCGATGAATATCTCCTCCTGCTTACGCTTCTTCTCCTCGTTGAGGCGGGTCTTTTCGTAAATCTCCTCCTCCTGGTTAATCAGGTTATAGAGTTTATCCGTGTCCCCTTCTATTTTACGCGCCTTTGTTCTGTGTATGGCTGCGGTATGGGTGACAACACTGTCCATGAAGCTCCTGTCATGGGTGACAAGCATACACTCGCCATCCCATTCCCTGAGGAACTCCTCCAGCCACCTTATTGCGACGATATCGAGGTAGTTATTCGGCTCATCAAGGAGAAGCATATCCGGCTCAGAAACCAGGAGCTTAGCAAGGTTCATCCGTATCTGGTAGCCTCCGGAGAATTCTGACGGTGGTCGCTCCATGTCATCTTCGGTGAATCCCAGGCCTGAGAGTACTTTCTCAACACGCCATGTTTCATATTCTTCACCCGGAGGCAGGCCCAGTGAACATTCATCAATCACTGTGGGCTTTGTAAAATGGAGGTGCTGTTCAAGGTGGCCAATCTTATAGTTTTTCGGGACCTGAACAATTCCCGAATCAGGTTCGACGTTGCCCAGAGCCATCTGAAAAAGGGTGGACTTACCGTGGCCGTTTCTCCCCACAAGGCCAAGCCTTTCCCCCCTGTTCACGCTTAAACTCATATCATCAAAGAGTACCTGTCCCCCGTAGGACTTGCTTACTCCTGTAAAACTTATCATCCGGTGTTCCTTTACAAAAAAATTACCCGTTGTAAAACAGACCGGACAAACCTTTAATCTGTACCGTAAAAGATCAAGCAATTAAACCATTAAAAATTCAAATGGCGGAGGGGGGATTTTAAGCCCCGGTATATTACAACATTTCACGAAATGATTAGGGCTCCGTCATTCCGGTTTTGTCGCAGACAAATACCGGAATCTCATATGTGAAATTCCTGAAGTTATTCTATGAGATGGTCAGCTTGATTCGGAGATCCTGTCCAAATCTGACAGGCGTTCATCGTGAACGCACCCCGTATTCTCTATAAGAAACCTGCATGACAAACATGGACTAATACTAAAAATAAAAAACGCCTGACTCAAATATATTATTTCCTAAAATATACCAAAATGAATCATAAGGCCGTAAATTCCAGCTGTGAGCAGAACAACCGCAATAAGAATACCCAGGGGAAGAAAAAATTTCTTTGAAAGTCTGACTGTTTTTTCCATCCCAAGTTTTGCAACCCATATCTTTGCCTTTCTGCTGTTTTCAAGGTACTTTGTAAGTTTTGCATCGTCCCTGTAGAAACTGATATTTCTGTATAGAAAAAAAACGCCGAGTATCAGAAGCATAAGGGACGAAATCACTGTTTCAGACATTTAATGACTCCCGGATTATATATGATAATTAAAACCTGACAATTATCTTTCATCACACCCCCCGGGGCAATTAAAAAGCGGCAGAAAACCTTTAATTTTTTGAATTATTGAAGGGCTTTCATCTATATAGTCCCTTCTGTCCCGTGTTACCACTTCTTTAACTACTTTCATATGCGCCGGATAAAGATATTTAAAATCCATTTTCATAAGCCTGCGGGCGGACTCAAGCTGCTCCTCCCTGTTGTAAAAAACTGGAGATACACCGGCTGTACCCTTCCCGTCTACGAGAATTCCGCTGCCGCTGAAAAGCGCGCCGCTCCCGGGCTGATAAAAAGAGAGATTGCCCGGTGTATGCCCCGGTGCATGAATATATTCAATACCCCATGGAAGGAGTGGATTAAATTCGCCACAATCATTAAGTGCTATATATTCACAATTGTTTTCAGGCTGAACTTTTCCCGGTGAATGATATATGGGGAGTTTTATAATGGGATGGAACCTTATGAATCTTCCTTTACCTCCACGGTATATTTCCAGATCCTTCTCATGCATGAAAATCTTTATATCTTCTGCACCAGCTTCAGTGACAAGAGTTACAAACTCCGCCAGTCCCCCTGTATGGTCCTTATGCCAGTGAGTAACAGCTACGCCTGCGACATCTGAAAGCCTCAGACCAGTTTCTTTAATCGCGTCTGCAATTATTCTGCCGCTCCCGCAACCACATGTATCTATCACCAGAATACCATTTTCCGGGCAGGTATTAACTATATACGCGTAAGATGACATAGCCGGCAGGGGACCAAGCCAGTAACCCCGCACAGCATAGATCCCGTTATCAGGATTTATAAGTTCAACTCTGCTCTTGATAGCGCTCACCTCCATTCCGCCCGGAACTGATTACAGCATATCCCCTACGCATAATAGAAGGGGGATAATAAAAATCCGTTTTAACTTAGCTAAATAAATAAGGTTTATTACTTCTTTTAAGAACAATCTATTTACTGTTGACAGAAATACTTTTCACAGATAAATCTATCTGAAAAAACTGAACTGCTTTCACAGGAGTTATATAATAAATATGGAAATCATCCTCTTTTTTCAATCATTTAAATGCTCTTTTTTTGATTATTTTTTCCAGTTTATCACAATGGGGGGGGAACAGAGGTTCTTCATAGCCGCAGCATGCTTTCTTATCTGGTGTTATGATAAAAAGGCGGGATGGAGAGCCGGATTCATCTTCTTAACAGGGACTGTTCTAAACGGCGTGTTAAAAAACATCTTCCGGGTTGCGAGGCCCATTGGGAGGGAAAATGTAATTTCAATGAGAACCCATACGGCAAGCGGTTACTCTTTCCCCAGCGGGCATACTCAGGGTGCGGCGCTTTTCTGGTTCGCCATGATGAAAATTTACAGAAAAAAACTATTATATGTTGCCGGGACGATTATTATAATACTCGTCGGTCTTTCAAGGCTGTATCTGGGTGTCCACTGGCCTTCTGATGTTTTAGGAGGAATCATTACAGGCGCTATATGGGTTTTTATAGCTGATAAATTATGGACAGGTCTTAACATCACGGGAAATATTAAATCAGCAGCACTGACTGTTGCTGTTATGGCTGTAATATGCATATTTTTTCCTGATACATATATAATCAGAACAACGGGTGCTGCGGCGGGCTTTATTTCCGGTATACATCTTGACAGAAAATTTCTGAATTACACTCCTTCACCGGGCCTTCTTAATAATACTGTGAAAATGGCTGCAGGTTTTGCGGTAATCGCGATACTGCTTATAGCGACAAAAAAAATTCTTCCTGCAGGAGTCTTATCCAGGGGATTATGTTTTACATTCATAGGCTTCTGGATAACGTTCGGTGCTCCTTATCTTTTTACCTTTTCAGCAAAATTTCCGGGCAGAGCATAACCGGCACATTGAAATTTTAAATTTCCATAAATATTGTTATTATATAATAAGCAGGAGGCGGATATGTTTGCGGGATTCGATATCGGCGGAACGAATATAAAATCTGTTCTTACTGATAACAGCGGGAAGATTCTCAGTTCCATTGAGGCCCCTACGCCTTCAGGCACTAAAGAGATAGATGAAGCCATAGCCCGGCTGGTTAAAGAACTGGCCCTGACAGCTTCAGTTTCGGCAGGTGATATCCGGGCAATAGGTATAGGTGCCGCAGGCTCGATTAACCGTAACAAAGGGACTGTTATTATATCCCCGAATATCCCTTCATGGTCATACTACCCGCTATGCAGAAAGGTTGAAAAGCTCACCGGTATAAAGGTTTACCTTGAAAATGACGCAACCGCGGCATGCGCGGGCGTATGGTGGAAAAAAATAGGCGATAAATATAATAACTGGATTATGATTACCCTTGGCACAGGTATCGGAGGAGGAGCGGTCTTGAACGGCCAGCTCTTTACCGGACAGACAGGGAGCTCCATGGAGATAGGGCATATGAGCATAGATCCCCGCGGCCCGCTATGCCAGTGCGGAAACAGGGGATGCTTTGAACTCTACGCCTCCGCAACCGCTCTTGTAAAACAGGTGAAACTTAAAATGAAAAAATTTCCCTCCTCCCCTCTTAAATCATTAAAGAAGAGTAAACTTACTGCCAGACGCATCTACGAGGAGGGTTTAAAAAATGATCCCCTTGCCCTTGAAGGCCTTGAATACGTGGCCACCTACCTCGGTGTAGGGATAACCAACCTCATTAATATTTTCAATCCTGAAGCCATAATTATCGGAGGGGGGCTATCCAGGGCCTGGGACCTGATATCACCGAAGATGAAAGAGGTAATAGACGAGCGGGGGATGAAGGGGCTCAAGGAAAATGTGAAAATAATCACAGTGAAAGAGCATCCCATGATCGCAGCACTTGGAGCGGCAAAAATCGCATTTGAACGCTTCAAAGAGGATAATAAAAGTTAGCCCCCCTTTTCCATAAAGAGTGTCCTCGTGGGATACGCAAATTCGACCTTCAGCTTTTTCAGGGCCTCCATGATTTTCAGATTAATATCCTGCTGTATATCCATATAGGTATTATACTCACCGGATAAAACATAATATACCACTTCAAAATCAAGGCTTGAATCACCGAACTTCTGGAAATGAGCCCTGTCAAACCTTGTGCCTTCAATACTTTCAATTATTTGTTTTATAAGCGCCGGGATCATCTCCAGTTTGCGAACAGGTGTCTTATAAGTTACCCCGAAGGCAAAGACAACACGCCTCTCCTGCATGGTTTTATAATTTCTGACCCTTGAACCTGTAAGGTCTGTATTTGCAAATATCAGCTCCTCCCCTCCCAGACTTCTGAGTCGTGTTGTCTTAATACCTATATGTTCAACCACACCGGCAAATTTATCAATTACAAGAAAATCACCTATTTCAAAGGGACGGTCAAAGAAGATTGTGAAGTAATTGAATATATCTCTCAGTATTGACTGTGCCGCGAATGCGATTGCCACACCGCCAATCCCCATCCCTGCAACAAGTCCCGATATACGCACTCCCATGTTATCAAGAAGTATAAGGAGCGCAACAGCCCAGACTATTATCTTAATTACAGTATTAATAAGGATTGAAATATTTGATCTTCCGGAACCCTCTTTCTCTACAAGCCAGTACCTGTTGACTATGTAGATAACTATTGATATGCAGAACCTTGTGACAAGAAACGCGGCGGTTACAAGAAAGATATATACAAACCATTTTCCGGCCCTGCTGCTGACCTCCAGAAAAGCGGACGCCGAGTATAATACCGCTACATACATAAGCGGAATTATATTCCTTCGAAAAGATTCAACTATATAATCATCGATCTTCACGTCAGTCTTTTCAGAAAACTTTTTAATCCTTCTGAAAATAATAAACCTGAAGATTCTTACCGCGAAAATTCCGGCAATTATAATTCCGACGAACATCAGGTAGGCCTTAATAGTGTTGCCTGCCAACATATATTTCAACATACTGCTGTCCATAATCCTCTCATATTCATCCTTTATTTACCGCACCGTACATAACGGTCCCCGGGAATTCCGTGATAACATCTTTCACCATTACCTTCCCGGATAGAGTATATGACTCTCCGGTTATAACATCTTCCATGACAAGGTTCATACCCACGGGGATTTCAACAGCTGTATCTTCCCAGGCGCTGCCGGCAGGAAGTTTACCCTCCTCGGCAATCATAGTGACAAATCTCGGGGCAATAACAAGGGCGGCCTCCTCACCGAGCAGCCTCATGAAAGCTATGACTGAATCTTCACCTTTTCCCGATGAGCAAAGCGGAATATAATCCCCCTCAAGAAACAGCCTTCCCGCCTTTTTCCTCAGTCCCAGCAGCCGATGTATCAGGAACATCTTTATCCGGCCATCATCGCGTGACTCCCACAGCTCACTGATGAGTCCCTTAATGTCAGTTATTTCCTTTTCCGCAATATATTCAAGATACTCACTTCTAAGAGTATAATTAACCCTGCCCCTGTTGTCAGGATCAACAAGATGAAGCTCCCACAGTTCAGTGCCCTGGTAAAAGTCAGGGACTCCCGGAGATGTGATTTTAACCATTACCTGTGAAAGTGAATTCAGCAGTCCGTAAAAAGCTATCTTCCTGGAAAAGGGGAGAAACTTTTCATGAAACCTGTTCTTTTTTTCATGCAGGAGGATACTGTCTATAAACTTCAGCAGTTTAACCTCGTACTCACTGTCAGGTTTAATCCAGGCTGTATGGACCTTGGCCTCCCTTACGGCCTTTATCATGTAGTCCCTTATACGCCTGACGTATTCCTCGTAGTCCCCGTCATTAAAAGGCCATGTGCCAATAAGAGTCTGGTATATGAAATATTCGTCATTCCTGTCCGGGATCGGCCCTGTCAGTCCTTTACTTTTCCTTGCGTTATTGATTTTGCTCCAGAGGGAAAGCATCTTTTTCCATTCGCCCGGATATTCAGAGAGAACATTGATCCTGCAGCGTACGTCCTCTCCCCTTTTTGTATCATGCGTGGATGTTGAACTCATACTTGCCGGATGAGAAGAGGCCCTCTTTAATATATAGTTGTGGAAACGGGCTAAAGTTATTCCGAACTCCCCAGGTTCCCCTCCTACCTCGTTAAGAGAGATCAGTCTGTTAACAATATAAAGCACCGTGTCCTCAAAACCTTTTGCCATAAAGGGGCCGGTATACTGCTGGAACCTCATGATAAAACGGAGAAGCATATCTGTTTTCTCTTCATCCATCCTCTCTATATATTTCAGTGTCAGGCATTTCTCAAGAAAATCGTATTCAAACGAATATTCGGGAGTGTACAGCCTCGCCTTTTCAAAAGCTTTTTTTATATAAGAGCTGTCCTCTTCGCTTATGCTTTCCGAATCTATGTAGGTCCGGTAAACCGGGAAAAACGCTATCAGCTCAACAAGGGCATTCCTCAGGCCGTAAAGAGTAATATCCCTGCCGTACCTGTCGTTCCCTGAAAACTGTTTGAGCAGAACAGCAAGGTTATCTATGTCCCCGGTCATATGCTTATCTATTATAAGGCGCTTCTTCTCCGCGACAAACTCTTCATAAATAAATTCATGTTTTGTGAAATCTGAATAGATCCTGCTGAAAGCCTTTTCATTCTCTGTTTTGCAGAATATGCTGTTCAGGATATTCATGAAGTCATACCCCGTTGTGCCCTGGATCGGCCATCCTGCCGGAAGTATTTCATCTTTATTAATAATCTTCTCAACTACTATATACGCGTCTTCTGCAAGTTTCCTGAGCCTGTGCATATAACGTGCCGGATCTCTCAGGCCGTCAACATGGTCAACCCTGATACCGGTAACTAAACCTTTCATCGTTAATTCTTTAAGATAGCTGTGTATATAATCAAAGACCTCATCATCTTCGACCCTCAGTGAAATCAGCCCGTTAATATTAAAAAATCTCCGGTAATTTATCTCCTCTGCGGCCACCTTCCAGAAGGAGAGCCTGTAATTCTGAAGTTCAAGGATTTCATCAAGCCGTTCAGCGTAATCTTCCGGCCCCGGAGTATTATAGAGAGCGATCTGTTCATTCATGCTGCCGCGTATTTGAGGATTGGAATTATAAAGCTCCCAGAGCATTTTTTTGGCATGGGCAACAAGATTATACCCCGACTGTGTCAGGGGAGATTCAGCTATAACCCTGAACTGGTGAAGTGCCCCCTGGAGTTTAATCATTGAAACATCCCCGGAATCAGCACCCTTTACGCATTCAGTCTCATCACCGCAGAAGAGCACCGGGTACGAAACAAGGCTGAGAGGGAATTTATGCTCGTAATATACAGCAAACAGCCCCTCTTCATTGTACTCTATCTTTATCTCACCCTGTTCAATAGCCTCGGAATAAAATCTTCCCAGTACCGGAACAAGCAGTCTGCCTCTCAGTGATTCATGGGCATGTTCCCACTCTATATCAAAAAAATTCCTGAATTCAGAGTTATCACCATGTTCAAGGAGTCCGGTCAGTATCCGGTTTTCACCATGGAAAGCCATATGGTTGGGCACAATATCCTGGAGCCATCCCATATCAAGCATGGCACGCTTTTCATGAAGTTTATAAAACTCCTCCTCTGAGCCTAACTCGATGTTAAGGCTGTTATGGTCAACCACGTCGTATCCGTGCATGCTCCCTGTAACCGCACTGAAAACCGGCGAGGAGTAAATGTCCGTTATTCCCAGATCGGAAAGATAACTGAGTATTTCACCCGCGTCATTAAAGGTAAACTCCCTGTTGAACTGCAGCCTGTATGTGGAGATCGGCACTCTCATGAATCGACCCTTACCTTAAGCAGCGTACCGAGTTTTTCAAAGAGTGAAATCCATTTAACAGCATCGGCATCACCTTCCATTGCCTTCTTTTTCATTTCAGGATAGAGATTTTTACCTGTTATAAAATAAAAATTCTGGACACGCCATCTCTCGAATTTCAGGGAGAGCGGTTTTAGAACTTCCATAACGGCAACTATCTTTTCAAGCACCTCGCTCTCTTCAGGGGAGGATGAGTATTCCTCCATGCAGGCGTTGAGCTTTTTGTTAAAAGTATATGATATGTTAAGTATATCAGGTTCAGCCCCTCCCTCCCTGAGCTGCTCTATTGTCCGTTTTATACCATCAATGTCCGGTTCAGGCATGGTGAGCATCTTTTTAAGGTCATCATTAAGTATAAATTCCGTTATTGAGGAAAAGACACCGGGAAGCGGAACTCCCATTTTCTTCATCACCTGGATTACAGGGAGGTTCGTTTCATTAAGCTGCCTCAGGTTATGTTCAAGTTCTGTCACAGCGGAATTCATGACCCTGTATATGACCCGTCTCTGCTCATCCCTGAAGAGGTGCCACAGTGAATAGTTGATTTTTGAAAAATGTTTTTCAATGCCGCGGAAAGTACCCGGTATGTCATTCTCCCTGAAATCCTCCGAGATATCCTCCCACATCTTCCGGAAACACTCATCCCCCATAAATTTCCTCACGCCGCCGAAAATATTATGGTCCCCCATGTGAAGAACAGCGTAACTTAAATCGATCTCTTCAAAAGTCACACCTGATTTAACATGAATCATCCCCACAGCCAGCTTCAGCTTGCCTGTATCAAGTCTTTCAGACCTGTTCCTCTTCACGCTGTAGCAGTAGACCCGGTCATCATCAAGGTAGTCCCTGAAGAGAGAGGAAACAGCGTAATGCGCCCCGAACCTGGCGTGATCTATCATGACCGGTTTAACAAGCTTTTCATAGACATCCGCGCCGTTTTCATAGGCATAATAATTGCTGGGGGCGTTTTCAAGGAGCTTTATAAAAGTCTCCTCAAGGTTCAGCCCGCTTACCTCCGCTGCGAGCTGCATGGCGCGAGCGGCGTAGAGCATTACCTGTACAGATTCAAGCCCCGATATCTCGTCAAAGAACCATCCGCAGCTTGTATACATAAGCATCGCGTTCCTCTCCATTTCAAGGAGTTTCATGATTTTCACACGTTCTTCATCTGAAAGGGGGCCGCCGTTTAAGCCTCCAGGTTCAACACCTTCGATTCCGGAGTTCCGGCTGAGAATAACTTCGATGTAATGTTCACGGGCAAGCAGTGAATCACCGGTAAAACCGGATATCCCCTCACAGTACAATGCGGATATATTGTCCCTCAGCCAGTCCATGACTCCGCGAAGCGGTGCACGCCAGTCCTGCGTCCATCCCTCCCCCACGCCTGTATTACAGCCGCAATGGGCTCTCCATCTCTCTACACCGTGCGGGCAGCTCCAGGATGAATTCTCCCAGATCTCCACCTCGTGTGTCGGAGGATGCATTTCAAGGAACTCCCCGTATACAGTTATCTTCGCCAGGCTGTTCTTTTCTATATGGTAGAGGGCATACGAAAGTGCCATCTCCCCGTACCTGTGATGGTGGCCGTAGGATTCCCCGTCAGTAGCTATATGAACAAGCCGCGGCTCGCCGCTCCCTGTAAAACCTGAAAGAAGCCTCTCCGCGAACCTCACACCGTCATCAAGGAGCCTGCCGAAGGCTATATCATGCGATATACCGCTGTTATAGAAGAAAAGGGCCATTTTTCTTCCGGAGGGGAGTACGCAGTTATAGGGCATACCTGTATCAAGCCTTCCAGCCTTTACCTCGTGCCAGTTCCTGCTCCCTGCCCTCCGCACCCTCCTGGCCTGGTGCGGAGAGAGTATGGTGAAAAGGATCCCCTTTTCCGCCATTATATCAAGGGTCTCAAGGTCCACCGCGGTTTCAGGGAGCCACATCCCTTCAGGCCTCCTGCCGAACCTGTATTCAAAATCCCGTATACCCCAGGCCACCTGAATCCTTTTATCATCCCTGTCTGCAAGGGGCATAATAAGATGGTTATAGCATTGCGCCATTGCTGAACCGTGGCCTGAGAAGCGCGACATGCTCTCCCTGTCTGACTGCAGAATCAGGTTGTAGGTTTCCGGATCATTTGACTCCATCCATGAGAGAAGCGTGGGGCCGAAGTTAAAACTGATCCTGGAATAATTGTTTATGATATCTATAATCCTGTTGTCACTGTCAAGTATGCGTGAGGACGCGTTGGGCGCGTAGCATTCCACGCTTATTCTCTTGTTCCAGTCATGGTAGGGGTATGCGGAGTCCTGTATCTCCACAGCTTCAAGCCAGGGGTTCTCCCTGGGGGGCTGATAGAAGTGGCCGTGTATGCATATATACCTGTTCATCCACCCCCTCCGACAGAATAAACAATAAAGTTATACGGCCT
>DAIOFM010000093.1:0-14328 GCA_036745755.1 Spirochaetota bacterium | reverse complement strand
ACCCAGCAGGTAGAGAACGAAAATAATTGCTCCGTAGAGTGTGATTTTTATTATAATGTTGATAAGCCATCCTAAAAGCCCCATTATAACCGGTATGATTATTTTTAAAGCTATGATCAGAATAATCAGTATTAAAAGGTATTGAAGAATTGTCTGCATGAAATCATTCATATTAATGAAAAAGCTCCATGATTGAAGTATGGTTTTCCCGTTTAATCCTTCCTGCAACTTGAACCGGAAGGTGGTTAAACAAAAATTTCCAGCTTAAAATAAATTTAAAATTTATAAAAATTCAACAATAAAAAATTTAAAAATTTTTTTATTTTATTAAATTTAGTTACATGAGACGAGACAACTGTAAGCTTTATTAAAAAGGGGGGACGGATTGTTTGGAGATGAGTCATTAATATGGTTGTTATATGACATAATTGAATAAATTTCACTTTTATATTTAATAATTTGTATAAAAAATAAAAAAAAAGTTGTCGAGTTTGAAAGTATAATTTAAAATTAACATTAATTGCACTAATATTTTTTTAAGTACGGATACTTAAAAAACTGTTATCTTTTTCTAGGAGATAAATTATGACAATCGAGAAGAAATTCGGAAGGACCATACTGGTTGTTGCTTCACTTATTCTCGCCTTCACTCTGTCAGGTTTTGCACAGGAAGCGAAAGAACTTGATCCTAAGGGTAGCGATAATATTAACGAAAATTTTAATCAGGCAGAGAAACCTGATGACTCTTATCTCGCGAAATTTCATGCGAATGATGTAGCGGCGAAGCTTGTAAAGAAGAACCTTGAACAGATTTATCTTCTTAATGTTATTGTGACCAACTTTGACAAATACGGCTGGAAAGGGGATTACGATAAAATCTATGAAGAGTATAAGAGGGCTATAGAGCTTTATTATAAGAGGGACACAATCTTTGCAAGAGTCTGGTTTGAGAGAAATCAGAAATCGATTTCTGATCTGATGAAGAAAATGTCTGATCAGTATGATAAGGACACTCAGGGAATACTCGACAAGTGCCATTCTCAGATAGTTGCCCTTCACCTGAATCAGAAAACAAGATCTGATCCGAATAAGCATAAAGAGCTCCTTCAGAATCAGATGAGGCTGAGAATTGCCTATGGCCAGATGGATGATGCCCGGAATGAAGCCATATCAAGAAACTATGAACAGTCATTATATCACTACAGGGTTGCAAAGTCCTATGGAATAAGGATACTTGAAACTGTTGCCTATACTGATGAAGCGGATGGGAAGAGTGACGGACTTAAGGTTAAGGACATCAAGGAAACCTATAAAAAGGATAAAGCTGACAATAGAAACAGAATTTACGAGGATATAAAGAAGTCCTCTTCTGGTTCAAATACCAATACCAATACAAATACTCAGTAACACTTTATTTAAAGAGAATAATAGCTGTTTTACATAAAAAGGGGGTTATAGCAACCCCCCTTTTTTGTTTTGAATAAACATGGAATTTTAATGGTTTTATTAAAGTGAATTTTATACTGAAAAATAAGAGAAAGAAACTGGTTTCCATCATTGTTCTAATGACTGTTCTTGCCTTTACCCCGGAAAAAATAGAACAGTTTGAATTCCCTGTTTTCAGAGTTGTAGTAGATCCGGGACATGGCGGAATTTTCAGCAAAAACAGGGAGAAACACGGGGATAAGTTTGACCTGGTAACAGGAAAGTATATTAACTGGTTTGCCGAGGGGGCTAACCTTTATGGTCATTATGAAAGGGATATCGTATTTAATATAGCTACCCGTGTGCTTCATTATCTTGACATGTGCGCTCCTGATGGTGACTTCAGTGAGTTCAGAAAGATTCTTTCAAAGTATACTGAAGGTGGTATCAGAAGAGTCTACATAGAGACCATGCTCAGCAGGGATAAGTCCATACCCTTTGAGAATGCAGGCGATCATGAGGACCCCAATGCTCCCTACAGACTGTATGACTATCCTGATAAAGAGGGGAAAATTAAGCCGGGAAGAATTTCAGTTATTAATTCATTTAAACCGCATCTTGTGGTTTCTCTCCATCTTGCAAAATCAGCTCCACCTGATTATAAAGGGATGAACGGGATTATTGTCCCTCCTTATAATGTTCTTAAGAACGGTCTTAATCTCCTCCGCAAAGGGGGAAGGGGGAAAATCCGGGATCACAATGTTTTAGCGTCGTGGTTCACGGAATCGAGAAGAGTGAGCTACAGATTTTCCTATCTCAAGGATTCTTCCACTTATTTTACAGGATATGGTCTGAAAAAAAATTATTCAATTGATTACAGGGATTTTAACGGTTATAAATATAACATGGTAACCTGGGCGTACAGTGATCCTTCCGGATGGCATTTAACCGCAAGGGAACATAAACCCAAAACTCAGTATTCTGATAATTTCAGGACCTTCAGGGAGGGTGGTGCATTCAATGAACGTGAAAAGTCAGTTTATGAGTCTTACAGAAGAGGAGATAGTTTTAAAAATTTCGGCGGGGATAACCGGTTCGCAACTTACGAACTGATAAGGTATATCCTCCTTTCTCTTGACAGCAGGGGAATAAACGGAAGAAGCAAAATTCCGGGAAAACCTTTTATCTCCACCTGGTCTCTTCCTCTCCTTGTAAATGCTGTATGCGCCTATATTGAACTCGGATACCTTGACAGGAAGTGGGACAGAAATGTTCTGCTGAACAGGCAGGAGGAGATTGCGGAGGGAGTTGCTGTGGGTATTTATTCACTTTTCGCAGGGATTGATGATGTAAGAGGCACATTCAGGTATAAGCCGTCAGGGGAAAAACTTGATTTGAAGAAATACAATATGCCTGACAGCAGGACATATTTTGAAATTGTGGCGGAATGAGGATGCGCAGACTGATAATACTTTTTTTACTTCTTTCTACGGTTATATATGCTGATCCGGGGGAATTGAACAGGTATTTTATTAATGCTTCAGCAATTGTGAAACCGTCAGTTGTGAATATCACAGCGTATGAAAAACGGGGTAGAAAACCCGGAGCAAAGCTTGCCAGAGTATCCTACGGCACAGGGACTATAATTTCCAGGCACGGGTTTGTCGTAACAAACCATCATGTCGTGAAAAAGGGAGATTTTTTCAGGGCCGTGTGCAGCAACGGGAAAACATACGACATGCAGCTTTTTTCAAACGGAAGGTATTATCTTTCGGATAATAAAACAGATCTTGCTGTGCTGAAACTGGACAACAGGGACGGCTCTGTTTTTACCCCTGTAAAGATAGGCGATTCCAGTCTTCTAAGGGAGGGGGAATGGGTTTTGGCTATAGGGAATCCCTACGGGCTCAGGCAGTCAATAACGGCCGGGATCGTTTCTTCAAAGGGGAGAGACAATATAGGCTTTACAGATATTGAGGATTTTATCCAGACAGATGTTTCAATTAATCCCGGGAATTCAGGCGGGCCGCTTGTTAATCTGAATGGTGAAATGGTTGGAATAAATACAGCCATAAGATCCGGTTCCGGGGGCTTTCAGGGGATCAGTTTCGCAATCCCTTCCAATATTGTAAGGCAGGTCTGTTATGAACTCACTGAATTCGGAAGGGTGAGGCGGGGGTGGCTCGGTCTTATTGCAAGAGAGAGGGAGCTCTCGTACGGCAGTGAAAAGAAAATAGTGGAGATTGTTTCAGTTATAAGGAACTCCCCCGCGGAAACTGCCGGGATCAGGCAGGGTGATGTGATCAGGGAGATCGGGGGAAGCAGAATTGAGAGCCTGGGAACCCTTACAAGGCTTATCGGTAATAAAGGAGTGGGTTCCAGAATTCATCTTGTTGTTTCAAGAAGCGGTAAAATTCATGATATTCTTCTTATCCTCAGGGAAAAAGAGGAATATGAGCGGATGCAGAATGATCTTTCACTCCTTTTTCAGTCTTATGGAATTGAAGTTGACGAGGATTCAGCTTCAGGGAGAATTGTTGTATCATACATCTCACCCAGAAGCCCGTACAGGGACCTGGTGCGTGGTGATATAATAGTATCTCTTAATAACAGAAAAACTGAAACTATTGATGAATTTCTTGATTTATTTAGAAAATCCGGAAGAAAAATCGATACAATGGAAATAATGAGAGATACCGGAATTTATGAATTAAATCTGAAAAATACAGACAATGCGTATGAATAGAAAATATGTTGTAATAATTTTTATACTTTTCATGGTGTTGCCGCTCTTTTCCCAGAGTGAAATTGTGATGGATCGTTCATTTTTCAGCAAATTCAGCAGGATAAGGACTATTTCGAGAGACGATTATCTTGAAGGTTATATAAACGGCATTGTAATAGGGAGGGGGAAAATAACCTCCATAACTGAAAGCAGCAGGTATAAGAAAAAATTCAGGGTTGTGGTTGAGTCAACAGATTCATCAAGATATAATCAAAGGTTTACTTTTTTTCTTTTTCTTGATAACAGGGATACAGCTGATCTCCTGACTGCGGGTACGGATTTTGAATTTAAGGGGCAGTTTATGGGGTATACTCCCCTTAATACAAGGCGCAACAGCTATATTATTGATGTTGTACTTATGGATGCCTCGACAGTTATAGAATAACAATTCTGATTTTGTCATTCCGGTTTACCCGCAGGGTAATACCGGAATCTTCATTATAGAAATCTGTGCCGGAATAAAGGGTAAGTATTCTGGTCCTTAAGATTCCGGCAGTGCAGCCACGATGGATGCCTGCAAGCATGAAACAGGATGTTTCAATAATGCTTGCCTTCGCTTTCACTACAGTCGGAATGACAATACATAGATTATTCGTAAATTATTATTAAATATTAAGGATTGTAAAATGAAGGATATTAAAAAAGCATATCAGACAGTAATTGATGATAATTTTCCTGATGAGATGACTGTCACATTCGGTGATCAGAAGCTGATCTACAGAAAAAGGATCTGGAAGATAAATGACGGGGGTACAGAGGTTGAAAGGGGTCTACGTTACGGAGAGAACCCTGAGCAGGAGGCTGCAATGTATGAACTGGTTAACGGGAATCTTATACTTGCCGGTTGTCAGTTTATTAAGCCCGGTATGTCTCTTGTAAGCGGTATTGACGAGGATATGATGGTTCAGTTCGGGAAGCATCCGGGCAAGATTAACCTTACAGATATAGACAACTCTCTTAACATACTAAAATACCTCATGGACAGGCCGGCTGCCGTAATCGTTAAACATAACAATCCGTGCGGTGTGGCATATGGGAGCACAATTGCCGAGGCATTTAACCGTGCGTTCAGGGCAGACAGGATAGCGGCTTTCGGAGGGTGCGTGGCCCTTAACCGCGTGTGCGATAAAGAAACTGCTGAACTTATCTCAGGGCAGTACCTTGAAGTTATTGTTGCTCCTGATTATGATGGCGCGGCGGTTGAAATACTGAAAGGGAAAAAGAACCTCAGGATTGTTAAAATACCCGGTATAGAGAGGCTGGTTGAATTCAGGGACGCCGTTTTCCCGGACTTTAAGTCCCTCATGGATGGAGGGATAATTGTTCAGCAGTCATCAACTACAAAGATCAGGGGGAGGGAGGATTTCCTCAAAGCTGTTTCTGAATACAAGGGTGAAAAGTATGAGATAGAAAGGCAGCCCTCGGACAAAGAGTTTGATGATATGCTTTTCGGTTGGTATGTAGAACAGGGTGTAACATCCAACTCAGTGTTATATGTAAAAGACGGAGTCACGGTGGGAATAGGGACCGGTGAACAGGACAGGGTTGGTGTTGCCGAAATAGCGATTTACAAGGCATACACAAAATATGCGGATCTTCTCTGCTCTGACAGATACGGGATGTCGTACAAACAGCTTGAACTTGCCATTGGTAAAGGAGAGCGGAAGGGTACGGATAAAGATGCTATTGACGAGGAGACAAAGGATGTGAAAGCGGGTATGATCGGCGCGACAGCAATTTCAGACGCCTTTTTCCCCTTCAGGGACGGCGTTGATGTGATTATTGCTCAGGGCATTAGAGCAATACTTCAGCCCGGCGGTTCGATAAGGGATTTTGAATCAATTATAGCCTGTAATGAAGCTGATCCGAAGGTAACAATGATGTATACAGGCCAGAGGGCTTTTAAGCATTAGAAGATAATGAAGATACAGAATAAAAAACTCCGGAATAACCGGAGTTTTTTGTTTATATACTGAAATGGGTTATTTTCTTTTTTTCTGCTTTTTTTCGTACTCTTTCATGTATTCATCAATAAGACTTCTTTTCTGGACTGCTTCATTAAATCTGGCCTCACTTTCTTTAACAGGCATCAGTTTTCCCGCAAGAAAATCGGCAATAACAGCAAAGGGTTTAATTATAAAATCTTTCACTGTTTTGAATACATCAGTTAAAAATTCAAGCAGTGTTTTTAATACAGGTTTTTTGGAGCCCCCTTTCGGTTTGAGCGGCGTCATTATCTGTTCCACTGTATCAGCAGTTTTTTCAGCAACAGCCTGCACAGAAGAGGTTACAGCTTTACCTGTATCAGCTGCAGCAGAGGCCGCGGCTTTAACCCTGTACATAGAGGGTATCGGTGTGGGGGATCTGTCGATCGATACAGAGGGTATTTTTGACCTTTTTGATGCTGCTCTTCTTGCCCTGTATGGAGCCGGGCCGCTTGATTCTGATCCACGGTCAATCATGAAAAGGAAGAGATAGTAAACATACATAAACGCGTTGTAAAAAATAAGAAAAAAAGCTTCCCATATGTCAACAAATGCCCAGAAAACCTCGACCATTATCTTTCCGAAATCGACGATCTTGAAAACAAAACCGAACATATTGTCGATGACAGCATTTGAAAACTGCTTCACCATAGTGTATTTCATAATTTATCTCCGCTAAATCAGTAATCGGGAAAGAACTTGATAAATATAAATATTTTAATCAACATGAGTCAATAATTTTTTGCAGGGCCCGGCCCTTCGAGGAGAGTATAAAATGGCTTCAAAAAAGAGAATATATATCGCTTCCCCTCTAGGTTTTTCCGAGGCAGGAAGGTCTTTTATGTACGGGAGACTGATTCCTCTTGTTGAAAGTATCGGCCTTGAGGTGATTGATCCGTGGAAGCTTACGCCACAGAATATGATAGATGAAATTGCATCTATGCCTGACGGGCCGGGAAGGAAAACTGCATGGAAAAAACTGAATATGATTATAGGCGAGAATAACAGGAAAGGGATAGATGCCTCTGATGGTCTTTTTGCAGTACTGGATGGTACCGATGTGGACAGCGGAACAGCGGCGGAGATAGGTTACGCCTTTGCTCTGGGGAAAAAGGTGACTGCATACAGGGGCGATTTCAGGCTGTCGGCTGATAATGAAGGGTCACGGGTAAACATACAGGTTGAATATTTTATATTCAGATCGGGCGGAGTTATATCCTCGACTCTTGATGAAGCGGAAAGGGAGATGAAAAGACTTTTTATCTCTTCTTCTCCCTTAACCTGAAAACCTGCCTGTAGAGAAGTTCTTCATTAGTATCGAAAATCAGGATTATAGCTTCGTTAAAGTAGTAGTATTTTCTCGCGTATTGGCTTAAAAATTTTGTCCTGAAAGTAATATCCTCATCGAGCATATAGGGTTTGCCTGTTTCAGCATTTACACCTGCTTTTATGTTCTTTGGATATTTGATATAGACTTTTTTCTCTTTTCCCGATTTGTCCTTCTCTGTATATTCAAAGTTTGTGAGATCATCCGGGAAAACCTTGATGTTCTTTATCTTTAAAGGATCATCCAGTGAGGGACTTTCAAAACTGGATGTGGTTTTATAATGTTTTTCGTAAGAGGCAACAATAAAGATATAGAGTTCAATCGGCTCTTCAACCAGGTTTTTTATCTGAAACTCGACCTCCATAACCTCTCCGGCATAACCTGGAACCATCTTGTTAAAGCTGAGGTTATAAACTTTAAAGAGATCTGTATCAATTGACTGAACCGGAAAGACTTTTTTTTCCGATGTGTTCCCGGTGTTTTTGTCCTGTGCAAAAAGCAGAACCGGTATAATTAATATTGATAGAAACAGAAAGCGCTTCATCTTCCCTTCCTTAAAATCAGATTAGTTTAATATATTTTCGTCATATATAAACCATTTTTAAAGAATTATTCTTTCTATTCCTTCATTTTTCATTATATCTGAAACTGCCTTTTTCTTCCAGTTTTTCCCGAGAAATGCTTCTGCCAGGTAAACAGAAAGGGCCTTGCCTGTTACAGAATTTTTTCCGGTTATTCTTGAAAGTCCCTGAACACAACTCGGGCAGGTGGTAAGGACGGTTACATGCTCTTTCTTCTCCAGCACGGAGTATACATTATCAGCTTTTCTTCCCCTGAGGGAATTGGAGATCAGAGGAGTCGAAAGTGACATCGTTCCACCTTCACCACAGCAGTTGGGAACTGATACCGGTTTTTTGCCGAGTATCTGATCAAAAGTTTTATCAACTCCCAGACTTTTAACAGGGGAGTGGCAGGGATCGTGGTAATATATTGTCTCTTTCTGGATTTTTTTATACAGCCCCTCTCTTGCTATGAATTCATTTATGTCTGTGATCATGGCATCGGGGAATATATTCTCTATATTATACTTGCTGAGCATCTCGTAGCATGTACCACAGGAGACAATTACGTCTGTTATATCCATGTAGTTTATGATGTCGGACATGCGGTGAAATATCACGCGGTTTTCATAGCTTTTGTTCTCCGCGTCTTTGAGTCTTCCGTTCGCCATAAGAGGATAACCGCAGCAGAGATACTCCGGGGGAATGACTACCCTGACTCCCGCGTTGTAGAGAAGGGCTATTACCGCGAAACTGATATCGGGGAACATCCTTTCAGATCCGCATCCGGGGAAGTAGACAACACTTTTGACAGTCTCCTTTTTCGGGTTCTGGAAGGCGAAGAACGTGTTGGAGCCCTTAAGTCCCAGCATTTCACGGAGAGTCGGTTTACCCGTTTTCGGGAGCCTTGACTGAAGTATGCCATTTAGTTTTGGAGCCACAAACGCACTCAGCCTGTTGAATGGTTTATTGGCAAGGTGGGCAAAACGCTGCATTGAGTATCCGAACTTCAGCAGAATTATTCTGAATATCTTGTTGAAATAGTATCCTTTCCTTCTGAGGTAAAAGAGTACAAAGCTTGTAATCAGTTTCGGTTCCGATCTCTTTCTTTCATGAAGAAGATTTCGTATTGCAAGGGAAACGGCCGCGAAATCGATATTTACCGGACAGGGGGCATAGCAGTTGTGGCACATTGTACAGTGGTCAGAAATGTCACGGAGCATTCTGAAATTCATGAAGCTCAGGTTGTTTGTTGTCTGCGCCTCGTAAAGGACCGCTTCAGTTATCAGGGTTACTGCAAGTATTTTGTTCCTCGGGCTGTAGAACATCGTGCGGTTCGGGTAATGTGTATTACAGACCTCCTTGCACTTCCCGCACCTTACGCATGATGATATCGATTTTGTCAGGTCTTTCATGTCCGCGACTTCGAGAATGAACGCTTCCAGTTCAAGGAGGTTCAGTGACGGAGTGTATATTGAGCTGTGCGGGAAATCACGGCTAAGCTTGCCCGGGTTAAAGAGGTCCGAGGGGTCGCTTTCTTTTTTGTATTCAGCATAATCGTCAAGAATGCTTTTTTCAATGAATTTAAGTTTTGTAAGACCTATTCCGTGCTCACCCGAAATTACCCCGTTGAATTTATCAACAGTGGCCTTCATTATAATACCTGCAGTTTCATCAGCCTCTGTGAGCATCCGGTAGTCATTTGAATGGACCGGGATATTTACATGGATATTCCCGTCTCCGGCGTGCATATGGGTGGCGATAATCAGTTTACGGCTTTTTCTCAGTTCGACTATTTCTGAGAAGTGGCTTATGATTTCATCATATCCGTGGAAGTTTTTTCTGAACCGTTCTGTTACCGGCTCGTCGATATTGAATTCAAGCTTTCCGTCCCTGAGAAGCTCGAAGAGAGGGATGTCCTTCTCTTCAGCATTGTTAACAGCAATGACGGAACCTGAGGGCTTCTCCATGTTTCCGATAAAATTAAGCTGATTCTGCTTGATCTCTGTAATTGACTGAAGGTATGAGTCCAGCTTGGACTGGAAGAACATGTCCTCCTTCTCTCTTATCTTTTTAAGAAAGTCCGTAATTTCATCTATTATCGCACAGTTGTTCTCAAGCTCTTTCTGGAGGTTCAGCCTGTCGATAAAATCTGAAAATTCGGGAAGTGATTCTACAGGTATAACTATATCCTCGTTCAGCTTGAACGCGTTTGTATGGCGGGCAATGGCTCCGAGGTTTTTCCTGTCCTTCCAGAAAAGCTCCCTTTTCTCTTCAGTGTCTGCCATGAACCCTTCGGTATTATACTGCCTGACAATGTCCAGGATCATACCTGATGCAAGGTCGAGTTCGTTGTGATCGTTGCTTTCAACATCAATGAGAAGTACGGCTTTAGGAAAATCACTCCTGTCTGATTTGTTTCTGTAGTTGATGGCTTTTACATATTTTTCATCAAAGTGCTCAAGGGCCGTAAGGTATGTTGTATGACTGTTCCGGAATGAATCCCGAATCTCGACAATGGCCTTTGAGGCATTGATAAGATTTGTTCCGAAGAACTCAAGGCATATTGTCCTGCAGTGTTCAAAGGGTTTATAGAGAACAAATTTAGCGGAGACTATTATACCGTCACCACCCTCTTTCTGTATGCCCGGCACACCCTTGAGCGCCTTGTTTGTGATATCCTTGCCCACTCCATTTTTTCTGATATCAAGTCCGGAGAGGGAAATGGTCTTTATAAATTTCTCACCCTTTCTGCGTGAGAGATAGTAAATGTCAAAGATTACCGTATCTTCAGGCTCAATCTTTCTGTGAGGGTGGTCTTTTCTCCTTACCTCGAAAAGTTTCCCCTCAGAGTTTATGATTTTGAAAGAGAAAATGTTATCTATAGCGGTTCCCCACATTACGCATTTTTTACCGCCCGCGTTTTCCGCTATGTTTCCTCCTATGGTCGATGCCCAGGAGGATGTGGGGTCTGTGGCGAATATATAGCCCTGCTTCTTGCAGACGTTGGTCACGTCCTCGGTAATGACGCCGGCCTCAGTTTCAATTACAGGTATGTTTTTCCCGTCCGCATGTATGAATTCGATTCCGGAGATGTGGCGCATCTTTTCAAGATTGATGATCATTGTGTCAGGATATACAGGTATGGCCCCTCCTGTAAGACCTGTACCGCCTCCGCGCGGTATGATTTTGAGTTTGAGATCATATGCGGCTTTAACGAGCCTTGATATCTCCTTCGGGCTGTCCGGGTATACAATTACTTCAGGGTATTCCACACGCCAGTCGGTTGCGTCAGTCACGTGCGCTACTTTCTGGAAAGCTGAGAAGTGTATATTATTTTTTGATGTAATCTGGCTCAGGGTGCTGAGTATTTTTACCCTCTTCCATTTTTCGCTTTTGAATTTCTGTATAAACGTTGTGTCAACTTTCCGGAGTTTTTCAACAAGTTCCACGATTTTCGGGTTGGATGTTTTGTTTAAAATTGATTCAAAGCGTATATTATGCAGCCTGTTAAGCTTTTTGAGTTTTTTAGGATGTTCAAGTATATCATTAAAGATATAAGGGTTACGATCAATGATGAAAATATCACCTATAATTTCAAAGATCAGCTTGGCGCTCCTGCCGGTTATTCTCTGGCTGCGCAGGTTGTCCAGGAGTTCCCAGGTCTCCTCGTCGAAATATTTAAGAATAATTTCCCTGTCGGAAAAAGATGTATAGTTGTAGGGTATCTCCCTGTATCCGAAATCTTTTTTCATTAAACCTTTCCGTGTTTTAAGAATAAAAATCCATGTTACTCACATATTGATTCTCCGTTTATGTCAAGTAATTTCATGGAGGTTTTTATGTATAGAAACGGCTGTCGTATACAAACAGGCATACATGGTTCAGATTTTCGGAATCTGAATAAATATTTTACCTGTTTCTTTTTTTAAATTCAATCCATTCCCGGACCGGCATAATGAGTCCGTTTTTATCTCCTGTTCTGTCAAGGGATCTGAGAGTTTTCGCCCTTTTGCTGCTTTCAGGATGTGTGCTCATATAACTGATAAGCAATCCCTTTTGCTCCGGGAGATGTTCAAGAAACCGGGCAAGGCCTTCAGGGCTGACGCCGGCCCTGTTAAGTTTTTCCGCGCCGAGCCTGTCTGCCTCCTCCTCAAAGGTACGGCTGTATTTCAGGTTTATAAGCATGCCTGAAATTTCAGCAAGGGTCTCCGCTGTTTCAGCCTGGTCAAATCCGCTCCCTATGGTGAGTATCACAAGTATTGATATGCCGGTGTTTTTTACTATCTGCTGCATGTTGTGTCTCAGTTCAACATGAGCGGCCTCGTGCGCGATAACTCCTGCCAGTTCATCCGGTGTACGGCTCTCTTTTACAAGGCCCCTGCAGACAATGATGTCTCCTCCGGGGAGGGCAAAGGCATTGACCATGGGGTTTGCCATCATATGAATTTTAATGCCGTTTTTTTTTGCCCCGGGAGAGACTTTTTCAAGAATGTCAGTCAGGGAGGGGTCATCATATACTCTCCCCATCGATTCCGCCTGTTTCATCGCCATTCTGCCAAGGTAGAGATCAGCTTCATGCGGTATGAGCCTGTACCCCTCGGTGAGTATGGCTCTCCAGAAAGCAGCTGAGATGACAAGAAGAATGATCAGGGCAAGGATTCTTTTCCTCCGACCCATTGAACGTATTCTGCCTGAAAGGGTATGGTTATCCATTCCTGACAGGGTTGACTTAAGTTCCCTGAGACTTGCGGGATCCCTGACTTCAATGAGAAGGCCTGAACTTTCAGGTAGAACAGGGATAGTGTGAATCCTGATAAAAGCGGACTTCTCCTCAATCCTTGTTATCTCCCTCCTGCTGATTTTCACCTGCATTCTGCCAGGCCCGGTACAGTAAAGAGCAGACGAACCGGTGGAGATGTCCCATTCCTGCTCAACCGGAGATATGCCGTCAAAAACTTTCGCCTTCATATCAGCCGCCCAGAATAGCCCCGATTGCATCAGATGCGTCGCTGATTCCGTCTGACAGGGCCGAGCCTCTGCTATCATGCGTGCTTTTTATGACGGAAAGATCAAGGGGCTCTTCAAGTGAAATTGAACTGATGAGAGAGTCCATTACCCTGTTGATTACCCAGGGGAGCCCGAAGCCGAGAGTCAGAAACGTTATCACTATCCCGGAAAGGGTGAGCCATAGAACCTGTCCGCCATTAAATGTGCTGTTCAGTTTTTTCCCCTGGATGGAGGTATGGTTTATTTTGAATCTTATAAATTCAGCCAGGAACCAGAAATAGTATATACCCATGGTCAAAGGCGCCAGAAGCATCATTTTTATGAAGATGAAGAGGAGGTCCTCCCCTTTTCCGCTGAAACTGAATTTTTCACTGCCGTAGGAGGAGTTTTCTGTGAGGAATTTCTGCTGCTGGCATACAAGCCAGGCGCTGTAGAAACCGAGCGTTATTATCGACAGCAATATCCCCCTGATATATATCTTCATAAGTTCCGTGGGATTCCCGGTAAAGCTGAACCTTAAACTTCTCCATGACGTGCGGCTCAGCAGGAACCTCTGTTTCCCCACCTTCAGGAAGGGTATACCCACAGCCATGACTGTCAGAATAACAAGCATGCTTATAATGGGGACAAAAAACGGGCCGAAAGCTGCAGCGACGAATGCGTTTATAAAAAAGAAGCATGCGTAAAGCAGAAGTATAATACCTATCCCTTTGAGGAAACCGATAAACCTTTCCTTACCTGTTGCATGGTAGTCAAAGGGTTCATCCATGAACGCGGTGTTCTGGAAGAGATACCGTCTGACCTTGACCTGCGCCCAGAAATAGTAGATGCCGAAAGTAATTACTGTAAGTAAAATGTTTACTATGTAGATTCCGAAAAGATCAGATCCGTTACCCCTGTAGCTGAAGTTTTCACCGGTTTCCTGCATAATTTTCTCCTCTATGATATTATCTGTAATAAAATTACCGGGCGGTCGCTTTTTATAGAGCATAATACAGGCCCTGTCAATATTATAATGATTGCGGATGTGTATTGCGGGTAATAAATATATTATGCCGCAGGATTGTAAAAAAATTTGAACACTATAATATAGTTCTTGATTGTTTTTTTGAGTTAGGTGTATTATTAACAATTATTATATTAATCGGTCATTGCGAGGAGCTTAAGCGACGAAGGCCGCTCATCTGCATCCGATTCTCAGGATGAGGTTCGTGTCGCCCCGGCACAGGAAGTGCT
>DAIOFM010000092.1:0-14353 GCA_036745755.1 Spirochaetota bacterium | reverse complement strand
ATCTGCTTTATCAAACAATCAGCCGGTTATCATGTAATCACAGTGGGCCGAGGCTACCAGCTTTTTCTCCCTGTTCAGGGCCTCTGCCTCCATGTGTACTATTCTCCTCCCGTTTGTCTTTACCCTTGCAGTAATTGTAAGCTCATCACCGGGGAAAACAGGGCGGTGAAAACTTGTATTCATATGTACCATGGCCGATTTCGGGGTTTTTGAGGCACGATAGCATAATGGCCCGAAAACATTATCAAAGGCGGCTGATATAATCCCACCCTGCATAGTTCCTGCAGGGTTGCAGTACCCCTCAATAACGGGAAAAGTGACCGTAAGCTCTGCGTCAGATTTATGTGCAATAAGCCTGGCTTTCATGTTGGTATAACATGGAGGAGCCGGGGGGAGTTCAATACTCAGTTCACCGTAAGGTTTGTAGGTTTCGCTTTTATCAATATCATTCATGATGTTCCCTCCGTCTGATTTAATAAACACCAGTCGTTATTCCTTAACTTATTTACGGCAAAAAAATGCTCTACTAGCCCCCCCACCGAAGGGGGGCTAGTTTTTACTTTTTACTCTAAGATGCACATTCAGGAATTATTACTCAATTAAAGGAGACTCTTTATACAATATTTGTCAAGAATGATAACATTCCGCAAGTCAGCTTCAAAAAAAAATAATTTGTTTTACATATTTAATATTCTTACTATTATATGGAAATTGAATCCGCTTTGTACGGAAGATATGATATGACGTTACGAAAAAAAAACCTGATTATAATTCTATCCACGTTTCTTGCTTTAATTGTACTCCTGTATTCAATCTCGATACTGATACTTTTTAAAAGTTATAAAGAACTGGAAACCGCCAGTGTTACGCGTGAGTGCAGGCAGATTGAGCACACGATAGAAAACGAGATAGAGCTGCTCAATTCAAAGGCCGCAGACTGGGCAGTATGGGACGATACCTGTTACTTTATCAGGGACCTGAATAAAAGCTACATTACATCAAACCTTACGGACACAACGCTCCCCCTTCTTAATATGAGTTTCATGTTCTATATAGACCGTTCCGGGAAGGTCCTTTACAGTCTCGCTTACGACCTCGATAACGACAGGCCGGTCCCCCCTCCTGCAGGGATAAACGGCCTGCTTTCCGCGGACAGCCGTTTTACTGACCATGGAGACGACAATACCCCGTTTACAGGGGTTATAATACTTCATGGATCTGTGGCTCTCTTCTCTTCACGGCCCATACTTACCAGTATGAATGAAGGCCCCTCAAGGGGAACGCTGCTATGCGGCAGGTTCATCGACGATGGCCTGATAAAAAAGATATCACGGACCACCCGTCTCGACGTATCCGCATATAAACCGGGGGACACAGCCCTGCCCTCTGATATAAAACCGGGAAAAAAAATTAAAGGAGCAAAAGAGCCGGTTTTCATAAAACCTGCAGATTCAGATAATATATCAGGCTATTTACCTCTCAGGGACATTTACGGCAACACCGCAAAAATTTTCCGGGTCAACCTCGCAAGGGAGGTTTACAACCAGGGTGTGACCAGCATAAACCACCTCATTATCCTGATATTGTGTACTGTTGTTATTTTCACCATTACCTTCATTGTTATCATAGAGAGAATTGTTCTGAGGAGAATAGTACTTCTTAACGAGGAGATCAACACTATCCGTGAATCGGCTGACCTAAACCTGAGGGTCACGGTTGACGGTAAGGATGAAATTTCATCACTCAGCACTGAAATAAACAGAATGCTCGGTGCAATAAACACTGCAACGGAGAGAGCACGCCGTACGGATAAACGCCTCTCTGTTACAGTCAATTCAATAAGTGAAGGCGTAATTACCACGGATACAGAAGGAATGGTTCTTCTCATCAACCCTGTAGCTGAAAAACTTACCGGGCTTCAGCCTGGAGGATGGGAAAGCAGACCTTTAGACGGAATATTCAATTTAACCGTAGAAACAGGTTCGGGCGGCACTTCAGAATTTTTAGTGAAAATACTTGAACAGAAAAAAACCGTGCCCCTCCCTGAAAAGACCCGCCTGATCAGCAGGTCAGGCAGGGATATATTTATCGAAGGTGAAGGCGCGCCTGTCATTGATGAGAACGGAAATATCGCGGGAGCGGTAATAGTGTTCCGGGACATGACTGAAAAACTGAAAATTCAGGAAGAGATGCTCCGCGCTCAGAAACTTAAATCAATACAGACACTTGCAGGGGGAATCGCGCACGATTTCAATAATATACTTACAAGTATTCTGGGGAATATATCCCTTCTTAAAATAATGAGAGAAACCGACCCTGAAAGCCGTGAAATTCTTAACCAGGCGGAAAACGCCTGTTTCAGGGCAGGCGACCTTACAGTGCAGCTCCTCACATTTTCAAAGGGGGGGACACCTGTGAAGAAAAACAGTTCGGTTTCCGAGATCATCAGGCAGACTGCTGACTTTACACTGAGAGGGTCTAACGTAAAAAGCGATATAAGGCTTTCGGGCGATCTATGGTCAGTAGAAATTGACGAAGGCCAGATACACCAGGTGCTTAACAACCTTATTATAAACGCCGACCAGGCAATGCCTGAGGGTGGAGTAATAACAATTTCCGCCGAAAACAAAATTGTTGATAATGAGACTCCGATGCTGCTGAAATCATATCCCCAGGTCGCATCGGGCAAATACGTAAGGATAATTATAAGAGACAACGGCCTGGGGATTCCGGAGAAAAACATTGGAAGGATATTCGACCCCTACTTCACGACAAAGCCCCTTGGAAACGGTCTCGGTCTTGCCGTTGTATATTCGATTATAAAAAAACATAATGGGTTTATCGATGTTGAATCAGCAGCGGGAAAGGGCACGGTTTTCTATATATACCTGCCTTCAACCGGAACGACCGCGACAAAAACAGAAATAGAAGAAAAACAACGCGGCAGAGGTGAAGGGAAAATTCTTATAACAGATGATGATATTGACATCCTTAAGTCCCTTGCGAAGATGCTTGAGTACCTTGGCTATAAAACCGAAGGAGCAAAAACGGGCCAGGATGCAATAAAAAAATACAGGGAAGCCCTTTCATCAGACCGGCCTTTTGACGCTGTAATCATGGACCTTACAATTCCCGGTGATATGGGAGGTAAAGAGGCAACTGAGAATATACTGGCAGCAGATCCTGATGCCACGATTATCGTTTCAAGCGGATACTCCGATGACGCGGCAATATCAGATTACAGAAAATACGGTTTCAGAGGCGTACTCCTCAAGCCTTATAACATGAACCAGCTGTCAGAGGTGCTGGATGAAGTGATAAACGGAAAAGGGTGAATATAAATTACGCCTGACATCCCCCCCGCCTGTTTATCAAACACTTTCCCGCCATGAAGTAACAGCATCAGTTCTTTCCCTTAATATTGCGCCGGAAACTCTTAGGTGAAACACCTGTAATTCTTTTAAACCACTCGTAAAAAACCGTGGTGGAATTAAACCCCACTTCATAAGCGACTGATATAATAGTACGGTCAACATCCTCCATGAAGAGCCGTTTGGCCTCATTCACCCGGTATTCATTGATAAAAAAATTAAAGTTCTTATTATAGTTATCATTTATGATGCGCGAAAGCTGATACGGCTTTACTGAGAGTTCTTCGGCCATGCCGGTCACAGAGAGATTCTCATCACGGTAAATTTCATCATCCTTCATAAGTGATTCTATCCGTGAAATTACCAGCGGCACATTCAGATTACTTGAATTTAAAATCTCATACTGCCTTCTCAGCAGCTGGGTCTGCAGTATCCTGAAAAAATTGATTCCCCTTTTTTCCATAATAAAAAAAGTCAGAGTAATCAAAAAAGAAAAAGCCGTGAGGAACTGAAGGACCTTGAGATAGAGGTGTTCCCAGCACCCCAGGAAACTTATTGTCAGCAGAGTTCCGAAAAAAATAGCGACAAAGGGGAACATTATTCCCAGAACCAATATAAGATAAGGGGACACCCGTTTCTTCTTCACCAGCCTTATATCTATAACAGCAAAGCATTCCCGGACAAAGTAAGAGAGGTAGCCGATTACTATAAGGTTAACCATAAAAAAAAGTCCCGAATAGAGCCTGAAAAGAGGTTCACCATCCGTAACGTCAGGCGAACGGACTATAAACCTCATACTTTCGCCAGGTTCCATGAAAAACAGCGGAAGGGTCAGAACCAGCATTACTGTTCCAGGCAGAAAGTGGAGTAATGCAACGGGTTTAAGAACAAAGAGATCGTTATTAACTGATCTGAAGGCCAGTAAAAAGAAGGGACATATCCATGAAAGGAGCGGAATGTCCAGGAAAACCAGCGAGGAGAGCAGCTCAGACTGTTCCATTACGAAAAGGCCGTCCAGTATCTGCAGCGCGCCCAGGCAGAACATAAACCCTCCGAAGAGACGGTAAGACACCCCCCTCCTCTTCTCAAGAAGCAGTCCCAGGGACATGGTCCATGACATGAACCCGCCGAAAAAAATAAAAAAATAACTGACCTGATCTATCATGTAATATTTCCGTCCAGCGGCAAGAACAAAAACCGGAACACACTCCCTTCCGTATAACCGGCACGATACCGGCATTCCCCCCGCATTGATAAAATACTGGAACAGGAAGTTTTATCAGGCAACAATTATTTATATACAATAAAACAGAAATGAGGCCACCGGCAGAAGATAGCCCTGCCGGTAAAAACTTCCGGAGGAGTATCACCGGGAGGATGTTCACCCTGCCCTGATTATCTCATAATCCCCGCTGTAATACTCGAGCTTCAGAACGGATTTTGACCGGGGATATGAAACATTGAAGTAGTTACCGGCTATACCGGAACTTTCATGAATATGGCCGAATATATGATATTTAGGTTTCCTGTCCATACAGAGCCCCAGAAGGCTTCTGCTCCCCACATGGAACCCCATCCATGTTTTATCAAGAATCCCGCGGCAGGGGCCGTGTGTAACAAGGACAGTATCCTCATCCACAAGAGCCGAGAGGCTGTCAAAATCCCTTTTCTGCCCCTCTTCATCTTTTTCGAAGATCCCCCCCATGAACGGATTTGTGTACTGGTAGCCGGTAAAGGGAACACCGTTAAAGATGTATCTCCTGCAGTTTATGTTTACGAATTGAGGCTCATTCCTCCACTCGTATCGGTCCATGTTTCCCATGATAAAGAGAACAGGTATACCGGCCGGAAGAAGTATTCTTTTAATTTCATCTTCAGAATCCCTGTCACGATGTGCAGTAAGGTCTCCTGCCAGAATAATCAGATCAATGTCCCCCTCCGCCGCACAGCGTGCAATCCATTCATAAACTTTTACTTTGCCATGAATGTCGGATGCTGCGAGGATGTTCAGTCTCTCTGTGCTATACATAAATATAACAGCCTGTGACCTGCCATGCTGCATTCAGCAGCAGAATAAATGTTTTCTCAACCAAAACGGATGAAATGCTTAATTATCCAGCTGCCCTTACATAAGATTAACCTGAATAACTGTGCGGGTCAAATTTCTTTTTTCAAAGGTGCACAACTGTAATTTCACATACATCGCGGTACTAATCGCCGGTTGAGTTTAACTCCTGAAGGCATTTTTTACATATCTTCCTGCCATACCTTTCAACTATTGCCTTTAACCTGTCTTCATTCACGCATAGTCCAATATTGACTGCGTTAAGGTTATATTCCATCATTTCACAGACAGAAGAACCCTTTAATTTGCACTTGTTCTTCTCTTTTGAAGATAAAAAGATATGATAAACCCCTGTTTCCTGCTCCAGTTCAACTGAATAAAGCTGATCACTCATATTCTCTCCCGTAATATTTTATATTACATGCTTGATATCACAGGCAATTCGTGTAATGAATAAAATAAAAAAAGAGGGATTACATTCAACCGGATGTTTTATTAATACAATTTCCTGAAACTGTTCTGCTGTACTAACCTTTTTAAGAACAGCATATCAAACAGCCGGAATAAAACAATTGCCATAAAAGCCGCTTTCATGTAAATTAAAAGTACATTATCCCACAGTTTCCACTGGAGATTAAATGAGTCCTGAAGTCAAAAGAATTGCAGAGCCGAAAGCAATAGACAATTATATGAGAAAGCTTTTCAGCGTCAAACCTGTGTATCTGAAGACAAAAGAACTTAATATTGAAACCGGTTCATTTATTTATAAAGACGACCAGGTAACATTTGAGGTTCCCGATACTGTTTCAGAAAAAAACATTAATCTTTATATACGCAACGGTGCTGAACTCTTCATAGCACGTGCGACCGTAACCTCCCGATCAGGGCCGGGATACAACTGCAAAGTCAATGAAATACTGATCATGAATCTTCCGAGAAAAGAGGAACGCATCTCACCGGCAGAAATTAAAGCAGGAGCGGAGCTCTATATATCCAATATAATTTCAGACGTCACCCTGAAACAGAATTTTGAAGACAACAAACGCAGGATGGGCGCCCTTAAAAATGATATTGAAATAAAACTGGGCAAAAAATACGACAAAGTAAAAATCTATTCTGTGAGTGAACAGAAATATGACGCAAGAATGACCTATTTCATGATGGAGAGAAAACCCTATTTCATAAAAAACACAACAGAACGAAGCGATGATGAACAGTACAGGTATTATATAGAATTCATCTATGCCTCTGACAGGGATACTGACAGAAGTATAATATCTGAAATTGCTGTCCCCCTCCTCTACCGGTACATGCTCCCCTTCGGCTACATGCAGGTCAACAGCAGAAAACCTCTCAGCGATGAAGATTTTTCGTTCATTAAAAAACAGGGAATGAGTATTTCGACCTTCTTCACCAATGATAAAACATTTATAAAAAGCTCTGATGACCGAATCAGTATAGTAGACCTCTCAATGACAGGGCTTGGTATAATTTTCAGGGAGAGGTCCCTTATCAGGCATTTCAAAGAGGGAAATTTCCTGATTTTCACCGTATTTCTTCCTGACAAAAAAACAACCACCGTTATGTGCCAGGTTAAAAACATCAACGTCTTTAAAAACGGCAGCTACAAAGTGGGATGCAGCGTGCTTAATTTTGATGCCATCGGAGAGGTCAACTATACCGAATACCTTGAATCTATTTCAGGTAACGGATAAAGATCAGGAACTGCAGCAGGTTTGTTAATACAGAGGTTTTTATATGCCCGGAGTGCGGTACATTAAAAATCAGCCTTGAATAGAATAAGTAGAGCTGCGGGAAAATTCAACAAGAGGAAGCAGCGGCAAAGCAAGGGGTTGCAACCCCCTGCTTTGTTGTTTTATGCCGCAACATTTAATCAGCAGCTGATGAAGTCCATCTATTGTGCTGAAGGGATGTACTTTTTGAATACTTACATCTTTAAATACTTTATAACCCCTTTTTCTCAAAGAACTTAAAGAGCGCCAATACAGCTACCCAGAACAAAGGAATAATAATCCAGGGAGAAATTCCGAGAATTTCAGGAACCCCTACTTTACCGAAATTCTTCCACGCCAGTACTGTTGATTTAAAGAACGGAAAGAGTTCAGCATATATGGCAGCGCCTGTGAGCATACCTGCTATGGCAAATATAGCGTGTACACGCCCTTCTCCGACAGCTGCAACTGATGTGCCGGGGCAGAAACCCATGACAGCCCAGCCCGCGCCAAAAAGCGCTCCACCAATAACAACCGCGCCAACATTCATTGATTTATGACTTAAAGAAATTACTCCCGCTCCACTGAGCATATATATCCCCACCATACCAACAAGTATAGCTGAAAGCATGAATTTTACTATTGTCATATCCTTCAGTAAAAGGGCGCCAACCTGTTTTTCAAAACGCACAACCCTTCCTTTCTGAAGAAAAAATCCGAAAACTATTCCGGTGATAAGTCCTGAAATCTGTTCCATTACAGTTACCCCCTCCTGTTATAAAAAAACCGCGCCACGATTATTCCGAAAATAAAAAACATGGCCAGAGCAACAAAAGCGCTTGCTGAAAGCTGCATCATACCGCTCAAACCGTGACCGCTGGGGCATCCGCTTGCCATCCTTGCTCCAATCATTGCGACTATACCTCCGATAAAAGCCATGACTCCCCTTTTCATCGCGGAAGAGCCGAAGCGCTCAAGCCAGATCGGGGGGACTTTCTCTATTTTAAAACTTTTATCCGTAAGAGAGGAGATGAGCGAACCTGCAAAAATTCCGATAACGAGCATAAACTGCCAGTCCAGCTTGATTTTGGTAGCTGCAAAATAGATGTTTTCCGTAACATGCTGCGAAGAAAATATCCTTTCGATAAAACCCGCCGCACGGACAAAGGTTGTCGATGCGCCTAAATAATTACCCTTCCCCAGTAATACAGTTGTGGCATATACTGAAACAATTGCAAGAACACCTGTAAGAGCACCGGCAAAATAGGGGTTCCAGCCTCCGTCATCTGTTTTAAACTTCATCACAGCCTCCTGTCAATTATCTTCAGGGAAGGAAGGCCAGGTACCGCATCATGAATAAAAGCTGTTAAAGGCCTTCGCCCATTTAAGAGGGGCTTCACCTCTCCCTGTAATTCAATACTAAATAAATTACCGGAGAAATTCAATATTCTGAAAAATTTTCAGTTAAAGTCCGTACGGCATTTTACAGAGAATAATTCCTTCTTTGATATTACACGACGTGTGACGTAAAAATGGTTTTTAATTTTTTGCAGGAGGGGGATAAAACAGCAAAGCAAGGGGTGTAATTCCCTGCCGTTTTTAACGCAGTACTATATTCTTTTTTCTGATATTCTCTTTAAAATTATCAGGGATATTCCCCCAATCCATTACATCAACAGAAAAAGGGAGATCGCTCTCTGCAAACGCATCCTTCAGATCACCAATCTCTTTAGTATCAGCATCAAACACCACTATATCAAGATCAGATTGCGGCTTTGACTTCCCGGTAATACGTGAACCGTATGCCCAGACAGTTTTATCCGGAACATATTCCTCTAATATCTGTTTGACGATTTCAAGGTGTTCAGATTTTATATCTATTTTCATCATTTCTTTTTCAGGCAGGCCATTGTTCTTTTGTCATTTTACAATAAACAGAAATCGCGTCTTTTATAAAATCACCAGTTTTATCAAGCGCCTGTTTGAATTTCTGTTCGCTGTAATCATGCGCTGTGCCGACCCTGGCGTTGGCATAATCTATCCATTTTTCCATATCTTCAATAATATGGTTTTCAAAGGCTATTCTCAGCACAGGCTTTGGACTGTTTGGTACATCAGGGAGACCCGTTTCGTCTTCAAGATACTTTTTAAGATGTTTCCATAACATGTCATAACAGGTTTCAAAACGCTGCACAACAGACTCACTTATCCCCTCTCTGTCAAGTTGTGTAAGATTATCACGCTGATTCATGGTCAGAAAATTTTCATACTGCATCTCAAGGTGAATCAGTGACTTTTTCAGTTTATCATATTCCAGCATATGTTTTTCCTTTTTTATTCCATACCTGATCGTCAACTTCGTTATCCCGGATGACCTGTTTAATATTAAAAATTAATTCACCACCTTAGTCAAGTATCTTTACAGTCAGTATTTATTCCTTAACTTATTTCATGTTAAAAAAGCTCTATTACCCCCGCCGCGAAGCGGCGGGGGTATATATTTCTTTATTTTTTACACCAAAATATATCTTTAGGAATTATTACTGCTTTACAGTTATTAATTTATATACGTCGGGTAAAGAGAATATTTAAATATTTTTGCAGGAGGGGGCTGATGCAGCAAAGCAGGGGGCTGCAGCCCCCTGCTTTGTATTACCCCCACACCCCGAACCCCTGGTTAAGGGCTATGCGGTGAAGGGGTGTTATTTACCCTGGATCATTCCCAGTCTTCAATCATGAGACCTGGAACTCTGGAAAATTCTTTTACATTATGAGTGACAAGGATAAAATTGTTATATTTAGCAACCGCCGCTATCTGCATATCATACGAACCGATTATGTTTCCGGTTTTTTCAAGCTCTGCTCTGATTTCGCCGTATACTAATGCGCAATTATCATCAAATGGATATGATTTAAATGGCTCAAAAAACATGTTAAGTTTTTCTATATTTTTTGATTTATTTAAACTTTTTAAAACACCATAAAGTAATTCAGATTTTACAATTGAGCATAATACAATATCCTCAGGGCGTCTCTTCTTAAGCTCCAGTTTTATTCTTTCTGAATCACTATTAATATATTTAATGCAGGCATTAGTATCAAGGAGATATTTCATTTTATAATATCCCTGGAAATTATTTCTCCCTGAGACTCCCTGATTAATTTTTCAGTTTTCATAAAACCATAAGTTTCATCAAAAAAATTATCCGGCCAGGACGAAACCTGTTCGCTGTCTATCAGTACAATAATCTCCGCATCTTTGCCTATATATTTATCCAGGCCTTCAATATGTATGTCACTGGATTCTATCCGCTTATTGATTTTTATTACATTCATACCTGCCTCCGCGAAACTATTCATAAGTTTAATCTCCTTTATTGTTATAGTCAAGTATCTTTAAAGCTGTTAATCTATATACGTTTGCGGGATAAAGGATTTTAAATATTTTGTCAGAGGGAAAAATTCAACAAGGGGTTGCAACCCCTTGTTAGCGTCGGAGGGGGATGAGACAGCAAAGAAACGGGTTGCGACCCGTTTCTTTAATTATTTTTTCTACATACACGTTGCCAGGCAGAATCGAAACACGGGATATCACAACCCGATATCTGTCATTTCCGGAAAGTCCTGGTGATATTCAGTTTTTTCACTTCATTCTGAATTCTTTTTTTAATTCTTCGTGAGAAATCCATTTCTTATTTTTACGCTTTGTCTCTATTGCAGAATAATAATCCTTTTTATCTTCCGCAAGAGCTTTAAGCTCCATATATTCATTATAATCAAGTATTACAGCTACCGGTTTACCTTCCTCCCTGATTATATGCTTTTTAATCATTATACGCCCCCTGACGGTGTTTAATTTCATATATATTAATTATAACAAAATTTTCATCAAAAATAACACGATATTTACCAACCCTTAATCTCTTTAAATCCTCAAATTTTCCTTTCAATATTTTTATATCATGCTTTTTATCAGAATGTTCAGCATAATCCTCGATGGCTTTGATAATCATTCGAGCAGAATCTTTATCTGACTTAAAAATTTTTCGTAATTGTTTTGCAGCTTTTTCAGAATATTGAATTGCTTTCCCCATAATCTGTTTATTTACCTCCCTCATCGTTGTCCGTCAAGCATCTTTACGCATACTTTAAAGGTATACGTTTGGAAAAGAGAGAATTTAAAATATTTTTGTCGGAGGGGCTGACGCAGCAAAGCAAGGGGGCTGCAGTCCCCTTGCTTTGAGCCTGCAGGGATGATTGACGTACACCCTCAGATGTTACACGTATGGATGCCGCCACATCTCATGGCTTATTCCAGTGAAATATTAAATTATTTTTTATATTTTTAAAAAAATTGTTTATAATAAAACATATTAAATTATCATATGTATATGAATACGAAAAAAATTCTTATAGACGAAATCGAAAAACTCCCTGAACCTGTACTGGCAGAAGTTCTTGATTATGTGCGTTTCCTTGAATATAAAACCAAAGGGGCTGTAGAAACATACCTCCAATCAGAATCATCCCTCGAAAAAGAATGGCTATCCCCAATCGAAGATGAAGCATGGAAAGATTTATAAAAGGCGATATAGTTGTTATTCCGTTCCCCTATTCGGATTTAAGCAATGCTAAAAAAAGACCTGCTCTTGTACTTGCCGAATCATCACTTGGTGATTTAATTCTATGTCAGATAACCAGCCAGGATTTTAAAGATTCATCTGCTGTTAATCTTTCACCAGAAGATTTCAGTTCAGGCAGTTTACCAAAAACAAGCAACATACGTCCGAATAAACTTTTTACAGCAGACTCAAAGATTATTCTCTATAAAACAGGAACTCTGAAATCCATCAAAACTGATGAAGTCATTGATAATATTATCACAATTCTAAAAAGCTGATTTCCACTAATATTACAGGTTTAGCCGGGAATAATTAATATCTGTGTTTAACCTTTATTGCAAGATACCTTTCGGCAGAATTCACCAACCGTAATTCTGCAGGATGGGGATGAGACAGCAAAGCAAGGGGCTGCAGCCCCCTGCTTTGAATTACCCCCACAACCCGAATCCCTGGTTGAGGGCTATGCGGTGAAGGGGTGTTATTGTGTTTTTGAGGATGTCAATAATGAAGTATTACGAAACTCTGACAAACAGATGTATCCTCGGTTTATCGCTTGTTCCGTTCTTTTTCTCAATTGTACCTTTTACATCCAACCCCTGCTTCAGCCATCTATGAAATTCGGGGAGAATACCGCGACAGACATAACCGAGTTGAATATTATCATATAAAACAGCTATGGCGTTACTGTCCCATAAATTATCAGGTTCCGGTACAAAATCAACCTGTGCGCCTATATCAAGTCTTTCATAATATTTACCCACATCCTGATAACGTGTACCGGAAACATCCACTAAAAACTCAAATGGTGTAATTGCATTATCGAAAGGATGAATCAATGTAAAATCATCATCAGGCAACTTAGCCCCGGAATAACCAAGAAGAGTAAAATCATCGATATAGGTCTCCCCTTTTATCCTGATTGAATCCATGTATTTTGAAAAGTCACCTCTGGATCTGGGAGGGAGTCTTTTAGTAAATATATCAAGAACATCAATGTATTTTTCATTTCTAACAGGAAGATAAGGATATCCCTTAAATCCTTCCCCTATAGCAAGTTCGAAATCCCGATCACCGCAGAGGTATCGTAGTGTTGCATTATCACCATCCCGCTGAAGTTCAGCAACAATTCTACTCATACGGTGACCGCTTAATGGTATCCATAAAAGCAGTAACCGTTCAGGTATTATAACATGTTCTATATAATTCATATGTCATCTATCATCTTTTGAAGTAAACAAATTCTTTCGCGCAACAATGTCAGAATAAAATTCAGGCGTTTTTCTGTTAACTGATATTTGCCGGATATTACAACATTTTTTAGTCCGGATACTGATTGTTCGAATGCATAAAAGTCAAAGTCAAGACAATTTCTGACTGTTTCTTTAACAATCTGGTATTCAGTAATATATCTTTTCAGAAATTCAATAAAGTTATACGAGGTGTTTTCTCTAAGATTATACTTCATGTGATGTTTAGCCTTATCATTAAGAAGATACGTTTTTAACCTGTTTATGTCTTTAAAGTTCACAAATTTCTCTTCAAGTATTTCATGCCCCATGGATGTACCATTATCAAATGCCGGAGAAAAGTGAATGTCCTTATAAGAATCTCCTTCTTTTTTATAAACAATCCCCCAGTTGTCCTGATGCCTGTCATTATTCCCTATTATCGAATCAAATAACAGCACTTTACCCCAATGTTGTATAAAAACCGGATTTCTATCAATGAAATCCAATATAGTTTCCAGATTATGCTGAGTCCCCTTTTTAGTATCATAGTTCTCAATCTGATATTTCATGATCATACTGCCATCGATATAACCGCACTCTTCATCATAAAACCATTCGATTAATGCGCCGAATTTATCTTCACTTTCATTATAACCGATATAGGCAGGAGGAACCTCAATTTTCATAATTTCCCCGAGTCTGTAAGCAATAATTTCAATCCAGAACTGCCAGGGATATCGCTCATTCGATTCCTTAAAAAGATAATAATTTTCCGGCTTTAAAAATACAAGCTCTTGCGATAAAGCTGACGGGGAGATATAACAGCTTTTATTCCTTGCCCCTTTCGGATACATCCCCTCGTATTCACCTGCCGGTAACCAGTGGTCTATAATAATAATTCCATTATAAAACATTTGCAATGTTCTCTTGGGTTAAAATGATTTCAATTATTAACATTAATACGCATGTATTAAAAGGTTTTAAAAATATTTTTATATGCTTTTATTATTTTTCGGAATCTGTCACTATATTCTACATCACAATGCTTCACCAAAATACAATTTGACAAACCATTTACTCCAAGATTATATCACAAATCATGGCAAAAAACAACCGGACAAGGGAACAACTGATACTTGCATTTAACCTTTACTGCAAGATACCTTTCGGCAGCAGCAAAGCAAGGGGCTGCAGCCCCCTGCTTTGTATTACCCCCACACTCCGAATCCCTGGTTAAGGGCTATGCGGTGAAGGGGTGTTATTGTATTTTTTAATATGTCTTTAAATTCAGGTTCGCGGATAATTCCTGATACATCAACCCCCTGCCCTAACA
>DAIOFM010000091.1:5365-14367 GCA_036745755.1 Spirochaetota bacterium | reverse complement strand
CTGGGCCGTAAAGAGATTGGAAGGGTTGATGAGTTTTCAGTGGTAAATAATTTAAGTAAAAAGGCATTTCTTTTTAATTCTTACGGAGTTTTTCTTACCCGGAAAGATTTATATTCATTGCTTACATACCTTCAGGACTATACAGGACTGGAGCTTCAGAGGGAGAGAGGTCTTTTTTAAATATTGCCAATGAATTATACAATATAATACAAGTGTTTAGAAAAAGAATTTGACTTACATCTATCAGGGACTTATATTAATGCAATACCGGATTTCCGGAAGAGTTGTGTATAATTGAACTTTATCAGCAGCAATGCTGATTTTTTTTGAACATTAAATTATTTCTCCCGGGTTTTAAAAGGGGAAAGAAAATATAAATAAAGGGGGAGCTTCCCATGAAAGTCAAAATATCGGCTGTATTACTTCTTTCTGCTCTGCTGTTTTTCTCCGGGTGCGGATACTTCAAAATGATGAAACAGGCAGAAAGGTACAATGCCATTGGAGGGAAGTATCTTCTTCATGACAATCCGCAGCAGGGGGATTTTGCCCGTTATAAAGTTTACGGGATGCTTCGCTGGAGGGGTACTGTTGACGCTGATATCTCTTTTGAAGGGGAGAAGGTCTACTGGATTGAGAAGATTGAGAATGATGAAATATTCATAAAGGAGAATGAGGTTATACAGAAGTACAAGGTGCTGAAAATGAAGTCCGGTTTCATGAGGCCCAGTGTCAGCATGATACCCGAAATAAGAAGACTTGTCATTGACAGGGAGGGGAATATTAAACGGGCCTGGTCCAATTTCAGGCTGGGATATGTTTTAGGAAAAGCCCCCCTTGCCGTGCCGGGGGAGGATAATTTTATAACCTGGCACAATATGGATCGAAAGGTTGATGTAACTCTCAGTGATAAAAGGGTGTTGAAGACCAGGCCTGTATGGTATAAGAAAAAGGCTAAACTTCAGATAGGTGTGCTGCATGCCTCTCAGAATGCTGAGTACAATACTTTTGAAGTACATTATAATAATCCGGATGTAAAATTTCTTACAACAATGAGTACAATGATGGTTGTGGGTAAACACTCAGCGACGCTGTCGTGGGATAAGTTTCTATCCAATACAATTATGGTCCTTACATATACAAACCTCTACTCAAACCCGGCTGAAGTACTGAAAAAATTTGTCAGGGAGAACCTTGGGGATTTTATAAACAGCTCACTTGAGGGTGATGAGCGGGAGATGGCTCTCAAAAAGACCGGCGCTGGCGAGGGGCTTTTTGACAGTACTTTCGGCATGTCACTCAATGCTTCAATGGCGTCACATCTGATACTTGACGGCAACAGCAGATCAATATATTTCAGGTATAAAGGGTTGAGGGAACCGGAAGGTTTTTCTCCAGACTAATGCAGGTGTTTAATAATCTGAAAGAGAATCAAATTTGCTGTCAGCTGAGTTTATAAGGAATTCAATATCATCAACCAGCTGAAGGTTTTTTATATTGCTTTCTCTGCGTTTCCTGCCGCTCCAGCAGTTGGTCATGCCGCTGATCTCAATTCTGTAGGTGTTGGCGTCGATTTCAGCGGTGAGTTTTACTTCAACTGATATTCCTGTATCATTACAGGGTTTCTTCTCTTTTATATTCCTGTTAAGTTTCTGTTTTAAGATGTAACCGGTTATCCGGGTTTCCTGGTCACTGGTGATGGAGCAAGTTCTGTTTTCATCCTCAGGTGCCCTGAATCCGCCGTACTGCACGGTTTTTATAACGGTCCTGTCCTTTATCTCAAGGATAGTCCGGCTCCAGTTGCTGTCCTTGCTTCTTTCTTTCCTGGTGAAATCTATTTTGAGATTGAATGTCGCGTGGGATTTGTTCTCCTTCCCCCTGGCGGTAAAAAAGAAAGGTGCCGCGAAGAGAATATTACCTGCCTCCGGCAGATCTACGTATATCAGGGTGAGCAGGATTATTAATATTACAGTTAATTTGTATTTCATCGGTTTCCGGCCTTTTTATCTGAATCAGTTTGTCTGTATATATCAGCTGTTGCGTTTGAAGATTCCGGTTACTGTTTCAAAATCAGCGCAATTATACGCAACAGCATAATCCTCCAGCTTGAAACCGTTACCGGCAATTTTAGTGTAATTGATTTCAGATCCGTTAAGGTATTTTATACTCCCCCCCGCTTTCTCTATAACAGGGACCGCCCCTGCCCAGTCCCACAGGTATGATTTTCCGATAAAGGCAAGGAGCCTGTTTCTCCTGTTGTCTGCCGTAAGGCATGCATGGAGAGCTGTTGAGCCAAGGTTTCGCGCTTTGCCCGGGAAGTTCAGTTTTATCCCTTTTATTTCTGAGGAGTAGAAGATATTGGTCTCTTTTTCAATGGGGGTGTTGTGATCCACTTCCAGTTTTTTCCCATTCAGATAGGAGCTTCCATTGTCGGTATGGAACAGGAGATCACAGCCGGGTGAATATACAAAGCCGTAAGCCGGCTCAAACCCTGCGAAAATTCCAACTGATACGCACCAGAACGGCAGGTGCATGCTGAACATCGCTGTGCCGTCAATGGGATCAATTATGACGTTTATTCTGTCCTTGCTGAGGGATGATGTTTCTGAAATGTTCTCTTCGCAGATGAAGTTGAAGCCGGTAAACCTTGAGCTGATTTTATCTGTAAGGAAGTTCTGGGTGCGGAAATCCGCTTCCGTGACAATGGAAAGGTCGTCTTTCCGGTAGACATCCATATCCTCTTTCTGAAACTTCAGGGCCGCATCGCCGGCTGACTTTACTGTTTCAATAAAAAAGGTGATGTCTTCTCCGGAAAGAAAGTTTTTCTCCATCTTGCTTCCGCCGTATTATTCGCCAAGATAAGCGGCCTTTACCTTCGGGTTTTCGAGCAGGTTTTTGCTGGCGTCTTCAAGTACTATGTTCCCGGTTTCAAGGACATACCCTTTGTCGGAAATGCTGAGGGCCATCTTGGCGTTCTGTTCAACCAGGAATATTGTTACATTCTCCTCCCTGCTGATTTTTGAGATTGTCTGGAAAATGTTCTGGATTATTATCGGAGCCAGGCCAAGGGCCGGTTCGTCAAGGAGCAGCAGCCTGGGTGAACTCATGAGTGCCCTTGCGATTGAGAGCATCTGCTGTTCCCCTCCTGAGAGAGAGCCTGCAAGCTGTTTTCTTCTGTCTTTCAGAATCTCAAACATCTCGTATTTTTCTTCGACCCGTTTTTTCACCAGGGCCCTGTCCTTTATCATAAAAGCGCCCATTTCAAGATTCTCAAGAACAGTCATTTCGGGAAATATGCCCCTCCCTTCAGGAGCCATTGATATCCCCTTTGAAATTATAACATCGGTTTTTGTCTGAATACGGGCCTTTTTGTCAGATGTGTCGCCGGTATAGGTTATTTTTTCATCGTTAAAAATAACCTCTCCTTTTGTGAGCGGCTCAAGGCCTACAATTGATTTAAGAAGGGTCGATTTTCCCGCGCCGTTTGCACCTATGAGGCAGGCTATTTCCCCCTCGTTTATTGTCACGTTAACACCTTTCAGAGCTTCTATGTTGCCGTAACTTACATGTACGTCTTTAAGTTCTAATATGACTTTACTCATCGGTTTTTCCTAAATATGCTTCGATAACTTCTTTATTGTTCTGAACCTGCTCCGGGGTTCCTTCAGCAATCTTTCTTCCGTAATTCAGAACAATAATCTTGTCGCAGATATTCATTACAAGTTTCATATCATGCTCAATAAGTACAACAGTGATTCCCAGGTCCCTGATCCTTTTGATCGTGGCCATGAGCTCCTCTGTCTCCTGCGGGTTCATTCCTGCTGCCGGCTCATCAAGAAAAAGTATTTCCGGCTCAGTGGCAAGGGCACGGGCTATTTCCAGCTCTCGCTGCTTGCCGTAAGGAAGGTTTTTGGCATATTCGTCCTTTACATCAAGGAGGTCAAAAAAATCCAGCCATTTGAGGGAATTCTGATAGATATCCCTCTCCTCCTGCTTTACATATATCCTGCCCAGCAGAAAATTAAGGAACCTGTTTTTAAGAAGAAAGGGATGGTTGGCCCTGAAGTGTCTGCCAATCATTACATTCTCGAATACTGTCATCTCCCTGAACAGCCTGATGTTCTGAAATGTCCTGGCTATTCCGTTCCTCGTGATTTTGTAGGCCGGAAGGGGTGTTATATCCTCCCCCCTGAAAAAAACATAGCCGCTTGTGGGGTAGTCGAGTCCTGTTATTGCGTTAAACAGAGTGGTCTTACCCGCGCCATTAGGCCCGATAAGACCGGTTATTGAATTTTTCGGGATTTCAATGCTCACGTCCGACACTGCCACAACACCGCCGAATTCACGTCTTAAATTATCTGTATATAATAGAGGCACTTTACTTCTCCAGATGTAATATTTCTTCTTTTACTATCTTCGCGTAGTTCAGCTTGACTCTGCCTATAATACCCTGGGGCCTGTATATCATCATGAGTACCAGGATCAGCCCGAATATAACCTGGTTGAGCTGGGGTGGAATTATATGAGAAATCCCCAGCAGCCTCGGAAGCTCGGATGTTATTACAATAATAAATGTTCCTACTACAGTGGCAAAATTATTTCCCAGACCTCCGAGAACGACCATGCAGAGGATCATTACTGACATCATAAAATCAAAAGTAAGCGGTGCAACTGACTGGTTGTAGGAAGCGAAAAGGCTCCCAGCAAGACCTGCTAAAAAGGCTCCTGTTGTGAATGCTCCTATTTTATATTTGGCAGTGTTTATTCCCATTGCTGAAGCGGCAATTTCGTCTTCTCTTATTGCCTCAAGGGCCCGTCCTATCCTTGATCTTACGATTCTTCTTACAAAATAATAAGTAACACCCACTATAACCCATATCAGTATTACCCATGATATTTTGTCCATTGCAGAGAACATAAATCCGAAAAGACTCGGTCCCGGGATTCCGTTTATTCCCATTGGGCCTTTTGTCACGCTGTCCCAGTTTACTATGATATTTTTTACAATTTCACCGAAGCCCAGTGTGGCAATTGCCAGGTAATCACCTTTAAGTCTCAGGGTCGGTATCCCGATAAACATCCCGCATATGGCTGTGATTAAACCGGATATAAGCATTGCCTCCCAGAAACCCATGTTAAAAGCTGTCATCATGACAGCTGTGGCATAGGCTCCGATTCCCAGGAAAGCGGCCTGGCAGAGAGAAAGGAGTCCGGTGTATCCCACAATAAGGTTCTGGCCCAGGGCGGAAATAGCATAGATTCCCATATATATAAAAATCAGTAAAATAAAATTCAGCATAATTATACCTTCTCCCTGATGTTTTTAATGAGAAGCCCGCTCGGTTTAACAAGGAGAATAATTATAAGGGCGCTGAAGGCTATAGTATCCTTCAAGCCCTGGGGAATGCCGATTATTACAACTCCGAAAGTTTCAAGCAGTCCCAGAATAATACCGCCAAGCATTGCACCGCTTATATTTCCTATACCTCCCACAACAGCGGCTATGAAAGCCTTAAGACCTGCCATCTGGCCCATTGTCGGGTAAAGTTTGAATTCCAGTGCCATTAACACACCGGCTACTGCCGCCAATGCTGAACCTATTGCGAAAGTCAGTGATATTATAAAATCGACATTTATACCCATAAGGGCGGCAACGGACTGGTTCTGGCTTGTTGCTCTCATTGCTTTTCCCAGCCTGGTCCGGTCAACAAAGAGTTTGAGGGCTGCCATCATTATAAGGCCCACAGCGAGAATCATGATCTGGTTTGGTGTAATGCTTGTGCCGCCGGCCTGAAGTGTTGAATTATCAAAAGGGAAATCGAACTTTTTTGATTTTGTGCCGAAGAACAGGGCAGCCAGATTCATCAATACGATGGAAACGCCTATGGCGCTAAGCAGCGGGGCCAGCCTTGGAGCTTTCCTAAGCGGCCTGTATGCCACCCGTTCAACGATAACCCCGAGAGAAGCACTGCAGACCATTGCAGTAAGAATTGAAATGATGAACGCGAATATTACGAAAACGCCTCCCTGGGTAGGGTCACAGATAAAATAATATATATAATAACCGGCATATGCGCCGAGCATCAGTATTTCGCCGTGTGCGAAGTTGATAAACTTCAGTATACCGTAAACCATCGTGTAACCGAGTGCTATCAGGGAATATATTGCCCCCAGTGTAAGCCCGTTTATCAGGTGCTGAAGGAGTTCATTGTGTGGTATGTTGAAAAGATTCATCAGGTTTATTTCCTTAAAAAATACTTATACAGAAACAGGCTGAAGTCAACTTCCAGCCTGTTTCTGTCGCTATACTACTTAAGTTCTACGAGTTTTTCGCCGTCAAGCTTGAACATTTTAAGCTGTTTGAATTTTAAATTTTCAGCAGTGTAGATACCGATATTAGCAACCAGGTCTCCGTCAGCAGTAAAGGTGACTTTTCCTGATGCGCCATCGAAATCTTTTGTTTTTGCTACATAGTCTCTTATCTTGTCTCTATCAACTTTCAGGTTACCGTTTGCGCCTTTGCCTGCTGTAGCTTTAATTGCGTTGAGCATAATCCATGCGCCGTCATAAGCGTTAAGGCTGAAAGCATCCGGTTTTTCTCCCCATTTAGCCTGGTACTTCGCTTCGAAATCTTTTCTTTTCTGGCTTGTGGGCTGTTCAGCTGCCTGTGTGTAAATAACACCGTTTGCAAGCTCTCCTGCAAGCTCAATAATCTGCGGATTTGAGAATCCGTCAGCACTGTAGAATTTTGTTTTGATGCCAAGCTGTTTGGCCTGCTCAAGAATTTGTGCTATTTCAGCAACATAGTTCGGTACATAGAGAGCTTCAGGGCTTGTGCCTTTAATTTTTGTAAGCTGTGTTTTAAAATCCTTGTCACCCTGGAGAGCTGTTTCAATAGCAACAACTTTTCCACCCTCTTTTTCGAACTGCTCTTTGAAGTCCATTGCGAGGCCCTGGCTGTAATCATTTTTTATATAAAGGATTGCAACAGTTTTTACTTTTTCAATATTGGCAAGGTATTTGCCGAAAACAACTGCCTGAAGCGCGTCGCTCATAACATCCCTGAAGATGAATTTCCCTTTTCCGGGGAGGTCTTTATGTGTAGATGATGGAGAAACCATAACAATTTTTGCTGCTTCAGCTTTTGGAGCAACTGCAAGAGATACAGAGCTGAAAACTGATCCTACAATACCGAAAACCTTGTCAACGCCTGCGAGTTTTTCAATCGCCGGGTTGGCTTTTTCCACTTTACCTTCAGTGTCTTCCACTATTACTTCCGCATTGAAACCTTCAGCGCCGCCTGCAGCGTTGAATTCTTCAACAGCAATTTTAACAGCCTGGCTCATCAGCTTGCCGTAATTGCCCGCATCACCAGTCATTGGTCCAAGGAAACCGATTTTTATGGTTTCACCTTTCTTTACTACATCAGACTCTTTTCCGCATGCAAGTGCAAAAAGAAGCATGAAAGAAAAGAGAACCGCCAGTAATTTTTTCATAGATACTCTCCTTCCTGTTTTTTTAGAATGATATATTATCAGGCAAGTCTGCCTTAAATAAGCATATTTTAATCTGCTGCTTAAAAATCGCAAATACTTTTACTGCCGGGTTTGCCGGTAAACAGCTGTTTAAGGGGGAATTGTCTGAATCCTGCATATATGGTCAAATCCGGTAATTAGATTTGTTTAACAGTCATAATTTTGATTGTTATTTCAATCTGTCAATTATATAATCGGTTTTCAGGTTCTATTTGATTATTTTACACTGTTTTAATAATGTGCAGGATTATGAGCGGTATATATGAGTCAGACCCTGCTTATAGGGGCGGGAAAGGGCTGGTGCTGATAAAGGAGATGGGAGTACAGGTGCTGTTTTTTTAATTCAGATGGATATGAAATATTCAGCTAATAAGACATATTTCCGATAAAACAGGCTGAGGGCTCCCGGCATTTAGTTCAGATTTCAAGAGAGGTTTGTTTGAGATTTATAATAACTGTTTTGCTTATAATATTGTCTGTCCGGGTTGATCTATATCCCCGGAGCAATTGGGTTATGTCAAAAAAAACTGAGGGGATCACTGTTTATCAGTCTGATGGTGAAGGGGAGCATCGGTTTCTCGGTATTACAACAATCGATGAAACAGCTTTAAATATTTTCAAAATTGCCGGTGATGTTAAAAATAATAAATACTGGATGGCTGACTGTATCCATTCTGAACTTGTGGAAAAAATTTCTGAGAATGAGTTTATAGCATATTATATAACAAAACCGCCCTGGCCTGTATCAAAAAGGGATTCGATAATCAGTGTAAAGATGGTACGCGAATCTGACTCCAGATTACTTGTCAGGATGAAGGCTCTTCCTGAAGGTGAGGCTGAAAAATATATAAAAAAGAGGAGTGATTACGTTCGTATTTATAAAATGACAGGGAGTGTGGAATTGAATGAAAATAAAGGGGTCACCGAAGTAAGGTTTTCAGTATCCGGAGGCCCGGGAGGACGGGTCCCCGATTTCATTGTAAGATGGGGAGGATGGAGAATCCCGTATAAAACATTATCAGGGCTGCGTGCCTATGTCCTTGGCAAGAAGCCGGACAAGTGATCTGTAGCCGCTATTCATAATAAAATTATGGCTGAAACTCAGAAGTTTTCTGCCGAAAGGTAAAGTTTCTATCGTTTTTAGAAAAAAGTTTTCAGTTGTGACATCCCATGAGAATGTTGAGACTGTCCGGTTTTCATCTCTGTTAATTGTCCACCTGCCTTTGCCGTTCAGGTCACCGCTGCTTTTAACTTCCAGTTCCCTGCACTGGTTTATTTTAATAATTTCAGTCTGAAAGTTAAAAGTATAGGGGATGATCCCCCTGACCCTGCAATGAATCAATGTGCCGATTTTAAGGTTCTTTTCTATGCCGACTATACTTACTTTTCTGAAATATTTTAATTTTTCGGGCCAGGATTCAACATCAGTCATGATTTCCCATAAAATTTCAGGCGTCGTATTGATGATGT
>DAIOFM010000091.1:0-5265 GCA_036745755.1 Spirochaetota bacterium | reverse complement strand
TTTTTTCATTACATATAGTGAGAAATGTCAATGTAAAGATAACATCCCGGATGAAAACAGGCAAGCAGGGCTTTCCCCCTCTGATTGGTTTTTATTTTTTAATTTGACACTTTTATCTCCCGGTAATGCCTTTGTCTTATGATTGATCTGAAAAAGCATAAGTTCCTTCTTGCCCCCATGGCTGAAATTACGACCCCGCCATTCAGAAAATGCGTGCGCTCCTTTGACCCTGAGACCGTACTCTATTCGGAAATGCTCTCTGCTGCAGCAGTGAGGGTGGGGGCCATGCATAATGTACCCCTGATGACTAAAAATGATAATGATGAGCCCTTTGTTTATCAGCTCCTTGGCGGTGATCCCGGGATCATGGCTGATGCCTGTGTGATCCTTCAGGAGAGTGGATGTTCAGGGATAGATATAAATATGGGATGCTCGGCTCCTGATATTATACGGAAGTTTCAGGGCTCGCGGATTCTATCCGACATTAAAGCCGCCTCTGAATTAGTAAAAAGGTGCAGGTCTGCATGCAGCTGTTCGCTGTCAGTGAAGATGAGGAGCGGATTTGAGGAGAGCGATGAGAAGTATCTCCTTGAATTTGCCGGGATGCTCGAGGGGGAGGGGGTTGATTATATAACACTGCACCCCAGGCACGGAAAACTTTCTTTCCGGAGAAACGCGGACTGGAGTCTTGTGAAAATGCTGAAAGAGAGCCTTTCTATCCCTGTGGCTGGAAACGGGGACATCCTCACTCCGGAGGACGCGGGGAGATGCCTTGAAACTTCAGGCTGTGATGCGGTGATGATCGGAAGGGGAGGAGTCGCGTCCCCCTGGATTTTTTCTCTTTCAAGGAGCCTCGTGGAAAAAGGGTGGTACTCACTGGAGGTTGACCTTCTTAAGCCTTATACAGAGGTGATGAGCGGAATTGAAGAGACGCTCCCTGATAACCTGCATAAAAGCAGGGGGCACAGGTTCTCCTTCTATTACATGAAGAATTTTACCTTTTCACACGAATTAATGAAAAAAATAAGAAATCTTGACAGAATTGAATTTATGGTGGAGACTCTTGAGGAGTACCTTTCAAGGAATCCCAATGAAAGGATTAAGAATTTTACCGGAGGGGTTGAACATGGATTACATGAGGGTATGGAAGGAGATCACTGTTGAGGATGTGCAGAATCATATTATTATGGTTGAGGATAAATTCGGGCACTGCCCGGGGTGCAAGCAGATAGGGATAGAGCTGAAGGATCTGAAAAAATGCCCCGGATGCGGCAGGGAATTTAAGTATGTCACATCAAAGGACGCACGCGGAGGTAAAACCGAGATTGTGGGGAGGACGAGGAAAAAACTCCCTGATCTGATATTTATTGATTATGATGATTACGAGAGAGTGACCGGGAAGAAAAAGGCGGAAAGTCTTTTTAATATATGATGACTATTGTCAAAGGTATAATAGCAAACGACCGCAGGAGTGTGGCCATCCGGTTCTGTCAGTTATGGTTTGATTGAAAAAGTATAAGTTCCCTTTCAGAAACAGATCGCCACGTCGCTTTTGCTCCTCGCGATGACAGGAGTGCTATTTCTCTGTTTCGTTAATATACCGGCGGAAATATACAAAGGCCTTGAAGCTGTTCCCCAGGTGTTCGTGGATTACAGCGATGTTGTAAAGGGATTCAATAAATCTGCTGTCCCTGCTGTAAGCGTTTTCAAAGGAGTGGAGCGCCTCAATATGCTTTTCAGCAAGCAGTTCTGCCAGGCCCAGGTAGAAGTACCCTCTGGCAAGACCTGCGTCGAGTTCAACCGATTTTCTGAGATGTGTTATTGCGTCATCGATTTTATCCTCTTTAAAAAGATAAACCCTTCCAAGGCCGTAGTATGCAAGGGAGTATGAAGGGCTCAGTTTTACAGATTCAATAAATTTCAGTTCCGCTGATTCGATGTCCCCTTTTTTAAAGAGTTCGGCCCCTTCCCTGTATAAGAGGGTTGACTGAACCGGCGGGCCGGAATATCCCTGAACAGGGAGAAGAAATATCAGCAGGAGGGGAGCCAGAATCCTGTATAAATCAGCCCGCATAAGGAATCATCTGTTTCAGGCTGTCATAGAAAAACCTGATAATACCTTCACTGAAAAAGAAATATATAATAAACAGTATCCATAATACAAGGGTAAGGAGACAGAGAAATTTCAGCAGTCTTTCCGCCCCCATGTCGTTTGATTTATAGAAGATTATTATAAGAGAGATTGGCCAGATGAGGAAGAGCCCGGCAAAAACAATTATAAGTATCTCCTTGAAAAAATCGACAAAGGCTATGTACCAGCCTGATTTAAATGTGAGGAAGCCTGTCTTAAGCTCACTGAAGAAAAACCATATATAAAAAGCGAATATTACAGAGGTAATGAGCTTCCAGAAAAGTTCAATTCTGGGCCTGAACCAGAGGAGCAGAACCGTAATTCCCCAGAAAGAGAAGAAAAGAAATATAGATTTTATCATAAGAATTTCGTTGTTCATAGACCTGTTCCACCCCTGAATAGTTGCTGTTATTATTATCGAGAAATTTATCCCTGGAAGTTATAAAAAATTAGACAGCAGCAGGCATTTATGGCAATTATTATTTTCTGTAATTGACCTGATATTAAAGTATGTTTAACTGTTTTAATTCAGTCCTTTTACAGTTTTTTGTTTTTACCGTGATATGATTCCGGGCGGAAGACGGATGGAGGCCCGGATATCCGGAGTTTGATTAATCAGGAGTAAAGAATGCCTGCGAAGAAAAGTTTCAGGGTTGTGCTGGCAGTATTAACGGTTTTATTCTGCACGCTTTCCTGTGAAAATAAAAAGCCCGCTTTCAGGGAACTGAAAGTCTCAGTTGCTCCACATGTTAATGCGGAACCGCTTAATCTGAAAAACCTGCAGCTTGACATAAACAGGGATCCCGGTAGCAGCTATGTCTTGTTTATTGTCATATACAGCTATAAGCAGGGTAAGGAGACTATAAGCATGGGAGGGGAGAGCGGCTTTACTACTGAAACAGGCCCGGCAGAGATTAAGGTAATGGTAAAGATTATGGAAGGGGATCGGATTGTGAAAGCCGATTTTGCAGAGGTGTCCGGAAACACTCATGATGAGTTAATCCGTAACCTCGTTAAATCAGTCTCTCTTCTTATCAGAAATTAGGTTAATTCTCTTTTTTGCCTTTACGTTCAGAGCTTTTGAAAATTTCTTCAGCTGTAATGCGGTTTTTTTCGTATTCAGACTTTATTACATCCCCTGCGGATGTGCGCAGATCATTTGCGATAGTGCATCTCCCTTCCAGAAGAACTCCGTTCTGTATAATGAGCTCCGGGGTCCTTATGTCGCCGTAAACCTTTGCTGTTGGCATAAGGAGAACTCTGCTGGTGGCATTGATGTTACCCATTATAAGCCCCTCAACTATTACTGAAACAGCGTCAATGTTTGTTTTAACTTTTCCGTCTGAGCCTATATAGAGCTGATCAGCTTTAAGGGATTTCCCTTCGAAACGGCCGTCTATTCTCAGAGAGCCGTTTATATTGAATGAACCTGTGAAATATGAATTTTCGCCTATTACGTTGCTTGATATGTCACCGGTGCTTTTTACAATAGCCATTATTAAGTCTCCTCTGATAATTACAGGATTGAAATGATTTATGATACGGCCGGACCGTATATGTTAATCATTTACATATTTTCCTAAATATCTGATCTGTCAACTTCAATTCCTGACAGCAATAATAAATGTATTATGATAAAGTGTCAGGGCTGGCGTTTTTTTTGTTTTTTTGACTTTGTTGTACGGAAAAGACTTGAGAAATTTTTATATCTGTATCCTTTTTATACATAAAATAAAGAGATAAAAAACAGACATAAAATATTAATCTAAAAAAAGTTTCTGGTTAATATTCTGGCTAAACAACTTCAGGGATTGAAACGGACAGGTGGATGAAGCTTAACCGTATGGAGTAAATCATACGGCATAAACTCTTATACAAATAAGGAGGGAGTATATGGCTTATAATACACTGAAGGCTCTGGGTCCACGCGCAAATCTTACCGAAAAATACAGGCAGGACAGGGAAATCCTGGAAAAGGATTTCCAGAAGCACCTGGATGAATGGAAGCAGACAGCTGTCATGGTTGTCAACCTGGCAAAAAAGTACGGAGACAGGGAGCAGCTGCATCACAAACCCTACGGCAACTGGGAGGCTTTCACATGGAACCAGGTATCTGAGATTATGTTTGCAGTTGCCGGGGCTCTTCTTAAAGACGGATTGAAGGAGGAGGACAGAACAGGTATCTTTTCACCCAACAGGGCTGAATGGCACCTCTCTGACCTGGGTTCCCAGCTTATAAGATGCGTCCCGGTTCCGATCTACGCGACAAACACGGAGAAAGAGGTTGAATACCTCGTTAATGATGCAGAGATAAAAGTCATGTTCGTCGGGCGGCAGATGCATTATGACAGGTCTTATCCGCTTCTGGATAAATGCCCGTCTCTTGAAAAAATTGTGGTTTTCCACCGCGGAACAAAAATCCATGATGATAAACGCGTCGTAATGTGGGATGACTTCCTGGAAGAGGGTAGAAAGGCCGGGAAGAAAGCGGAGATTGAAGAGATAATGGGCAGGGCCCATTACGATGACACCTGTACTATTATTTACACCTCAGGTACAACAGGGGAACCCAAAGGTGCTGTGCATACCCATAAATCCCTTATGCAGAATTCCTGGGGTGTGGGAAGGTATGTTGAAGGGTGCTTTACCGATAACGATTCCGATCTGTGTATGCTGCCTCTTACTCATGTTCTTCAGAGATCCTGGGATTTCGGAATTTTCTCTATGGGAATGCAGATCTGGTACTGCGAGGACCATAACGAGATACTCGAATATCTGGTAGAAGCAAATCCCACTGTAATGAACGGTGCACCGAGAATATTTGAAAAGATATATTCAACTCTTTATACAAAGATCAAGGACGCATCTCCTCTCAAACAGAAGATATTTCACTGGTCAACAGGTATAGGGAAAAAGCATGGAGAGATGGTGCTTGCCGGCAAACAGCCGGGGCCTTTACTTGCCCTTAAACGCAGAATTGCGGGCAAACTTGTTCTTGGTAAAATAAAAGCCCTTTTCGGAACGAACCTGCATCACGTTAACTATGGAGGTGCGGCTCTTAACGCGGAGATTGAAAGGTTTTTCTTTTACTGCGGTGTGCTCGTTCTTTCAGGTTATGGCCTCACCGAAACTTC
>DAIOFM010000090.1:0-14373 GCA_036745755.1 Spirochaetota bacterium | reverse complement strand
TCATCCAGGTAAAAGGCCCTCTCCGCAAGGCGGAGGGCCTCCTCCATAAAAAACTCTTCCTTCATTAACTTATTTTACCGGGGAAGAGAAGTATGTCATCCAGCTTCCTCTTGGGGACGTGGTGGTTTTTTGAATCGTCCCTGTAGTACTTGATGCTGTCGCCGCTGTTTATCTCATCTATAATAACATTTTCAACGGGGTATCCCAGGGCAATTACGAGCTCGATAGTATATTTGGAAGGGATGGAGAGATCTGAAGCAAGCCCATCCCTGTTTACAGAACCGATTATACATCCCCCCATGTCATGTGAAGCAGCGCAGAGAAGAATGGTCTGAGCAGCTATGCCATGGTCCCATTTAACGGCTTTCGCTATTTCAGTATCGTTGATGATGATGATGTAGGCTGCCGGCCTTTCACCCTTCTCCGGGCCGTCCCATTCCGGGAGGTAGCCAGCCCATTTCAGGTGGCTGAAAACTGTTTCAGTTTCAGGGCCGTCAACAGCGATATATTTAAGCGGCTGAAGGTTCTGGGCTGAGGGTATCAGCCTTGCGCAGTCAACAATTTCGGTTAATATCTCACGGGGAATTTTTTTATCTTCATAAAACCTTCGATAGCTTCTGCTTTTTGTAACAAGTTTCCGGAATTCCATTTCTAACCTCCTGATTATTATAATAATGAGAAAAGAAAGCTCCATGGTCAATAATTTTTATTTTATTGACTGGCCGGGTATTTTATAAGTATTATTAATTACTGAAACAGGGGCTTTAAGCCGGCAGTTTTTTTCAGGTTATTGCGGGCAGCAGGGACAACTCATCCGGCCTCTACTTTCCGGCATTTCCTGCACCGGACCTGCATAAAATTATCCGGTTACCGGAATGAAGATGCAGGGCCTTCATTTTTTCCGTAATGATACTGGCAGCGTAACCTGATATATTATTGCTTAATGATTTTTTACCTCTTTTTAACCGGTGGTTATTTGATGATGATAATGAAAAACAGACTGATTACGTTAATGTTTGCATTTTTTTTCCTCGTAACTGCTGAAGTATATTCAGCAGATACATCATTGAAAATTTATAATGCCTCAGGGGAGGTAAAGGCTGTTCCCGGAAGGGCTGCTGTTTTTTTCGCAGGCATAAAGGTCCCTGAAGGATGCTATATTTATGCCAATCCCAAAGGCCCCGGTATCGGCAGGTCTACGGAAATCCTCCCCTCTTTCCCGTTTAAGACTGATTTCAGGGAGGTGCGTTACGACAGGGGTGAGAAATATACGGCTGAAGGTGATACGGAATATGTTTATATATATAAGAAAAATGCAAAGATAGGTGTAAGTTTTCTCCTTTCAGATAAAGTTCAAAAAGGGGAGTACAGGGTAAAGGTAAAGGTCAGGGCCCTTATGTGCGGATTCGGGGCATGTGAGCCTTTTGAAAAAACTATTGTCGTCCCTGTAAAGGTCGCTCTTTCCGGTGCGGCACAGGGGCCTGAACAGTCAGAGGCAATGAAGGAATTTCTCTCCATGCAGGAGGGGAATCCTGTATTTGAAACTTCTGATGCAAAAAAGATAATTGAAAGCGGTAAGATGCTCAGTCTTATAAAGAGCCTTAAATTCAGCACCGTATGCCCGGAAAGAGGGATAACCGGGCTGATTGAAGCCATCCTTCTGGGGCTTCTTGCCGGTTTCATACTTAATTTCATGCCCTGCGTTCTTCCCGTGGTGAGCCTGAAGATTCTCTCTTTTGTTGAAAACGCCCATAAAAGCAGGAAGGTGATTTTTATACAGGGACTTCTTTTTTCCGCTGGTATTATTGCCAGTTTTCTTGTTCTTGCCTCTCTCGCTGCATTCTGGGGATATAAATGGGGTGCTCTTTTCCAGAACCGGGTATTTATAGTTGTAATGACTGCATTTGTTTTTGCCATGGCACTTTCAATGTTTAATGTCTTTATTATAAACCCTCCTGCATTTACAGGGAGGCTTGTTTCCAGAAGGAGAAATATATATCCTGACGCCTTTGTCAAGGGGGCGGTTGCCACGCTTCTTGCCACTCCCTGCAGCGGCCCCCTCCTTGGCGGAACACTGGCCTGGGTGGTTCAGAGGCCTCCTCTTGAGATATTTGTTGTATTTATTTCAATCGGAGTCGGTATGGCCTTTCCTTATGTGGTTTTGACAGCAAGGCCGGCCCTTGTAAAATATCTGCCGAAACCGGGTGAATGGACAGAGGTCTTTGAGGAGATCATGGGTTTTCTCCTTATGCTTACGGTGCTCTATCTTGTGTGGATATCTAACGGCTCATTCCGGATGAATCTTGTTCTTTTTCTTTTTTTCGTCGCCATTGCGTTCTGGCAGTATGGAAGGTTTGGCGCCATGGATCGCAGCAGCTTTTCCAGGATTCTGTCAGAGGTGATGCTGGTTGCTGTTATAGCCGGGGGGTACTATGTCTCATTTAATCTTTCGGAAGAGAAGTTGAACGCAACAGTGGAAAAGAACGCTTTCAGTATGGAGAGGGTCCTGGCGAACAGGGACAGGGGGGTTGTCTCTGTTATTGAATTCACAGCTGACTGGTGTCCGAACTGCAAGCTCGTTGAGAGGACAGTTCTTAATGATGAAAGAATTATTCGACTATTCGCCCGGAATGATGTAGATTTTATGATAGCTGATATAACAGTGAGTCATCCTGAGGCGGAAGCGCTTATGCATTCCATGGGGAGCAGTTCAATTCCCTTCCTGGCAATGATTCCGCCCGGAAAAGGATTCGGCAATCCCGCATGCCTGAGGGACATCTATTCCGTGAGAAGTGTTATTGAAGGTATTGGTTATACTGAGAAGTTTATTAAAAAGAAGGATAAGTAATGCTTATAGACAGACTTAATATATTTGATGAGCTGAGTAACAGAAAGGCTTTTTTTATTGATATGGACGGTGTGATAAACAAGGGGTTTACCCTTATCCCCGGGGCCAGCGATTTTGTTGAAAAACTTAAAAGGAGAAAGCACCCCTTTCTTTTTCTTACAAATAATTCATATTTCACGGCCGGTGAATTGAGAAATAAGCTTGCAGATATGGGAATTGAAGTTGAAGCCGGGAATTTTTATACGTCGGCAATGGCGACAGCGAGTTTTATCAAACACCAGATGTGTGATGCAACCGCTTATGTTATAGGGGGAAAGGGGATTAAATATGAGCTTGAAAAGGCAGGGGTCAGACTTACCTCAAAGAAACCGGACTATGTAATAGTAGGAGAGACAGAGGAATATGATTACGCCAGGATAACAGAGGCGACTCTTCTCATTCAGGAGGGGGCCAAGTTTCTTGCCACCAACCCTGATATTACAGGCCCGACTCCGCGCGGCCCTGTACCTGCCTGCGGGGCCCTTGTCGCTCCTATTGAGAGGGTGACAGGTGTTACTCCCTATTTCCTCGGGAAACCGAACCCTGTTATGATGTACTGGGCAAGAAAAAAACTTAAGGTGCATACCCGTAATTCATTCATGATAGGTGACAGGATGGATACTGATATTGTGGGAGGCCTTGAGGCCGGAATGACCTGCTGCCTTGTTCTTTCAGGAGTCACATCGCAGGAGGATCTTGACAGGTCGCCCTATCAGCCGGATTATATTTTCGAATCAATCGCTGCCCTGGATCCTGATACCATTCTTTCAAAATGGGACAGAAACAAAAAGTGATTCCTCTCATTTAATGTTATTAAATCTTGACTAAAATGCTATTCTTTTTATTCTCGTCCTTCAGGGATATAAATATGAACAGTGATATTTTTAACAGTCTTTTTGATGTAATTGAGTCGAGAAAAAAGAGCTCCCCCGAGAGTTCCTATGTTGCCGGACTGATGCACAGGGGGACTGAAAAGATTAATAGCAAAATTATCGAAGAAGCGGATGAGGTATGCGAGGCCGCTCTTGAGAATGATAAAGCCCACCTGGTGTATGAAATATGTGATCTGCTCTTTCATACCCTTGTACTGGCATCATATAAAGATATCAGGCTTGATGATATAAAAACAGAGCTGGAGAGGCGGTTCGGAACCAGCGGGCTTGTTGAGAAGGCAGGGAGAACTAAAAATGAATCTGAGTGAAACTGAAAGAATAAAATTCGCAATACCCTCAAAAGGGCGCCTCATGGAGCCCACAATAGAACTCCTCAAAAAAGCGGGTTTCAAATTCAGGGCAAAGGGGAGAAACCTTTACGCGACATGCACCAATTACGATATAGTGTTTATCTTTATCAGGGCAGATGACATACCGGTCCTTGTGCAGAACGGAGTTGTTGATCTGGGAATAACGGGGAGTGATCTCCTTGTGGAGAGAAACGCCGGGGATGTTGTTCAGCTTCTTTCACTTGGCTACGGGCAGTGCAGACTCTGTGTCGCGGTTAAGGATGAATGGCCGGGAGACACCCTCGATTCCCTGAAGGGGATGAATATCGCCACATCGTTTCCTGTAATGACACATGACTATTTCAAAAGGAACGGGGTGGATGTTCACTGTATTGAGATGAACGGCTCAGTTGAAATAATGATTGCTCTTAACCTGGCCAATGCCATAGTGGATATAGTTGAAACTGGAGACAGTCTTCGCGATAATAATCTGAAGGTTTTCAGCGAGATCGGCTCCTACGAAACAACCCTTATCTCTTCAAAGAAAATGGAGAACGATGAAAGGGTAATGAGGATTAAAAGGAGAATAGAGGGCGTACTGGTTGCAAACCATTACAGCATGCTTGAATATAATATCCATGAAAAGGGGCTGAAAGATGCCGAGAGTGTTACGCCCGGTTTTGAGTCCCCCACGGTTTCAAAGCTTGACCTTGAGGGGTGGTATTCCGTCAAGGTTATGGTTAAAAAGAGCGAGGTTGTTCAGGTAATGGACAGTCTTGAGTCTATAGGCGCAAACGCGATAATAGAAACAGAGATAGTGAATTGCAGGCTGTGAGCCGGCAGTTTGCTGTCTTTGAATAAAGCTTTTCCTTTGTCTTTCTCTCTCCGGTTTTTATAATTTTAATATAAAAATTTTGTTTGTATGCCCCGTTAAGGTAACCTGTACTATCAGGTTTGCTCCATTTAACCTCTGTAATGCGATTAATATTGACATTTCAGTATAGCCGGATAAATTAGCTTAGATTATAATTTTTTTCGGGGTGCAATGGCTTTTTTCAGAATCATTTTTATGCTTCTTCTTTTCCTTCCTGCGCTGTCTTTTATGTCAGGCTGCTATGACGACACATTTCTCGCTTCAATGCAGGAGGAGGAGGATTATATTGCGCCCTTTGATGTTGAGCTGACTCTTGACAGGACCAAAAGGTCTGTTTATTTTGAGATAGCAGATACCGGTTCAACGGAAAACGAGCAGAATGGTGATGATGGAGACTATGTGGATGTTCCTGAAGCAATTCAGATGGCTGTTGATAATACTCCAAACGGCACATCAGATCCGGTTGTAACTGACAGTGTCACAGGTTTTGTCTGGACAAAATGCAGTGCAGAATCGGTAGGAGTGGATTCCGGTTCAGATACCGTGCCCAACAGTAACCCCATGGATGTTACAACCGGATGTACAGGGACTCCGGTTGAAATGGAGTGGTCTAACGCTGTTAAAACATGCAGGGCTCTGAATAAATTTTATGATCTTAAGGACGCTGACGGAAATCCTGGTTCAGATGGAGTGTATGAAACCGGTTACGGCGGCTATAATGACTGGAGGCTGCCCCGTCTTACGGAACTGCTGACAATTGTGAATTTTGATTTTGAGCCTGCAATAGATTCTTCAACCTTTCCCGGGACAATAGGGGGGGCTAATGAGGGTTACTGGACATTTACGTCAAAGCTTTTTGTTGGCTCTAATGATACCACAATAGATTATGGCTGGATTGTTTTTTTCGGATACGGCGGTTTTTTTGCTAATAATTTAACAGGTTATCTGCCCAAGCAGGAGGATCTGGTTTTTGAAACGCAGTTCGTCAGATGCGTAAGGGGAGGCCTCGGTGAATAGAATACTCTCTCTTCTTATAATATTTTTTTGCTCCGCTTTACTTTACGGGGAGAAATCTTACAGGGTACTTTCCCGCGGTTCTGTCAGGGACAATTCTACAGGTCTTACATGGACAAGATGCGCGCTGACATCCGGCAATAAACCGATATACGATTTTAACTGCAGCGGTGAGAAAAAGGAGTTTTCCTGGGAAGAGGCCCTTAATGCATGTGAAAATCTGGAATATGAGGGGAGATCTGACTGGCGGCTCCCCAGCATCAGGGAACTTCAGAGTATAATAGAATATAAGCATTATTCCGATTCGGATGAATGCAGCCAGGTCCATGAAAAGGCCTTCCCTAATGTTGTGGAAACAAGTCAGTGCAACAATTTCTGGGTTACAACTCAATTCTGGAGTTCTACACTAAAAAAAAGTACGGATGCATGCGGAAACAGGGACTCCTGGTATGTTGATTTTAAGTATGCAAACAGCGGATGGGCTCATCAGTATAATTATAGTGCCGGATGTACTGTTTCTTCCACGGTTAAAAAATATGTCCGTTGTGTAGCCGGCCCCTGATCCATGCCGATAATGTCAGTATGAAAATACTGAAAAAAACTTCTCTTTATATCCTCGTATTTATTGCATCGTTATTTTTAAGCTGTGATACAAAACCGTCTGTAATTGAACATGGGGTATTTGCCCCTTCCAGGCACAGGTATGTACTGGGGCAGGACGGGGTATGCTCAATACAATTCAGCGATAAAATAACCCTCTGGACCTTCGCTGACACTGTTACGGGAAAATGGAAAAACGGGAAAGGCCCTGTGACGTCTCTTAAAAACGATACAGAGATGGAGGGGATGCTTTCAAACTCCATCGCATGGAGCCGGAAGATAACTTCAAAGAATTTCAGAAATATTGAACTTTCATTTATTACAGATGAAGGAAAGGTTACCCAGTTTATTAAAAACAGGGAGGATGAGGACCCCAGGTATCACAGGTTCTGGGCCCTTGACGGGGTGAGAATAAAAAACAGGGTATATGTCTGGTACCTTCATGTCTTTGTGCCTGATTACAGGAAGATGCTTGAATTCAGGGTGCTCTACTCAGGACTTGCGGTATGGGATATACCTGAAGGGTGGAAGCCGGGTGCGCCTGTTCAGTTCAGAAGGCTTGGCAGATTCTTTGGGGGGGAGTACCCCGCATTCGGGGCCTCAGCTATGGTCAGGGAGGGGTATGTCTACCTTGCCGGCCACTTTAAAAAAGATGACAGATTCCCTCTTTCCTTCGCAAGGGTAAGGGAGAACATGGTGGAAGATCCCGGTGCGTATGAATTTCTTTCAGGGGAAGGGGCGTGGCAGAAAAAAATCGGGAAAGCAGGCGCGTTTTTCGGGGATGTCTCAGGCGAGTGTTCCCTTTCCTATAATCGTTCTCTTGGCAGGTATCTCGTTGTTTATTCACGCGTATTTACTGGAGAAGTTGCGGCTTCCGCTTTCAGTGACTTTAAGGATATTCCTTCAGCTCCGAGTGTTACTGTCTATACCCCTTCCAAAAAAGGCGATGCCCCTATCTGGCCCTATTCCGCGAAGGAGATATTTTCAGAAGGGAGGAGGGTTTTTGTAATATATATTGATCCGGTGTTATACCAGCCGTTGCTTCTGGAATTGCGCTTTTAATCAATATCTGCAACTATCATTGTCACATCGTCTTCAAGGCCTTCACTGCTGAAGTTCCCTGACCAGCTGTTGACTCTTTCAAACACTACGTCAATCAGTCCGGAAGGAAGCCCTGAGCTGTGCTGCTTTATCATATCCATAAATCTTTGTTCGCCAAACAGCTCGCCGATACTGTTTCTTTCCTCAATAATACCGTCAGTGAAAAGAATTATTCTGTCACCCTTTTTCAGGCCCACTTCCAGGTTTTTGTAATTTTCATTTTTTGTTATTCCTATTAATCGTCCTCTCACAGTAAGTTCAGAGGATTCCCCGGTCTGTCTGTTCTGAATGTACATGGGCCAGTGTGCCGCGTTGGAGAAAACAGCTTTCATCTCCTTCAGATCTATGAATATGTAGAATGCGGTGATAAATCTTCCATAAATGTGATCTATAAGTGAGGAGTTTATCCTGGCAAGTACTGCTGCCGGATTGTCAATACAGTCCTGAGACATGTAGAAGGCGATTTTTACCATTGAGCTTATCAGGGCAGCCGAGACTCCATGCCCTGTTACGTCGGCTATGAGTATCCCTATCCTGTTTTCATCCACCTGGAAAAAATCATAAAAATCGCCGCCTACTTCCATCATGGGCTCATACCTTGCATTTATTTCAAGCCCTTTCATCCGGGGCGGATTTTCAGGAAGAATGGAAAGCTGGATGCTTCTTGCGATTTCAAGTTCCTGTTTTAATGCGATGAATTTTTTCTGTTCTTCAGCTGCTTTTTTAAGGGATATATAGTTTTTTACCCTTGCAAGAAGCTCCTCCCTGTCAAAGGGTTTTGTGATGTAATCGTTGGCACCGGTTGAAAGCCCGGCAAGAATGTCCTCCCTTGTATTTTTGGCGGTGAGGAGAACAACAGGGAGTTCGTGGGCGCTGTATTTCTCCCTGATTTTTTTACAAACGTCGAATCCTGAAATAACAGGCATCATTACATCAAGCAGTACCAGGTCAAACTCCTCCCCTGACTCGATTACTGACAATGCCTCTTCCCCGCCGGTCAGGAATTTAACAGAGTAATTCTCTTTTGCAAGCTGGTTTAACAGTATCTGCAGGTTGACCGGCTCGTCATCAACAACCAGTATCCTGGCGCCGGCTAGAGCTGTTTCATTGCCTGAGTTTATCAGACCTGGTTCGTTTAAGGAAGCAGGCGTGTTTTCCGCCCTGAGCGGGTATGAAACAGCATCATTTTTTTCACCTGCGGGGAGAGTGAAAATAAAGGTTGAGCCTTTGCCCGGCATGGAATCTACACTGATGTCGCCTCCATGAAGATTGATCAGGTCTTTCGTTATTGCCAGTCCAAGTCCCGTGCCTCCATATTTCCTTGAAATAGAGCCGTCAGACTGTACGAATGAATCGAATATTGATTGCTGTTTCTCTTCCGGAATCCCGATGCCTGTGTCTGTAACGCTTAAAGATATGTACCCGTTATTTTTCGATTCGGCCCTGATTGTGATTGTCCCTTCTTCGGTGAATTTAATCGCGTTACCTATGATATTGATAAGAATCTGTTCAATCCGGTTTTCATCCCCTTTTACGTATCTGCCCTGTTCACTGATTTTATTAATGATTTTTATATCCTTCCCGTACATAAGAGGTGATAGTATAGTTATTACGGCATCAGTCATTGAGCAGATATCGATATTTTTTATATCAAGGGTTATATCGCTGTTTTTCAGTCTTGAAAAATCAAGTATGTCATTTACAAGATTGGCCAGCCTTTTACTGCTTCTGGATATCATTGATAGTATGTTTTTTGAATTTTCATTGAGGCTTCCGCATGTCCCGTCAAGAAGTGATTCAGTGAGGCCTATAATCCCGTGGATAGGTGTCTTGAGTTCGTGAGAGGTGTTGGCAAGAAATTCATCTTTAAGCCTGTCCATTGCCTGAAGTTCTATATTGGCTTTTTCCAGCTCATTGATTTTCTGTTCAATCATTGATGCCATACTGTTGAACGTTGAGGCAAGCCTTCCAATCTCATCGTTTGTTTTAACGGTCGTATCAGAACTGTAATCCCCTTCTTCAATTTTTTTTGCCCTGTCTGTAAGGTGAATAATCGGGGCTGAAAGGTATCCTCCGAATATAAACGCAAGGGACAGAACAAGAACAAGAAGGATAACAGAGGCTGAGTAGAGATATATTTTCAGCCTTGTAATATCTTTCAGCGCTGTATCTTTATTCATCAGTATCCGTACAAAACAGAAGGGCTGGGTCCCCGGCATGCTGCCGCTCTTTATGAATTCAAAATAATCCTCTCCGTGATTGAATTCCCTGAAACTGCCGTCATAGTAGAATGCGTTTTTTATAGTTTCATCATCCGGTTCAGTATTGTAAAGAGATGATATAGTGTCTGAGGGATTTATGCTGAGCGATGATATGATTTTTCCGTTTTTCTGTTTGTCGGAAGAGATAAAAACAGCATCCGCATATACCAGTCCGTAACTCTTCAGGGGCTCGAAAATTGATATCATGTCCTTGATATCAACACCTGCAGCTTCCAGGTCACCGCCGTTCATCATAAGGCTGTTTACGACCGCCCTGGAGAAAATACTGGCGTATATTTTTGTCTGGTTCTGCATGTAAACGATTGCGCCGGATTTGACACTGTTCAGTAATAAAAAAGAAAAGGGTATAATTGCAAGAGATGTGAAAAGGATGAAAACAAGGATCAGTTTTTTCTTTATGCTCATATCTATTTCCCCTGCAGGGATTCAATCGCCCTCTGTCTCTTTATCGCCCTTGGCAGGTATATATTGGCGTTTTTGTTTTCAGGATCAACGAGCAGGATTTTTTCCATGACGTTTATACAATCTCCATAACGTTTAATGTCATAAAGCTGGATTCCCTCTTTTTCCCATTTTTCAACATCAGGCATGAGGTTTTTTCTCTGCTGCAGCAGTTTAAGCTCGCATTCCTTAATGTAAGGGGAACAGCTGGTAAGATAGGGTATCGCTTTCAGATAGTTTTTCTGATTAATAAACTTTTCAGCCGTTTTATAGTTATGTTCAATCTCCTCAATCCTTTTCATGTAGTATTCGAGGCCGGGGTAGGACCTGTCCATGCTATAGAGTTCTGAAAATATTTTTTTTGCTTCATTGAAATTTTTTCTTCTGAATTCATTATTCCCTTTATTGAACAGGGCGATTTTTTTCCCTGTATTAAGCCTGTCCTCAATATCGCTTCTGTAATCGCTGAAATTGCAGGTTATCCCTCCCCTGAATGTAAGAGAATTGAATTCTTCAGATGAAAGTTCGGTAATCCTGTATTCACTGTTTAAATAGAGCCCTACTCCACGCCCCAGATACGCCATGCCTCCAAGAGAGGCGGAATATCCCGGTTTAAATGTTGTTTCATGCCGGTCTGTATTATAGGTATCCAGTTTTGAGTAGATCCCCATGACTGAAAACCCGGCGTTAATAAACATGAATGGCAGGAGGGGGTAGGCATACATCGTCCCTGCATATAGATCCGTCTGGCGGAGAAACGATTTACTGCTGGCTTCCATTCTGTAGGAATAATAGGATATACCCCCTGTAAAATATGTGTTGCCATCAAGGTACGGGAGATTATAAAATGTGCCAACTTCAACGTTGTTTCCTGTTTTAAGGTATTTTTCGTAAAAACCTGTAACGTAGGAGGGGCCGGCTGAAACGGTTATGGTAAAGCCCTTGTAGTAATCTTCAGCGGAAAATAATTCAGATGCCGGGAAGAATATTAGAATGATGACTGATAGAAGTTTATGAAACTTGGACATTTGAAGATTAATCCCGGATTTATGATTTTATTTACTGGCGTAATCTGAAGTACAATATTAAAGGTCTTGTTTTTTTTCAAGATAAAAAAGCCCGGCAGGGAGATGTCCGGCTTTTTATTGATACAAAAATGTTTAATTTATCAGGATAAGAGTATAAATGTTCAAAGTAAAACTCTTTATTGCGATTATTATTTCAGCCCTGTCTCACGGTGTTCTTTTTGCCGCGAATGCAGATATAATTGATGTTGCCATTTTCCCTGTTTTTACAGGGGATGCGAGGCACGATGAGATATTGAAGAACTGCGAGTATAAGGCAGGGGAGGCTTTTTTTGCTTCGGCCCGTTTTTATCCTGTGCCGCATAAAAAAAGTGAGGAATTTCTCAGAAAAAGTGACGGCAGAGACAGGATTGATCTCTATCGCAGGGCGGCTTCGGCTTCCGGAGCAGAACTCCTCTGTGTAATGGAACTTGTGCCTGACAGGGGCAACATGAAGCTGATAATAAATATTGAGACACTTGATGAAGAGGTTTCTGCTGTAAATACAGTAAAGTCGGTCTCCGCCAGAATTCCCGCCAATGTTGCTTTAAGGGGGGCCAGGGAGATATCCCTTCTGATGAATAAGGAGAAACTGAAATTCACATTATCAGAAGAGGGGGATGGAATTTACAGGATAAACGCCGGGCAGTGGCACGGGCTTTCGGAGGGGCGTTACAGCACATCTGCCGGTGAAATGGATGTTTTATCTGTTGAACGGTTCTCTTCCCTTGTCAGCGGAATTTCCCCGAATAAAGATGATGTTGTTGAAATAGGCATTTATCCCGATACGGAGAGTTTTCTGTCAGGGATAAGCAGGGAGATTGATGAAAATACCGCGCGGTTTTATGGAACAGATGCGGCACTTAATAAAAGGAGAGGCAGTGCAAAAGAATCAATTATCGGTACCTGCGTGATTAACCAGGGTGCCAGTTTCTGTGTTCCCGGATATGGTTCTTTTCTTTCAGTGGAGTATATGGGGATTGAGAAGGGGGAACCTGACATGTACGGCGTTTATGCTACAGGGGCTCTTACGGCCCTTCATCTTTCTCTTCCCTCTATGATGAACAGTTTTGAAATAAATTTTTTCCCCTGGATCATGGATGATGACAAGGGGAGAGACGATCAGAGGCTGCAGGTTTTTTTATGGGCCTCTCTTCCTGTTACTTTTTCCGTTTCTTTTTACAACCAGCTTGCTTACCAGTATCACCAGAAGTCGCTCCTTCCGCCGCTTTTTGAGGACAATGACGTGACAGCCTCTGTTGTATCACTCTTTATTCCGGGCGGCGGAATGTTCTATAAGGGATACAGGGGCGCGGGTTGGTGTTTTTATGTCGGTGAAATGTCCATGGCAGGTTATGCCGTTTATGAATGGGACAGAACTTCCGGCAAGGCAGCTGCAGGAGCGCTCCTTTTAGTGAAAGCGGCAGAGGCGCTGATCTCCTATGCCGTAACGCCATCCTACAGTGTATACAGAAACGAGGTGGGCAGCAACGACAGTTATCCCGCTATTTCGGCAGGATTATCAAAAGGTATAGACGGGGAGGGGGAGATGACCCTTTCAGTTACACTTCCTTTTTAATCCTGTTGCGCGAGAAAAAGAAAACAGCGATAAACCCCAGGTATGAAACTATTGCCGGGATTGCCAGAACGGGGTAAAACTTCGCGAGTGGAGCCAGTATCAGTATTACGCACCAGTGGAAAAAAATCGCTTTCCCGGTATTCAGCGCTATGGGGAAGTCCTCCCACTTTGTTATGACCATCATCCCTGTAAGGTTCCAGCCGTAAAGTGAATAAAAGGCGTGCATCCGGAGAACAAGCTTTCCGTGAAATTCATTGTATGAGAAATGTTTCATGAGGATGTAGAGTATTCCTGTAACGGCAGTTGCCATGAGGAAATATATTCCTGACACAAGGAAGTATTTCTGCTGTATCCTCCTCCCGTACCTGAAAAATACGGCAAATATCATTACAACTGTAAAGAAAAGGGTGAACGAGATAAAGACCTCTCCGGCGAAGGATTTCATTATTATAAATATAAAGAAGATTATAACTCCTCCGCAGATCAACCAGAAAAAAGCGTGTTCAGCAGCAGGGAGCCATCTGACATCCTTATTTTCAATTATGCCGAACATTATTGACATTGTTATCAGTGAAACAGGGAATGAAAAACCGAGGAAAAATACATCAAGCGTCAGCTTTTCGAAGTGGAAGAGGTTGAGATAGACCTCGTTTATTATTACAAATGATGACATGAGGAGCGCAATAACAAGGCAGAGAAGAGACGCGTGATGAAACTTGGCGGATGCCGGGTCTTTTATTCTGAAAAACATGGAGGGGAAAAATGAGAATCTTTCAAGCCTGTATGTCTCGACAATTACTGCCAGAACAACGCCGCATACAGCGGCCGGGAGGTATAATTTTATGAAGGCAAGCAAGGCAAAGGCAATACTTATTATATAGAAAAGCGCAATGCGGGTTGAGGGCCGTTTTTTTCCTGAAGTGAGATAGAGGATTGTAAAACCGCCGCTTGTAAGGTTAAAAAGAAAAATATGCAGGCGTTCAAAGTTCAGCGGGAGGATCTGATCAATATAACCGAATATAAATGCCGCTGACATTGTAAGGAATAGAGGCAGCATCATTGTCTGGCGTCTGCTTATTTTCATTCTGTTAGTCCCGCTAGATATTTTATTATGAGTATGGATAAGGAAGGGATAAAATGCAAGGAAATATTTTTGTACGGATATGAGACTGTTCTGTAAATATAAGATGTCATCACGAGGAGGCTGGAGGCCGACGTGGTGATCTGTTTTCGGATTAAATAATGAAATAAGTTTATAGCATTTCACGAATGAATTAAGCCTGTTTTATGTATCTGATACATAATGTCA
>DAIOFM010000089.1:0-15480 GCA_036745755.1 Spirochaetota bacterium | reverse complement strand
CTTGTCATATCGGATGACGGCGTTACAACGATGTTCAATAACGATGAGAAGGGGAGGAGCGGGAAAGAGATTGCAGCGGCCACGCTTCAGAAGTGCGGAGGGGGCGGAACTTTCGCGCTCAATATATACGGGATGAATGACGGGCTTAAAGAGGCTGAGGTCATGGGTTGGAGCATACACCCTGTTACAGACTGGGAGGGGCTCATGAAATTCAGCAGGGACTTTGTGAAGAAACATTACGGCAGGGAGAAACGATGAGAGAGGGGCCTTCACTTGAAGCTATGATGGACAGGCTTGCCGCCATACCCCCGGAGTTTACAGAGGGGATGGGGAAAGCGGGCGGGAAAAAAAGCGGTGTAAAACTCCCGGCCCTGGTTAATGATCTCCTCACTGATCTTGGCGGCGGGCATATAACGCCGGAGGAGGTAAAGGCGCTTGAAACATCTCCTGAAAAAAAACCTCACCTGGAAATCGTTGCAATCCTCTGTCATATTTACCATGATCCTGCTCTGCGGGAACTCAGTGTGTCCCATGAAAAGATAAGAAAATTTTTCCTCTCCCGGAAACCTGAAGAGCTTGCCTCGTGCATTGACGATGCCGGAATTTTTATCACTGACCCTGAAAGGCGGGAGGAGATCTGCAGGCTTGCACTTAATGTTACCGGTATGTACCCCTCCGGAGAGAATGAGAAGAGGGCGAAGGAGAGGCTTGCCACCCTTGATTCAGTTGAGAGGGAAAAGATCCTTGATAAGACACGTGAGGCTCAGAAGAGGGCAAGGGAGATCCGTGAGGCCATGCTCCGCAAAGAGGCTGAAGAGGCCGCGTCAAAGATGTCAAGGGAGTAGAATATGAAACAGCCTGTACCTCGTGAAATTTCTGAAAGAATACCTTTAATGAAGAAGGAGTGGCTTCCCCTTTATAACAGGATGGGTGAACATTCCCATGCTCCCAGGTGGAACACCATGTGCGGCGACCGGCTTTTTAAAGGGGACCTTGAGTATGTCAGGGGATTCGCTGCCGGCCTTGAATCTGAGAGAACTTTTACCGGCCCCGAACCATCTGAGTCGATAATAGAATGGTGCGAATCGATGAAGAACAGGTCGCACTGGTTTGAATCAAAAATTGCAGGACTTGACTTAAAGAGGGAGTGGCATCTGGTACCTCTTATGAGAAGGAGTGACATGCAGTCCTCGCTTGAATACATTCTCCCCTATGATGCTAACCTTTCCCGACTCGTGGTTAACCCAACGTCGGGAACAACGGGCCACCCGATCCCCGCTCCGAACCACCCGGCCGCAGTGGGATGCTATGATCCGATGATACAGTATGCCCTGAGGATGAACGGCCTTAAATCCTCATGTGTTGGTGATAAGGTGGCGGCAATACAGGTCTGTTCGCAGCAGAAGACCATTGTGTATCATACTGTTCACTCATACCTTGACGGTGCAGGCTTCGCAAAAATTAACCTGAATGAGAATGAGTGGAGGTCACCGGAAAGTTCCGCCCTGTACATAAAGGATATGGCTCCGGTATTCCTTTCAGGCGACCCTTACTCATTCCTTGATTATATCAGGCGCGGCATTGAATACAGGCCCGGGGCAATCCTCTCCACTGCTGTAACTCTGGAAAGAGCGCTTCGCGAGAAAATCTCCGGTTACTTCAGATGTCCGGTGGTTGACATGTACTCACTGAATGAGACAGGTCCAGTTGCATACAGCTGTCCCGATGATCCGTCGAAATATCATATACTCCCCCATGACATATATGTTGAGGCTGTTTCAGAAACAGGGGAACCTCTCCCTGAAGGTGAGGTCGGGAAGATCGCTGTATCAGGTGGGAGGAACCCGTACCTTCCTCTGCTCCGCTACCTTACGGGCGACAGGGGTGCGGTGAGTTACGGAAAATGCAGCTGCGGCGAAACATCTCCGACTCTGAGCAGCTTCGAGGGGAGGGAGCTTGTCCTTTTCCGCAGCAGGGGGGGCGGTATTGTTAATTCAATTGACATATCGGGGATCGTAAGGTCTTTTCCTGTTTATTCATTCTCATTTCTTCAGCGGGCCGATTATTCATGTATACTGAAGATCGAAGCGGGGGGTGAGATGACGGCGTCTCTTGCGAACCGGATGAAGGATGGGATAGAGGCGCTTTTCGGTGAAGGCGTTACTGTTGAACCGGTGAGGGAAAAGCCTGCTGCAGGGGGGAAGTTCCGGCCATTTATATGCGAGGTGGAGTAGAATTTTTTATGAATTTTTTTGATATCAATTACATACTTTTTCAGCTTCCCGGTTACGGGGTCAGCGCGGTTGAGTTTATCGGCACCGCAACAGGCCTTTTATGCGTTATATACGCGGCAAGGGAAAAAATAATATCCTGGCCTCTCGGCATAGTAAACGCAATCTTCTTTTTTATTCTCTTCTACCAGGCCAGGCTTTACCCGGATATGCTGCTTCAGATCTATTTTTTCGCCACATCGGTTTACGGCTGGTGGAGGTGGACCCATCCCCGTGATGAACTTGAAACTGACAGCAAGGATGAACTTAAAGTTTCACGCCTTGAGAATACTGAACTTCTTGCCATGACGGCACTTACTGTTGCCGCCTCTATCCTTGCAGGTTCGGCAGCTGAACGTTTTCACCTCTGGCTCCCCTTTATCTTTCCTGAGCCAGCGGCCTTTCCCTACGCGGACTCTTTTGTCGCGGTCATGAGTGTTACGGCACAGATACTCCTTTCAATTAAAAAGCTGGAGGCCTGGATACTCTGGGTGATCGTTGATGCTGTTGCCATGACAATATACCTGCAGAAGGGTATATACCTTGTCAGCGCCGAGTATCTGGTGTTCGGGATAATCGCCTCATCAGGGCTGCTGAACTGGAACAGGATATTCAGCGGCTACGGCGCTGAAGCGGAGGCTGCGGAATGAAACAGGGGCTTGTGATAGGTAAATTCCTACCTCTCCATTCGGGGCATGAGGCCCTGATCAGGTTTGCCATGTCAAACTGTGATGAGCTTACGGTCCTTCTCGGTGTAACTGCAGGTGAGCCTATACCGGGCCACCTGAGGTACAAGTGGCTCTGGGAGACATTCAGGGGGGAGGAGGGGGTTCGCATTGAGTACACTGATGATCCGCTCCCTGACGCTCCAGTATCTTCAAGGGAGGTCTCCAGGGTCTGGGCTGATTACCTTTCAGAGCGTTTCCCTGAGACGCGGATAATCTTCAGCTCCGAACAGTACGGGGAATACCTTGCGGAGTACATGGGGATAGAACACAGGTTTTTTGATCCTGATCGGAGTGAAATACCTGTGTCGGCAACAATGATCAGGGAGTCCCCTTACGTGAACTGGAAGTTTCTCTCTGAGGCAGCGAGGCCTCATTATGTGAAAAAGATATGCATCTACGGGCCTGAAAGTACAGGTAAGACAGTTCTGACAGAAAAACTGGCAGCCCATTACAAAACTTCATTCGTGCCTGAAGTGGCGCGTCATATAATAGATGACGAAGGGGGAGAGGTCACCTTTGATATAATTGAGAGGATCGGCCCTGCGCACGCTGAGGCTATAATTGAAAAATGTAAAACAGCGGAGAGGTTCCTCTTTGTTGATACTGATGTTGAAATCACGCGCCTTTTTTCAGATTACTACTTCGGACAGACTCCGGATTTTCCTTTATGGGTGGATGGGGCAAACAGATTTGACCTCTACCTTTTCCTTGAGATAGACGCCCCTTACGTTGAGGACCCGCAGCGCGACGCGGAGCATATGAGGGAGGAGTTCAGGGAGAGGCTCCTCAATGTACTGAAGGAGAAGGGCGCGGAATATGAAATAATAAGCGGCGCATGGGATGAACGCTTTTTCAGGGCTGTTGAAGCTGTTGAGAGGAGGTGGCCCACAGAGCCCGGTGTGTAATTAAGTTATTGACATTAACAGGGCCGGAATTTTTTTATTAATCATTATGAAAAACAGGACAGAAATATCATTATCATCCATGGCTGAACTGTTCGGAAAATTATTCAGAGTTTTTCCCGGGCCGTTTCTGGTAACTGCCTTAAGGAGAACAGACCCGAAGTTCAGGGAGAAGCTCCTCCTCACTGTATCGATGTCTAATGAGTGCGGAGGTTGAATCAACGCGCATTCAGCCGCCGGTCGGAGGCTCGGACTTTCACGCAGGGAGATAGAGGACCTGATAACACTGCGGAAGGAGAACTTTGAATACAGGGAGTGGCTTGCGCTGACCTTTGCCAGGGAGTTTATCTTCAGCAAAGGTATTCCGCATGACTGGGAATTTCTTTCTGAATACCGGGAAACCTGGCCAAAACGTGAACAGAGGTATATACACAAGCTTGTGAGGATGATGGATTTTTTTAACTGCGCGGGCAACATATTTATACGCATTCCCTGGAAGTATTCCCTGGAAAGGGGGGACAGCTGTTCGCTGCCGCAGACAGGTTCAGCTGATAAGGAATAAAAAAGCCCCGGGAAATCGGGGCTTTTTTAATTAAATGGTTCAATTATTTTCCTGTATCTGCAGCCAGATCTGTCCCGGATTTATTCATATTATAGGCCATGAATGCTCCGAATGCTACAAGGGCCGCTATTATGCCCACGGGGTATGCTATTGTTGTTGAAAGCTTGAATCCCTCGGGGGCTATCATGATATATGTAACACATACTGCTGTCATGAATGTGGCCGGGATTGTTGCTATCCAGTGTAACCTGTTGTTCACTGCCAGGTAAGCCGCGCTTCCCCAGAGAACAATTGTTGCCAGTGTCTGGTTGGACCATGCAAAGTATCTCCAGATGATTGAGAAATCCATGAAGTTAAGCGCAAGGCCGATGGCAAAGAGCGGTGCCGCAACGAGAAGGCGGTTTTTAATTTTCTGCTGATCAAAATTCATCGCATCAGCAATGGTAAGCCTTGCACTCCTGAATGCTGTGTCACCTGAAGTTATAGGGCATGCAATTACACCGAGTATCGCCAGGATGCCGCCAGCAACTCCGAGAAGACCGATAGAGACATCGTGTACAACAACGCCTGCTCCTCCTTTTGCGAGTGATGCCGCAAGTCCGGGGATGCCGTTAAAGAATGTCATTGAAGCAGCGGCCCATACTAGTGCTATTATACCTTCTGCCACCATTGCTCCGTAGAATACTCTGCGTCCGTATTTTTCAGTTTCAATACACCTTGCCATAATAGGTGACTGGGTTGAGTGGAACCCGCTTATGGCGCCGCATGCTATTGTTATGAAGAGCATCGGCCATATAGGGAGCTTTTTAGGATGAAGGTTGCTTAAAGTTATCTCCGGAATAGGGTTCTGGAAGAAAAGGATTGCAATCCCTATGCCGAGGGCCATAATCAGAAGTACAAGACCGAAAATCGGGTAGAACCTTCCTATGATTTTATCAATTGGGAGAATTGTGGCAAAGAAATAGTAGGCTATAATCGCTGCAAGCCAGAACCATTTGTTTGCGAAAATACCTGTCATGCCGAGATTTGCCAGTAAACCTGCCGGGCCCGCGATAAATACCGTACCGACAAGAACAAGAAGAATTACTGAGAAAACTCTCATGAAGTTTTTCATGAAATCGCCCAGGTAGATTCCCACTATCTCAGAGATGCTTTTTCCTTCATGCCTTACTGAAAGCATGCCTGAAAAGAAGTCATGGACAGCTCCCGCGAATATTGTTCCGAGAACGATCCAGAGAAAAGCCGCCGGTCCGTAAAGCGCACCCATAACAGCCCCGAAGATCGGCCCCAGTCCCGCGATATTCAGTATCTGGATGAGGAGAATTTTTTTCCATGGGAGAGGGACATAGTCAACCCCGTCGTTAAGGGCAACAGCGGGGGTTTTTCTGTCAGGTTCAATACCGAACACTTTTTCAACAAAAGCACCGTAAAAGAAATAACCCGCTATCAGTGCCGCAAGAGATAAAAGAAAACTGATCATTTTATGCCTCCATAAATAATATCTGGTGACAGGTTAGATCAGAAATTATTTATGTGTTGAATTTTTTCGTGAACTGCAGTATAGGCGGATGAGATGCAGAGATCTGGGGATAAAATACATGAACGGATAATCCCGGCTGTTTAAAACCGGTCAGCGGTGGCTCTTTATGCGGAGGTTTGTTTCAGCCTGTGATCTGTAGGTGGTGTTTTATTATTCCATCTGCATTATCTCTTTGAAACTTCTCGAGTGACTCCTGCTCAGTGGGATCGGGTTGTCATCGTCTGATATTGTTATCTGATAAGCGCCGTTAAAAAGGGGCTCGATATTCCGGATAAAATTTATATTAATAATATAGCTTCTGTGGGTCCTTATAAAATATTCAGGGAGTATCTCCTCAAGGTGATGCAGTGTGTTCCTGTAGGAAAATTTACCCGATGTGGTTACCAGGAAAGTCTTCTTGTCATCAGCATAGGCGTACTTGATTTTTTCAAATGGGACAGGATAGAACTTCTCATCCCTGCAGACAGTTATTATTTTACTGTTCCTGTTTTCACTGTACCCTCCCAGCATCTCCCTCATCGCCTTGAGCTGTGTTGATATTTCATGGTCCGAGCCGAGGAGCTTGCGTACCCTTTCCAGACTGCTTTCAAGGCGTTCTGTTTGAACAGGTTTCAGAAGGTAGTCAATGGCGTGAAGCTCAAACGCCCTTATTGCGTAGGCGTCATAGGCAGTGACAAAGATTATATAGGGAGGGTGTCCTGAATTTACAAGTATCTCCGCTGCCTCGATTCCTGACAACGCGGGCATCTGTATATCCATGAAAACCAGGTCAGGTTTGAGGTCGTAGCAGAGCTTAACCGCCATCTCCCCGTCGGAACCCTCGGCGACAATATTTATATCATCATACTTCTCAAGGAGAAATTTCAGTTCCACTCTTGCAGGTTCTTCATCATCAATTATAATAACATTAATCATCAGACAGCTCCAGGTATTGTAAGGGATACGGTGGTTCCGCTGCCGGGCTTGCTTTTCAGTATAAGCCCGTATGATTCTCCGTATTTACCTATCAGTCTCTTGTTTACATTTTTGATTCCGACGGATTTTGAACCGGCTGATTCGTCAAAGAGGGTTTTCAGCTTCTCCTGTTCTATTCCGATGCCGTTATCTTTAACCGTGAGATGAATATTTTTTCCTTTCTTCTCACCTTTAATTTCAATTGAACCCCCTTCAACCCTTGGCAGCAGTCCGTGTTTGAGGGCGTTTTCAACCAGGGGCTGCAGTGTGAATGGCGGTATCATGCAGCTCAGATTTTCAGGAACATCAATCAGGATTTTCAGTTTCTCCCCGAAACGGGCTTTTTCAATTTCCAGGTAATTTTTAATATTTTCTATCTCATCAGAGAGGTAAATCTCGTCAGAGTGATAGAGACTGTTTCTGAAATAAGCTCCCAGTTTAATAAGGAGGTCCCGGGCCTTTTCCGGACTTGTCCGGATAAGTGAGACAATGGTATTTATGGAGTTGAAAAGAAAATGCGGGTTTATCTGCGCCTGCAGTGCTTTAAGTTCAGAGATATTAAGGAGCTTGGCCTGTTCTTCAATACGGGAGAGCTCTATCTGTGTTGAAAAGAGTGAAGCAAGCCCTTCCGCCAGTTCAACATCGACAGATGTAATCGTACCTTCACCTGTCTTGTATATCTTCAGTGAGCCTATTACTTTATCCTTTTCCTTTAAAGGTACAATGACTGCGCTGTTAAGCTCGCAGTCTTCGTGTGAACAGGCTATGTCTTTTTTTGTGTCAGCAGTCCTTGACCTGCCGTCTTTCAGTACCTGCTGCGTTATCTTTGTAACAAGCGGTATTCCCGGTATATGGTGATCAGCCCCCGTTCCTACGTGGGCAAGAATCCTGTCCATCCCTGTAAATGACACTGCAGCCGCGCCGGTCATCTCTTTGATTATAAGGGCCGCTTCCTTTGTGGTTTCCTCTGTCAGGCCTTTCCGAAAATAGTTGATTGTCCGGTTTGCTATCTGGAGGACCACCTTGGACTGGTTTGCAGCTATCCTGTCTCTTTCACTGTAGATTACTTCAAGTATGGCGATGAGCATGCTTATGCCGATGGCGTTTGCCACGATCATCGGGATACCTATTATAGAGACAAGGTCAAGAGCCGCTTTAAAGGGTTTTACAAGTATAAGGAGTATGGTCATCTGCATTACCTCTGCGAGAGCGCCGGAATAGAGGGCGAAGAGCCATCTCCTGTCCGACCTGTAAAAATACCTGCTGAGAAAACCGGCAAGGCATCCCTCTGCCACGGTGGAGATCATGCAGGCGAAGGCTGAAAATCCTCCTATATCTATTGCCCAGCGGTGTATGCCGGCTATAAGGCCGGAGAGTATCCCCACGACGGGCCCTCCGATGAGCCCGCCCACGAAGACACCGACGACACGCGCATTGGCGAGTGCGCCCATAACAGGAATCCCGGTATATGTTTTCAGTATTCCGAAAAGACCGAAAAAAACCGCCAGAACTACAAGGTATCTCAGGGCGATCTTGTCCCTTGTGACAAGCCTTCTGAAAAAGGCAAATCTTGAAAGGAGCACTGCGACAAGAACTATACTCCCTACCTGGTTTACGAGTTCCTCCAGTAAAGTAACAACCATGGTGCCCCCGTGCTGAAAATATAATATCAGTATATAACTTTTAATTTTTATACTATAGCATTTTACGAAATGATTAGGACTTTGTCATTCCGGTTTTGTCGACTCGTGCTGAGCGACATCGAAGCACAAATACCGGAATCTCATAGAATCAGTACTATGGGATTCGCTTGCAGCTCTTCCTGCTGTCGTCCGCCGGATTTTATCCCCGCGAAGGCGGGGACGGGAATGACAGCGGATGTATTAATTCAGTCGTAAACCGCTATAAAATATATGTTAAAGAATTATTACTGATGTTTTATCTTTTTTAGTCAAATAAATTTGACCGTTTTGCGGCAGATTAATGAGGTTACCTGGCCGGCGGATTTTTTTTACTATGTCCTGACTCATGGGTAAATTAAATAGAGGCGGGAGGTTTTTGCCTGTGAAAAAAAAAGGGCAGGATAAAATAGGAGATATCCCTGAGTCCACGCTTTTTGACGAGGAACTGTTTCTCGGAAAAGACCCGAGAACTATAAGTGAGATTATATCTTCTGACATCAAAGAGCTCGAAGGCATTAATATTACAACAGGTGAGCTTGCCTCTGCGCTTGAGGATGTGTATAATTCCGCTGCGGTCAGTCCCGGAATCGAGGTTGAACCTCTTCCCGGTGTTGTTGCCGTTTTTTTTGAATCTCCGGGGAAAATACCATCCCCTTTCCCGGGCGGAGGGGAGTTCAGCAGGGGGGAGGTTGTGGTTACAGAAAAATCGACGGGGAGGAATATTATTGTAACCGCCCTTTCTATTCATCTTATCAGGGAACACTGTTTTTTCCAGGGGAGGGGAACAAAATACCGTATAAAACCGGCCGTTGCTGCTGATGTTCTCAGGCTGATATAAATTATTGAATTTTTAATTCTTCTTCCCCGGTTTCTGTTTATATGAGAGGGGCGTCCTAACGGTATCTTACCATATAGAACAGCATCCCCGCGTACTCCTTCAGTCCTTTATATATGCAGTCCATCTCATAACTTTTCGGGAGAAAACTTGTTACATTATAATCCTGGCTGTCGATTTTATAGTCCGTTGGAGCGGGAACGCATTCTACACCCGCTTTTCTGAAGATGTAGAGGGAGCGTTTCATGTGGTATGCCGATGTTACCAGTATCACTTTTCCGGGATTGAATTTTTCCTTTACGTATAACGCGTTCTCATATGTTGTCCTGCTGCTGGTCTCTTTTAAAAGCTTTATACCGCTGTGGTTGTATTTGGAAAGGAGCCTCACCGTAATTTCAGCCTCTCCTTTACCGTTTCCATCAAAAAGCTTCCCCCCTGAAGATAGTACCGGAAGCCTGAATTTTCCCCCTAAGTGGAGTCCGTAAAGCGCCCTTTTGAAAGCATCACCTGTGAGGCTGCCGTTCTCCCCCTCCTCAGGGGAATTTTCAAGTGTCCCTCCTCCGAGGATAACTATAAGTTCTGCGCCGTCCGCACTCTCTTCTGTAACAGGGGGAGCGTAATTCTCAAGCGGCGCCAGGAGGAGGTTTTTAACCGGTTCGATGGATAAAAAATAGATAAGCAGGATATCAGAAATAATTAAAACGAGGGCAATTCCCCTCTTTTTTTTAATAAAAAGAAGGGCCGCCAGAAGTATCAGTATAAAGATGGATGGAGGGAATATTATATAATTAAAAATTTTCTGTACTGCAAACATCGGGCCCTCCCTGCGGATGAATTCTGCTCTTTATACGAGCCCCTGTTCGATAATTCAAGAAATTAATTATACTCCCAGTTTTGCCCGCTCCATTGCAATCCTGACATTCATTTCAGCTGCGTTTTCCGGAACTTCAGGAAGGTCCTCTTTCAGCAGCATCCGTATGGCGCCTGAAGGGCAGGCCTTTACGCAGAGCCCGCATCCTATGCACCTGTCAGTATTAATACCGAAAATGTTTTTCCCTTTGCCGGTCTTTTTGTCAGTGGCCGTAATGGCATCTATCTGGCACCTTCCCGTACACTTCCCGCAGCCGATACATGCTGACGGGTTTATCTCCGCCCTGTATGATGAGTGTATCTGTTCAGCAGGTTTTTCGAATTTCCGCAGATACCTGAACAGCTGGCAGGAGTCTCTGTCGCACATGCACATGTTGATAGGGTTTTTAGCATTTGTGCTCAGGGGGACAAGTGCCGCCTCCTCGAACTCGCGGAGTTTTACCGTAAGCTCTTCAAGGGTGAGCTCCCTCCCTATGCCGTTCCGGATATAGTACTGAGCCACAAGCCCGAATGTCATGCATGTTTCAACCGGGCGCGTAACCTCGTTCCCTTTCTGTTTCTGTTCAGTACGGCAGATGCACGGCGCGACAGCGTAAGGCGCCTTGTCTTTAACGAGGTCAAGGATGACATCGTAACTGTTTACATGGCTCTTTCCGTCAATTGAACTGTCGACAGGCACAATCCTGAACTGTTTTGTTTCCCGGTCAGTCCAGTGGCTTTCAGAGAGGGCGTCGTATATATCGTCCGCGTATTCTGCGGTTTCCCTGTCAATTGTTTTGACATGCCATTCGTACATCCCCATGACAAAATTCGGAAGGGAGTACCTTGCTCCTGAAGGGGTTACTATCCTGAACAGGTTTCCCTTTGAGGCCATTTTTTCGATTCTTTCCGCAGCAGAGGATTCATCAAGTCCCGCTCTTTCGGCAATGGCTGCAATTTTTTCAGGTTTTGCTGTCACGCAAAGGGCAAGCTCCGCCTCCTCAGGGGTAAAAAATTTTTTGAGAATTTTAATCTCTGCACCGCTTTCTGTTTCCGGGTATCCTGCAGGCATGGAATCTATATGTTTTCTCAGTTTCTGATATATTTCGTCACTCATTTTAAGGCTCCCTTCGTTTTTTGCTCTATTTTGAGGTATAAATGGCTTATTCGTCTATTTTTACTATAGGTGTTATGTTTTTGTCAATATTATTATAATGCTGTTATGAATAAACTTTAAAATATATAATATTATTATATTTTTTGTCAAAATTGAGGTGTGCTGATTTTAGTATTGATTAAAAAGCGGTAGTATGTATGAATAGCAGCCTATAAAAATCGGTACAGGGTTATAGAAATGGCTGTTAAGAAAAATGAGGGAAAGAGAGAACAGATACTGAGGGCTGCTGAAAAGGTCTTTGCTGAAAAGGGATTTCAGGAGGCCACAGTATCAGATATTGTGGGAAGGGCAAAGGTCTCTGAAGCCACCCTGTATGAGTATTATGCTTCAAAGGAGGAGCTTCTTTTCTCCATCCCCGGGGACCTTACATCAAACCAGAAAGAGGAGATAGAATTTATACTGGATCATGTAAGAGGGGCCTCGAATAAGATACGGGCCTTTATATATCATAACCTCTGGTTCTGGCAGACCCGTCCCGATTACGCAGCTGTAGCCCTGGTGATTCTGAAGCAGAACCGGAAGTTTATTAACACTGAATCTTACAGGATAATTTTCGATACCTACCAGATGATGCTTCCGGTCATTGAGGAGGGGATTGCCTCAGGTGAGTTCAGGGAGGGAACAAACCCGAAACTGGTACTTTCAATGATGTTAAGTATAATTGAATATATAACTGTAAATAAAATTCTCCATGGAACACCGGAAGACCTTCTGGAATATGTTGACCCCATAACTGATCAGCTGCTGGGTGGAATTATGAATCAGCAGGCCTGAACCCGGCGTTGTCAATAATATCAAAAGCGGCATCAATATCATCCCCTTTAATCCAGTGAAAGGGGAGCCCTCTCCTCTCCATGCCGCGCAGCCATGTCATCTGGCGTTTTGCAAACCTGTGAATCTCTGTCCCCAGTTTTTCAACCATCCGGTCATAGGCGATTTCACCGTTCAGGTACATGGCGCAGTATCGGTATTCGAGCCCCAGTTTGATGAGCCTGCTTACAGGCACACCCTGTTTAATCAGAGTTTCCACTTCAGAGATCATCCCCTCCTTCAGCCTCTTATCAAGGCGGGAATCTATTCTTCTGATAACTTCTTCCCTGGGGAAGGCCACCGCTATTACAAGGGGTGTATATCTGGCCGGTCGCTTCGGTTCAGCGCTGATATTACTGTTTTTCATGTATCGCGCGATTTCTATCCCTCTTATAATCCTCCTGGAGCTTGAAATATCGGTGCGGGAGTATATTTCAGGGGATTCCTCTTTAAGGATGGAGAGGAGTTTTTCTTTCGGGATGCCTTCAAGTTCCTCCCTTAGCCCGTTGTTTTCAGGGATGTCAGGAAGGTCATAGCCTTTAACTGCTGCCTCAATATAGAGCCCTGAACCGCCGCAAAGGACCGGGATTTTTTTTCTCCCTGTTATTAGATCGAATGTTTTATCGAAGTCATTTACATATCTGAAAAGGTTGTAGTCTTCCGAAGGGTCAGCAATATCTATGAGATGATAAGGAACCGGTCCTGATTCAGTTATATATTCGTCGAGATCTTTACCTGTGCCTATATCCATTCCCCTGTAGACCTGGCGGGAATCCCCTGATATTATTTCCCCTCCGTATCTCAGGGCAATTCTGACCGCAATCCTGGTTTTGCCGCACGCGGTGGGGCCTGTAACTGTAATTATGTTAAAATTTTTATTCATCGGGTATTTACTGAACTTAAAATGCCTGTTATGACAATCATTTTATTGCCCGTTCCCCTTTTAGTAATTACTTTTATATAAAGAGCCGATAATTAAAAATAATAATCTGCGCAAACTAATTTCGCGTAATTAACGGTAAATCATGAGTTTTGAAAAATTTCTAATATCATTTTCCCCTGTTGTTATATTCTACCTGATCTATTTCAGGTACTTTTCATCAATGGGGACTGCGGTTACCAAGTACCTCACGGCTCTCCTTACAGGTGTGGCGTACGCGCTTTTTCTGATCCTGGTCAGCGCTTCCATCTCTGAAATGGTCTATATTGTTAACCCCGTTATGCGTGGTTTTGTTACCGCGGGTATTATTGAAAAGGCCGGAGCTATTATTGTCATATATGTGCTTCTCAGAAAATTTCCGGAATTCGGTATTCCCGAGGGGATTATTACCGGGATGTTTTTCGGGCTCGGTTTCTCCTGCATAGAAAATTTCTTCTACGCGGCCGAACTTGAAAATTCAATAATATATATAAGGATGATATTTTCCGTGCCCTTGCATATAACAACATGCGGGATAGCGGGCTTCTACCTGGGGATAGGCAAATTGTCGTGGTCACTGCTTAATTCTATTTCATTCAGGATTAAGAGTTTTATCATACCGCTGCTTTTTCACGGTTCCTTTGACGCGGCCCTTATGAAGGGAGGGGTCTACTCCTATATCTCGGCGCCTGTTCTTATCCTTTCGGTAACACTCCTTGAGGTGGTGCTTGCCAGATCCCAGAGTTTCTATCCGGAAAATAAACTGAAGGTCATGGGGATGAACTTTGAGGAGTGGATGTGTAAAGACAGACAGCCCCGTTATGACAGGTGGGTGAAAAGGTACACAGGTATATTGAAATCGAGTCCTGCGCCGTTCTTTAACTGGAACCCGGGGTTTTTCAGGTTCAGTTTTTTCATAATTATGATCCTTCTTGCCTCTGCGGGTATGACAATTTACAGAAACCTTAACCAGCAGTATAATCTCCCTATTTTAAGGGAGGAGGCTGTTGCCGTATTCGTTTTATTCCCGCTATGCATAGCCCTTGTCCTTATTATATCGGGCGCTGTAAACCCTATGTATTTTGTCAAGAGCCTTATAAGGCTCCCGATAATCTCAGATGTTGAGATAGTCAAAGACGGGCTTATTGATGAATATCTTGTCACCAACGATGTGACTTCAGGTAACTGTTTTGTCCAGTCAACAGAATCCTTCGGAATAGGAAAAAGTATAGAACTGCGTTTCAGAATATCGGGTGTTGAGTCAGGTGTGGTAAAAGGGAAGGTAATATGGGAAAACCATACGCTGAGGCATGAACCCTTCGGTTCGATAGTCCGAATTACATCCCGTTACAGGGGTTTCTTTATATTCATAATTAAATATAATCTGCTGAGATACTGGAAGGGGGCTGTTTTTTTATTCAAACTCCCCGGTTTCGACCAGATTAAGGCTTTCTTTTATAAACCTCTTGTAATATCCCAGGAAGAGGAGGTCTACCCTGCCGGTTCAATCGTGTTCAGGGAGGGGGACACAGGGGATAAATTCTACCTTATAAAAAAGGGGAGGATTATCTTTTATAAGCAGAAAGAGAACGAGGAAATTATAACAGTTCATACCTCCATAGCGGGTGAATTCTTCGGTGAACTTGCGGTGCTCGGAGATGAAAAGACGAGAAACGCCACTGCCATGTGCACAACAGATGTTGTGCTTGCGGTGGCGACACGTGATAACCTTGACGCCCTTCTTACGAATAACGCCGAGTTTGCCATTGACCTTCTTGAGACACTTACAAACAGGGTTATACTTTCAGAAAAGATTTTTTTCCAGAAAATTCAGCAGCTTGAGGAAGTCAGGACCGACAATGAGAGGCTGATGCATATCTCTGTTATGCTTATGCTTATAGGCCTCGGTTTTGATCCTTCAAGGCGCGGTCTTGATATGAATATAGACGCAAAAAGAATAAGAAATTTTGTCAGGAAGATGGATGACCTCGGGGCTGCGCAGATGGCTGATCTTTTCATTACGCGTCAGACTATTCTGAAGGAGGGGGGTGAGCCCCGTAACGATGAGGTTTTCATGAATAAAGTCCAGCAGATTTTTTCTGATCCCTCCCTTGATGAGGATGAAACAGACTGATGAAACAGATGATATAAGAAGAAATTAAAAAAGCCGGCATTTGTGCCGGCTTTTTTAATTTTTAAATTTATCTGATATCTGGAATCAGGCTGATGCAGCATGCCCTTTTCTGTTCTTC
>DAIOFM010000088.1:5181-15606 GCA_036745755.1 Spirochaetota bacterium | reverse complement strand
CAACAGCTTCTGCTACCTGAGCTGGCGTATTAAATGCCATAAAAACCCCCGTTTTTGTTTTTTAAAAAATTTAATTTTTTAACCCCGGCTCTGATCAGAACCGGGGATAATAAACAATTTTAATGCGATCCCTCTGAAAAATATCTCTTCAGTGACCTGTCACATTCAGGGCAACTGTATGACGGGTCACAATGTTTTTCAAAATCCGCCCTGAAATACTTCAGCATAGTTGTTATAGGGAGTATAGGCGACTGACCGAGAGCACAGAGTGAACCGTTTTTCATCAGCTGTGCCTTAGCAACCATTGCATCTATATCTTCAACCTTAGCGGTTCTTGATGCGAATTTCTTCGCGTAATAATTCAGATGGCTCGTTCCGACCCTGCAGGGTACACACTGACCGCAGGATTCATGTTCAAAGAAATCGAGTATCTGCAGCATGTAATCCACAGGGCATGTGTCCTCATCTGCAACCATTACAACTCCGGAACCGAGTGTAACACCGGCCTTGGTAGTTGAATCGATATCAAGCGGAAGGTCCATCAGATCCTCTCCAAGTATACCGCCTGCCGATCCTCCGACATGAGCGAATTTGAACTTCTTGCCGCCTTTAATTCCCTTTCCATACTTATCAATTAACTCTCGCATTGTTGTACCCATTGGGAGTTCAACAAGCCCGGTTTCATTGAGCTTTCCGGAAAGACAGTATAGTTTTGTCCCTGAACAGAAAGAGGGACCCATTTCCTTATACCAGTCCGCGCCCTTGTCTATAATCATCGGGACAGACATATATGTCTCTACGTTATTAACGTTTGACGGGAGGTTCATAAAACCTGAGCCGCCCGGGAACGGAGGCTTAAATCTTGGATATCCCCTCTTACCTTCCATTGAGTTAATAAGAGATGTCTCTTCACCGCAGACATAGGCACCGCCGCCCTCTTTGATAAACACGTCAAAATCAAAACCGCTACCGAAGAGGTTTTTACCCAGAATCCCTTTTTCACGGGCTTGATCGATCGCCTTCTGGAGACGCATAATCGCTCTTCTGAATTCACCTCTTACGTAGATATATCCCTCTGTCGCGCCGATAGTATAACCACAGATCATCATACCTTCAATAAGAAGATGGGGGTTCCCCTCCATAAGGATCCTGTCCTTGTATGTGCCCGGCTCACCTTCATCAGCATTACAGATTACATATTTCTGCATATCGCCCTTGGTTACGAAAGACCACTTCATACCTGCCGGGAAACCAGCGCCGCCACGTCCCCTGAGGCCGGAATCCTTCATTATATCAATAATCTCAGCAGGCTTAATCCCCTTAATCGCTTTTTCTGCAGATTTGTAACCGCCTGTCTGCACATAGCTGTCTACGCTCAGAGGATCAACTTTACCTATATCAGCCAGGAGGCGTTTTGTCTGTCCGTCATTATCGAGAATACACGCTTTCTCTTCAACTTCCGGGCCGCACTCTTCACCGAATTCAGGCTCTTTTTTCCTGTAATCATCAAAAATCTTCTTAAGGCTTTCTTTTGTAAGATTACCATGAATGTCATAGTTAACCATCATCGCGGGAGCCACCGAGCATACACCGAGACATTCACATTTTTCAAGATAGAACATCCCGTCTTTTGTCGCCTCACCCGGTTTTATCCCGAGAAGGTCCTCAACCTCGTCAAAGATGGTTCTTGAACCCATTACATGACACGGACCGGACTTACATACCCTGATAAGATATTTCGCCCTGGGAGACTTCTTGAACATTGTGTAAAACCCGAGGAAACCTGCAACAGCGCTCTGAGGTATGTTCATCTGCTCCGCAACTTCTGTCAGCGTATCAGTATCAAGAACATTCATCCCTGACTGGGCTTCCAGATCACGCAGTATGAGCATCAGGTGTTCCCTGTCGTTACCGTACTTATTTATTGTTTTTGCAATAGTTTCTGTATTCATCATCCGCCCTCCTACGCATTCACTTTCTCAATTTTACAGGCGCAAACCTTGAACTCAGGAATCTTACATGCAGGATCCAGAGCGTCAATAGTAAGCTTGTTTGCCGCAGCTTCTGCAAAATGGAACGGCATGAACACTACATTGGGCTTCGGTTTATTGCTTATCATAGCTTTAAGACGCACACTTCCCCGTCTTGTCGATATTGATACCGTTTCGCCGTCACTGATGTTATAGTTACTTGCGTCATTAGGACCTATTTCAATAAATCCCTCACTTACTATTTCATCAAGAATCCTTGAGTTACGGCTCATGGTACCTGTATGGAAATGCTGCAGAACCCTTCCTGTTGTAAGAATCATCGGATATTCAGGATCAACATCTTCAGCCGGAGGAGTATATTCTATGCCTGACATAAGCCCCAGGCCTCTTGAAAACTTATCCTTGTGAAGATACTGAGTACCCGGATGGTCCTCTGTAGGACATGGCCACTGTATCAGTTCCTTTTCAACTCTTTCATAAGTTATACCGGCATAAGACGGAGTAACTTTTCTGATCTCTTCAAAAATGTCTTCTGCGCAGGAATAATCCCAGCTCGCTCCCATACGGTTGGCCAGCTGCATTAAGATCCACCAGTCGTCCTGGCTCTCCCCTGCAGGTTTAACAACCTTATGCATCATCTGAACACGACGCTCGGTATTGCTTACTGTCCCCTCCTTCTCTATAAAGGCACGGCCCGGAAGGACCACATCTGCATATTCAGCTGTTTCAGTAAGAACTATATCCTGAACTACAAGAAAATCAAGAGATTCAAGCGCTTCAATTACGTGATGCTGGTTCGGATCCGACATTACAGGATTTTCACCAAACACGTAGAGAGCTTTAACGCTGCCATCTATGGCCGCATTAAGAGACTCAACTATTGTAAGACCCGGCTTCATTGAAAGCTCAACAGAAGTTTTCCAGGCCTCCTTGAATTTCTTCTGGTTATCCTCATTACCAACAGGCTGGTATGCGGGATAAACAGCGTTGAGAGCACCCATATCACAGGCGCCCTGAACATTATTCTGACCCCTGAGAGGATTAACTCCACCACCGGCGACACCGAGGTTGCCAAGCAGCATCTGGAGATTTGCGCAGCTTTTTACCCCGTTAACACCGGATTTAAACTGTGTTATACCCATACAATAGTAGAGAGCCATCGGCTTGCTTTCAGCAAGAATGCGGGCAGCTTTTACTATCATTGACGGATCATCAAGACCGCATATTTCTGCTACATGTTCAGGTGTATACTTTTCAACAGTTTTTGCCAGTTCATCATAACCTTCACACCTTGACTGCACATATTCTTTGGCGAGAAGATCTTCTTTGATGATCACATGCATAAAGCCGTTGAGGATGGCGACGTTAGTACCTGGTTTAATCTGAAGGTGTACGTCAGCATACCTGGACATTTCTATTTTTCTGGGGTCAACTACAACGAGCTTTTTACCCTTATTAATAACTTCATTTTTAATCATTGAGGCTATAACAGGATGATTCTCGGTAGTATTCGAGCCTATTATAAGGAATGCCTCAGATACAGGAATTTCCCTGATAGAATTTGTCATTGCTCCTGAGCCGAGTGTAGCCGCCAGACCGGCGACAGTTGAACTGTGTCAGAGCCGTGCGCAGTGGTCGACATTGTTGGTGCCGATCACCGCCCGCATGAATTTCTGCATCAGGTAATTCTCTTCATTGGTACATTTAGCTGATGAAAATGCCATTACCGAATCAGGTCCTGATTTCTGTTTAATTTCAGAAAGTCTCTTGGCAACATAATCGAGAGTTTCTCCCCATTCAGCTTCTTCGAGTTTCCCGTTCTTTTTGATCAATGGTTTGGTTAAACGCTTATCGCTCTGGACGAAATCAAAACCGAAACGTCCTTTAACACAGAGATGCCCTTTATTCGGACCATCTTCATTACCCATTGCCTTAACGAGCTCGCCTTTTTTATTAGTATAAAAATCAATTTTACATCCCACACCGCAGTATATGCATATACTGGATTCTTTTTTCAGTTCCCACTCCTGGCCTCTTCCAAGAACTGTCTGAAAAGAGAGTGCGCCGGTGGGGCACAGCTGTACACAGGTACCGCATTGAACACATGAAGAATCACCGATCATACCGAACATATCAGCTGTGAGGCACGCGTGTGATCCCCTGTTGTCAAACTGCCAGACATTGTTAACCTGAATTTCAGCACAAGCCTTCACACATCTGCCGCAAAGGATACAGCGGTTTTCATCCCGTCTCAATCCCTGACTTGATACAACATCTCTCTGCCTTCTGTTCTTCGGAAAGTCTATACCAGGATTTTCTACACCATACCTGTAACAGAGTTTCTGAAGTTCACAATTACCATTAGCTTCGCAATAGAGACAGTTATGATCACCCTCTGCGAGGAGCATCTCAAGGATCCCCTTACGCAGCCTTATAATTTCTTCATCTTCCGTGACTATCTTTTGTCCATCAACAGCCGGTTCAGTACATGAAGTTTTTAACATTACATCATTAATACGAACCATACATATACGGCACGCACCGGTCTTGCTGATCCTGGGATGATAACAGAGATATGGAACATCAAAACCATTCTCTAATGCTATTTCGAGAATAGTCTGCCCTTTCTTCCCCGTAACCTCCACCCCGTCAATCGTGAGTTGGATTACGTCCATAAAAAGCTCCTTCATATTTATATTTCTTAAAAATGTAACAGGCAATTGTTATGCTGAACAAGCACATACGAGCGCAACTTTCGCACAAACAGTTAATTATATTTTTTTAAATTATGTTTTTATAAACCGGATGTGATTTATATTTCTTTGATACTTGTTTTTTTCAACAAAAAAAAAAATATTTGTTCACTTATTATGCTTTTGATGACATAAAAAAAATAAATTCAATTCACCACATATCATCTGTTATATCTTAATAATTATTCAGGTATTTAAATTCCTGAATTCCGGTTATCACATATTAGCGTATAATCTGCCTCGGGAAAAAAATGACAGAACAATGCCTGTATACAGAAAAATATTGCATCTATAAACAAATTTGACTTGCCTAATTAAATTATCACTTTATTTATAATTATTGAATTTCAAGAATTTGGTGTGGTAAAAATTTACACTCTTTGCTGCAGGAAAAAAACATCGCAGCAGGTTTATTAAAATACTTCACCGGATAACAAACAGACTAATTATCAAGGAGAGAATTATGCCTGACAAGAAGATACTTTTAATTGATGACGATCCGGATATTCTTGAATCTATTCTGGCCATTTTACAATCAGAAGGTTATACTGTTGTAACAGCTGTTGATGGTAAAGAGGGACTTGATAAATTCAAAAGCGACAAACCGGATCTGGTACTGTGCGACATGATGATGGAAAGGGTTGACGCGGGAAGCAAAGTGGCGGAGATGATTAGAAAAGAAGATAAAACAACACCCGTATATCTTCTCAGCAGCATAGGAAATGCCACAGCCGGAAACATAAGCATTGATGAACTCGGTTTTAATGGTGTTTTCCAGAAACCGGTTAATCCGGAAAATCTCCTCAGCCAGATTAAAAAGACACTGAACGTCTGACAGGCCCGGCAAAATTTCGTGTGTATCAGCCAGATTCAAGCCGGTTTCCGGCTGATATACACGAAAAACTTAATTACCCATCCTCCCCATCAAGAAGCCTGAGCATTTTCTGATAAGCCTCTCCATCCCGTCTCCAGGTATAACAATTATCTCTGAGAAAATCTGCCATTCTACTGTCCTGTTTTCTTCTCTGCTCCTTGATATCAGGTTTTTTACTGGAGTTTATCGCCCAATAACCCTGCAATATTGCCGGCGCCATTGTGCAGAGAAGATGAGTAAGATGTGTACACCCCGCTACACCTTCAAAAAGGTACTTCACATTCGCGGTAAACCCCCTTCTGATGCTCATTCCTTTCACCTGTTCAAGCGAACCGGTAATTTCATAACAATCTCCTCTCGGGAGAGTCCCTGCCACCACCTCTATATCTTCAATCACCAGATCAGGAACTCTCACAAGAACCAGAATCTCAAGGTTATGAAGCGGGCCTGCTTCTATCTTTTCACCTGTAAGTTTATAGTAAGGCCTCAACCTCTCCTCTATAAATCTCCCTTTTACCAGGATATGAGTTTCATCAACCGGGAATGTTGACATATCTATTCTCCGCTGATGGGCACAGCCGGATGCGAGTTTTGCAAGTCTGCTCATTTTAGACCCCTTTTACAGAATAGTTTTCAAAATAACCGGTAGCAAGAAACCGGTTCCACAGTATTTTTAAACTAAATAAAAAAAGCCATTCAGATTAAATAGAGTCAAAACAATTTTTTAATCAATATTTATTCCTTAACTTATTTCAGGTAAAAAAAGCTATATCCCCCCTCCGCCAAAGGCGGAGGGGGGATATAGCTTTTTTACTTTTTACACTAAAATACATGTTTAACAATTATTACTGATTTTTCATATCAATTGAAACATTAATAAAAAAGCTTTGCCATAAAACTATAATAAATAAATTTATGTACAAAACAGATAAAATGCCTGAGGAACTTAAATGGAAGAAAACCGCATACTCATTGTTGATGATGACATCCATACTACAACTATACTTAATAAAATCCTGTCAACCAGGGGATTTACACCCACTGTATGCCATAACGGCATAGACGCCCTTGATGAATTTAAAAAAAGACCCTACCCTATTGTTATTACAGACCTTGAGATGCCCGAAATGGACGGTATAGAACTTGTTGAAAACCTAAAGTCCCTTAACGAAGAAACGGTAATTTTAGTTCTCACGGCCATGGAGGATTCATCAACGATTATAAAAACCATGAAATTCGGCGTTTATGATTATATAGTCAAACCGATGAATATTGACGAAGTATATCTCAAGCTGCAGAACGCGAAGGAACTTTCCGCTCTTAAAAGAACCGAAAGAAAGATACAGAGGGAGAAAAGAATACGCCTTGAACTGCAGATAGAATGGTACAGGTGGCAGGAAAGGGTACTGGAGAAAAAACTGGACATAACAGACGCTTTTCTTTTTGAGGGTGTCAGGAGGAGCTTTACCCAGGGGACCGGATTCGGTTCACTTCTCACCCTTGTTGATTTACTCTGTTCAAATGCGGTAAGTACGGAAAACGATACTTCTGTCATTGACAATAATATTATTTCACTTTTAAAAGAAAATATAGGATACGCGAAAAGAGGATTAAGCGCATTTTCAGAAATAGAAAATATCCACAAAAACAGCTTAAACATGTCTCCGAAAACCGTAATGGATCTTTTTAAGAAAACAAAGTCAGTTATAAGTTCCCTTGAAGATCAGGTATGTATAAAGAATAATACATTTCTCATCAGCGAGCCGAAGAAATATTTTAAAAACAGAAATTTACAGGTAGATGTAGACTATTTTGAGAAGATGATTCATGAACTGCTTCTGAACTCGCTGAAATACAGCCAGAAAAACAGCGCTGTAACTGTGATTATTGATATAATAAATGAAAACTTTATAATGCACATAATGAACATTCCCGAAGTGGCAGATAAAGGGGTAATCGGGATTCCTGAAGAGTATGAAAATATCATTTTTGAGCCTTTTTTCAGAATATCAAAAACCCTTCATGAAAACTACAGAACTCTTGACTATGGAATCGGGCTTACCATGTGCGATAAGATTGCCGACAAATCAGGGGGAAGGATAAGGATTTTCAACATTAATGACTTCTCGGATATTTCCAAAGGCCCGCAGATAAAAGTCTGCTGTGAAGTTCAATTCCCGTTGATTTAACCGTTACCCGGAACCTGTCGCATTTAAAAAGGAGTTATTTTCTGCCGCCACAAAAAGCAGTGATCATTCCCAGTGCCAGGTATACAGTGCCGGTGAGATACTTTTTGCCGGCCAGAACCCTTCCCTTTTCAGACATCCAGCTCCTCACCCCTCCTGCAAGAAAAACATAAACAGAATTACTGAACAGGCCGAGTACAATAAGCAGCATTCCAAGCACTGTAATCTGCATTGCCGGATTACCCCCGGAGGGAGACACGAACTGCGGAAGAAACGCGAGCATAAAGAGGGCAAGTTTCGGATTAAACAGATTCACAATCATGCTTTCAAAAAATATCCCCTTAAGGCCGGTATTCTTTTCAGGCTCACTCTCTTCACCTTCCATTTCAGAGAAAAATTCCCGTACACCAAGATAAAGCAGGTAGACAGCACCTGCGTATCTCATAATATTAAAGGCCGTGACAGATGAAGCCAGCAGTACAGAGAGGCCCAGTGCAGCGGCTGCCACATGAAACATCGTCCCCGCCGAAATCCCCAGGTTAGCCACCATACCTGCCCTGCGCCCCTGGCCGATACTCCTTGCAACAATATAGATAACAGCAGGCCCCGGGATAAAAAGAAGAACAGTTGCAGCACCGATAAAAAGTACCAGTTGCGTGGTGTCAGGCATCTGTATTCCTCCCTATAATTTTAAAATATTTCACGCCTGTTTCTGTCCCGTTAATCAACGGAAGGAAATGCCCCGTCCCATACGATCTTTCTGTAATTTTCAGGATCAGTGTCCCCCTCCGTACTGATCACCAGTATTCTTGAGTCTTTGTCAAGTTTCATTGCACTGAAAAGTTCCCTGTTATTCTTATCCTTTATAATAGAAGAAAGGAGGCCGATACCGACCGCACCGGATTCACCTGAAACCACTGCAGGGTCAGGTCTCAAGGGGTTACCGAGAATTCTCATCCCCTTTGCCGCAATCTCATCTGAACAGGAGATAAAGAGATCAGCATAGTCCCTGAGAATATCCCAGGCGATAATACTGGGTTCCCCGCAGCAGAGGCCCGCCATAATGGAATTCATAAATCCCCCAACAGCACGTGGTTTGCCGTCACCTGCACCGGCTGACTCGTAAAAACAGGCCGCATCAAGGGGCTCCACCACGATAGTAAAAGGGCACTCCTCCCCGAAACATGACTGAAGGTAACCCTGAACTGCCGCTGCGAATGAACCGACCCCGGCCTGTAAAAAAACGTGAGTCGGCGGGCCATCACCTTCAGAGTCAAGCTGTTCCATCACCTCGTCAATAATCGTAAGATAACCCTGCATAATCCATAAAGGGATCTCCGTGTACCCCTCCCATGTTGTGTCCTGCACAATTATGCCGTTATTGTCCCCGGCATACTTCGCAGCCATGCGCACTGTATCATCATAATTCATATCTGTTATAGAGGCATCAGCCCCCTCTTTACGGATGTTCTGTAATCTAACCGGGGAGGAGCCTCTGGGCATAAATACAACTGACTTCTGCCCAAGTTCGCGGGCAGCCCATGCGACACCGCGGCCGTGATTGCCGTCAGTTGCAGTTACTAAGGTAATCTCCCCTATCTGCTCACGTATCTCACCTGACCTCAACTTTTCGAATGAAAGCTCAGAGAGGGGGACACCGAGCTGCTTCGCAAGGTATGAGCCCGTGGCGTATGACCCGCCGAGAACCTTAAATGCGTTGAGGCCGAACCTGTACGATTCATCCTTTACCCTGATTGAAGCGACCCCCAGTTCCCCGGCAAGGGAGGAGAGGTTATGCAGGGGTGTAGGTTTATACTGAGGAAAACTTTTATGAAAATTTCTCACAGTACAGGCCGCATCCCTGTTAAAGAGAGTGACATCCTCATTTCTGCCGCCGGAAGTTTTAAGATTGTTTATAATAAAATTTATTTCATTCATCGCCTCTCTCCTCAAGGGGACCATTTTTATAATTTAAACTTCATTCTGCACATCTATTATCAGTAAAGCTGGCCTCATATCAATACAAATCAGTTTTTCAGGGATTGATTTTCAAAAAAAATTAACCGGATTGTTTATTATATATCGCCTTATCTTCTCCAATGATTTATCATCCCGGATTATATGCTCATAAAATCTTCCATGCCATGAAAAGCTTTCCATATCGGGAAGCCTTCGTATTTCATAAGATGAACGCCCCTTAAACCACCGGATTATATTCGATATTGATAATGGATTAAGCATAGGATTCTTATTGCCGGCAATGCCGCCAGTACGGACGCGATTAATCGCGTCCGTACTGGCTTTCATAATCGCGTCCGTACACGCGTCTGTACACGCGTCTGTACACGCATCCACGCCGGCTCCCATACACGCTCTATCAATCCATATTATCCCGTGAAAATGATCCGGCATAATTATATATTCATCAAGAAATGCATTTGCATAGCGTATTGGTATTTCATTCCATATCCTATCGATAATTTTCCCGGATTCAGATAAATTAATTACTCCTTCGCTGACATCGCCGAAATAGCAATAAAAATTTTTTATGTTTATTGTGATAAAGTATGCCCCCGATGATGAATAATCATAGCCTTTCAGTCGAATTGAACGCCTGTTTG
>DAIOFM010000088.1:0-5081 GCA_036745755.1 Spirochaetota bacterium | reverse complement strand
ATTTATTAACCAAACCTGAACATAACCTTTATAATTTCTTAACAAAAAGTGAGTTTATTCTCCGCAGAAGAGATAAATCTCACAGCGGAATTAACTGCTGCGGGAGGCCCCTGCGGGGGGCTCACAAGGGGCAAGCCCCTTGACCCCATTTAAAAAAATTCATGCAGGAGGCATAAACAGAACACGGAGAATATATGAATTACAGGGAAACATTTTTTGAAAGATTAAACAGGGAGATGTCAGTATTCAACTACGAACAGTCCCTCAGGTTCCCGAAAGATGAAACACTGACAATAGACCTTCACTGTCACGACAGAAACAGCAGTGAACCTGATGAAGTAATAGGAAGAATACTGAATATACCTGAAACATGGCTACCTCCTGAAGACCTGCTTAAAACACTAAAAGAGCATAAATGCGACACCTTCACTGTTACGAACCATAACAACGCCCGTTCATGCTATGAACTTCAGGACAAGGGGCACGACATTCTTACAGGGTCGGAGTTCAGCTGTACTGTGCCGGACTATGATGCAAAGATTCATGTTCTGGCTTACGGATTCACCCCCGCGCAGGAGGAGAAGCTCCTTAAATTCAGGCATGATATATACAGGTTCCAGAGATTCGCACTGGAAAACAATATACCTACAATATGGGCGCACCCCCTCTACCACTACCAGGAGAAGGAGAACCTCCCTATGGAGTTCTTTGACAAGATGTCACTTGTCTTTGAAAGGTTCGAGGTGATTAACGGGCAGAGGGACACATGGCAGAACCTCCTTGTGAAAAAATGGGTTGAAAGCATGGGGCCCAATAACATTGAGCGGAATGAAAAAAAATTCGGTCTCAGGGCCTCTGAATTCTGCCGCCACCCCTACAGAAGGGAGATGTTCGGCGGTTCAGATTCACATATGGGGATTTTCACGGGGCTCACAGGCACAAGGCTGTACGTAAAGAATCTCGAAGAAAAAATTAAAGCTGAAAGCAGAAGTTCCCTGGCGCACAAGGCTCTCCTTGACGGAGACGCGGCGCCATTTGGAGGATACAACAATACCGAAAAGATGACTGTGGCCTTCTTAGACTACTTCTGCCAGATAGTTATAAACATGAAGGACCCGGGACTGCTGCGGCTGCTGTTGCACAAAGGTTCCACCCAGGACAAGCTCCTTTCATTCATGGTGATTAACGGCTTCTCCGAACTGCAGAGACACAAACTCACTGTAAACTTTCTTACTCTTTTTCACCAGTGTCTCCAGGGGGAAGCCCCGGGCCTTACCAAAAAACTGATGGTGCCGAAGGACTACAAACCTGTATTCACTGAAGCGGCATCAATGGCGGATGCCAGAAAAAGTTCGCCTGAAAATATGGCTGAAGCCTTTGATAAATCGATAGAGGAGATGCACAGGTCGCTCTTCAACCTTATGTTCAGCAGGCTCAATGACAAGATAAAGGACCTGAACCTCAACAGCGAGGAGTCACTTAAAAGCGCCGAGGAATTCATAAGCTCCCTTGAACTCCCGGGGCACATGCGCAGGCTCCTTGAGGGAAACGGCAAAAAAAGCAGAAACAGGAAAAACGGCATAACAAGCTTTAATGCCCCGGACTTCTTTGACGGGCTGACATTCCCCTTCTTAGCCTCAACTGTCCTCACTGCCGCCACATACACCTCAGCAAGGGTTATGTACAAGTCAAGGGGGATGCTTGACTCCTTTTCAAAAAAACTGGACGACCTGACATTCCCGGAAAGGATGCTCTGGCTCACCGACACTTTTGAGGACGGCAACGGAGTATCAATGTCACTGAGGCACATGTTAGACGAAATTCAGGAGAGGGACCTGCCCATTGACCTGCTGGTCTGCAGCGATACAGTGCAGCCTGAAGATCACCTTGTAGTTGTAAAGCCGGCTGCGGTTTATACCCCTCCGTTCTACAAGGACCAGCCCATAAGGATACCTAATATACTTGATATACATAAACAGTTCAGGGAGGGGGAATACGACCGGATACTCTGTTCAACCGAAGGGCCCATGGGCCTTGTGTCCATATACCTTAAGATGGCCTACTCTGTACCGGCCTACTTCTATGTACACACTGACTGGATAACATTCGCAAGAGACACGCTGAACTTTTCACAGCCGGCAATGAACAGGCTGAGGAGGATTTTGCGCGGGTTTTATCGATCATACGACGGTGTACTGGTGCTGAACAAAGAGCAGAAAAAATGGTTCAGCGGACCGGAGATGGAGTTTAAAAAGACAGCTGTTAAACTTACATCACACTGGGTTGATGAAAAATTCAAAAAGACAGATGCCGAGAAGAAAAAGATGTTCGGCATAGAGGAGGACAAACCTGTACTCCTCTATGTGGGGAGGATAAGCGAGGAGAAAGGGGTAAAAGAGCTCCCCTTTATATACAGTAAAGCCAGGAAAGCGATACCTGACCTTCAGCTTGTAATAGCGGGGAAAGGCCCGGAGGAGGAGAGACTGAAAGAACTTCTCCCTGATGCGAAGTTCCTCGGATGGGTTGAACATAACTCCCTTCCTGACATATACTCGGCTGCCGACCTTCTCATACTCCCTTCACGGTTTGACACATTCGGCAATGTCATAGTTGAGGCATTCAGCTGCGGCACACCGGTTGTTTCATACAACACCAAGGGGCCGAGAGACATCATAGAAAACGATAAGTCCGGCTACCTTGTTAACACAAAGGAGAAGATGGCCGAAGCGGTAATAGTACACTTTACAAGGAAAAAGGAGATGGCAGTTATGGAGGAGGCGGCACTTGAAAGGTCAAAGTCCTTCACCGCGGACAGCATAATTGTCAAACTCCTTAAAGACACGGGCCTTGCCTGAGATGCCGCAGAGGGGGTGGTGGAAGAGAGGGGTAATATACCAGATATACCCCAGGAGCTTCCGTGACAGCAACGGTGACGGCATAGGTGACATCAGGGGGATTACACGCAAGCTCGATTACCTGACCTGGCTCGGCATAGACGCAATCTGGCTCTCACCTGTGAACCCCTCCCCCATGTATGACTTCGGTTACGATATTTCAGACTACTACGATATAGATCCGTGCTACGGTACGCTTTCCGATTTCGATGAGCTCCTGGAAAAGGCCCATGCTTCAGGTATAAGGATAATCATGGACCTTGTTGTTAACCACACATCCCACCTGCACAAATGGTTTAAAGACTCATCGTCAGCAAGGGACAGCAGGAGACGCGACTGGTACATATGGCACGACCCTGTAAAAGGGAGAGAGCCTAACAACTGGAAGTCAGCTTTCGGGGGGAGTGCGTGGGAGTGGGACCCGCACACTGAGCAGTACTACCTCCACTCCTTTCTTAAGGAGCAGCCTGACCTGAACTGGCGCAACCCGGAGATGAGAAAGTCAATCCACAAAATGATGAGGTTCTGGCTTAACAGGGGTGTGGACGGGTTCAGGCTCGACGTTGTAAACTGGTTTATCAAGGATGACAGATTCCGCAGCAACCCCTTTACAATAAAGCCCCTTGACCCGGAAAAACATAAATACGACAGGAACCGGCCCGAGGTGCATAATTACATCAGGGAACTGCGCGCCGTTGTTGATGAATACGACGCCAGGATGACAGTGGGAGAGGTATTCACCCTTCCTCCGGGCAACCCTGAACTCTCTGCGTCCTTTTTAGGCAACGGTGAGGACGAGCTGCACATGGCCTTTGACTTTTCAATAATGTACAGGTTCTGGAGCGCCAGGCGGTTCTACAATTGCGTGAAGAGATGGTACAGGGAGATTCCTCATAGCGGCTGGCCCTGCAACGTTCAGTCAAACCACGACCAGCCCAGGGGGAGAAGCAGGTATATGGGAGGAGTGAATTCCGAGAAGCGGGCCCGTGTGGCAGCGATATTCCTCCTTACCATAAAGGGGACACCCTTTCTCTATTACGGCGAGGAACTGGGGATGAAGAACACCTCCCTGAGAAGAAACGAAATCGTTGACCCTCTCGGCAAGAGATACTGGCCGGTGTACAGGGGAAGAGACTGCGCGCGAACACCCATGCTCTGGAACAGCAAAACAAACGCCGGCTTCAGCGACGGCAGGCCATGGCTCCCCGTTGACAGTGACTATAAAAAACTCAACGTGAAGGCACAGAGGAAAGACAGGTACTCCATGCTGAACCTCTACAGGGAGATGATTACACTTAGAAAAAAACACCCTGCCCTTAACAGGGGTGAGATAATCCCTGAAATAAAGGGGTTCAAAAACGTACTTGCTTATTTCAGGCAGGAGGGGGATGAAACCTTTTTCATCGCGCTTAACTTTTCCGGGAAGGAAAGAACAATTCACGCAGGCGAGAGGGGACAGTGGCGTGTCATGCTCTCCACGCACAGAACGATACGTGAGCACTTCACATCACTTACAATGACACTTGCGCCTTACGAGGCAACAGTTGTTATGAGGATCGGGGAGTTGTGAAAGACATTCTTCTTGCTTCAGGATATTTTTTTCTTTCACTTTAATCACATCGACTGAAATCTACTAGAAGGGGCTTAAGCCCCTTGTTCTCTGCTAACATAAACTTCAGACTGCGCCCACGCCCCCGGCCTGAATTGCACAGACCTCACTCCCCTGACCCCTCTCTCCTCAAAGGCGAGAGGGGAACATACAGCCTGATCTTTTGCTGTAAAGCCTGAAATTTTCTGTCACTATACCCTCTCCCCATCAGTTCTTCAACATGGGACTGCACGCAGGAAGCGTGCGTTTCGACGCATGACAGGAGTCATAAACAGCGTCGGAGGAAGGGGTGGCGCGCCAGCACGGGGCGGTGCACTGATTTTATCGAATGTGTGAGGGCATCATACTGCAAGTCCAAACGGGTCATGATCTGTCTCTACATACTTACACTATGAGATACCGTTATTCGCTTGCTTCGACGTCGCTCAGCACAAGCCGCGAAACCGGTATGACAGTCATAAACTTTCCCTCCCGGAGGGTCGACTTTCCACCTCAGAGCTCCAACTTTCCACCTCAAAGCTCCGACTTTCCACCTCAAAGCTCCGACTTTCCACCTCAAAGCTCCGGCTTTCCACCTC
>DAIOFM010000087.1:8781-15735 GCA_036745755.1 Spirochaetota bacterium | reverse complement strand
ACCATATGTCATATCCGCGCAGGCGGATATCCACTTCTTTTATAAGATTTAGATTTCCGCAAGGGGACTACCAAAGGTCGCCCGCCTTCGCGGGAATGACAAAAAATGCACTATTTCAAATGTAATATGCTATAATTCCTACAGTAAAAAAATATTCCGGCCTGTAATATATATAAAAATAAAATCTCCGGATATTTCAATATTTCACCTGAAACAGAAATGGATTCGAAAGAACAGGCCGTTTTCCCGCAGAATTTTTACAACACGTATATTACAAAATCAGAGTTACCAGAGGAAAACAAAGTGGATTACTACCTGATAAAAGGAAGAAAAAAACTCAAGGGTGAAGTTAAAATTTCAGGGGCGAAAAACGCCGCGCTCCCGATAATTGTTGCAAGTCTCCTTGCTGACGGGGAAACGGTCCTCAGCAATGTCCCGGACCTCAAAGACATAAGGACAATAATAAAAGTAATTGAATACCTCGGTGCTGAAACAGAGTTCGACACTGATAAAAATATCCTGAAGATACGGGTTGACTCCATCAAAAACTCGGAAATGCCCTATGAGCTTGTAAAGACCATGCGCGCGTCATATTACGTCATGGGGCCGCTCCTGGCAAGGCTCGGGGAGGCTGACGTTTCCCTGCCGGGCGGGTGCGCAATCGGTGAAAGGCCGGTTGACATTCACCTCTCAGGCTTTGAGTCCATGGGTGCGGAGATCAAACTTGAACATGGTTACATTAAGGCCAGGGCGAAAAAAAAGATGAAACCCGCAACTTTTACAATGAGGCAGGTTTCCGTGGGAGCCACGGCCAACCTTATGATGGGCGCTGTGCTCACAAAGGGTACAACCGTGCTGGAGAACTGCGCCATGGAGCCTGACGTGGTGGACCTGGGAAATTTTCTGAATAAAATGGGTGCAAAGGTTACAGGCCTGGGCACCGAGAGAATCGAGATTGAGGGGGTCAGCAAACTATCCCCTGTTTCATATGCTGTAATGCCGGACAGGATTGAGGCAGGGACCTTTCTCCTGGCAGGGGCAATTACACGGGGCGATGTTACGATAACAGACTGCGTTCCTGAACATATCCAGTCCCTCATCGACACTCTCAGCGAATCGGGATTTAAACTCGAAGTGGACAACGACCGCATAAGAATCACAAACGGAAGGAACCTGAAAGGTTTTATGGTCAAAACCCTTCCGTACCCCGGTTTCCCCACGGACCTTCAGGCCCCCCTGATGTCCCTGGCCACAACTATACCGGGAATAAGTGTAATAATAGAGACAATTTTTGAAAACAGATATACCCATGTGGGCGAGCTGAGAAGGATGGGGGCTGACATTACCATTGAGGGGAATTCAGCAATCGTGAAGGGGACAAAAGACCTCAGTTCAGCGCCTATAATGATGTCAGACCTGCGCGCCGGTGCATCACTTGTCATAGCGGCACTTGCGGCAAAAGGCGCAACTGAGATCAGAAGAATTTACCACTCCGACAGGGGTTATGAAAAATTAAATGAAAAGTTATCCGCCCTTGGTGCCGATATTAAAAGGGTAAAAGGGGGAACTTTCTGATGCTGAGAGGGATTTACACCGGCGCGAGCGGAATGCTGGCGCAGAACTCCAGGATGGAAGCTATTGCCAACAACCTGGCAAATGTGGACAAAACAGCGTATAAAAAGGACATTGCGGTATTCAAGGCATTCCCTGATATGATTATCAGGAGAGTTAATGAAAGCGGCCTTGGAATTACGCCCGCAGGCTCTTATGACACTATGCCCTACGTCGGCAAGCTTGGTACAGGTGTTGAACTGAACGAGGTTTTCACCAACTTCAACCAGGGCTCGCTGCAGCGTACAGAAAACCATTTTGACCTTGCCCTTGAAGGGAGGGGGTTTTTCACAGTACTGACTGAGAGGGGTGAACGCTTCACCCGTGACGGCTCGTTCACAATCAACCAGGAAGGGATCCTCATGACCCATAACGGCAATCCTGTAATGGGCGAAAACGGGATAATCAGGGTACACCATAACAACTTCATAGTGAACGAGTTCGGAGAGATTGTTGTCAATGGTGATCTTTCAGCTGATGCGCGCGACGTTGTAAGTATGGCGAGCAACGACTGGGCCAACCCTGTAGTTATTGACAGGCTGAAAATTGTTGATTTTGAAAATATAAGGGAGATCAAGAAGGAGGGGGACTCCATGTACAGGGAGACCGAATATTCCGGCCCTCCTCTTCCTCCCGGAGAATTCAAGGTTGTGCAGGGATTTCTCGAAAAATCCAACGTTAACATTGTACGTGAAATGGTGGACATGATCGAGGTCCAGAGAAGTTACGAGGCGAACCAGAAAGCGGTCACCTCACACGACCAGACCCTGGGGAAACTGATAAACGAAGTTGCCAGGTAGCAGAAAGCCCCTTTTTAAAAGGGGCTTTTTTAATGCTCAGAGTTCCCTGTAACTATCAGGCCGGGTTGTGGCGAACCTGACATACTGATTCCCGGTAAGGGGCGTTTTCGGGATATCGATACGTACAAAGGTTTCACCCTCCTCCTCAAGCTTTATATCATCCCTGTATATTGAAAAATTCAGGTAACCCTTTTTAAATGTTGCGCCGAGATCAGTGGATTCACCTGCCCCGTAATATGTTATTACATGCCTGAGCGCATAGCTGTTTTTTGACAGCAGCATTTTCTGGGCAATTATTATTCTCCTGTCTGTCACCCTTACAATGCAGTTAAAGAAGAGAGCTGTACGGGGCGCGCCGCCCTGCTCTACCTTTACTCCCCTCTCCTCGTACAGGACTGTCTCGCCACCCGGCATCGGAAGTTTATCCAGGGTCGCCTTTCTGTAAAAGAGACTCATTATCAACAGAACCGCTATAAATATAAGTATAACAATCAGATTTACCGACATCAGATGACCTCCTTATAATGCAATGGCCGGCAGCATATTTTAACATTACTCTCTATTATGCAAAATGGCAAATACTGTTGCTTATTGCTCCAAATTTTTATATATTATAAAGAATCCAATTATAATCCTTGACGACTAATCCATATTAAAATAAATATAAAATTCAGATTGTGCACTTATATAGCATTAAAAATATAAAAAAAAGAATTTTCCGGTGCAGGGAACAGCCGGATGAAACAGAAGCCGCATAAAAACTATACTATTCCGGAGAGGGATATATGATTAACAATCTTTACGATTTCTACAAAGAAAAATGTGAACTATATTCTGACAAAATACTCTTTGACAACAAAATCACCTACTCTGAAGGGTTCAGGCTTGCTGAACAGCGCGCTGTCTTTCTTCAGGCTGAGGGCTACAAAAAAGGTGATGTAATAGGCATTCTCGCAAAAAGCAACGCGGAATGGATAATTTCCTACATGGCTATAAACATGATCGGCGGGATTGTTCTCCCGCTGGATGTTAACCTCCCAGCCTCATCATACCCGGAAATGATCAAAAAAGTAAAAACAAAAGCTGTATTTATCTCTGACGAATTCAGGGGCGTGTTAAAAAGAATCAAGACATACCAGGTTTCACTTGATAAGTCGATGAATAAAAAGAAAAAGCTGAAAGTACCTAAAGTAGGCCCGGACGATATCGCCACATACCTCTTCACATCCGGGACCACGGGAAAGCCGAAAATCGTTATGCTTAACCACAGAAATATATTCCACACGGCTGAAAGTACAGCCGAGGTTTCCTACATGTCAGAAAATGATGTTATGCTCTGCATACTCCCTCTTTATCATGTTTACGCCCTGGATGCCTGTTTTGTCGGGCCATTCGCGAAAGGAGCATCTTTTGTGTACCAGACATCTCTCAAGGGACCCGATATTATGAAAAGCCTGGAGGAAAATCCCATTACAATATTCCCGGCAGCCCCGCTGCTCTGGGAGATGTTTATGGACGGTATATTGAAAAAAGTCAAGGGTGAGTCCGCGTTCAAATACAGGCTCTTTACATTCTTCCTTGAGTACGGGAACGTTATGAGGAGCATGGGACTGGGGTTCCTGGTGAATAAAATTTTCGACCCGATTCACGCTGTTTTTGGAAGAAGCCACAGGTTCTTCATAAGCGGTGGAGCGCCTCTAAAAGGCAAGTACAGGAAATACTACAAGAGCATGGGCTTCAACCTGGTTGAAGGTTACGGGCTCTCTGAAACAACGGGCCCCATAACCCTTCCTGACGTGAAACACAACATAATAGGTTCGGTGGGGCCTGCCACTCCGGGGAACGAGGCAAAGATCAAAAACATCAACGAGGACGGTATCGGAGAGGTCTGGTTCAGGGGCAACTCTGTGATGCCGGGATACTTCGATAACAAAGAAGCCAACAAAGAGGTCTTTGATGATGAAGGATTTTTCAACACAGGCGACCTGGGGTGCATGGATAAAAAAGGGAACATTTTTCTCACCGGAAGGGTAAAGAATGTAATTGTCCTCTCTTCAGGGAAAAACGTTTATCCCGAGGAGCTGGAATCCTATTACAAAAAATCGGAGGAGATCGAGGAGATCGCGGTCTTCGGACTTGAAAAAGAGGGTGAAGAACAGGTTTATGCCGTAATCGTACCTAAAGACAAAACAGAGAAGAGCTTCGAAAAAATTAAAAGTGAACTGAACAGTCTTAACAAGGGTCTCCCCTCATATAAAACAGTAACGGATTTCGCAATCTCATTTGACAAACTGCCTGTTAACTCCGCGAGAAAAGTGGTATACAGGACAGTAATAGACCTGCTGAAACAGGGCGTCTACATGGAGAATGAAAATGACAACACTGTTCTCCGTGATGTCCTTACAGGGACCACCCCTGCTGAAACAGAAATAATAGAGACCCTTAGAAAAAAACTCAGGGCAAAGACCATTTACGCGAAACAGACCTTCGCTGACTTTAAAATTGACTCACTTGGGCTGGTGGACCTTACAGTCAATCTTGAGGAGTCACTGAGCATATCCGTGGATCTTGAAAAGCTGAAAAGCCTGCAGACAATGGATGAAATCGTGGCATACCTTGTAACTCTTGAAAAAAGTTCAGGAAGCAGCATAAGGGAAAAACTTTTTGAAAGTGAAATTACTGAAAAGCCGCTCCTTTTTTTCAACCCCGTGCTCTATCTATGGATGGGCCTCATAAAACTCTGCTGCAGGTTTTTATGGAAGGTGAAAGTCATCAATCCGGAAAAACTTGATATCAATAACAATATCATACTGGCGAACCACTCCTCCTACTTTGATATACCCTGGCTTATAAGCGCCATGAAGATTAATGATATAAAAAACAGTTACGCAATAGGAAAACAGGAGGTTTCAGTTATAAAATACATTTTCCACGGAATGCCTGTTATCTGGGTCGATTATGATAAAAACACAAACGAGGTATTCAAAAAGAGCGCGGATCTTCTACGCCAGAACAAATCTATCATGATATTTCCGGAAGGGATAAGATCTGATTCAGGTGAAATGCAGGAGTTCAAACTCGGTTCCGCCTATCTGGCGAAGAACATCAACCGCGAGATAATACCGATCACAATAAACGGCACATACGATATATGGCCTCCATCTAAAAGGTTCCCTGAGATCTTCACGAAGAAGAGAGGATCTGTTGTTGTTCATGACAAGATCAATCCAGCTGATTACAAGACCATAGAGAGCCTCATGGCTAAGGTCAGGAGCGTAATTGAGGATGGCCTTGACCCGGAGCTCAACAAAAAATAATTAATTGTTGCCCCATCTCACCATTTTATTATTTTTGTTCAACAGCATGACCGGTCATTACAATATTTCCCAGTAATGACCGGTTGCGGCATTAATCGGGATTCCTGAAAATTCAATTCCCGCATTATTGAAAAAATCGCAGTTAAATATAAAACATTCAATACCTGTCTATGAATGAGGAACAAGAATGAACTCTCTTTACGATTTCTACACAATTACATGTGAAAAATACAGTGATAACCTCCTTTTTTCAAATGGGATGACCTACTCAGAAGGTTACACCCTTATTGAGCAGAGAGGCGCCTTTATACAGAAAAGCGGTTATAAAAAGGGTGACGTAATAGCACTCCTCTCCCCGAACTCTGTTGAGATGTGCATTACATTCATGGCCATCACAGCTTCAGGAGCGATTGTGCTCCCCCTTGACCCCAACCTGGACAGAAAACTCTATCCTGAAATGATTAAGAAGGCGGGAGCACAGGCGGTGTTCACCACGCCTGAATTTAAAAAAATATTTAAAGGGACAACGGTACTTGACCTTGACCTCTCTAAAAACATGGAAACCGGAACATCCCTGAAAAAACCGAAAAACGGGGTGGACGATATTTCATCACTCTTCTTCACATCAGGCACAACAGGTGAGCCGAAGATTGTGCAGCTGACCCAGGGAAACCTTTTTAAAACTGCTCTTGCCAATGCCGAATTCTGCCGCACATCACCTGATGACATGATACTGTCACTGCTGCCCCTTTTTCATGCCTACGGCCTCATAGCCGCTTTTCTCGGCCCAATGGCACACGGAAGCTCAATATGCATACAGCCCTCACTCAAGGGGCCTGACATCCTTAAAAGCCTTGCGGAAAACCCCATTACCTTCTTTCCCGCGGTACCTCTTCTCTGGGAACTGATAATGGACGGTATTATTAATAAAGTCAGGCTTGAGTCGAAGATGAAGTTCAGGGTTTTCATGTTCTTTCTGAAATACGGGTTATACTTTCGAAAGACGGGGCTCGGAGCAATACCGGCTAAAATCTTCGCACCAATTCACGCGGCTTTCGGGCCTGGCATAAGGATAATGGTTAGCGGAGGAGCGCCGCTGAAAGAGGTCTACGCGAAATACTACAGGAGCATGGGGCTGCCGCTCATCCAGGGTTACGGCCTCTCTGAAACTACCGGCCCTATAACCGTGGGGGATTATACCAATATCAGAATAGGCACAATAGGGG
>DAIOFM010000087.1:0-8681 GCA_036745755.1 Spirochaetota bacterium | reverse complement strand
AAACAGTCACAGGCAATTCAGGAAATCGCTGTATTCGGCCTGAACGACGGAGGTGTGGAAAAGGTCTTTGCTGTCATAGTGCCGGCACAGAAAAACGATACTTCATATGCGCTTATAAGGGAGGAACTGAACAGACTGAACAGGGGGCTCGCTACATATAAGATGGCAACAGGATTTGCCGTCTCCTTTGACCCGCTGCCGATAAACAGCACGCGAAAGGTGCTCTACGATAAAGTAAGGGAGAACCTGAACCGGGGACTCTACATGAGGGATGAGGATGACGAGGCTGTACTGACAAACGAACTGCGCGCCCAGTCGCCGGCTGAGGAATATATTATAAATGTTTTAAAGGAGAGGTTCAGAAAGAAGAACCTTTTCGCCAGGGAGACATTCACGGACCTGGGGATAGATTCACTTGGGCTCGTAGACCTCATTGTTTACCTGGAGGAAAAACTCCGTGTAACAATAGACATCGCGCGCATGAAGCAGATCCAGACAATGGATGAACTGCTGAACTACCTCCTCTCCCTTGAGGAGAATGAAGGTGAGGGGGTAAACAAAAGGCTCTTTGAGAGTGAAATTCAGCAGAAGCCGCTCCCGGTTTTCAACCCGTTCTATCACCTGATGATCATGATCTTCTCTGTGGTAAGCAGGTTTTTCTGGCGCCTTGAAGTGATAAACAGGGAAAAACTCAGGTATGACAATGTTATAATTTCGGCAAACCATACATCATATCTTGACATGGTATGGCTTGCAGTCATCACCCCTTTCAGGAAGAGAAAGACAGTTTACGTAGCAGGGAGCGGCGACCTGAAAATGCTGAGATACGGGTTCCCGTTTCTTCCTGTAATATGGGTAGACCAGAACAACACGCTGGATGTCATCAAAAAGAGCGCCGACATTCTCCGTCTCGGTTACAACCTGATAATTTTCCCGGAGGGGGGAAGATCGGCTGACGGTAAAATGATGGAATTCCGCACAGGAGCGGCGTTTCTCGCCATGAACCTGAATAAAAAAATTATACCCCTTACCATAAACGGCGCGTATGACATATGGTCAAGGCACACCCTGCTTCCAAGGTTCAGCAGAAAACTAAAAGGGAACATTATTGCCGGGAAGGAGTTGAATCCCGGGGACTATAAAAGTGTTGATTCATTAACTGAAACATTAAAGGAAAAGATTGCCGGGAACTTCGAGGATCTTAACAATACAGGATGGTTCATGTAATGGAGAAAAAAATTAATAACGTATATATTTCAGGCCTTGGCGCTGTGGGCTGTGTATACGCCTCGCTGATTCACGATACAAAAAGCGCCTCACTCTCGGTTATAGCTGACAGTGACCGGATTAAAAGGTACAGTGATAACGGAATCACAATAAACGGCGGGAAATACAGTTTTAATTACGTCGCACCTGACAACAGGGGAAACGGACCCGCGGACCTTATACTGATTGCTGTAAAGCAGCACAACCTGGCGGAATCAATTGATGCAATAAAAAACTTTGTCGGTAATGATACTATTATTCTATCTCTCCTTAACGGGATCACAAGCGAGGATATTATCGGCGAAGTTTACGGCAGGGAAAAGATACTCCATTCATTTGTTGTGGCAACGGATGCTGTCCGGGAAGGGACAGTGGTGAAGTTCAGCAATTCAGGGAGGATCGTTTTCGGTTCGGAAAAGGGCTCAAAGGAGAACAGTAAAGTTGAGGCTGTCAAGGAACTCTTCGACAGATCGGGGATTTCATACGTTGTTCCGGATGATATTACCCGTGAACAGTGGTGGAAATTCATGATGAACGTGGGGATCAACCAGGTTTCGGCAATACTCAGGGCGCCATACGGCGTTTTCCATGATACCGTTGAGGCCCAGGAACTCCTCCGCATGGCATCCATGGAGGTTCTGGCAATCGCTGAAAAAAAAGGGATACAGCTTACAGATAATGACATCAAAGAACATCTTGAAGTATTCCGCAAACTTTCACCGGCAGGGAAGACATCGATGTTCCAGGACGTTGAGGCGGGGCGCAAAACCGAAGTGGAGATATTCTCAGGCGCTGTAATTGATCTGGGAAAAAAATACGATATACCCACACCTGTAAATGATATACTCTTCAGGATGATACGCACAATTGAACAGATGAATTCAATGTGACAGGTGCCCTGCCGGTTTTTGCCGCACCGGATTCAGTTAAAGCTTAATACTCTCCGCGAATTCAATCCGCCTTTTAATCGAAGGGTGACTGTAAAGAAAAAATTCCACAGCCGGATGCGGTTCTTTATCCGCAAGGTTTATTTCGGCGAGTTTGTTCATGGCTGAAACGAAGGATTCCCTGTCAGATGTTTTTCTCACCGCATATTCATCAGCCTGGAACTCATACCTGCGTGAAATATAATTTGTCAGCGGCATCATAAGGAGACCGGATATTGACAGAAAGAGCATAAGCACCGGCAGCGCTGTTAACGCGTGTAGTTCGGTTATACCCATCGCATCTATAGTAACAGCATGCAGCCTGCCACAGACAAAGAGTGTTGCGAAAATTACAACAGTACTGAAAATCAGATTTTTGATAATATGCTTATGCATGTAATGCCCGGTTTCATGGGCAAAAACAACGGCAATCTCTGCAGGTGAAAAATCCTCTATCAGCGTATCACTGAGAATTATCCTCTTGGTCTTACCGAGGCCTGTGAACCCTGCGTTTGCCTTTTTGGTATCCTTGCTCATGTTAAATGAATATATACCCTTTATTGAAACTCCTGCGTCTGAAAGAACCTTTTCAATTCTCTCCTTAATCTCCCCGTCCTCAATCTCCTTGAACTTGTAAAAGAGAGGGAATATCAGCACAGGAGCGAGCCTTGCCAGGACCACTGAGACAAAAACTATAAATACCGAAAAATAGAGCCACCAGTTCTCGCCGGAACTCTTCAGAAAATAATAAAACACAAGGGCAACCGGAACTCCTATAACAGTACTTACCATAAGGGACTTTATCCTCTCCCATGCCCACCTGAAAACAGACTGGTTGGAAAGTTCAAACCTGTGCTCAATGATATAGCTGCCGTAAAAATCAAAAGGGAGCCCGAAGGCTGAGAAGAAAAGTCCGGCGTAAAGGGCAAAGAGAAGAAAATTAACATACAGGTTAGAGGTAACTGATGCCCATCCTGCAAAAAGATCCGCAAGGCCTGAAAAGGCCAGCACAACAAGCAGAACGATATCCAGAACAATATCGATTACGGTAAGCCTGGTCTTTATCCTGTTATAAATCTTCTCTCTACTCTCTTCCATGGATTTTCCTGTATAACAATTTTTTAAAAATTTATCTTTTCACAACTAGTACAGCTCTTTACGAAATAATTAGTCCGGAATAAACCATATGTCATATCCGCGCAGGCGGATATCCATTTCTCTTAAGATATTTAATTACAGATCTGTTCAAAAAAGACATGGATTCCGGTATTCCCCTTCGGGGAAACCGGAATGACATTATGCGGAAAATAATTACTCAATATAAACAATTATTTTAAAGCTTAATCAGCTCTCTTCCAAGAGTGAAAGCCTTGAGGTTCTGTTCAAGGAACTTTTCATTAACCAGATGCTTTATAGCATTCTCCCAGTCACCCAGTTCAAAGTCCAGGTATTTTGAAAGGCATCCAAGCATTACTATATTCAGCGCCTTCTTTGTCCCTGCCTCTTTCAGTGCCTCAGTTGTGTCCACAACTACAGTATTTGCGAAATTGCCTGTGAGCCATTCCTCTATATCTGCAGGATACTCCATGGCGCCAATTTCAACAGGCGCGGGATTAATCTGTTCCCTGTTAACTATAAGTACCGCGTCTTTTTTCAGGTAGTCAATCTTTCTCATGGATTCAAGGAGTTCAAGGCTTACAACGTAATCAGCTCCCCCTTTAGGGATGAGCGGAGAGAAAACCTCTTTGCCGAACCTTACATTACATTCAACACTCCCCCCTCTCTGGGCCATACCGTGGACCTCTGATTCCTTTACTTCAAGGCCGCGTTTTCGTGCAACCTCCATAAGGACTTTACTCGCAAGTATTACACCCTGGCCGCCTACTCCGGCAAAAATAACGTTCTTCATAATTTCCTCACTTCTTCAGTATACACTTTCTTTTAGTTATTATGACAGAGGGTTCCGGAGCGGCTATCTCCTCTTTTAAAACCTTCTCAAGTTCTTCTATGTTCTTCGGATCTATAACAACCGTCCTTTTCACTCCGCAGGCTTTAACCATCATTTCAAGGTCAAGTTCATAGGTCTCTTCACCCATAAGCGTTTTCCCTGTGGCGGGATTTTCCTGATGCCCCGTCATTGCCGTTACCCTGTTATCCATAATAATAACAGTACCTGTACCTTTATTATATACCATGTCTATAAGAGGGGTTATACCGGAATGAATGAAAGTGGAATCACCTATTACTGCCACTGAATTTCTGGACATTTCATCCCCGCGGGCCTTTTCAAAACCGAGATGCATTCCTATACTCGCCCCCATGCACCCCTGTGAATGCATTGAGGAATATGGAGGAAGAACTCCAAGGGTATAACACCCGATGTCCCCGTTAACGACAACATCCAGCTTCTTCAGTACGTTGAAAACAAACGCATGGGGACACCCCTTGCAGAGTCCGGGAGGCCTTCCAGGGAGTGCTCCTGCGTATTCAGGAAGCGCCTTTTCAGGGTCTTTCCCGTTTAAGGCTTTATCAACAATTTCAGGAGTAAGCTCACCGCAACCGGGAACAACCTCTTTCCCTTTTACCTTAAATCCAAGTGATTTAACATAATCTTCTATAAATGAATCAAGTTCCTCTACAACATAAAGTTCCTCAACCTGTGAAGCAAATTCCTTTATCATCTCATCAGGGAGGGGCCATACCATCCCTATTTTCAGAACCGAATCATCCGGACATACTTCACGGACATACTGGTATGCCACGCCGTTTGTTATTATTCCGCGCTTTTTATTTCTCCACTCTATCCTGTTAAGACCGGAAGTGGTGGAATACTCCTTCAGTTTAAGGATCTGTTCCTCTACAAATACATGCCTCAGCCTTGCGTGCGCAGGTATCATAACGTATTTTTTCGGGTTTCGCACAAAATCCTTAAGAGGGACTTCAACTCTTTCGCCTATTTCAACAGGTTCCTGTGAATGGGCTATTCTTGTTGTAATCCTCACCATTACAGGCCTGTCATACTTTTCAGAAAGTTCAAAAGCGAGTTTTGTGAACTCCTTTGCTTCGGCCGGCCCTGATGGTTCAAGCATGGGGATTTTAGCCGCGCGTGCCATATGCCTGTTGTCCTGCTCGTTCTGCGAGCTCCACGCGCCCGGATCATCAGCATTTATTATAACCATCCCCCCGTTTACACCTGTATATGAAAAGGTAAAAAGAGGGTCAGCGGCCACATTAAGACCGACATGTTTCATTGCCGCGAGAGACCTTGCTCCGGCCACAGATGCTCCGGCAACCACTTCAAAAGCGACCTTCTCATTTGGTGACCACTGAGCCTTAATATCCCTGTAGTCACGGGCTATGGTTTCAAGAATTTCGGTACTGGGAGTACCGGGATAGGCGGCAGCCACATGGCACCCTGCTTCCCATGCGCCCCTGGCTATGGCCTCATTTCCAAGCATTAATTCTCTGCTCATTTATCCTCTCCAATAATGTCTATCTTTCTTAATATATTATAACCTTTTTCTTTAAGGGCATTCTTGGCCGATTCAATATCCTCAAACCTGAAGATCATTACAGCCTTGCCGTCCCTCTTTTCTGTAAAGGCATACATATATTCAATGTTAAGTTCCATCTGCGCAAATGCGTCCAGGGCATTAAAAAGCGAACCCGGTGTATCGTCAATTTCAAGGGCGAGCACATCTGTAGTTGAACATGTGATATTATTATCCTTCAGGGCCTTGTAGCCCCTGTCCGGTTCATTAACTATCATGCGGAGAATACCGAAGTCAGATGTCTCCGCTATTGTAAGTGTTATAATATTTATATTCTCATCGGCAAGCACCCTGAGAACTCTCTGGAGGTGCCCGGGTTTATTTGCCACGAAAGCTGAAAGCTGTGTAACGTTCATCAAAATCCTCCTAAATTATTTATTTCTTCTGTCTACGACCCTTACCGCCTTCCCTTCACTTCTAGGGATGGTCTGGGGCTCTACAAGAGTTACCTTGGCATTAATTCCGAGAACGCTTCTGAATTTATCGTTAATTTTCTTTGACAGAGTATTCATCACTTTAATTTCATCAGAGAATATCTTTTCATTGACCTCTACCATTACCTCAATATCATCCAGAGAACCCTGTCTGTCAACAATGATCTGATAATGCGGCTCGGTTCCCTCAATTTCCATAAGCACTGTTTCTACCTGGCTCGGGAATATATTGACTCCCCTGATAATCAGCATATCATCCGATCTTCCGGATACCTTATCCATCTTGACAAGTGTCCTGCCGCATTTGCAGCCGTCATGATAAAGCCTTGTTATATCCCTGGATCTGTACCTTATACCGGGAAAAGCCTCCTTTGTAAGCGAAGTATAAACGATCTCCCCTTCTTCACCCTCGGGAAGGACCTCCCCTGTTTCAGGATTAATAATCTCAACATAAAAATGGTCCTCGAAAACATGCAGTCCTGACTTCTCGGAACACTCGCAAGATACACCGGGGCCGATTACTTCGCTTAAACCGTATATATCATAGGCATCAATCTTGAGCCTCTTTTCAATCTCATTTCTCATGGCCTCGGTCCAGGGTTCAGCACCGAAAACACCTATTCTGAGTTTCGTGTCTTCAATTCTGTAATCAGGCATATTCTTCTCGATATAATCAGCTATATTCAGGGCGTATGAAGGTGTGCTGCAGAAAACAGTCGTACCGAAATCCTTGAAAAGCATAAGCTGACGCGGGGTATTTCCCCCTGAAACCGGAACAGTTATAGCTCCGAGTTTTTCAGAACCGTAATGAAGCCCCAGGCCTCCTGTAAAGAGCCCGTAACCGTATGCCACCTGAATTATATCATTTTCCGTGGCCCCGTATGCTGAAAGGCTTCTGGCCACAACTTCGGCAAACACCTCAACATCATTCTTTGTATACCCCACAACTGTTGCATTTCCAGTTGTTCCGGAAGAAGCGTGAACCCTGACAACCTTGTTGAGCGGAACAGCAAAAAGGCCGTAGGGGTAGTTGTCCCTCATATCCTGTTTTGTCAGAAAGGGAACTCTTCTCATATCATCAAGGGATTTCAGCTGATCCGGATGAAATCCCGCTTCGTCATATTTCTTTTTATAGAAAGGAACATTATCATAAGCGTGCCTCACTGACCACTTGAGACGCTCAAGCTGCAGCTCCTTCATCTTTTTTTCGGGCATGGTTTCAATATCTCTGCTAAACATCTCTGCTCCTTGAAAAATTAATATTATTATACTGCAACGCGGAAGGTTGGCAGGCAATCTCCGTAACGTCATTCAATCTATCAATTTCAGTAATGGAGTATAATTAATCAAACTTTTTATTGATTTTGCCGGAATATTTTTAATTTACCTGTTTCTGACCATGCAGTCGGAAAAATACGCTGATAATATCACTATACAACCCGTAAATTTATCAAAATATAACATCCTTTTTCCTGTTATGTTTCAGCAATACAAGGGCCGATATCACATTTTTGTATATAATCACCTGTTCAGTCAGTCGCTCTACTTAACAACATCCAATTTTATTATAGACATTCCGTTTCAGCATTTTACACATGTCATAAATATCCTTTTTGAGAGGTTTAGATAATGCCTTTATTTACTGTTGATAAAACAAAATGCAAAAAAGACAGGCTCTGCGTCATGGAATGCCCAATGCAGATAATAATGATGAAAAAAGATGCGGAGGTCCCTGAACCGGCACCTTTCGCTGACGCTATATGTATAAACTGCGGCCACTGCGTTGCAGTATGCCCCACAGGCGCCCTGAGCCTCAACACAATGAAAGCAGAAGACTGCGAGGCCGTTGCTGAAAACTGGAACCCGGGGGCTGATGTTATTGAAAACTACTTCAAGGCGAGAAGGTCTATACGGAGATTCAGGAAAGATCCCGTGGAGAAAGAAACACTTGAAAGGCTAATGGATATAACTACATATGCCCCGTCAGGCCATAACTCACGCCCCGTGGAATGGATTATATACTCTGACAGGGAAAAGATTAAAGCCCTTGCGACCCATGTAATAGACTGGATGAATACCATGAAAGAAACTTCACCGGAAACAGCGAAGGCGATGCACTTTGACATGATCACAAAGGCATGGGAAGCCGGGGTTGACGTTGTCACCTACAACAGCCCTGTTATTATGATTGCACACGGGAAAAAGTCAAACCTTCAGACGGCATCGGGCTGCACAATTGCCCTTGCCCATCTTGAGCTTGCTGCTCCGTCACTGGGGCTGGGAACATGCTGGGCAGGTTTCTTCACCTGGTGCGCAATGGTATACGCCCCCCTCAGGGAGGCTTTAAATATTCCGGCAGGAAATGTGGTGCAGGGGACAATGCTGGCGGGCTACCCTCTGTTCAAATATTACCGTGTACCGAAACGTGATTCAGTAATTGAATGGAGATAGCTGTAAACGAATCTGTCATACAGTCAGGATCTTACATGCAATAATAAAAAAAG
>DAIOFM010000086.1:0-16283 GCA_036745755.1 Spirochaetota bacterium | reverse complement strand
AAACAGTTTTGGATCTACATATGGTCCTTTTTTAATTGATCTTGCCATATCAGCCCTTCCTTCGCTTGATTATATAATTATCACTATACTTGTGTTTTTTCCTGGTTTTGTAACCTTTAGTCGGTTTACCTGTTGGAGATACAGGGTGACGTCCGCCTGAAGATTTTCCCTCACCACCACCGAGCGGGTGATCTACCGGGTTCATGGCAACCCCTCTGACCTTAGGTCTTTTATTCATCCACCTTGATCTTCCGGCCTTGCCTATTGTCACGTTTATATGATCCTTGTTGCCTACAACTCCGATTGTTGAATAACATTCACTGTGTATCTTCCTTATCTCACCTGAAGGAAGCTTAACAAGGCAGTAATCTCCTTCCTTTGCTGTAAGAACAGCTTCTGTTCCGGCTGACCTTACAAGCTGACCTCCCTTCCCTCTGTGCAGCTCAATATTATAAATGCTTGAGCCTAAAGGTATGTTTTTAAGGGGAAGCGCGTTACCGGCTTTAATTTCAACTTTTTCACCTGATTCAATCCTGTCGCCCACTTTTACAGACTCAGGAGCGATTATATATCTCTTATCTCCATCAACATATGAGATAAGTGCTATGTTTGCGGATCTGTTAGGATCATATTCTATTGAAACAACCTTGCCTGGTATTCCATACTTGTTTCTTTTAAAATCTATAAGCCTTAATTTTCTCTTGTGGCCGCCACCTCTTCTTCTGACAGTCACCTGACCTTTGAATCCTCTTCCGGAGTCACCGGTCTTTCCCTTTGTAAGTGGTTTGTACGGCTTATCCTCAGTGATCTCGGCCTTATCGAGTACTGTCTTATATCTTAATGTTGGTGTTACAGGCCTGAACTTTTTTATTCCCATAGCGATATCCTTTTATAGCAATCCTGGTTATTGACCTTCAAATATTTCGATTCTATCACCGGCTTTCAGTGTCACAATCGCTTTTTTCCATGCCGATCTTTTACCCATTTTGTATCGTAATCTGCGATTTTTTCCTCTGACGTTGATGATATTAACCTTTTCCGGTACAACACCGAATATCTCCTTTACAGCAGTTTTAACTGTAAGTTTATTCGCATATGTTGCAACCTTGAACACGTATTTGTTATCTTCCATCATCCCGGTTGATTTTTCTGATATTACAGGTTTTATTATAATGTCATTGGAATTCATCTTACTTAGCCCTAGCGTATTTTTCATTTATCTGGTTTACAGCGCTTTCAGTCAGAATTACATTCTTGGAAAAGAAAATATCTCTGCCTGACAGTCTTTTTACATTGTTGTATTTAAACCAGGAAAGATTCCTTATAGCCCTTTTCAGCATTGAATCATCACTGTCAGTTTTCCCGGAAATAAGTACACCCTTGGTAACAGAAAGCGCTTTACCTATATTTGCGATTTCCTTTGTCTTCCCGTCAACACTGAAATCCTCGACAACCTTCACTGCGCCACTTCTGGCTTTGAGAGAAAAAATGGAAACAAAAGCTGCAGCCTTTATCTGCTTTGGAAGTTTTATCGAGTAATCTCTGGGTTTAGGAGCAAAAACTGTACCGCCGCCTCTCCAGATTGGAGACCTTGATGTACCCGCACGCGCACGCCCTGTACCTTTCTGTTTCCACGGCTTTGCTCCGCCGCCTCTTACTTCAGCTCTTTCCTTTGCAGAATGAGTACCCTGTCTCAGGTTAGCGTTAGCAGCCTTGATATATTCATATATAAGAACATCGTTTACTTCCGCGCCGAACACTGAATCAGAAAGTTCAACCTGTCCGACAACCTTGCCATCGATCGAATATTTATCTATCTTCATTTCAAACCGCCTATTTTCCTGTTACTTTAATTAAAGAATTTTTTCTTCCCGGTATGGCGCCAGAAATCAGTACGATGTTTTTATCTTCGAGTATTTTCACAATTTTAAGATTTTTAATAGTCACCCGATCACCACCCATACGTCCGGGCATTTTCTTGCCCTTCCATACTTCAGCAGGATATGTATGCGCCCCTATTGATCCCGGAGCCCTGTGGAAGTTAGAACCATGTGTTTTTCTACCACCACCAAATCCATATCTCTTCATAACTCCGGCAAATCCGCGACCTTTGGTTGTACCGGTTACGTCTACAACGTCATTTTCCTGAAAGATTGTACATGTTATTTCACTTCCCACTTCAAGAGACGAATCAAAATTCTCAACTTCCGCGAAAAATCTCTTGGGAGCTACATTCTTTTTCTTCAAATCTTCTGCAATAGGTTTAGTCAGCCTGAACTCTTTCTGATCTCCATACCCGAGTTTCAGTGCCTCATAACCGTCGACATCCATGGTCTTCTTTTGCACAACAACGCATGGTCCCATCTCACATGCAGTTACAGGCACAACAGTCCCGTCTTCTTTCACATATTGAGTCATGCCGATTTTTTTTCCGAATAGTGCCTTTTTCATCACATTAACCTATATATATACTTCTTTATAAATTCATAACAATAGCCGAAATAAATTCCGGTATTACTTTTTCTTGCAGGTTTTTTGAGTTTTATCTTATCAGGACTTTATATCAACAGATACGCCAGCAGGAAGTTCGAGCTTCATTAATGCTTCTACCGTATCAGAGTTTGGCTCAATAATATCAATTAACCTTTTATGAGTCCTAATTTCAAACTGCTCCCTTGACTTTTTATTAACATGGGGAGATCTAAGAACACAAAACTTTTCTATTTTAGTCGGAAGCGGAATTGGACCGGCAATTTTTGCGCCACTCCTGTTTGTTGTTGTAACAATTTTCTCCGCTGACTGATCCAGCAGTTTTGCATCATATGATCTCAGCTTTACCCTTATTCGCTGCCCTGTTAGCTTTGCCACTTTTATTCACCTTGCTTATACTTAGATAATAATCGCCAGGAACAAGCCTGACGATTATTTATATATCGTGCTTTAACCTTATTCTATGACCTTAACAACAACTCCGGCGCCAACCGTCCTTCCGCCTTCACGGATAGCGAACCTGAGTTCTTCTTCCATCGCTACAGGAGTGATAAGTTCAACTGTAATATCAATATCATCACCAGGCATAACCATCTCTACACCCTGTGGCAGAGCGATTGTTCCGGTAACGTCAGTAGTCCTGAAATAGAACTGCGGACGATAGTTTCCAAAAAATGGAGTGTGCCTTCCGCCCTCTTCCTTTTTAAGGATATAAACACGGCCCTGAAATTTTGTATGTGGTGTAATTGAACCGGGCTTGGCAAGAACCTGTCCCCTTTCAACTTCCTCTTTACCTACACCCCTGAGAAGACATCCGACATTGTCACCAGCCATACCTTCATCAAGAATCTTTCTAAACATCTCAACACCGGTACAAACTGATTTTCTTGTTTCAACAAAACCTATAATCTCGACCTCTTCACCGGTCCTGACTATACCTCTTTCAATCCTTCCTGTTACAACTGTACCACGACCAGTAATAGAGAAAACGTCCTCTATAGGCATAAGGAAAGGCTTATCAACCGCTCTCTCGGGCTCAGGAACATATGTATCAAGAGCTTCACCAAGCTTAAGAATAAGCTGGAACCACTCGTCATCTTTATTACCAGCCTCTGCAGCTTCAAGAGCTTTAAGAGCAGAACCGGGAATTACAGGAACATCATCGCCCGGGAAGTCATTATTTGAAAGAAGCTCTCTTATTTCCATCTCAACGAGCTCAACCATCTCATCCCTGTCTGAAGGATCAAGCATATCCACTTTATTAAGGAAAACAACCATATAAGGTACGTTAACCTGGTGAGCAAGGAGAACGTGCTCCCTTGTCTGAGGCATTGCACCGTCTGTCGCAGCAACAACAAGAATCGCAGCATCCATCTGGGCAGCACCAGTAATCATGTTCTTGATATAGTCAGCGTGACCCGGACAGTCTACGTGAGCATAATGTCTGTTTTCTGTTTCATACTCCTGATGAGAAGTAGCAATAGTTATACCTCTCTGTTTTTCCTCAGGTGCATTATCTATTTCATCAAAGTTAACCGCTTTACCTGTACCATACGCAGTATGAAAAACCTTTGTAATTGCAGCGGTCAGTGTTGTTTTACCGTGGTCAATATGTCCGATTGTACCTACGTTAACATGTGGCTTGGTTCTTGTAAATTTTTCCTTAGCCATTGGAAATCTCCTTACTTATTTAATTTTTTCACATTATTTCTTTATTTATTATAAAACACGCAATTTAATATTATTGCAATGTAACTACATAATTGTGCCGGTACTCATTCTACAAGCGAGTTTTTGAAATAAAAAAAAAACTCGATATTCTGTCAAGTAAAATAAGCTAATTTAGCCTGTTTTTCAAAAATTAATTAACAGAGCTATAAGTTTCAAAAAAAATGTCTGGTTCCTGAAAAAACTATCTGATTTTCACCGCTCAGACACTGTCTGAAACAATATAATTTTTGTAAAACAAAAAATAAATTAATTTCAAAAGAGTCCATAAAACCTGTTTTCAGGCATCTTTAAGTCCTGCATGAGACAAATAGCCTGCCTTGCCAGGGAATCATCTGCATTTTATAACTTTAAATTATACCGCTTATCCTGCCAAGTATCCGGTTCATAACGGATTCAGGAACAAGATCATAATGCGAAAACTGAAGGGTATGGGTCGCCCTCCCCTGGCTCATGGAGCGTACCGAAGTGGCATAGCCGAAAGCCTCAGACATAGGTATCCGAGCGTCTATAACCTTAAGTTCACCTTTGAAATCGATATTCTCCATTTTACCCCTTCTCTGGTTCAGGTCATTTATTATGTCGCCGGTATATTCCTCGGGAGACACAACTTCAAGTTTCATTATCGGTTCCATGAGAAAGGGTTTCGCCTTTCTCGCCCCGTCCTTCATTGCCATATTGGAGGCAATTCTGTAAGCCATGGCTGTTGACTTCAGTTCATTATATTTTGCCTCGAGAAGTGTAACCTCAACATCATCAAGTTTATACCCGGCAATAACCCCGCCCTGCAGAGAATCGTTCAATCCAGACTCAATTTCTTTTATAAACTCTGCGGGTATTGCATCAGCAGGAACTTCATTATGGAATATAAAGCCCTTCCCTGAACCTGCAGAAGCCAGCCTGATTTTAACATGTCCGAAATTATCCTTGCCTGCGATCTGTCTTTCATATGTATGCTCTTCAACAGCCTCGCCGGTAATAGTCTCCTTGTAAGTGACCTGGGGCTTGCCCACATTCGCGGCGATATTAAATTCACGAAGAAGCCTGTCCACGATTATATCGAGGTGAAGCTCCCCCATGCCTGAAATTATAAGCTGGCCCGTATCTTCATTAATGCTGGATCTGAATGTCGGATCCTCCTCCCCAAGCCTGGAAAGTGCAGTGTTCAGCTTATCCTGGTCAGCCTTTGATTTAAGTTCAATGGCGACAGAGATTACAGGTTCAGGAAAAATCATCTTTTCAAGAAGGATCGGCGTATCCGCAAATGTTACGGTATCTCCGGTTCTGGCGCTTTTAAGCCCTACGGCTGCTACTATATCACCTGTATAAACCTCTCCAATCTCTTCCCTGTGGTTTGCGTGCATCCTTAAAAATCTGCTTACTCTCTCTTTTTTATTAACTGAAACATTTAGTATCTGCTCGCCGCTTTTCACGGTACCGGAATAGATCCTCATATATGTAAGTTTCCCCACATGCGGATCTGTCATTATCTTGAAAACCAGGGCACAGAAAGGCTCTTTGTCATCGGCCTCCCTTTCCAGCATAATATCGTGATCATTAACATCATGCCCTTCAACAGCGGGAACGTCCTTTGGAGAAGGAAGATAATCTATTATTGCGTCAAGAACAGGCTGTACTCCCTTATTACGGAGAGCGGCCCCGCAGAGAACAGGAAAAAGTTTGGCGCTTATAGTCGCCCGCCTGATCGCCTGCTTAATTTCACCCTCTCCCGGATCTTCACCCTCAAGGAAGAATTCCATTATATTGTCATCGCAATCCGCGAGCTTTTCTATCATGAGTTCACGCTGAGCTTCAGCCCTGGCGAGATATTCCTCACTGATATCTGTTTCCCTGAAATCCTTACCGGAAGGATCGTCCCATAAAAGCATTTTCATAGAAATTAAATCGATCACCCCGATAAATGACGACTCCACCCCCACCGGCATCTGAAGGGGGAGAGGCTCTGCATACAGTTTCTCCTTTATCATGCGGAGACACATTTCAAAATCCGCCCCGACCCTGTCCAGTTTATTGACAAAACATATCCGCGGAACGTTATAACGGTCAGCCTGGCGCCACACTGTCTCCGACTGCGGCTCGACCCCTGCTACTCCGTCAAAAACCGCTATTGCCGAATCAAGTACCCTCAGGCTTCTTTCAACTTCAATTGTAAAATCAACATGCCCCGGGGTGTCTATTATATTTATGATGGTATTTTTCCATGTGCAGGTAGTGGCAGCAGCGGTTATTGTAATTCCCCTCTCCTTCTCCTGCAGCATCCAGTCCATTTCAGCTGTCCCCTCATGGACCTCGCCTATTTTATGGGTTTTCCCGGTATAAAAAAGGATCCTCTCTGTCAGAGTGGTTTTTCCGGCGTCAATATGCGCCATAATACCAATATTTCTTGTCCTTCCTATAGGGAGTTGTCGAGCCATAATACACCTGCAACTATTATATATAAAAATATCTTCCCGCTACTGTTCAGTAAGGCGGAAAAAAAATTTCAGCTTCTGCATAAAACAGCAAATACCAGGATTATCCTGGTATTTGCATAAATATTAGTTCTCTGTTTTTATTAAAACTTAAAATGTGCAAAAGCTTTATTTGCTTCTGCCATTTTATGAGTATCTTCCTTCTTCTTGATTGAAGAGCCTGAATTGTTATATGCATCCATCAGCTCGCCTGCCAGCCTCTGAAACATTGTTTTTTCAGATCTGCCCCTGGCATAATTTATTATCCATCTTATACCCAGAGCCTGCCTTCTTTCAGGCCTGATTTCTACAGGTACCTGGTATGTGGCACCACCGACCCTTCTCGATTTAACCTCTACGAGCGGCTTAACATTTTCAAGAGCCTGAATAAATACCTCAATGGCATCTTTCTGTGTTTTGTCACCAATTATATCCATTGCTTTATAAAAATTAGTTTCAGAAACACCCTTTTTGCCATCATACATCATACAGTTTATGAACTTTGATACAAGCTTGCTGTTATATTTCGGGTCCGGAAGTACTTCCCTTTTAACTGGTCTCCTTCTACGCATAAATGTCCTCTTAAAGATTTTTTCTTAAATAACGAATTAAGCCTTAGGCCTTTTTGTACCGTATTTAGAACGGGCTTTTCTTCTGTCACTAACACCGAGAGAATCCAGTGTTCCCCTGATTATATGGTACCTTACACCGGGAAGGTCCTTTACCCTTCCACCCCTTATAAGTACTGCTGAGTGCTCCTGAAGATTGTGCCCTATACCCGGTATATAAGCTGTAACTTCTATTCCGTTTGTAAGCCTTACCCTCGCAACTTTCCTGAGTGCAGAGTTAGGTTTTTTAGGTGTAAATGTCATTACCCTTGTGCAAACGCCCCTTTTCTGAGGGCATGATGTCAATGCTGGAGATTTGGATTTTTTAAGCTTCTTCTCTCTACCATTCCTTATTAACTGGTTAATTGTTGGCATTTCTACTCCTGTTAATTCTACTTAATTATTAAATGATAATTTCAAAAACAAACATCTGCTCCGATTTTGAGTAATCCTCAATTCGGAGCATCTTTTGTCAAGAAATTAATAAAGAGCTGCCTATTTTTCAGCACTATCAAGGTCAGCAGCAGTCAGTTCCGGATTTTCCTGAACTCCTTCAGCTTCAACAGCTTCGGTCGCAACTCCGTCCAGATCACCCGGTTCATACTGGTAAATATCTATATTATTATATATTCTCACACCTGTTCCCGCAGGAATCAGATGACCGATAATAACATTCTCCTTAAGTCCCCTGAGATGGTCAACTTTGCCCTTAATCGCAGCATCGGTAAGAACCCTTGTGGTCTCCTGGAATGATGCCGCTGAAATAAATGACTCGGTATTAAGCGCCGCTTTTGTTATACCCATAAGTACAGGTATCGCTGTCGCAGGCTTGCCGCCCTCACTCAGTACTCTGTCATTCTCTTCGATAAAATCAAACTTATCAACTATCTGTTCTATTACAAAGTTAGAGTCTCCCTGGTCAGTCACCCTTACTTTTCTCAGCATCTGCCTTACTATTGTTTCAATGTGCTTATCATTAATTGCAACACCCTGCAGCCTGTAAACTTCCTGTATTTCGTTTACAAGGAACTTCTGCAGTTCCCTTGGTCCTTTAATTCTGAGAATTTCATGCGGATCAACCGGTCCATCATCTATCTTTTCACCCTTGGTTATCCAGTCTTTGTCCTGAACCCTGAGAAACTTCGATACCGGGATAGAATATTCCTTCGCAGAACCATCCTCTGCGGTAATTATAATCTTCCGCTTATTTTTAGCAGTATCGCCTATAGTAACTGTTCCGTCAATAGCGGTTAATGTGGCTGAATCCTTGGGAGTCCTTGCTTCAAACAATTCTGCGACTCGAGGAAGACCTCCAGTAATATCCTTTGTCTTCTCAGCTCCTCTCGGAATTTTTGCCAGAACCACACCCGCATTTACAGTAAATCCATGCTCAACCATAAGGTTTGCCCCTTTGGGGAGCAGATATGTGGTAGGTTCATTTCCTTCACCGTATACATTAACCCTGGGCTGAAGTTTTTCAGTTTTATATTCTACTATAACCCTCTTCTTAACGCCTGAAACAGGGTCGATCTCCTCAATAAGACTCTTGTTGAGTTCAACATCAACAAATTCAACCCGTCCTGTAATCTCAGTGAGAATAGGTTCAAACCACGGGTCAAAAGAAGCGACTATTTCATTTGCCGAATATGGTTTTTGTACGACCTGAAATTTGCCGCTTTTTTTATCAAAATCAAGCTCCCCGATAATCTCTGTACCTACATTTACAGGTACTGAATACGGATCCCCGAGAATATATGCTTTTTTCTTGTCTATCTTTAGAATACCGGTATTGCTCGCCCTGTATTCATCCTCTCCTGCCGCCTGGGCAAAGACCTTACCGGCATAGACTTTCTCCCCGTCATCCATCAGGAATTCCGTCTTCGGTTTCAAATCAATTTCAGATATAATTCTCTGAACTATTATATATCCCCTTCTTACGGTAATGACCTTTTCCTCTTCGGTTTTGATCATCTTGGAGGTAATTTCTTTGATGAATATCGGATAGCTGAATTTTATTTCACTCTCCTCAACAGACCTTGAAGCGATACCCCCGATATGGAAAGTTCTCATTGTAAGCTGGGTCCCCGGCTGACCTATAGACTGAGCAGCGATAATACCAACAGCCTCGCCTATTTCGACATGCCTTGACGTTGCCAGGTTTCTCCCGTAACATTTTGCACATACGCCATGCTTGGATTCACATGTGAGAACCGAACGGATTTCAATTGAATCTATTTCAATCTTATCAATCAGATCAGCAATCTCCTCATCAATAATCTCGTCAGCTTTAGCAAGAGTCTCGCCTGTAACCGGATTTATAAGGTCATAAAGAAGAGTCCTTCCCAGAACACGGGAGCCGAGTGATTCAATAACAGTATCACCCTCTTTTATAGGGTAAATATCTATACCAACCGTTGTTCCGCAATCTTCATTTGTAATTACAACATCCTGGGCAATATCAACAAGTCGCCTTGTAAGATAACCGGCATCAGCCGTTTTAAGTGCCGTGTCTGCAAGACCTTTACGGGCACCGTTTGTAGAAATAAAATATTCAAGAACTGTAAGGCCCTCTTTGAAATTGGCACGAATCGGAACCTCAATAATCTCACCGCTCGGCTTGGCCATAAGTCCCCTCATACCTGCGAGCTGCCTTATCTGCTGTTTACTACCTCTCGCGCCCGACTTGGCCATAATAAATATCGGATTATGGCCCTCCATGTCGTTTTCAAGTTCCTTGAACATCTCGTTGGCAATCTTTTCATTAGCCTCTGTCCAGAGATTGATAACCCTGTTATAACGCTCTTCGTCAGTTATGAAACCGTTCCTGTATTCATTTTCGATGCTCTCAACTTTCTTGTCTTCATCGGTTATGATTTCTTTTTTACTCTCAGGTACAATAATATCAGATATTGATATTGTAGGAGCGAAGGTTGTAGCATACTTATAACCTGTCTCCTTTATGTCATCAAGCATCTTTACTGTAATGTTCGGACCATAATTCCTGAATACGTCCGCAATAATCTTTGAGAGGCCTTTATCCGTAACAACATCATTAACGAAGGGATACCCTTCAGGCAGGAGCCTGTTAAAAATAAGTCTTCCCGCAGTTGTGGCGATAAAGTTATCCTCAAAAAGATAATTAATCCTTGTTCTGTATCTTATCTGTTTATGTTCAATTGATCTTAAAACATCATTGAATTCGTCAAAATACTTGTCTTCCCCGGCACTCCCCAGGATCATATCAGTAAGATAGTAGATCCCCAGAACAATATCCTGTGAAGGAGTAGCAGTTGGATGCCCGTTGGCGGGCGAAAGAAGATTGTTTGTTGACAGCATGAGAGTCCAGCACTCAAGCTGCGCCCGCGGTGAAAGCGGCACGTGTACTGCCATCTGGTCGCCGTCAAAGTCAGCATTGTAGGCATGGCATACAAGGGGATGAAGTTTAATAGCCTTTCCCTCAACAAGTGTCGGTTCAAATGCCTGGATACCGAGTCTGTGAAGGGTCGGGGCACGGTTCAGGAGCACCGGGTGTTCCTTTATAACCTCTTCAAGTACTTCCCATACCTCGTCGCGCTCATTCTCAACCATTTTCTTGGCTGATTTTATATTCTGGACAAAATCCTTGTCAACAAGACGTTTCATGATAAAGGGTTTAAAGAGCTCTATAGCCATCTTTTTCGGCAGACCGCACTGGTGTAGTTTAAGCTCCGGACCGACAACGATTACCGAACGGCCGGAATAGTCCACCCTCTTTCCCAGAAGGTTCTGCCTGAAACGCCCCTGCTTTCCTTTAAGCATATCACTGAGTGATTTAAGAGGCCTGTTTCCCTTTCCTTTGACAGCACGTTTTCTCCTGCTGTTATCAAAGAGCGCGTCAACCGCTTCCTGCAGCATCCTCTTTTCATTTCTTACAATTATTTCCGGCGCACGCAGTGTAAGCAGCCTTTTAAGCCTGTTGTTCCTGTTAATGACCCTCCTGTACAGGTCATTAAGGTCAGAAGTTGCGAAACGGCCGCCATCGAGCTGCACCATAGGCCGAAGTTCAGGAGGTATGACCGGAACAACATCCAGCACCATCCAGTCAGGCCTGTTCCCTGACTCTTTAAAGGCTTCTATTATTTCAAGTCTCTTAATAAGTTTTTTATCAATCTTGGCGTCCTTCGCGGACTTCATGTCAATTTCGGCCCTGAGAGCCCTTGATTCCTCGTCAAGATCCAGATTAGAAAGAAGATCCTTTATCGCTTCAGCGCCCATTGATGCGATGAAAGTATCTCCGTATTTTTCATAAAGGTCATAATAAGCGTCTTCATCAATTATATCGCCGCGTTTAACGTCTTCGGCTTCCGCTTCACCTGGATCTATTATAATAAATTTTTCATAATACAGAACCGATTTAAGGTTATTTACAGTAATATCCAGAAGAAGCCCCATTCTCGAAGGTACTGACCTGTAGTACCAGATATGGGCAACAGGGGCTGCAAGTTCAATGTGACCGCCCCTCTCCCTTCTTACCTTGTAGTGTGTGACCTCAACACCGCATCTGTCACACACAACGCCTTTATATCTAATCGATTTGAATTTCCCGCAGTAACATTCCCACTCCTTCGTGGTACCAAATGTTCTTTCACAGAAAAGACCGTCCCGTTCCGGTTTCAGAGTCCTGTAGTTAATTGTTTCGGGCTTTTTGACCTCTCCATATGACCATTCCCTGATCATATCCGGTGAAGCAAGCTTAATCTGAATAGAACTGAAATCGTTAAAGTCCCTCATGGTTTATCCTTGAACAGTAAATTTTATTAAAGCGAAACCCGGTTTCGCGCCTACAGGGATTTACCCTGCGGGGATCTTTTTAAGGGTTTTCACCCCGGAGACCCCTTCAAAAATACACAGTTACTAAAACTATATCTGAATATGCGCCCCTTGCCGGACGCTCCATTTTACTCGTAATCCTCGTTTTCGAGAGTCTCAATATGAATCTTTCTCTTCGGCTTTGTGAATCCCTCGCTCCATTCGGAAAGGCCGATCTCGTTTCCATTGTCATCATAAATTCTGACATCAAGAGCAAGACCGCGAAGTTCCTGAATAAGAACGTTGAATGATTCAGGTATACCGGGAGACGTTGTATTGATCCCCTTGACTATTGCCTCGTAAATCCTTGCCCTTCCGAGCATATCATCCGATTTAACAGTGAGAAGCTCCTGAAGCGTATAAGCTGCCCCGTAAGCTTCAAGTGCCCATACCTCCATTTCACCAAGACGCTGGCCGCCGAACTGGGCCTTACCACCAAGAGGCTGCTGCGTAACCAGTGAGTATGGTCCTGTTGACCTTGCGTGGATCTTGTCATCAACCATGTGGGCCAGTTTCAGCATATATACATAGCCAACCATTACCTCTCCCTCAAAGGGCTCTCCTGTCCTTCCGTCATACAGGAGAGATTTAGATGTTGCAGGCAGATCCGCTTTTTTCAGGTTCTCCTTGATGTCCTCATCTGTTGCACCATCAAAAATCGGTGACTCCATAAGAACATTAAGGTCATGAGCCGCCCAGCCCAGTTCAGTTTCAAGAAGCTGACCCAGATTCATCCTTGAAGGAACACCGAGTGGATTAAGGACTACATCAACAGAGGTTCCATCCGGCAGATAGGGCATATCCTGTACAGGGCATATTTTAGAAATAACACCCTTGTTACCGTGACGGCCCGCCATTTTATCACCTGTAGAGATTTTCCTCTTGTCCGCTATATATACTTTTACAAGTTCTTCAACACCGGGAGAGAGTTCATCGCCGTTCTCCCTTGAAAACCTTTTAACATCTACAACAATACCCTCTACTCCGTTCGGAACCCTTAATGAGGTATCCCTGACTTCACGGGCCTTTTCCCCGAAGATAGAGTATAGAAGTTTATATTCAGGGGTAAGATCCTGCTCCCCTTTCGGAGTTACTTTACCTACAAGAATATCATCCGGCTGAACAAACGCCCCGACCCTGACAACACCATCAGCATCAAGATCCCTGAACGCCTTGTCATTCAGGTTCGGTATATCCCTTGTTATCATTTCTCTTCCGAGTTTAGTCTCCCTTGCCTCGACTTCGAACTGCTCTATATGAACAGATGTATAAACATCTTCAACAACAAGCCTCTCGGAAAGGATAATAGCGTCCTCAAAGTTATACCCCATCCATGGCATAAAAGCGACAAGGATATTTTTCCCGAGAGCAAGCCTTCCGTTATCAGTAGCAGGCCCGTCCGCAAGAACGTCTCCCGCCTTGATTTTCTGGCCGCCCTTCACAATAGGTTTCTGGTTAAAACAGGTACCCTGGTTGGTTCTCTTGAACTTCTGAAGCGGATATTCATCAACCTCACCACTTGAAGTTTTTATCCTCACCGCGCTTCCGTCAGAGAAGATAACTTCTCCTCCGCGCTTTGCTATGACAAGGACACCTGAATCGTAAGCCGCTGCCGGTTCCATGCCTGTACCCACCAGAGGTGCCTCCTCGGTAAGCAGAGGAACTGCCTGACGCTGCATATTGGAACCCATAAGGGCCCTGTTTGCGTCATCATGTTCTAGAAACGGTATCAGACATGTTGATACGGAAAAAACCTGGTTCGGAGAAACGTCCATATACTGAATCTCTTTCGGTTTTTTATACGGGAAGTTACCCCTGTTACGGCACGGGATAAGGGCCTTAACAAAATTCCCCTTATCGTCAAGTATGGCATTCGCCTGTGCAATCGAATAATTATCCTCAATATTAGCCGTGAGATATTCTATCTTATCAGTTACGGCCCCTTTCTCCACATACCTGTACGGAGTTTCAAGGAAACCGTAATCATTTATTCTTCCAAATGTACTTAAAGAAACTATCAGACCGATATTCGGACCTTCAGGTGTCTCAATAGGGCACATCCTTCCATAGTGGGAGGGGTGAACGTCCCTTACCTCGAATCCCGCTCTCTCCCTGGAAAGACCGCCAGGCCCGAGCGCGTTAAGACGCCTCTTGTGAGTAAGTTCCGCCAGAGGATTGGTCTGGTCCATAAACTGTGAAAGCTGGCTTGAACCGAAAAATTCATTGATAACCGCGGTTATCGGTTTAATACTTATAAGAGCCTGGGGAGTAATAACATCAAGATCCTGGATTGTCATTCTCTCCTTGATTACCCTCTCCATCCTCTGGAAACCGACTTTTATCTGGTTCATGATAAGTTCACCAACAGACCTGACACGCCTGTTTCCAAGGTGGTCTATATCATCCACCATTGTGTAGACAAATTTCTTTTCTTTTTTACCGCTTTTTCCTGTATAGTCATACTCATACCCTTCCGCCTCAGCGATAAGGTAGAGAATATATTTCACCGTATGGTTTATATCATCCACTGTCAGGGTTTCGGGTTCAGTATCGAAGCCGAATTTACTGTTTATCTTGTATCTTCCAACTGAACTGAGACTGTAGCTTCTGGGATTAAAAAACAGCCTGTCAAGTTCAGATTTAGCGTTTTCAAGGTTTGTCGGCTCACCAGGCCTCATTATGGCATGAAGCGCCAGCAGGGCCACCTCGGAGGCTGTGTAGTCATGATCAGCGTCTATGCGGAGATTCTTTTTAATAAACTCAGGCTCAGTCTGGAGAGTTGCGCAGAGATATGCATCCTCCTTGTTGTTGGGGAATTCAATCAGTTCTACCTCTGTTATCTTCTCCTCTTTCAGCCTGTCTATTATATCTATATTAATCCTTTCTGAAGTCTCTATTATCACTTCACCTGATGATTTGCTGATAACATCAGAAGCGACCCTCCGGCCGTTAAGGGACTCATAATCCTCTTCGCCTTTAGGCTTGATTTTTGTCACATTATAGAAAAGTTTAACGATTTCCTCGTTTGTTTCACATCCCAGTGCTTTAATCAGCAGCGTTACGGGAAACTTTTTCTTCCTGTCTATACGACCGACTATATAACCCTTTGAATCCATCTCAAATTCAAGCCATGAGCCCCTGTCCGGGATTACCCTTGAGTTATAAACCCTCTCATCCTCTTCATAGAAAAAGAATATTCCCGGTGACCTGTGAAGCTGGTTAACAACAACCCTTTCCGCACCATTAATTATAAATGTACCCCTTTCAGTCATGAGAGGGATATCACCCATATATACTGATTGTTCACGGACTTCCATGCTGTCCTTTCTTATAAGCCTGATCGTGGCTTTAAGCGGCGCTGCATAGGTTACATCACGCTCTTTACATTCATATTCGGAATATTTGGGATCGCCTATTTCGTAATTAACAAACTCAAGCACCACATCATCATGAGGGCTTTCTATTGGAAAGATCTCTTCAAAAACAGCCTGCAGGCCCTGTGGCTTCTTTTTTGAAGTTTTCGCCTGCAGAAACCATTCATATGAAGTTAGTTGTATTTCAATAAGATTTGGCAGATCAATCTTTGATTTAATTCTGCCGAAATTAACGACTTTTTTTGGCTCTTGCATCTATATAAACCTTAACCTTTATTTTATTTAAGGATACAAAATTTCATTGATAAAATAATTACAGTGGACATATGAAAAAAATATAAATTCGAAATCAGAGTAAATTTTTAAGCATAATTAACACCAATAGGTTTGACCCAACAGATCAAACCTATTGATTGAAAACAAATAATTGAAGGACAGTCTTCTGTTATTCAAAATAATCTATTTACTATAAATTACTTTACTTCAACAGTTGCGCCAGCATCAACGAGCTGTTTCTGGATTGTTTCAGCTTCAGCTTTTGAAACTTTCTCTTTAACAGCTTTGCCGCCAGCTTCAACAAGCTCTTTCGCCTCTTTAAGGCCGAGACCTGTTATTTCCCTTACGACTTTGATAACGCCGACTTTCTGATCGCCGAATCCTGTAAGGATAACGTCAAATTCAGTCTGCTCTTCTGCAGCTTCAGCAGCAACAGCAGGACCCGCAGCAACAGCAACAGGTGCAGCAGCAGAAATGCCGAATTTGTC
>DAIOFM010000085.1:0-16365 GCA_036745755.1 Spirochaetota bacterium | reverse complement strand
TAACTTCAAGGAAAAGAGCTATCGCCCTTATGGCGTCATCATTACCTGGAATAGGGTAATCTATCTCATCGGGATTACAATTCGTGTCAACAACTGCGAAGATAGGAATACCGAGTTTATGAGCCTCCTGAACTGCTATTGACTCCCTTTTCGGATCTATAATAAAAAGAGCATCCGGAAGGCCTGTCATATTTTTGATACCGCTTAAAATTTTATTTTTCTTCGCAAGCTCTCTCTGGAGTTCAAGAATTTCCTTCTTGGTTTCAGCATCCCAGGAATCTGATTCCTGCATTTTCTCAAGCTCTTTAAGTCTCTGGATTGAATTCCCCACAGTCTTATAATTGGTAAGGAGCCCTCCAAGCCACCTTTCAGAAACATAATACATACCGCATTTTTCAGCGTATTCCACTATTGCGCTCTGGGCCTGTTTTTTTGTGCCCACGAAAAGGATCTTCCCGCCGGTTGCGGACAAATCTCTCATTGCAGAGTATGCGACCTTAACTCTCTGCATCGTCTTTTGTAAATCGATAATATGGATCCCGTTCCTTGCAGTAAATATAAACTGAGACATTTTAGGATTCCATCTTCTTGTCTGGTGCCCGAAATGTACACCTGATTCAAGCAGCGCTTTCATTGATACTACAGCCAATTGAGTACCCCCTAATTAATAATTAATCATTTCACGACCCGCCGTAATGAACCCGCACCATACAATGGAAGTTCATGACAACAGATCTGCGCGGAATTATCCGCGATATGCGTATTATATACGCTTAAAAAATATACTGCTTATTGCCTATTCTCTGGAATGAGGCAACCGGCCACCGGCCGATTTAAATCCATACCCCTCATAATAATGAGGAATACTTTTGATAGCCGCAGGCGCGGCCTTAAATCTTACGGAAGATTATTATGCCAAGTATAAGGCCTATAATCGACGCAAAATTCAATTTTATGCTGAAAGACAGTATTTCAAGGTTAAAACCGATTGGTCCTGTAAGACTTGATGTAATCACGCTCATCTGCGGGATAAACTTAACAATAAGGTTCCCAAGAGCGGAGCCCAGTACAGCTCCCAGAATCATGAATGCTATAAAATAGCCGGTATTTGACCTTTCAAAAAACATATCTTTTACTTAAAGGCATCACATTATTATTATATAAATTGTCAAGGGATTTTTCTACAAAAGGTTTCTGAACCTGTAGCAGAGCCATTCCAGGAAAAATTCAACAATACTCCTCTTCCGGAAATAGGGCAGGGTAATTTCGCTGCTTTTCCCCATGTCCTTTAAAAAAATCCCCTCCATCATCTCCCCGAATTCCTGATCAAGGGCCACCGCATTCATCTCAAGGTTTCGCCTGAAACTCCTCCTGTCAAGGTTTGACGAGCCGATTGTTGACCATACTCCGTCAATAACAGCTGTTTTAGCGTGAAGGATAGAATCCTGGTATTCAAATATACGAATGCCCTTTTTCATGTATCTCTTGTAAAGATACCTGCTGGCATACTTGACAAAAGGTATATCAGACCTGCCGGGGAGAAGAAGCCTTACATCGACCCCCCTCTCCGCCGCCCTTACCAGGGACCTGTATATCCTTCCGTCAGGGATAAAATATGCGTTTGTAATATAAATTGAATGTCTTGCATTTCTTATAGCTGATATATACGACTCATAGACAGGTTTTACTTTTTTCCTGGACCTGGTACAGAGGATCATAAGGAGGAGATCTCCAACATCAGGCAACTCGGGAAAATAGAGCCTTCCGTTTAAAATCGCACCGCCGTTGCGGAACCAGTTCTCCATGAAAAAGAACTGTATATCCTTTACCGCGGGGCCTTCAACTTTCGCGTGAGTGTCTCTCCAGCGGCCACCTTCATACTTCTCCCCCGCGTACTCCTTACCTATATTTATCCCGCCGATAAAAGCAATATTGCCGTCAATAACAAGAATCTTCCGGTGATCCCTGAAACTGATATTCCAGAACCTCCTCCAGGGCACAAAGGGATGGTACTCTATAATCTCAACCCCCGCCTTTCTCATCATGTCAAACATCACCCCGGATGCGGTCATTGACCCGAATGAATCGTAAATAACATTAACCTCAAGTCCCTGCTCCGCCTTTTCCGCAAGTTTTTCAGCAACAAGCCACCCCACGGAATCGCTGCTGAAAATATAGGTTTCAAGATTAATGCTTTTTTTGGCTTTTCCAATAGAGGATATTATACTGTCAAAAAATTCGTCACCATCGGTAATAACAGCGACCCTGTTCCCCCCCGAGAGTCCGCCTATACCCATCTTTTTCATCTCACGGATAAAACCGGGAAGGAAGAACCTGTTTTTCAGTTTCTTGAATGAAGCTGCAGTAGTTTTATTAAAACCTTTAACTTTCATGGCAGTTTATATTTTAAAATCAGAATTACAGAACTTAAGGCAATGAATCAAGGAAAAATTTACAACACTTCAAATAAGAATGTGAAGATAAATTCCCGGCAAGTTAAAAAAATACTTAATAAGCAAGGGTTGCAACCCCTTGCTTATTAAACGACTATTTCGTTTCAACAATATGCTTCATAGGTTTTACCATTTCGGTTTTAATCATCTTCCTCACATTCTCCCTCATTTCAGGTTTACTTGTGAGATTTATCATGTTTTTATTCATTTCAATGGCCTTAAGATCATCCTGGGGAAAATCATAAATCCCGTTCTCCTCGTAATACTTATGATCCGCCTGGAAAACAAAACGGAGGCGACCCCATATATCGTCACGGAAAATCTTCATCCCTCCCACACCGAGAAACGTAGGAGGTGCCACATAACCGGCTTCCGCATTGGAAACAAGATTTTTTGCCAGGGAATCAACAAGAATATCCATATCAGAAGAAGAATGTTCGTCTGTGATAATCTCAACAAGGTTGGCGCCCTGCCACTGAAAATAGGCATTAAGGACCTCTCTTAAATTCGGAATCATGGCCAGAGGCCCGGAAAGAAGCAGCCCGAACTGTTTTCCTTTAAGAGTGGGAGTGTGCGTATTAAAAAACGCCCTGTCAAACATCTGTTTCCATTTCGCTGATAGATACCGGTCTCTAATCTCCCCCGCGAAAATAATTATATCAGCTTTTTTAAGTTTCTCATTATAAAAATCTATAAATTCATCCTTGCCGGTATATGTACACCTGTAATCGAATCCGCATTCACAGCACCCCATACAGCCGCCTTTTATATCTATGTCTGAAAGTGAAAGAGTTTCCACATCACCTGTCAGACTGTTTTTCATCCTGCCGATCATTGCGGCAACATTACCTTTCTGATAAGTTTTATCCGACAGTATCAGGACTTTCCTCCCGGATGCATCAACAACGGGAAGGGGTTTCCCTGGAGTATATACCGGCATGTTGTAATCAGGTTTAATATAAGCTCTTGCTGCAACGACCCCTGACTCCACTGTCCTGAAAATATTCTGCGCGAAAGTCAGGATTTTTTCTCTACCCTCCTCCTGCATGATATCATACATATCAGGGGAAAATGAACCTGCAAATCTCATTCCCAGATCCTCACATATTCCCCTCATGTAATTATGAGCAGTATTGTCAAAAAAATGTATAGAGGTTGTTATTACAGCGGCATATTTATCACGGAATTTTTCTTCAGCACCCCTCTCCCATATCAGTTCTATAAACCTTTTATACTGTGACGGCACAAGACAGACATAAAGCGGGGTCCCCCAGATTGTAAGATCCGAATTTGCGACTTCAGAAATTATTTCATTAAAAAAAGCGTCATCACTCTCTATTTTGCCTATTCTCTGTGATATATTTATATAACTGAATTCATGCTCCCCGAATTTTTTCTCCATAAACTTTACATACTGCATTGTCACACTTAAATCACCTTTCGGACTTCCGTTTAAAACAGTTATTTTCATAAAATTTCCCCCTGAAGATTCTATTATGCAACTGATTGCATAATAGAATCTTCAGGGATCCATGTCAAGAATTAATTTAAGAAGCGTCTTCACATGACATAATTACTTTTAAAATCAGTCAAATACCGGATGCATAGCTCAAGGCCTGTTTTTATTCTTATTTTCTGAAAAAAAATTAAATTTATACCTGCTTTTCACAGACTTATTGTTTTTAAAATATAAAAATTGATTTGTTACAGATAATTTTATTGACATATTAATCTTTATTATTAATTTATTTTTATACATATACTCAGAATAAAAAGATAAGGAGATCACAATGGCAGGTTTCAGTCCAAATGATATAAAAGTAGTTGCGGATCATGAAGAAGCCGGGCTCAAGCAGGTTATAGGTGAAGCATGGATAACAATGAAAAGAACAAACTGGGACGATACAAAATTCTGTACGATTAACCCGAATGTTGTTCTTACTTTTTCACAGGCAAAAAGTTTTCAGTCCTTCTATGAAAATGAGGGCTGGTTTGTTCAGATAAAAAGAGCAAACAGAAACTATTATTTTGACGTATACAGATCTTTTGATCAATTCTAGTATATAAAGAATAGAAACCCGCATACCTGCATGCATATGCGGGTTTTTCTATATATACCTGACTGATTATTTCCCTCTCTTATGGACAAAATCGATCTGTCAATAAACAGGCTCCTTGAAGGTGAAAACCTGACAGAAGAGTATCTTCAGAGAATTCCCGATTTATCATCGCCTGACACAATTAAAATAATACTGGATATTCTGAAAGAGGTATATAATTCCAAAATGCCCTTTAATACATACCTGGGTGTCAGAGTAACAGATCTCACTCTTGAAAAAGCCGTTATAGAAATAGACTCAAGAGAGGAACTTCAGGGGAACTATGTACAGAAAATTCTCCACGGCGGCGCAATTTCATCTGTAATAGACCTTGCGGGGGGTATTATAGCCCAGAGTCACGCCTTTGCGGGGATGAAAGGGATAACAATAGCGGAACTTCTGGCGAGATTCAGCAAGATGAGCACTCTTAACATCAGGGTAGATTACCTGAGACCCGGGGCTGGCAGCAGATTCAAATGTATATCAAAAGTCCTGAGGGCCGGGAATAAAATTGCAGTTGTTCAGATGGAGATGCTGAATGAAAATGAAATCCTTATCGCATCAGGAACCGGATCATATCTTATCGGATAACACTCCGCTGTCCTCAATCTCCTTCCCGTTATAATAAATCAGAGGCCCTGTGAGCCTTGATTCAATATTATCCACAGGTATATTTATACACCCCTTGCCGCACATAAGTTTAATCTCATTATCGCATAAACCCATACTCTCAATTCCAGGCTCACCTGCAGAGATAAAAATCTGCGTCTCATCTGTCCCCGGACGTTCAAAAGTCACTGAATACCATACAGTACCGCGCTCCCTGTTGTCCCCCCTGTAAAGCTTCACGGTAATATAATCATCCTCTGTTTTATAATACCTGCACTCCCTCACCAGCCGTTCAAAAACAGGATTTCCATATTTGATATTGCGGAATTTCGGCTTATAAACATGATGAAACAGTGCAGCAACAGCAAGGAACAAAACAGTAAAGGTTATTATGTAAGAGGTATATCGTTTCAAAACATCTCTCTCTTTATTACTTCAACCATCATTTTAAAACAGAGAATAGTTAAAATCAAACTTTTTCTGAACATTAAATCAAAAAAAGCCCCGCTGTCATGACAATTTATTATTCATCAGCAAGGATATCAATATATCCTCCGTATAGATCATAAAAAGTCTTACACACCATCCAGACTATCACAGGAAACAAAAGGCCCGCCTGATCCGCAAGGCCGGCAAAAGGAAGGATGAAAACACCCAATACGAGGTAGATCATAAAAAATCGCCCTGTCGGCCTTATTATCAGTTTATTCAGGCTTGCAGAAAGATAAAATCTTCTTTTTATAAAATTATGCAGAAAGAGGTAAGCATGTACCGCGGTCAGGTTTATTAAAAGCAAAAATTTACTCCTGACTAAATCCTGTAAGAAAGAAGAGGATGACAAATCTGGCGAAAAAGGAAAAAATTCAGTCTTAAGGTAAAAAGCCAGAGCCGTCATATAACCGGACAGATCGGATCCATTTTCATATATAATAACAGGCTTATCAGACATCGCATTGATAAAAAGAGGGAGAAATAGTGCTGTTATAAAAATCATGAGAGACATCAATGCCAGATACGCGACAAAAATAATCGATATCATAAAAGACTTAAAAACAGGCCCCTCGTCAGGGGCTTCCAACTCGTATACAGATCTCATTAAAAGCTTAACCGCACCGAACAGGCCTGCGACAATCCCCTCAACCCAGAATACAAGTACGACAGCGGAAAGCTCCCAGTTCAGAAAAATAAATCCTGCAGTTATAAGAGAATTATTGATAATAACAGCAAAGGCCGATCTTCTTCCGTCAGATGTAATGAAAAGATTTTTCAACTGAGAGGAGATAGGGTACAGGATCTTCATCATCCCTGACAACACAGAATCCCCTTACCAATGTCACCGGAGCTACAAATACCCCTTTTATACGAAAGCCCGCCTCTTTTTAATATATTCAAAAAACCTGCCCCCCGCTTAACCCGATAATTACAAATAATATATTTAACAATTGTTAACTGATTAAACTTATTTGCCATACTGCGGCAAATTCCGTAAATATTCAGATTAAATATAATTTACCCCCCTGCCATTATGTCAATTTCAAATACCCGGCAATGTATTTCTACAGACCCTTTACTGCCCTGAAAATAAAAAAGACCGGTCAGAAATGGCCGGCCTTTTTATTTTATCAAACAGGTATTAATACCTGTAGTGGTCCGGTTTAAACGGCCCGTTTACAGGTACACCTATATACTCTGCCTGCTGCTTTGTAAGCTTTGTCAGTTTAACACCGAGTTTAGCAAGGTGGAGCCTTGCCACTTCCTCATCAAGTTTCTTGGGAAGGGTAAAGACTTCATTTTCATGTTTTTTTGACGCAAGCTCAATCTGGGCAAGGGTCTGGTTTGTAAAACTGTTGCTCATAACAAAACTCGGGTGCCCGGTAGCGCAGCCGAGGTTAACAAGCCTCCCTTCAGCCAGAACTATTATTGAGTTACCTGATTCAACAGTCCATTTGTCCACCTGGGGCTTGATGACAGTCTTTTTACACTTGCTGTTATTCTCAAGGTAATGCATCGCGATTTCGCTGTCAAAATGCCCGATGTTGCATACAATGGCCCCATCCTTCATCTGCTCCATATGCTTACCTGAAATTACGTCAAGGTTTCCCGTGGCACTCACAAAAATATCACCTATTGCCGCGGCTTTCTCCATTGTGGTTATCTCGTAACCTTCCATTGCCGCCTGCAGCGCGCATATGGGATCAATCTCCGTAATAAGGACCCGGGCGCCAAACCATCTCATAGACTGGGCGCATCCCTTGCCAACATCCCCATAACCGGCAACAACTACAACCTTTCCGGCAACCATTATATCAGTTGCCCTCTTTATACCGTCAGCAAGAGACTCCCGACACCCGTAGAGGTTGTCGAATTTGGACTTGGTAACTGAATCATTAACATTAATAGCAGGAAAAAGGAGTTCTCCGCTCTTTGCCATATGATAAAGCCTGTGAACGCCTGTAGTTGTCTCCTCTGAAACCCCCCGGATATTCTTTACATCTTCTGTCCATCTGCCGGGGTTTCTCTTAACACTGGCTTTAATCCTCTCCATGACAACCTGCATTTCCTTATGCTCATACTTCTCGTTGAGTATAGCCGGTTCATTCTCCGCCTTGTAACACTGATGAACAAAAAGAGTGGCGTCCCCCCCGTCATCAACAAGAAGATTCGGGCCCTTCCCGTCCGGCCATGTGAGAGCCATCTCCGTGCACCACCAGTATTCCTCAAGAGTCTCCCCCTTCCATGCGAAAACAGCACATTTACCTTTTTTAGCAATGGCTGCCGCGGCATGGTCCTGAGTGGAAAAAATATTGCACGAAGCCCACCTTACATCAGCTCCCAGTTCAAGAAGAGTCTCTATCAGCACGGCTGTCTGTATAGTCATGTGAAGGCTCCCGGTTACACGCAGTCCTTTGAGAGGCTTGGTCTTCCCATATTTCTCCCTTACAGACATAAGCCCGGGCATCTCAGCCTCGGCAAGCTCTATCTCCTTTCTTCCCCACTCCGCAAGGGTCATATCGGCAACCTGATTTTTAAGCGCAAGGTCCAGTTCCATAAACCCGTTCTTTGTTTTAATATTCATAAACTTCTCCTGATTTTTTTTCGATGATTATATTTTACTGCATACATATATAAAAGGCTCCAGGCCGTTGTCCGCCCTGAAATTTTTTACCTTATCCACCTTTAAACCATACTGTTTCATCCATTCCCTTATCGTAGCATCAGAAAATCCGAGCCACCTGTGACCGAACCTGCTTCTCATTGACTCATCTTTATGGATCGAAAGATCCGCGATTATAAGCCTTCCCCCTTTTTTAAGGATTCTTGCCGCCTCGTCAATTCCCCCTGCCGGAACATCAAGATAATGCAACACCAGGTTGATAACCGCCGTATCAACCTCCCCGTCCCTTACAGGCAAATGAGACAGCTCCCCCAGTCTGAAATCGAGCCTCCCATCGGTTTCACTGCCGGTGTTTTTTCTCGCCATATCGAGCATACCGGTTGATCTGTCAACACCTATGACCTTTTCACTTCTTTCAAGAAGGAGTGCCGCCAGCTCCCCGTTACCGCAGCCAAGATCAGCAGTTACCTTTGATTTATTAATGCTTTTAATTATCTCCCGGTTTAAATCTATGCCGCCGAGAATCTCACTCCTTATGGAATCCCACTTTGAAGCGACCCTGTCAAAGTACGCCCTTCCCTTCTCACTCTTCTCTTCCATATATGACTCAAGGGACCGGCTGTCCGACTCATAAATTCCGCCGTTCAGCCGTTCAATGATCGGCATTAAAAAATCACCGGTTCCATTCCCCGAAACAACAGTATAGAATGCCCACAGGCCGTCCTTTCTGCACGACAGAATCCCTGCGTCAGAAAGAATTTTAAGGTGACGGGAAATTCTGGACTGTCCCATATCAAGCACATCAACAATTTCGTTAACATTAAGTTCGTGCCCGTTAAGGAGACTGACAATCCGCAGCCGGGTTTCATCCGAAAGAGCCTTTAATATTGTTAAAACATCCATAAACTATATCAATATATCCTGATATAGTTATATATCGGCAACCTCCACCAGGAGTCAAGGCTTTTATAAAAAATACTGACCGGAAACTCCTTCCGGCCGGCCACCCGAACATAGAAGTCTTTCAAACCTGACATATTAAGAGATTTAAAAAATTTCAGGGCATAGAAGACTGCCATAAATAAAATAGAGCAAACAGGAGAATAATCAACAAAAGTCAATCCATTCCGGACTTCCGAAATAATACTTCTCATTTAAAACAAAGAGCTTGCTTAGTTTTTAATATTGGTATAAATTAACATATAGAAAATAGAAGGAGTAAAGCCATGTTTACAAACCTGAACCTCCCCCTTATCCAGAACGCAGACCTTAAAGGGAAAATCGTACTTGTCCGTGTTGACCATAACGTGGTTAAAAGCGGAGTGATACACGACCCGTACAGGATTGACGCAACCATAGGCACCCTGTACCATATAAACGCAAGGGGTGGAAAAATGATCCTCATGACCCACGTAGGGCGACCGCGGGACAAAAAGACAGGGGATATATCCATAAATGACAAAACATCCGTGCAGCCCATAGTGGACTATCTGCAGCAGAAACTCCACATCAAACTGAAAGTGCCGGAATTTTCAAGCGACGAAAAAAAAGGCTATACGGGAATAGAGACATCGATCAACCACCTGATAAGGGAACTGAAAGAGGACAGAATTGACGGCATATACCTCCCCAACACACGCTGGTTTTACGGTGAAGAGGCTAAAGATGAAAACAGGGAAAGGTTTGCCAACCAGCTTGCCGGGCTGGCGGACATATTCGTAAATGACGCCTTCGGTTCATGGCAGCCCCACGCCTCAACAGTTGATGTAAACAGGTACCTCCCCTCCTACGCCGGGTTCCTCATGCAGAAGGAGATTGAAAATCTCGACAGGATATACAGCCCGCAGACACCCTTTGTGGCAGTTGTTGCGGGAGCGAAATTCGACACAAAGATTGAGCCGTTATACGCCCTTATAGAAAAATCTGACAATCTTGTGCTTGGAGGGGTAATCTATAATGCATACCTCTCCGCGAAATACAATATAAAAATCAAAGGGGTAGAGGCCGATGACCTTGAGCACGCGAAAAACTTTGTGAAGTTCTCTGAAAAGTATCCGGGAAGGATCGTTGAACTCCCTTTTATTATCGAGTCGGATGTTGCTGCCGCCCGGGAGGAGGGTAAGTTCCGCAAGGTGGACATAAGGGAACTGGAACCCGGCACTGAACTGAATTACATTTACGATGTTGCCGCTGAAAGTTTCACAGTACCTGAAGTAATCGAAACATTCCACAGGGCAAAGACTGTATTTGTAAACGCGGTAATGGGCTACACCCCATATTTCAATGAGGGGACAATCGCACTCGATCAGCTCATCGACGAAAACAGCGGGGCGGTCAAGCTTTACGGCGGCGGAGATACAATGCAGGAGCTCAAACGCCTCCTGCCGGGACTCTACATCGTGGCAATAGATTCGCCGGAATACTATATATTTACAGGAGGCGGCGCAGTACTTAAGGCAATTGAACAGGGCACAGTTGCAGGCCTTGCTCCTGTAAAAGCTCTTATAGGAGGGGAGCGGGCAGGTTAATCAGTTCCCTTGCTCTGATAGAAACTCTCTGACTTCTAAGTAGATGTTTTCTGCAAGGCTGATAAATTTATAAGCGATATCCGGTGATGGCTTTCCGCAGGGCATCAGCCCAAGATCAGTCGGATATCGTGTTTCAATATATAATTCATTAAGCTGATCGAATATATCAGCATCTACTTTAATATCAATATAACCAGAAATTTTTTCTTTTAAAGTAATGAGATCATGCAGACGGGGCACCTTACCTTCAAATTCCTCTAAAACAGCTTTGAAGCTTTTTTCAACAGTCTGCTGGCAATGAAAAGCAGCCATATTGGTCAGGTTAGCATTATTGCGGATCTCTTTAACAACAGCCAGATCATCACATGCCGCATTAAGCCAGGATTCAGCCTGCTTTTTCATAAAGAACAATTCCATCCGACTTAAGTGTATTATAGAATGAAGTGTTTAATTCTGAAATCTGTTTAAATTCCCCTCTTGTATAAACGACAATATCGATCTGAATTTTTCTGCTAAGCTCATACAGAGCTCTTCGCACAAGGAGCTTCCTTTTCATGCGTTCAGAATAGTCAGCCGGAATTACAAATTCATCCAAAATTACAACTATATCAATATCACTTTCAGCATCTGCCTCACCGGAAGCATGGGAACCGAAAAGATATATCATAAACGGATCAATCGTTTTCAGAGATTCGACTAACTCGCCAACTATTTCGTTATTTGATTTCATTCTTTTTTGATAAAGAATAATCAGATTATTTTCAATCTTTTTTTTCAGTATTTATTTTTTAACTGATTTCAGGTTAAAAAATTCTCTCTCCCTCCCGCCGTAGACGGTGAGTGTAGTATATAATTTTTGCATTTTACGCTTAAATATATATTTAGATATAATCACTGCCATTTTTTTAATTTACAGCAGATATGCCAATTAGTATTATTACAATGGATTCTGAAATTTACCACTACATAATCCGGAGGATATAAATGGGCCTTGTACAGCAGATAGATGAAGAACTGAAAAACTCCATGAAGTCAGGAGACAAAGAGAGGGCCGGCACACTTAAAATGCTTAAATCCGACCTGACCTATGAAAAGGCGAAGACAGGAGAAGACATTAATGAGGATCAGGCTCTTGATGTAATTAAACGCGCGGCGAAAAGAAGAAAGGACGCGATCAAAGAATACGAAGCAGCAGGAAGGAGCGACCTTGCTGACAAGGAAGCGGCTGAGCTTAAAATAATAGAGGAATACCTCCCTGAACAGATGTCAGAGGATGAAATATCGGCAGCCCTTGATAAAATTCTCGCTGAAGCAGGCGAGGTAAACCAGAAAATGTTCGGTAAACTTATGGGTATGGCCGCAAAGGAACTTAAAGGTAAAGCCGATGGGGCCGTAATAAAAGAAATTCTGCAGAAGAAACTTGAGGGGAAATAGTCCCCTCTTAAAGTTCTCCGAAATCAAGCGTGGCGAAATAATCATCAATAGTTTCACCACGCCTTATCTTTTTAACTGATCCATCCTCTCTCAGAAGTAGTTCCGCTGAACGGAGCTTACCGTTATAATTGAAACCCATGGCATACCCGTGAGCGCCTGTATCGTGCATCACAAGAATGTCCCCCGTTTCAATTTCAGGGAGCATCCTGTCAATTGCAAACTTGTCATTGTTCTCGCAGAGAGATCCTGTCACGTCATACCTGTGGTCGTGTTTCTCCTCCTCCTTGCCGAGTACGGTTATATGATGATATGCTCCGTAAAGTGCGGGCCTCATCAGATCAGCCATACATGCGTCTACACCTATGTAGTTTTTATAAATATTCTTCCTGTGGATAGCCTTTGTTACCAGAAACCCGTAAGGGCCTGTAATCATCCTGCCACTCTCCATACATATTCTCAGGGGCTTGAGCCCGCGGGACACTATCTTCTCCTCGTATGCCTGGTGTATTCTCTCACCGATATAATCGAGATCAAGAGGCTTATCGCCCGGCCTGTAAGGTATACCGAAACCTCCGCCGAGATTGACAAAGTCAAAATCAATTTTAACTTCCGTGCTCAGGTCATAAACAAGGTCAAAAAGAATCTCCGCGGTATCAACAAAGTAATCGGCATTAAGCTCGTTTGAGGCAATCATTGTATGAAGGCCGAAATTTTTAACGCCCCTCTCTTTTACAGTTCTGTACGCCTCAAAAAGCTGTTCCCTTGTAAGGCCGTATTTCGCCTCCTCAGGCACACCGATAATTGCGTTCCCCCCCTTAAGCGGGCCGGGATTATACCTGAATGAGATCAATGATGGAAGACCAACATTTTTTTCAACATAATCTATATGTGTTATATCATCCAGGTTCAGAATCGCACCCAGTTTTTTCGCGTACTCATATTCATCAGCAGGAGTATTATTTGAAGTGAGCATAATCATGTCACCCTCAACCCCCGCCTTCTCGGCAAGGACAAGCTCAGGGAGAGAACTGCAGTCTGCTCCGAAACCCTCCTCCTTCATAATCTTAATGAGATGAGGATTCGGATTTGCCTTAACAGCAAAATATTCCCTGAATTCAGGGGCCCACGAAAAGGCCTTAACTAATTTCTTTGCGTTTTCCCTTATACCCTTTTCATCATATATATGAAAAGGGGTCGGGTACTCCTTAATGATCTCTTCAATCTTTTCTTTATCAAAGGGGAGTGTTTTTATCATACCAGCCACCATATCAATTTTGTAATATTACGGATTATACTTTCGCTTTTTCCGCAGACAGCATCATTTATAAAATTAAATAAATATCTTCAAGCAGCCTTGGGTTTAAAATCCTGTCTGCAACAGAAACATCCATTAACCCTGAAGTTTGATACTACTTAAAGAGCATTTAAGGGGTGTCAAGGATAAAAGAGAAAACCATCCCTGACTTTAAAACTCACTATAAAATTTTACATAAATTTAATAAAAAAAATATTTAACCGTCCGGTTATAATGTATTTGACTTTTTACACTAAACATTCATATTCTCAAAGCATATATATAAAAAAAATTGCATATCAACACGGAAGCCGGTTATGAATAAAATACTGAAAAAAAGCGATTTCACAGGGGAAAATCCGCCTGAAAATAATGACCTTTTTCAGGAGGTTCTTACCAGAAATAACAGAAGAGTAATCAGGGCATTTCTCAGCATACTGGTTCTTGCCAACCTGGCAACCGCTCTCATAAAATTAACAGGGAAAGGCTCAAAATACCTCACATGGGATAATCTCGGTATCGAAGTAGCCCTTGTTCTAATTTCACTCGCTGTTACCTGGGGCCTTTCAAAAAAACTCCACGGCATTATTACAGGCTATATATCTATTACCGGCGTTACTCTGAGTCTCTGGTTCTTCCAGATTATAATTTACGGTGCCAGCGAGGTTTTCGCGGCCCATTATATCATCCTCTGCCTCTCGGTTTTTTATTTCAACAGGCAGCTGTCAGTTTACACTTTTTTATTAGTCATAGTTTCACAGACAACAATATTCCTGGTCAGGCCTGAACTTATACCCGCAGGGCCGGCAAGCAATATTATTGTGAGATATCTTGTATTTCTATGGGTAGCCATAGGCACATACTTCGGCGCCATTGCCACAAAGGGTCTTTTCACCCTTGCCTATCAAAACCGGGACAGGGCGGAAGCATCACTGAACGAGATGAAGGGAATAATCGATTCCATATCAGAGGCGGTTTCTGTCATGAAGGAGGAAACAGATGAACAGAACAGGGTTGCTGCAGAGCTAACCGATATTTCACGGCAGCAGGCAGGTTCACTGGAAGAGATATCAAGTTCACTTGAGGAACTGGCCGCGAACTCCGAATCTATCAACAATACCGCCGGAGTCCTGCTTTCCGAAACAGGTTCTGTTATTAAGTCTGTTGGAGGGCTGAAAAAGACCAGCGATACTGTTGTTGAAAATTCAGTCAGCATCAATACCACTCTGGAGGGGATAACAGCCGGATCAACAGAATCTACTGAAAAGATAAATCACACGATGAAGCAGTTCACGCTTCTCAATGAAAAGAGTAACGAGATGGAAGGGTTTATACAGCTCATAAATGACATTGCGGACAGAGTCAACCTGCTGTCACTTAATGCCTCAATTGAAGCCGCCAGGGCCGGAGAACACGGAAGGGGATTTGCGGTAGTGGCGGACGAAATATCAAAACTTGCAGAGCAGACCACTTCAAACTCAAAGGCAATTGAAAAAATAATAAATGAGAACAGGAAGATAATTGATGAAAGCAGCAATGCAATAAACCTTTCGTCAGAAAAAATAAACGGTCTTAACAGTTCGATAGGAATAATTGGAAAGGAGATCCGGGATGTGCAGGGGTTTATTACAGAGATTGACAGGGCTGTTGAGCAGATATCATCACTGAATGAAAAACTCCACATGTCCAGCCAGATGATTGAAACGTATACAGGGGAACAGCAGCTTGCCACAACCGAATCGAGCAAAACTACATCTGAAGTGGCAGGGGCGGCATCCGATATTGTTGAAATGTCCAACAGGATAACAGCTTCCTCGGAAAAACTCGAAACGATCATAAAAGATCTTGAGAATCTTACAAAAAACGCTGTAGCGTAGAAATCAGCATTCAATTTTAAATGTTATACTCGGGATTTATACCCTCAGCGCCAATAAAATATTGACTAAATACCCTCTCCATTAAGTATTGATTTACAGTCACGGGGAAAATCCTGAAGAGCTGTAAGCATATTTTTAAATGCATTTTCAGTAATATATTTTTTGGTTTAAAAAGTCAAAATTATATGGAGCTGTCCAAAAAGTAATTTTTTGTCATACCGGCTGTAGCAAAGCAAATGCCGGTATCCCATACAACTGATTCAATCCGGAAATTCCGGTATTTGGCCGACATTATTAGAACATCCTGTTCTATGCCGGCAGGCAAACATCATGTTTGCTCCACAAACTGAAGTGTGCACGCCCTGAGCGCAGCGAAGAAGCACTCTTGGGGTAAAACCGGAATGACAAATCTTTGTAAAACCTGACTTTTGGACAGACCCAACAAAACATTTTTTCATGAAATAAATTAAAAAATAAACACTGTATTTTATAAATTAAGATATTATATTTAATAATAACAGGGGTATGTATGGAACTCGGAATTATCGGACTCCCTCAAACCGGCAAAAAAAGCCTTTATGAACTTCTCACAGGCTCAAAACCGACTGAGACAGGGGACAAAATAACAGCAGGTGTTGCGGATATTCGGGATGAAAGATTCGACACTCTCGTAAAGATGTACGAGCCAAAAAAGGAGGTTCCGGCAAGGATAAACCTCCAGCTGCTGCCTAAAATTGAAAGCGACTCTATCCGTGAAGGTAAAATTTTTACCGATATATCAAAAATGGATGCTCTCTGCCATGTTGTCAGGGCGTTTGAAGATGCCTCTGTATACCACGCAAGCGGTTCGGTCGATCCTGTCCGCGACATCGAAATGATAAACTCGGAACTTATCATGCACGACCTTATCTTCATTGAAAAAAGATTTGAGAGGATCGAAGCAGCCAGGAAAAGGA
>DAIOFM010000084.1:0-16639 GCA_036745755.1 Spirochaetota bacterium | reverse complement strand
GGTATATGACCGGATAAGAAAAAAACTTTCTGTTCAAATGGTGAATGAAGATAACGGATGTTTCTGAAATAATAATTGACTGTTTATTCAATTTTCGAATAATCTAATACTCACAATGAAAAAACTGCATATAAATATCATTCCCGGTATATTAAAACGCCTGAACATTAATGAACTTATTTTTGACTTAACAGTTACCTTTTTTGCATTATACTTCTACCAGTTATTCATTTCCGATACAGGTATTGTTCTTACGGAAATCAGTCTTGGGACATCTTTTGTGCTTATTCTTACTGTTCAATTCTTTATGGCACTTTTCTTGGCTGACATGCTGCAGACATTTGACAGGGACCGTGATGATTGCCTTGCATACAGATTTCCTGTACCGGGTAATCCAGTTGGATTCTGGGATAAGATAAATGAATGGCTATTAATTAATCCCTATGTTTACATTCTAATAGTATTCCTTTATTTCATAGGAATTACCGGACTCTACATACTCATGCCCATGGAATTGTATAAGATTGTAGGGGAGCTTGTTGATGCACAAAGAATAACAGGCGGCATGAATGAATACCTTGATATTTTCACCCCATTTCTTACCGGTCTGCCCGTTTTAATTGTAGGCCTGATGATGTTCAAAGGAGAAGGTAAGCTGGTGCGCTGGTATGGCATCTCCTTTGTTCCCCTGATAACGTTTTCTTTAGTATGGCCTTTATCAAGCAAATACTTTGCACATGCTTTTGGACTGGCTGGGGGATTTTTATTTATGATAATTACTATCCCTTTATTTGCAGGCATACTGATATTAAAAGTCCGTTCCTGGGAAAAAAGGTATACTGAAATACCTGCAATAGCACGAATCCTGCAACCTCTTCGTATGTTTGCCCTGCCGTTTTTTACAGCTGTTGCAATGATCATGTGGCATGAGCTGGTAATGACAAATTCTGTGAAAATATTACAGCAAAAACAACTTGAAGTCAACCTTTTGAATATTTTTCCCTTATTACTGGTAAGCGGTTTAATTCCAATACGCCTTGTAATTCTTTTTATTCCACCAGTAAAACCCATTAACATATTTACATCTGCGGCTTCATTAATCTTCTTCATAAGTTCCCTGGATAAAGTTCTCATACTATTGGCTAAATAAATACAGTTTTCCCGTTCTCGTTTTAGGAGATTCCGCTGATAAAAAAGTAAATGGAGTCAATAAAAGCCCTGCTAAACATAAATATCTTCTTATAAAGAAACCCCTCTGAAGGATCTTTTCATACTGAAAAGCGATGCACTGAGCTTGCCGATGTGTCCTTTTTAACAGTGAGTTGTTAAAATTTTTCATAAATAATTAACTTGAGTTAGGCGAAATTTAACATTGATGATAGGATTATTGGTTTAAATATCATAATTATTTAAATTATGTCATTGCGAACGACCGGAGGGAGTGCGGCAATCTGTTTTTAATACAGAATGCGACAGACATGGATGTCTTAGTGCCGCAACTGCATGGATGCAGATGAGCGGCCTTCGTCGCTTAAGCTCCTCGCAATGACCGATTAATATGATAAATGTTAATCATATAACGCCTAACTCAAGTAATTAAATTTTTTCTCCGCAGGGCGTTCAATTCCGCTAACAGGCGCAATCTTGGTTAATTTATAGCCGCATGGAGAGATGACTGTACTTTTATTTACCCCGAAGATATCCCTGCCAGCGGTACACATGAAGGCAAAGCTGCCGCTGAAAAATGGTTTAAGAATTTCTTTGAACAGTTAGTTTCCTGAAATAAATTTTCAGATAAAAAATGTCTGCGTTGACAGCCTCTTTGATTTCACAGGAACAAATACTGTAGCAGTACACCGGGATATCATCAGCCGTATAAAAATATCTATGCACCTTTCATTCCATTAATACAAATAACATCCGTTTTATGACACTCAATTTGGAGATAAAAAATTACGTTTTTGTGCAATAAATTTGATTCACTCTTAATTAAGCATTTAACTGGCGCTATAAGCTCTAAAAAAATAATATGGGAGTTATTTTATGAAAGTACTAATCAGATTTATTCTTCTGGCATTTATTATTTCTGTCACGGGATGCATTTCCTGGGATGAAGGGTGGAAAACAAAGGTTCAGACAACCGGCACAGGTGATGTCAAAGCTTTACTCGCTTCAGCTGCATCACTTGAGGCAACCGCAGATACAGCTGCAAAGGTTAAGGATGTTATTGCAGCGTATGAAAAGGTTATTGCCATTGATCCGGGAAACTATGACGCACTTGCAAAGGCAGGTGAATTCGCGATGCTAAATGGTTACATATACGCGAAGAATAAAAAAGAAAAAGAGGAGTATTACCTTAAGGCGATTAACTATTGCGAGAGAGCAATGTATACAAACCCGGAATTTAAAAAACTCGCAGACAAGGGGAAATCCGCATGGGAATGTACTGATGCCCTTACACAGAAGGAGATGTCTGCCATGTTTTACTGGTATGTTTCAGCAGGACAGTACTGGACCGAATGCTTTGGTTCATTCAGTCATCTGCTTAATTTCAGTCTACCGGGGAAAGTAAACGCTATACTACAGAAAATGTCTGACATCAATCCGGACACCATGAACGGCAGGGTTCACATGGCATGGGGTTCCTTCTACGCGATTGTCCCGGGATTTTTAGGCGGTGATATGAAAAAATCTGAAGAGGAGTTTTCAAAAGCTGTAAAAGCCGGGCCTGATATCTTTGTTAATTATTACACACGCGCAAGATATCTCCATGTTAATAAGGGAGATAAAGATGCCTTTAAAAAGGACCTGGAATTCATTATTTCGAATGATATAAGCAGGAATAAGATCGATTACGCATGGAACTTCGGTTACAAGATGAAGGCAAAGGAACTCCTTGCAAAGGAGGGGGAACTTTTCTGAAAAATTAATTCCGCCCTGAATACTCAGGGCGGATAAATATTAAGGTACACATTATACTTTTTATTCCAGGAGATTCCGCTGATAAAAAAGTAAGTGGAATCAATAAAAGCCCTGCTAAACATAAATATCTTCTCATAAAGAAACCCCTCTGAAGGATCTTTTCATACTGATTCAGGATCGCCGGGATTAACAGCTTGTGGTTAAAATTTCGCTGAGTGCGAACATGATGTTCTCTGCCTGTAAAAATTGGTTCTTATTAAATTTTTATATATTTTAAAATGATAAAGGAACCTTAATTGCAGTAACTTCGCCTTTAGCACATTCATTCCCATCAACAGAAAGAATCGTTATTATCTTTGCAATATTCTCTGTTAATTCTGACACCTCTGATTTGAAGTCCAAATTTTTACCAATGGGTGTAGGTCGTAAATATTTAATTGTCAATTTTGATGTTACAAATCCATAAGAAGCTTCATTCATGAAATTATCACCTTTAACTTTTTTATCAGTTTGATAATAAGCCGCGACTGCAATGGCTATACTATGGCAGTCTATAACAGAGGCAATAAGTCCACCATAAACAAATCCTTCAAATGCTTTGTGATATTCGTGTGGAAAAAATGTACATGTTCCCACATTCCCATCCCAATAACTTTTAACTTTAAGACCATGTTCGTTAAGTGTTCCGCATCCGAAGCAATAACTCCATTTTTCAGGATATAAATCTTGTATCGCCTGATCTTTCATAAAACCTCCAAAAAAGTAATATTGATATTGTATGACTATAATTATACTTTAATGAACTTGTGCAAAAAAGTTTAATCGCAATTAAAATGACAATTTACACAATCGAGGCATATGGGCTTATTCAGCTTGACGAATGGAAAAGAGGGCAGGGGAGCCGACAGGCGAGAGATACACGGCCGAGCGTGATTGCCACATCCTGTGGCGGCTCGACACCAACCTCATCGTGAGAACGTGAATATGGGTTCAGTATTCCATGTTTACTCTTTAAAGCCGAACATTTCATTCATCAGGTTTTCAGCCTGTTCTTTGACATGTCTGGCATGAACAAACAATCTTTCAGCACCAGCGGAATTCGATTGAGTGAGTTCATTAACACTTGCAATTGATGATACAATTTCACTCACGGCTGTCTTCTGTTCATCAGTAGCCATTCTCATTTCGTCAGAACGCTTTATTACGTGTTCAGCTTCCGAATTAACCTGGGAATTTAAATTCTGCTGGTGAGACATCTGGCTGGAGATTTCATCTATCATCTCGTTAATTGAGTTAACACCGTCAATGATATTACTGATGGTTGATACTACATCCACGACCGTGGTAACTCCACGTGCAATTTCATTATTATTCAATTTTATGTGAGATTCTATCTCTTTTATGCTCGAAGATGTCTGGTCGGCAAGTTTGGAAATCTCATCTGCGACGACAGCAAAACCCCGTCCGGCATCCCCTGCACGTGCCGCTTCAATAGCAGCGTTAAGTGAAAGGAGGTTGATTTTATCAGATATATCATTTATCATCCCTACAATATTTATCATCTCTGCTGAACTGGAGTTAATTTTCTGCATGCTTTCATTCATTGAATGCAATGATTTTTCACCTTCTGTGGCATATCCTGTAATATCTCTCGTTGTATTGGATGCCATACCGATAGTTGTGCCCATTTCGACAATGGTTTTAGAGAGGACATTTATCCTGTCACGCAATACTTTCATTCTGTCATACTGTTCATTTGTTCCGCTAGCCACATTGTCCACTCCTGCTGAAACTTCTTCAATAGTAGCCATTATTTCCTCAGCCGAAGCTGCCTGGTTCTGGGTGTTCTGTGAAAAAGTTGACGCTGTATCTGAAAGTTCTTCTGATGACGCTGCAAGGTTTGTAGAAGCATCAGTCAGGGATTTCAGCAGAGCCTGTACTCTTCTGTAGTTATCTTCATTACCCGCAGCTTCCTCCTCCGCTTTTGAGATAGATTCTTTTATTATCCACATAAGCGACATTCCGGCCACTAATAAAAAAATAATTGAAAAGCAGCTGTCCAGCAGACCCACGGTAGCGGCCTGAAGGCTGATTGGATCAAGTTTATCTTTGGCAAGGATATAGAACAAAACATCTGAAGTCAAAAACAGAATTGAAACCATAATAATGAAATATCTTTGGCAGAAAAGTATCGCCTGAACAATAAGTGCCATCATGAAATATATAAATGTTGTATAACCTAAGTGAGCATCACGGTTTATTTTTACAAGCAGCCCGGCAGTTATTGCTATTGCCAGAAGGCCTGTAATAAAGTTAGCTGCAAAATTATATTTTCCTGTTTTCAATATCAGAAGTGTAATCAAACTCCCCGAAAAAACCACTACAATTACAATTCCGGCCTGAACCAACAGATCACGTTTGAAAATAAAAAAAGCAAGGAGTAGAATTACCATAAGAAAAGCGACAATCAGACAGAAATAGAATAATGCCTGTACTTTTTTCTGAGTTAAAAAGTTTTCATTATGATATAAAGCTACATATTTTTCCATGGTCTTTTTTAACATTGTAGTACCTGCAATTTTTAATTATAATTAAATGATATAAAAAAAAACGAAATAGTCAATAGAGTGTTAAATTCATATTAAAGATAAGTAACTGTATTCCCCCCCTGAATATAACGCGGTGCAGGTGACTATGATTTTTATAATAAATAGAAAATCTTTTATAAAAAATTTTAGGAAATTTTTCTGTATCTATATTTTTATGTGTATAAAGATGGCATAAGGTGTCTATGATATATAATTTAATTTATCCGCTTTACCGGTTGTTCTCTCGTTCGGGCAGAACCGAATCGCGGCGAAAAGGCTGCCGCGGCTTCGCATGAGGAAAACGATATACACCATAGACACAAAACAATTAAATCTGGTATACCTATTGAAAATAAGAAAGGTATGGAATTCAGGTCTTATCATTTTTTTTATTAAATATTTCTGGATAAAGCTTTCTGGCACAATCTGGACAAATCCCATGAGTAAACTCAGCATTTGAGTGGGCAGATATATATGATTCTATCTGAGTCCAGTATCCCGAGTCATCCCTAATTTTCTTGCAGCTACTACAGATTGGAAGCAACCCTTTGAGCTCTTTAATTTCGGCAAGCGCTGCTTGAGTTCTCTCTTTCTCTTCAATCAGGCTATCTGTATATATTTTAATATTATATTCATGAGCAAGGAGAATGCGTCTTATTTGTTTTTGGAACATCACGAGAATAAAAATAGATACTATAAAAACCATTAATGAGATAAGGGATGAATAGAGTATTTCTTTTTTAAGTGTTTCTTTCATTTTTATGGTTTCGGTTTGGATGAGATTATCAACATCATCCAAATATACACCGCTTGCAACTATCCAGTCCCATGGCTTGTATAATTTTGCGTAAGTTAATTTATGCGCAATTGTTTCACTCCCCAGTTTTTTAAAATAATAGTCAAAAAATATTTCACCATTTGATTTAATACCTTCAAGTTCAGTTTTATATGGAGTATTTCCTTTAATATCAGTTGTTTCTGTGGAAAGCCATTCCCCCTCGGTGTGGGGGAGGTTGGGATGTATTTGTCGAATTGCATATTTTTCACCACCGCCGTAATCTATAATATGATTCACCCAGACATACCCGTCATCAATCAGCCTTAAATCTCGAATTAAAGGACTGATTCGCTTTATAGTTATTAGGTCTATTTGTTTTTGTGAAAATTTTCCGAAGGCTAATTCCCGCTTTGCCTGATTTCTTTCTGATTCTATAAGATAGATTGTTGTGTTTACAGCATTTTTTAAAAAACGCTGCTTTTCATTTATTATGCCTGAAGAAAGCTGTTCAATTTTTTTTTGATATTCATGATATAAGCCTTTTATGTGAATAAAAGCAAGAAACAATACAAGAATAACAATAGTCAAACCGGAACCCAGAAAGTAATACAATCTGATTTTATTTTTTTCAATGGTAATATATTTATTATTTATTTCTTCTTTCATATTAGCTTTCCAGTATATTGTTAAGGTTAAGCCGCAAACGGCAGAATAAAATTTTTTAATTACCTGAAGGTATATAATAAATAGTTATCTTAGAGTTGTAAATTATAAATTTATAACTCTAAGATAATAATTTTGAATTGTAATTAATAAATGTAATGAAATAAAAGATTGTTCAATTGAACATCAAAAAATTCATGTATAAGTAATTTGTTTTTTATGAAGTGTAAGAAGAGCTGAGAGTTTTTGATAGTGTGAAGAGTATTCTAAATCAAAATTTTTTCCAAGTTTTTCGTCATTTGTATTCTAAAGTTATTAAATAAAGAGTAATGTGTCGACGGTGCACAACGAGCCTGTAGAAAAAGTATAAATTAATTGCAATTTAACATATGTTATATGTTAATAAGGCCATTGGAGGCAACAATGACCAGGTACAAATATTATTTATAAGAACAGGGAGTTATGATTCCGGTAGATTTTATCTCTCAGATAGTACCGGAGATGATTGAATACACGATAACCTTGTTGATTGAACGCCGGGGAATGATTGCCCTCATGCCCCGGGCCATGGACAAATCTGCCCGGGGTGAAGCTGGAGCCGGTGAGCGACTTTACATAACCGTTCGCTGAAAAGCGTTATTATTTTATTCTGGGCGACCGTGGATAGCGGTTGTAGTCATTGACCGCAAGGTCCAGGTACTTCCAGAACTTGCTGTTTAATGTCTGGTGTGGTCCCAGGACAACTATCAATGTCCCTATTGGGAAAAGGAGCATAAGAGGACACCAGCAGAATTTTTCTTTATGTTGTTCGTGTGCCAGTTCCGCATTTTTGTGACTGACCCGGTATTTTTCGAGTTCCTTCATCAGGTCCATCGCACCGATTTGCTTACCCCTTTGATAATACTTATAGGTAGGTACTCCTTTCACTTCCTGCCAGCGTTCCTTCTTGATGCGCACACCGGGCTTAAAGTCGGCCGCGGAAACCGTTGAAACTGAAAATATAAATATTAAAAAAACTGAAAGAACTTTTTTTATTATTCCATGATTCTGTTCCGGATAAAGGCCGGTTGAAAACAATGATCTCCCTGCTAAACACAAATATTTCTTCATCCTCCCCCTCTATCCCGGCCAGCCGGGATTAATGTTAAATTTTATTTTAATAGGAACTTCCCTACAGACGTCCCTCATCTGTTGGTAAAAAAATTACTCCTTTTAAAAACAAGAGTCAATCTCTTTTTTGATATACTGTATTCAAAAATTAATTTTCAACATGAAGGCCGTGATCTCTGGTAAGGGATAAAATATTTTTTTCTAATCTTATCTGTTTCATCAGCTTTATAATCTCTTTATCAGCAGGGAGTGAAAAAAGTACATATCGAATTATAAAAAGTGAACAATGTAGACATGTTTCAAAATTCTCTTAAAAGAAGTACTCAACGGTTTTAACCCGGGTATTTTCACCGTAGAATGTTAAAACACGTCTGTTTGTTTTGCTGACCCTCTATATCCGGGTACACCGCCTTCGCACATCGGGCCTGCAGAAAAAATATAAATTAATTGCAATTTAACATCGTATCAATACAAATAATACGGGCAGGGGAGCAGACACTGGAGGTCGGGCGACCGGCATACATACAAAGTTCATTATAATAAAAGGACAATTAATAAAAATGCATACGGATTTAACTATTAATAATAATCTTGAACCGGGTGATTTAGGCGCTATCATTAAATTACATGGTGACTATTATCACAGGAATTGCGGATTTGATTATACTTTTGAGGCTTATGTTGCAAAGACAATGGCAGAATTCGCATTAAGTAAGGATGAGAACGAAAGAATCTGGATTGTTAAAGAAAATGAATACGTTAAGGGCTGTATAGCCATTGTCAGAGAGAAAGATAAGACCGCGCAATTAAGATGGTTCGTTCTGGACAGCAGTATTCAGGGCCGGGGGGTAGGGAGAAAACTTATTCAGGAGGCAATAGAATTTGCCGGAAGTAAACATTATACAAAGATTACCCTTTTAACTGCAAGTGTACTACAGCATGCGATATCCATCTATAAAAAAAACGGTTTTAACTGGAAAAAGGATATTAAACATCAGGTATGGGGAAAGGAATTAACAGAACAGATTTATGAAAAAATTCTGTAATATTACAGGACATGGTTTTATCTCCATACATTTAATTTAATGTGTTACCTGTTCTTCCGGTTTGTACCATTGCCCCCGGGTAGATTTAGGGTACTATTCCAATAATCCGGATTGAGGCATAATATTTGAATATGCCGGCGATGTATATGATGCTCATGCAGGAGGAGTTAATGCCGCATGCCGGCAACATGTCGGTCCACCGGATATGCGCCGGTTATATGTCACGAACCCGGGAGGCGTTCATGGAAATAAATAAAAAAGAAATACTTGAAAAACTCTGCTATACAGAGCTGGTATATGACCGGATAAGAAAAAAACTTTCTGTTCAAATGGTGAATGAGGATATTGAAGAATATATCTTCCAGGCTATAGAAGAGACGCCGCTGGAATGTTTTGAAAAAACCGGTAAAAATTATTACATCAGCAATTTAAAACAGGGAATCAGAATAACCATAAATTCTTATACTACGAGAATAATAACTGCAGATAAGATACTGAAGAATGAATAGTAAATCCGGATATGCAGTAGGCCGGGCTTATCGAATAGTTAATCGCAGAATAGAAACAACCGTCTGAATCTCAGGCCTGAAATTCTTATCGTCTCCGCGGTGTTTTCAGGCAGAGATCCGGACGAAAAAAAAATTTATTTCAGTTTTCCTCCATATACAGGAAACATGCTTGCATCTCCGTAGTCCTTTATCTTTTGCATGTTTTTTAAAAATTTCATATCTTCTTCAGATATAGTAAAATCCACTTCCGCGTTATTCTTCATGTGGGCCGGGTTTGCAGTCTTCGGTAACGGCAGAAGACCAAGCTCAAGGCAGTAACGGATTGACAATTGCGGCACGGTAACACCATACTTTTCAGCGATTTTAATTACATCCTGATTTTTCATCAGTTCCCCGTGTGCAACCGGTGAATAGGCCTCTACAAGAATACCTTTCTGCTGGGAATATTTAATCAGCTCTTCCGGTGTATTACTTATGTGGACTAAGATCTGGTTGACCATCGGTTTTACTGTGCACGACTCAAGGATGTTGTCCAGGTCTTCTTTCTGAAAGTTGGAAAGGCCGATAGCGCGAAGTTTACCGGCTTTATATGCCTCTTCAAGAGCTTTCCATGCTTCACGGTTTCCTTCAAAGTAAGGATTTTTTTCGTGGAATTCCATCCAGGGTTTCGGGCTGTGAATAATCATCATGTCAATGAAATCCAGTCCCAGGGTTTTAAGAGAATTATCAATCGAAGCAACAGCTTCATCATATGACTTGACTTCAGCAGCAAGTTTGGTGGTGACAAATATATCCTCTCTTTTTACTCCGCATGTTCTGACTCCTTCCCCGACACCTCTTTCATTTTCGTATGCCTGGGCAGTATCAATGTGCCTGTACCCTGTTTCTACAGCGTCTTTTACTGCCTGTGCGGCATTTTCATCACTGATAAACCATGTCCCAAGACCGAGTTTCGGGATTTTAATCCCGTTTGAAAGGGTATATTTTTCTTCTAATATCATAATAGGTTTCTCCTTTTTATATTCTTTTATCCCCCTTGTTCAGGGATATTTTCCGGAAAATTCCGGTTGATTTAAACTAATTTAATAATACAGAATAATGCGGGGATGTAAATATCCGATAGTCTTAATAATTGCCTGATTCTACAAATTAAAGAATAAATGATGCAGAAGAGGCTGTAATTGTTGTTATAATGGAAAAATAAAGCCTGATGAAAAACCGGGTACAGAGGCTGCTCCTGTAAAAAGCTTGATAAAAAAGAAAAAGGGATGACAGGACGTATTAAAACGGATAGAGGATGTCTCATGAGATGCCGGCAGGTTCAGGCTTACACGCTCGACTGTTACAGAGAGAACATCTGCAGGTGCAATTTAGGAGGAAACTTTTTTTGAAATATTTACCAGTGCAATACTATAAAATATTTTTCCGGTATTCATGGATTATGCTGGTTCCTTCTTTTGTCGGGATAATCCCGTCAGTTTTAATGAAATCGGTTTTTCCTTTTATAGGTATTCTGGTTTTCTTTTCTCTTATCGGGCTGCTCAATCTTTCTATGAAAGGCACAACAGAATTTATTGAACTGGTTGACTTTAACGTTTCTATTAAAAAGAAAGGCCGTCTCGCCAAAAATATAGATCTCAAAACTGCAAAGGTTTATTATGTTAAGTCAAAGAACTGGTGGGCAGGCATTACATTTGAATATGAGAATAATTCCCGTGAAACTATCTGGTCTTATGAATTTGATAAAGATACATGGAAGGCGATCGAAAAATATTTAAATAACCGGATAGAGTTCTCAGCACCGCAAAATGATTACACCGGAAGAAAATTTTAACAGCCCCGCTATGACGAGGATGTAGAAATAATAAAAATTGTCCGGGATTAACATTACATATAAACTAAATTAATACAGGCAGCAGATTATGAAACCCGCTTATCTGGCCCCTTTAATTCTTATATTTATCGCCGGCTGTGTGGGCGCATCCACATTCGGCATGAATGAAGATGTCTACCAGAGAACACTTGCATCATTGAAAGACAGAATGGTTTCTCTGGAAGTTAATAAGATCGATTTTACCGGTTCGCCCGGGGAAACCGGAAAACAGAAAGCGGAATTATTACAGCAGCAGCCGCGCTTGCACCAGGTGCTAAAAGATCTGCTCAGTCTTTCCAGGGTTAAAAAGGGGGATCCGGAAAAGGTTAAATTAACTCTACAGAAATATTTTCCATCTTTACAAAAGGAATTACAGGCATTTGCCGAATACAGCCCTTACAGCGAGGATGATGTTTACTCCTTTGCCGGTGCTCATTTTGCCATCGGCAGTTGCACAATATTATTAAGGTCAGGAAGGCATCCTCTGCTGGCGAGAAATTATGACTGGGCACCCACACTTGTTGACGGCATACTTGCCGCCCATAAAGGGATGAGTACCCGCTTTGCTTCTCTTTCAATGACAGCATCGATATTCGGCGCGTATTCAGGTATTAATGAAAAGGGCCTGTCGATTGCAATTGCAGGCATCAGCAGTAACAGGAATTATCACAATCCCGGCGGGCTCAGCATTCCGGTTATAGTCCGTGGCGTGCTTGAAAGAGCCGCTGACGTTGATTCAGCAGTGAGGATTCTGAAACAGGTGCCGCATACAACTCCTGTCAATTACGCTCTGGCTGATAAATCGGGCAATATCGCGGTTGTTGAGGTATCTCCTCCCAAAGTTGTCGTGAGAAAAGATCATTCTTCAAAGGGTTTCCTTACAGCGGCTAACCATTTTCAAAGTCTGGACAATAAAGAGGAGGGGGTCAGTGTAATGCCCAACAGCAAACGGCGTGTTAAAGCTGTTGAGGGTTTTCAGGCCTGCAATCCGGATGCCGGTTTTAGAGACGTCCTTAACTTTATGGGCCGGGTAAAAAACGGGCCGGCAATGGAGAATTACTCATTGATGATGGGGACATTATGGTCAATCGTTTACCTGCCTCAAAGCTGTAAAATGATCATCAGGGTCGGTTTAAAAGGGGAACCGTTCATGGCGGGATTTTCGGAAAGAGCTCCGCTGAAAATTAAAGGAACCATTAAAGACAGACCGCCTGAATTAAAAGATTACTTTTAGGTGTTTGTTAATACATAACCTCTGATGCTCACAAAATAAATTTTTAACACAACTCCATACCTGACGGTTTATGCTTCTGCCGGTGGTTCTGATTTAAATTAGGAATACTGTTACCTTAATATACTGTGAAAAATCAGGTTTATTTGACTATTGCCTCTTTTATGAGTATGCTGAACAAATAGTTAAAAATCAGACAAATCTATTTTTAAATATTTATAAAATGTATAGAAGAGGTATAACTTTATGAAAGAGAACAGTAAATGCCCGGTAACGGGAAGCACAGCTGCAAGAGGTATGTCAAACCGTGACTGGTGGCCGAACCAGTTAAATCTTAAAATTCTTCATCAGAATTCTTTAATGAGTAACCCCATGGATGAAGAATTTAATTACTCCAGGGAGTTCGAAAAACTGGATTTAAAAGCGATCAAGGATGATCTGTATAAACTGATGACGGACTCGCAGGACTGGTGGCCGGCAGACTGGGGGCACTATGGTCCGCTTTTTATCCGCATGGCCTGGCACAGCGCAGGGACTTACCGTATGGGGGACGGCCGGGGAGGTGCCGGTTCCGGCTCTCAGCGCTTTGCACCGCTGAACAGCTGGCCTGATAACGTGAACCTTGATAAGGCCCGCCGTTTACTCTGGCCCGTTAAGAAAAAGTATGGCCGGAGTATTTCATGGGCCGACCTTATGATCCTGGCCGGGAATTGCGCGCTTGAGTCAATGGGTTTTAAAACCTTCGGTTTTGGCGGCGGCAGGGAGGATATATGGGAGCCGGAAGAAGATATTTACTGGGGCAATGAAAGTGAGTGGCTTGGAGACAAGCGTTATAGCGGGGAGCGCGAGCTTGAGAATCCCCTTGCCGCTGTACAGATGGGATTGATATATGTAAACCCCGAGGGGCCCAACGGTAACCCGGATCCGGTTGCGTCGGGACATGACGTTCGTGAGACATTTGCCAGAATGGCTATGAACGATGAGGAAACTGTCGCCCTTGTGGCCGGGGGGCATACCTTCGGCAAGTGCCATGGAGCTGGTGATGCAAAGTTCGTGGGACCGGAACCGGAGGCTGCACCGGTTGAAGAGCAGGGGCTGGGGTGGAAAAGCTCTTACAAAAGCGGTAAAGGTGGCGACACTATAAGCAGCGGCCTTGAGGGAGCATGGAAGCCGAACCCCACCAACTGGGACATGGGGTATCTGAAGGTGCTTTTCAAGTATGAGTGGGAGCTTTTCAAAAGCCCGGCAGGTGCTCATATATGGCTTGCGAAAGATGTTGATGATGAAGATATGGTTGTTGATGCCCATGATCCGTCTAAAAAGGTGCGTCCAATGATGACCACAGCTGACCTTTCTCTCAGGTTTGATCCGGTTTACGAAAAAATAGCAAGACGTTATCTCGCGAATCCTGAGGAATTTGCTGATGCCTTTGCCCGTGCCTGGTTTAAGCTGACTCATCGCGATATGGGACCTCGTTCACGTTACCTTGGCAAAGAAGTTCCGGCGGAGGAGCTGATCTGGCAGGATCCTGTTCCGGCCGTAAATCATAAGCTTGTTGATGATAAGGATACTGCATCCTTAAAAGATAAAATCCTCGCGTCAGGTTTATCGATCTCTGAGCTTGTCTCTACTGCATGGGCTTCCGCGTCTACTTTCAGGGGGTCGGATAAACGGGGTGGTGCAAACGGTGCCCGTATCCGTCTTGAACCGCAGAAGAACTGGGAAGTCAACGAGCCCGCAAGGCTGAAGAAAGTACTGGATTCCCTTGAAAAAATTCAGAAAGAGTTTAATTCAGCTCAGTCAGGAGGGAAGAAGATATCTCTAGCGGATCTGATTGTTCTTGGCGGCAGCGCTGCTGTTGAAAAGGCTGCAAAAAACGCAGGTCATGAAGTTAAGGTGCCGTTTACGCCCGGGCGTACGGATGCATCACAGGAACAGACAGACGCAGCATCTTTTGCGGTCCTTGAACCGCTGGCTGACGTATTCAGGAATTATGCAAAATCAGGGTATGCAGAACATGTTGAAGAGCTGCTTGTGGACAGGGCCCAGCTGCTGACACTTACAGCTCCTGAGATGACGGTTCTTGTCGGGGGGATGCGTGTCCTTAGTACAAATTTTGGACAGACAAAACATGGTGTTTTCACAGATCGTGTTGAGTCGCTTACCAGTGACTTTTTTGTGAACCTTCTGGATATGGGTACAGGATGGAAACCCTCATCGGGGGATAAAGATCTGTTTGAAGGTTATGATCGTGTTACCGGTAAAGTTAAATGGAGCGGTACACGCGCTGACCTTGTATTCGGGTCTAACTCCCAGCTCCGCGCGATTGCAGAAGTTTATGCATGTGATGATTCACAAAAAAAATTCGTCACTGATTTTGTTAAAGCATGGTGCAAGGTGATGAACGCGGACCGCTTTGACATTGAATGATTAAGATGTCGGGCGCTTGAAATAGTAACGATAGGTTTATGAAGATAAAAGTGCGGCGTTGAAGTGATTCGGCGTCGCATTTCATCTTTTATTGTCAGAATTCCCATTATTCCTGTTTCCGGTTCAGACTCCCGGCAGCTAACGCTTCGGGTGTTTGTTTATAAATTTCTGCCCGTCTATCAGCATATTCAGATAATTTATCGCCTCTTTTGCGCATTGCTGTTCCAGCGCAGAGGTGGTCCCGTCAGCAAGGAAGTCGATTGCTCCCTGTAATTCATCAATTGAATAGTCATATTGTTTTGTCAGTGATTTAATGCTGTCAAGGTCCCCGCCAAAGGGGGTTGCCGCGATCAGTAGCTTATAAGGGGAGGGGGATTTTTTATTTCTTTCGGGCATATTTGCAGCTCCTGAAACTGAAATTGCGAATGATCAAAAGAGGATGAAGACCGTTCTTTGCATCCCTGTACATCGCATACTGTTTAAAAAAGAACAGATTGCCACGTCACGAAGTTTATCCTGAGCCTGCCGAAGGGCTCCTCGCAATGACAGAAAGGTATTGTTTCAATCACATTAAATGCGATAATTATAAATACTGATATAAACTGTATGTCAACCTGTATTTGCTTTGAGCCTTTCAGTAAAGTGTCTTTAAAGATTAAAGTTATATTTATTGACAGAAAGTTTATTTTAATCTGATAAAATGTAAAGGTTTTCTTTATTATTTATTGAACAGTTATCTGTTATTAAAGGCTGCAATGATAGAATGGATTAAGCAGATAGAGAAGGGGTTTTCTCAACTTAAAGGGGAGGCCGCAGTTAAATGGGATTGCGTTGAAATGGCACTTTCGGAAGATCCTGTTCAGTGGTACAGTCCTGATATAGAGTATTTACAATGTGCCCGGGTCGATATTCATCTTGAAAATGGTAAGACTTTTTCTTTGATGACATATCAGGATGATGATGAGTTCGGGTTGTTCATAAATATGGATATGCCTCCTGTTAATATAGTAGAAAGTCCGGAGAGTATTTTCAGATACAGGGAACTTGTTGAGCTCCCTGCCGGATTGATAACAGAAGTTTCAATAAAGAAAAATCCGTCAGGCAATATTGCGGCACTGGATCTGTTTGTTAACGAAAATAAAGTATCTTTTATTGCCGCTGAAGTTGATCTGCATCCGGATGGCAGTTACTGCATCAGGGAGATGGATGAGAGTATACTGATACAGGTAAACGACAAGAGACCCTGAACTGCATCCTGCATATACCCTGTTTTTTTAAAAAATCCTTGCAATGTCTTCTTAATGAACATCTGATATATCTGAAGTAAAAATGTAAACGGAGAAGTATCTCATGAAAAAAATTAAAATCATTTCTACACTGATAACAGCTTTTATTTTTATATCAGCTGCGGCATTTGCATCTTCAAATCTCGAGAAGATGATTGTCGGCAAGTGGAGCACTCACGGAGGGTGGGTGAAAAATTATGGCA
>DAIOFM010000083.1:0-16678 GCA_036745755.1 Spirochaetota bacterium | reverse complement strand
TACTTGACTCCCATCCTCTTTCAGATAAATTTAACAAAACAGCTTCAAACTGTTCAGAAAACTATGAAAAATGATATATTTCGGAGGACTTAAAAAAATGAAAAAATTTATACTGATATCAATGATAGCCATTGCGGCTTTTGGAGTTACCGGTTGCGGAGAGGACGATGGGACCAGCGCGGATATAAGATGGGATAATAACTCAGGTGATGATATTTACGAAGTAAAATGGGTCGCCAGCGGAAAAGTTGACCAGACCTGGAGCGCTGACCTTGCGAATACCAGTGTATCCCCATATAAAGGGATCTCTGAACTCACCGGGCAGGGGGAATGCCTTAATGTTACTGATCGCGGTACCGGCGCGGAAGGGACTCCCTACGATGTATATATAGACGGCGCATTAAATCATAGTGTAGACAATAATGACTCTGAAACCCTGAATATATCACAAGTTCAGGCTAAATAAACCTGGTATGTCATTTCTGACGTGCTGTTTAAAGGGATAATAAATTTGAAAAAATATTTATTGGCATTAATAGTAATTTTTCCTGTCTTCACCTATGCTTCTGATACCCCTACAGAAAAAACCAAGTGGCAGAAACTATTAGGCCAGTGGAGCATTGTTAATTCCCAGGCTGTTGAAAACCGTGCATGGGCTGCGCCATGGGAATATTACGAATTATTGAAATACAATACAATTATTACATATAAAGCTCCATCAGACTTTAACAATATTACTGTTAAGGCTTCAACATTTGACAGGTTTAAAACTCCATCGGAATTTATGATTTCGTTCGCCATTACAAGTGAACGTGCGTCATGGTTTTACCATATGTATGCTTTTAAAATCACGGGAGGTTTCTGGGGCATGGACAAGGTTACATTTATTAAGTCAGACCGGCTTGATAAATCGAAACCATTTAACGCAAAAAACAATTCATTTGTTAAAGAAATTGCATCAGCTGACTGTAGTGTTAAATACGATAAAACGCATGAATACAGCATCAAATTTGAAGGTCATGATGCAGTTCTTTATATTAACGGCAAAAAAATTCTCTCTGTCAGGTTCCCTGAAAAATCACATAAAGGGCGTATCGCAATAAGTTCAAAAAACGTGAAGGTTTCAGTAGACAGTGTTGAAGTAAAAAAGAACAAAAAAACAGTCTTTGAAGACGACTTTAACGAAGACTCGATTTATATGCGCCGGGTTAAAGCCAGAATAAGCGGCGCAAATAATGATAAGAAGCCGGAGTAATCCGGCTTTTTTTATTTATTATATTTTAGTAATATGTATTTGTTTTTTCTCTGTAAAATCAATTCAGAGTAACATCAAGCTCAGTCAGACTCGTATCATCCGGCACAGAAACAGAAGCGGCTGTATGATCAATATAACCGGTCTTGCTGAATGTGATGTTATAACTCCCCGAGACAAGAATCCTGTGGTAATACCCCTGCGAATCGGTTTTTATTATAAGGTCACCTGTAACCCCTGCACCGTCATCGTAATCAACAGTTACAGCAACCCCGGGCAGAGGGTTCCCCCCTGAATCTGTTACCCTGCCGTGAACACCGTAACCCGCCTTTTTAATATAGGCCATAAGAGAATCCCTGTTATACATGAAGACCTGCTGCACACCCTCTTCAGTTGAGGGATTCCGGCGGGCAACCTCTATTGTCATGTCAAGGCACCCTGTCTCCATATAGCTCCAGTCCTGAAGAGTGCCATTAGCTATATACCAGTCCCCGCCGTTTATTGTCCCCTCATCCATTAATGTATATGTTGATAAATCGGGATTATCAAGGAAAGTCCCTGCAGTTGTATATGCCTTTCCGAATGCCCTGACAAGATCATTCTCTGCAGGTGCCAGCCCAGCACTCTCTTTCCCGTAATCAAAGGGCATATTCAGCAGCACTGCCCCTGAATGAAACGTTGCAGATAGGTGAAAAATATTTGATTGCGAAAACGAAACCATTGCCTGGGATTCAACCTCTGACAATGCTCCAGAACCATGAACCGTACCGGGAACCCATTCATAACTGAAATTCCTGTTAAGATCAACCTTGTTTCCGTTATACCTGTTATCCGCAGCTAGGCCGTCCGGATTGAAAACAGGAATTATAACTATGTACCTGTTATTAATAAGATCTTCAACTTCCGGATCCTTGTCATAATTGTAAGTCAGGTATTCAATAAATCTTATCATAAGTTCAACAGATATCTTCTCAATACCGTGAATCCCCCCTGTAAGGCGTATGGCTGGTTCACCCTCCAGTGTTCCGGGGTTGTCAGATATCACTATTGCCCTGATTACCCTTCCGTCTGTGCTGTAACCAACAGTTTCAAGGGATGTGAATGCCGGATAATTAAGCTTTATCTCGTCCAGGAAAGTCAGAATCTCGTCTGGTGTATGGTAGTCATATGAAGGTGAAGAGCTCTCCCCTCCCCCGCCTCCTGAGCATGAGATAAAAAAAGAGAGGTAAACCATTAGCGATATTTGCAGAAATCTTTTCATCAGGATAAAAGTAATCAGTAAAATTTATTTGTTACACCGGGAAATATCATCCGGACTACTCTTTTTAGTCAAGAAACATCTCTCTAACTTAAGATATTAAAAATATGAGATCGCCTCCAGTTCAAAACAGGCAGCAGGCTGATTAATATCTACGCTAATTACCGAATGATGATAAAAGTTATATATAAAACTACCAAATCCAGATATGAAGTAAAATGCAAAAAAAGAAACAGGGAATCAACCTATAATCTGGAATACGAGAAGCTCCAGGGGAACTGGTCCGAATAAACGGAACTCTTTCCGGGAATACAACAATTACAAAAAAAGCCTCCAGAAGGGGCCTTGTAAATTAACGTATTTGTTTATTTTGAATATTTAAATTATTGAACATCAGGGAAACCCCTACACCTCTTTTAAGGTTTTCCATTAATGCAAAAAAATTTGACATTTCTATTTTTTATATTATTTTTTTGAGGATACTTTATACAGGAGGACTCAATGAAAAAGTCAGTCGTTGTTCTTGCTCTTTGTTTCACATTCGTAGCTTCAAGTGTTTTTGCCAACAATGCAGGTGTAGGTATTGGTACAGTTCTTCTCAAAGGGAAGCAGGGAAAAGTTATGGAACTCATAGCTACATGTCTCAACGGTCTCTGCGGTAACGGTACATTTGCTATCACAACAGGAACTCTTGGTTACAAAGAAGGCGCAGTTATTGGTGTTAACATTGTTGATGTTTATGTTGCTGAAAACATGGATTCACTTGCCAATGATATCGCAAAAGGGGACGGGGAATATCTTGATACACTCGCTCACCTTATGAAAGTTGATAACAAAGACGCTTTCAAAAACAAACTCCACAAAAACTTTAACAGCATCTACACATCTAAAGATGTAACATCCAAAGATGTTGTAGCTAATATCAACAAAGTTAACAGCTAACAGTGTCTGTCAAAGCTTTGATGGTAAAATCAAAGTACGGCCTTATGGCCGTACTTGTTTTATTAATAGCCGCGCAAGGAATATCCTACGGGGATGACGCAGCCATTAATAAAACTTCAGATGAAACATATATCTCGGAACTGATCAGCAGGTCAAAAGAACTGAAACTGGCAGACGATATCTACTGGCGCACAATCGTCCATTACAAAAAAAATTTATTCGGCGGCTATACAAGCCAGGTGGACGACCCTGCTTTCTTTTTCGCTGAAGAAGGAAAAGATGATCCTCAGGCTGAACTTGAGGCGACCATCAGGGGGTTCTTCAGGCCCCATGATAAAGTCATAATGCATCCAACCGCGAAATTCTCCGCAAGGTACGGATGGCTGAAAGAAAAACTGGCAATTGACACGGCAAAACTTCCCTATGACGGAGACACATGGTTCAGGGAGTTTTATAAGGAGATCAACCCCTCCACTGTTACTCTTGTTTTCCCCGCAGGTTTTATGAATAACCCGGCCTCAATGTACGGGCACACCCTTCTGCTCATTGAAACAGAAGGGGGAAGCAGGCTGATGGCGCGCTCCCTGAATTATGCGGCAGCCACTGACGATGCCCTGATGCCGATGTTCGTATACAAAGGGCTTTTCGGTTTATACAAAGGGTACTACTCCTTTCTCCCATATTATCAGAAGATACGGGAATACAGCGACACTGAACAGCGGGACCTCTGGGAATACGAAATATCCATGACACCTGTTGAAAAAGAAAAGATGGTGCGCCATGTCATTGAAATGGAGAACATCTATGCGGATTATTATTTCATAGATGAAAACTGCTCTTATAATTTACTGTTTCTTATCGAGGCCGCGAAGCCTGAAACCGCAATAACCGATTACTTCTGGTGGGGCGTAGAACCTATAGATACCCTTCGCGCGGCCCAGGATAAAAATATCGTTAAAAAGAGGATTTTCAGGCCTTCCCTTTACTCAAAAATACAATTCTTCAGATCAAAACTGAACAGTGATGAACAGGAGTTCGTTTACAATTTCTGCTATGGAGAATCAGATCTGTCCGGGATCGACACTCTCACCACTGAAGAAGAAAAAAAGATCATCATGTGTGATCTCGCCATAGACTACCTGAAATTCATGGCTGTGAAAAAAAAGATATCTGAAGCGGATTACAGAACAAGGTTTATGGCCGTTCTTAAAATTAGAAACCTGCTGGGGAAATACGACCCTGTGAAGGAGATCCCCACACCAGTAGCGCCCGATGACTCTCACGAGTCCAGGAAACTCGCTTTTGAAACAGGGCACTCTCTCGAAGGAATCTATTCCCAGTTTACATACAGGCAGTCATGCCATGAACTGATGGACCCGGACGACGGATACAACATGAATTCCCAGATCGTATTCGGAAAACTTGAGACACGATACTATTACGATGAAAAAAAGTTCGTTCTGCAGAAACTTGATGTTGTTGATCTCATATCTCTCCCTCCGTCAGACTCATACTTTATTAATCCATGTTACATATTCAGAACAGGTTTAATACAGAATATAAATGAGGAGGAGAAGGAGACCCTCTCTTACAGGCTTAATGGTGCTGCGGGTTTGAGCACACTGCTGACCAGCAAAGTTCAGGTCTATTTTTTCGCCGGAGTCAGGTCATACTTTAACCCCGATTACGACAACTACACGGACCTTCTCGGAGGAGGGGAAGCGGGAATACTTACAATCCTGGGCCCCTGGAAAAATCATATATACGCATCCGCTTACCGGGCCCCTTTCGGAGAGATCCACACAAGGTATTCCGCAGGCCTGTCTGAAAGGATAAAAATTACCAGTTCAGTTTCAATTCTGGGGGACTACTCATACAATCATGATTATTCATTCAACTGGCATGAATTCAGCGCAAAGGTGAACCTGTACTTCTGATTAATAAACAGGTTCACCCCTCTTTAGAACTTTTTACTTGAATTTTAAACCCTCTCTTTTAAATTATAATAGATACTGTAAATTTTTTTGCCGCGCATCGGGATTACTAAATCCATGCGCTGCAGCCATGTATCACCTGACCCGGATCTTTTACTGACAGATCAAAAATCAAAAGCAGACAGGTTGGACCAAATGCCAAAGACACCGCAACCGGAAAAGAAAAAAACAAGCAGAAAAAAGAAAACAGAAACGGAAAAGACAAAAAAGAAACAAATTGAACAGACTTCCGGAACTGTAACTGAACAGGCCATTATAAAAGAGGAACCGGCCCCGAAAGATAAAAAGGGCACGGATAAAACTGAAAAGAAAAAGCGGCCCCTTTATTTAAGGATACTTAAGCAGCTTGCAAAGACCCTCTTTATCAGAATACCCCTGATACTGATCGTAATAATAGCGGCCGCTTTACTCTTCGCGAAGATATACCTCTCTCCATCTACGGTGGAGAACCTGGCAAAAGAGTCATTCAACGGGATGTCTTACGGCACGCTTGAACTGAATGTTGAAGACTTCAGCCCGTACAGCGGTTTCGCCATAAATAATATAGTTATAAAAAGCGGCCCTGATTTCAACAAACAGAAGCTTTTTGAGATGGAGAGAATCGTTTTCAGGTACGGTTTTTTCAGTATATTCACCGGGAGCATCAGGTTTCCTGAAATCGGTCTGTACAAGCCGCGGGTTTACCTGACCGAAAAAAACGGCATATGGAACGCCGCGACTCTGATGAAACCCTCAGAGAAGAAACCTGAACCGGAAGAAGAGGAGGAGGAAGAGGAACCGTCAGAACCTTCAACAGGTGACATCAACCTCCCCATATCCGTTGATTTTCTCTTTAACTTCATCCTTGATGATCTCTGCGTTTACGTGAGGGGAACTGACATGAAAGCCGATATGACAGGCCTCACGTTCAAAGCACTCATTGATGTTCCTCCGTTTAAAACAATTCCAAGATCAATTGAAGCTGTAAGGTTGCTTAAAACCATGAAGTTTGAACTCAATCCTGAAAAGAGTATGGATGTAAAATTCTACTCAAAAGCGGCGGCCACCGAACCTGAACTTATACTTAACTGGAAGCTTGCGTTCAGCAACGGGGACACACCTGAATTCAGCAGCACCCTGAATGCCGGCGCCAGAAGGATGCCCCTCAGGCTGCAGAACAAATTTCTGTCACCATTCAATTTTCTCATATCCTACGATATTTTCTACAACCCGATAAATGATATTTTAAAATTAAACTCTTTTTCAGTAAGCTTCCAGAACAGCCGATGGCTCAGCCTTTCCGGAAAGGTAAGCGGAGTAACAAAAAACCAGGTTCTTGACATTAAAATGGATGAGAGTCGTATACCTCTCAAAGACCTCTATCCGTATTACGTGGTAATGACAGGAGACCGTACCATGAGATGGAACGGAGAAGTATCACTGGCTCCCCTTTCTGTCCGGGGAACGGCAAAGGCCCCTGAAATTAAGGGCGCGATTAATATTAAAAATCTTTTTTTCAAAAATCCGGGAATTGAGGCCAGGGTTCCCCTTCTCTCTCTGGGGTATTTCATGAACCAGTACGGCAGCAGCATGGACCTTGGCGCGGACATTGCCATCCCTCACCTGCGGTATATTATTGAAGGGAGCAAATCAGGTGACAATGGAATTAAACTCTCAGCAAGGGCATCCGGAATAAACAACTTCTCAAAGGTAAAAATAAATGAAGTCTCCCTTGATTTTTACAACCCTTCAGGCCGGGAGAAAGCCCTTTCAATGAACCTTGCCGGATTAATCAGCATGGGGAAAGCGATGAGCGGTAATATAAATATAGACAGGCTGCAAATCAACACCCGTCCCCTGCAGTTCATGGTTCCCGGAAGGTTTAAAAAACAGGTGGAGGGAATACCGCTTAAGAAACCTGTTGATCTGAAACTCGGCACAGATTTCACACTTGCAGGCCAGAAGACCGCTGCTGACCTGGCACTCTTTGCAAAAATTCCTGACTACGGCGTGAATGACCTTGCGCTGAAAGCATCAGTTGAACAGGACGCCGCCGCTCAGAGAGTAAGGATTAATAAAGTGACCCTGGGGAGCAGGGCCATGAACCTCCTCCTGGCAGTAAACGGGACTGTTGATCTTAAAAAGGCCCCGTTATCAGATTCAGACCTTAGGGTTTCCCTTGAACTGAACAATTCCGCGCTTAAAAGCATTTTCGGACCGTGGAAAACTTCAGGGGTAATGAAACTTTCCGCAAGGATGAAGGGCGACCTTGATACAGGGAAAGCCTGGGGGAATCTCGTATTCAGCGATTTTAATGTAAGAAATGATGAGGATATGCTTGCCCTCAATGATCTTGACATGAACTTCCCCTTTGAATATGAATTCAAAGCCAGGAAAGGGGGGAAATCATACATTGCTGTAAACCAGAAAGAGGTAATTGACAGTGAGCAGTTCGGAGATAAAGCGAATTTCACAATAAAATCTGTTAGCGCAAAACACCCGGCCAGGGACATCTCCTATGAATACATGAAAGACTTCACTGCAAGCATGGTATTCAGGGACAATGTTTTCCGGATCTCCAACCTGAAGGCATCCGTAATGGACGGCTCCATTTACGGCCGATCAATCCTTTTCAACCTTGCAGACTTCAAACCTGAAAACATGGAGTTCAACCTCATACTTGACGTCTCCAATATCAACGTGGCACGCCTGGACGATCCGGATCCCAGAAAAGGGGGAAAGGAAGCGGAACTTTCGCTTAACGCGAACTTTTCAGGCCGCGGCCTTAATATTCAGAAGGAGCTCACGGCTTCAGGTTATATAAATATCTATAAGATAGGGACCGAATTCGCCAACAGGCTGATGCGCGGACTTTCTGAAGAGCAGGGGAAATCGAAGCTGGGCGGCCCCGTACAGTTTGCTGTAGACAACTCGATGCTGATTAAAGGGTTCGACTTCAGGCTGGACAAGGGCCTTGTCTATACAACAGTAACATTTACAAGAAAGGCGCTTAGCCTGTTATTCACGGTTGATAATTCGCAGGTATCATTTGAAAGGATACCGATACAGGAATATCTGAGAAAAGTTTCGGAGGCAAAATAAAAATGAAAAGAATAATACTTACTGCAATAATAACGGCCATTGCCTGCTACGCCTTTACAGGCTGCAAATCCACTCCAAGCTGTCTTACCGTTGTACCGCCGGAGATAAACCTGACGGGTGAAAAAACGGTTATTGAAAGGCAGATCGTGGGTGACTACATGGAACTGGAGAAGGACGCATGGACAGTCTCTTCTGTGCGAACAACAGTTGCCCGGAAAAAAGGGGACTCAAACTTAAGCGGCGATCAGGAAATAATCAAGGCAATTAAAGCAAGAGAATTTCACGCTGACAGGATAAGGGACTACAAAACAGAAGGCGTCATAGGTGAAACAGCCGAAGGTTATATTTCATACATCCCGGGGCACTCTTATGAAAAGTCCGCTGAACTGAAAAAAGTATTGCTCACAATAATTGATGAGGAGAACAGTGCGCGGAAAAATATTTTCACAAGGACTCTGTCAAAAAGCGGAAAGAAAACACCCTCTGACAGTGAAGTTAAATCCTTTGGCAGGATGTTCGCTGATGAGCAGAGGGCCCTTGCACAAAAGGGTGACTGGATACAGGACAACTCAGGAAAATGGACCAGGAAAAAATAATGATGATTATAAAAAAAATATCAAAACTCATTGTTCTGCCGCTTATTATCATTCAGGCTGTTTTATTTATCTCCTGTGAAAGTAATGTAAAATATAATGTATCATTCAGCTATCAGGGGATTATTGACAAAGAATTCAGGTTCAATGTCGGCCGGGTAATCCCTGTGACAATAAGCCAGTCAATTGAAACAGATGGAGATATATCAGTTGACGGCAATTATTTCTTCTATTCGTCCAATGCTGACGGAGGAAACTTTGACATATACCTCCGGGCAATGGGTGATATTACAACAGTTCGCCTGACTTCGCACCCGTCAAAAGACACTAACCCCGTAATATCTCCTGACGGAAAGAGCCTTGCCTTTGTTTCCTTCAGGGATGATCCTGAGGGTGATATTTTTATAGTAAATATAGATCCGGATGAGCTTCTTAAAAAAGCCGCCGGCGGAGAGGACATCAAACCTCTTGATGTGGAAACCATAAACCTTACAGTTGAAAAAGATCCCGAAACCGATGTAATCACCAATAAAAAAGACTCAACCCCATGCTGGAGCCCTGACGGAAAATATATTGCCTATTCTTCAGGAAAAGAAGGGAAGAATGAAATATGGATAATGAAGAGCGACGGTTCTGCAAAGAAAAAAATCACTTCATCAGGAGGAGTATACCCTTCATTCTCACCGGACGGGAAAAAAATAATTTTTGTCTCCTACAGTGAAAACAGATACGGAGATATATATTCGGCTGATATCCCCACCGGAAAAACTAATCGCCTTACAACCGGAGACTTTATAAAACTCTACCCCTCATACATGAAGGATACTGAAAAAATAATATATTCATCAATTGAAGAGGATACAAACAGCGACGGTAAGCTTGATATTCAGGACCGATCTGTTATCAGATTTCTTGATCTGAAAAACGGACTTACATATCCCCTGACCATGAGTTCTGATACATCATTCAAGGCAAAATGGACGCCTGCAATACAAACCAGGGACTATAACGGCGCAATAATTTATACAGACCTCACGGAAAAAAATATAAATCTTAATATCATACCTGAAATGGGTATTATTCCGAAAAAGGCCAATATTAAGCTGCAGTATGATTTATCAGATACATATCTTACAGAATATGACGATGAAGAGCGATACTCAATGGCCCTGGAGAGTGTTTACAACCTGTATGGAAAAAAGAATGATAAATCTTCAAAAGCATATACGAACAGGGCCCTTAAAGAGGCATATATATATTACAAAACTAAAAGACATAAAGAAAAAAGTGAAAGGATAATTTCAGTCATAAAGGAAAGGATTGCAAATAACGATCTCTATGCTTCGTTTATTCTCAACCTGATTGAAAACAGACAATCCGGGAAAAACAGTCTCATAAAAAAAATGTCAGCGGACACAAATAATAAATATTTTGCACCCTTTGCAATGGAAGATCTTGCAGACATCGATTTCGACAGAGGAGATAAAACTAAAGCAGAATCTATTTATAAGGAAATTTTAAAAAAATACCCATCCTTTGAAAGAGAAAAAGATATACTGACAAAGATTGCTCTATCTACAGACAATATCATGTCCGGCAGCCTATCCGACTCTGCAGTTAAAATATTAACAAAGGGAAGCCCCAATCAAAAAATATCAGTAACTGCAAACATTGTGAATCCGTTTCTGAAAGAAAAATTTAAAACGATTAAAACTTCTGCTATAATCCACAACATAGCAGCCCTTAAAAAGAAACATCATAACGAAAAAAAAATAATGGCAATTCTTTCTCTGGCTTCAGGGCTTTTAAATGACAGAACAAATAAAACAGACAATGCCAGGAAAGATCTTTCAGAATCAATTAAGCTCTCTCACCCCAATGACTTTACCTGCTATTTATCTAATATAAAGCTGGCTGAAATAGAAAGAAGGCTTGGGAGATCTGCGGAGGCGGAAAAATATTACAGCGCCGGCATAAGCAGATACTCCAGAAGGTTTAAAACAGAAAACTTCAGGGAAAAACTCCTGTGGCTTATAAATTACTATGAGCAGGTAGGAGAAAAAAATTCGGCAAAAGGCAACTTTAAATCCGCATCCGAAATCTATGATAAATATATAGATATCATTACCCAGATGCATAATAAAAGGTTATATCCTGAAATTTACTCTGAGTATGCCCCAAGGGCCCATGTCCTTTATATAGATGCACATTCGGCATGGAAAGGCGAGGAAGGACTTGTTGAGCTTGAAAAAAAATATTTCAAAAATCTTAATGTTTTAAGAATGGATCGAGACCGGGCAGCCCTCTATGGCTACGCATATATATTCACCAAAAAAGCGATGTTTGAGGTTTCACAGAATACAGCCCTTTCCATTGTAAAAGGAGACCGTGTATTTAAAAACCTCTTTGAGGCAGACAAACAGATAGAATGGGCCCTCTTTTATGATGATACATTCATTGAACCCTACCTCCTTAAAAGCTGGATCTACCAGTACGTTGACCTGCAGAGAAAGGAGTTCGGGGATGATATCGAATCCTCAATTGAAGGTTTTTTCCCGAAAAGGCTGTGGGAGAAAAACATCCCCATCCTTGAAAGGGCTCTTAACGCGAACAATGAGGAACTCCAGCCTGAAAATGAAGGAAACATACACCTGAACATGGGGAACAGCTATTTTCTCCTCCTTAACTATCCCAGGGCGCTGAACCACTACAGGCTTGCAGAGAAATACAAAAAGAACTTCGGAACTGATATAGAAAAGGCGCTTTTCCATTTCCATTTCGGATACACGCTGTGGCAGAACGGGGAGATAAAAGAGGCCAGGGAGGAGATAACAAAGGCATACGGGGTATACAGCACGCTTTCCGCTGGTTCATCCCGTAAGTATAAAAACCAGATGCTCACCCTGTACAGGTATTTCGCCCTTTTCAGCAGGTACGAGGGTAAATACAGGGAAGCGATCAGGTGGTACAGGAGAATAATCAGGTTCGCAGAAAACAGCGGGATTGAAATTGACAACGCCCGCTACCTTCAGGAGATAGCCCATTGTTATAAGGAGACAGGTGATTTCGACAGCGCGAAATCATATATCCAGCAGGCTGACAGGCTGTTAAAGGACTACCCGGATGACACACGAAAATATTATCTGAGAATAAAACTTTTCGGCATAGGCCCCTTCCCTGTATTTAACATGGGGCCCGACACTGCTGTTATAGGTGAAAATAAAATTTTCTATCCCCTTGACACATGGAACAAAAAACTCCTCAGCATATCGATGCTGGAAGCGATATCAGTTAAAAACAGCAATTATTCCGGTGCTATTAAATACCTGAAAAAGAAAATCTCAATTCTCGAGGAATCAGGAACCGCTGTTGCCGTTGAAACAAGAATCAGATCACTTAACAATCTCGGTTATTACTATTTCATGTCAGGCGATACAGCCGGAGCGGAAAAATATTTCATGGAAGCCGGGGAACTGGCGGCTGAAAAAGAAAACCTTGATGGAATATTCTCCTCAATGATGAATACCGCCAACCTATACGCGCTGATGATTGAAAACGACGGAAACGGAAAAACAGACTGGCTCACAAAGACCGGCAAATTCCTTTCAAAGATTGAAAACTATCGGGACAGCTATTACGATATGAAGTTCTCACAGGAAAAAGAGACTCTCGAAGAGACTGCTGATGCTGAAAAAAGAGATTTAACAGCGGAAGAGCTCGAAGAACTTAAAAAACGTATAGAGGAGGAGACAGCTTCAATATATTATGAGCTGGACACATCCATTGCCATAATGAAATTCTACAGGGCGGAGCTCCTTTATTCCTCAGCAGTTAAAGAAAATTCCGGAAACCGTGCATATAACCTTTATGCCCGCAACAGAGAACTTTACACCCTTTATGCCGAGGCCCTTAAAATGTTTGAAGGGGCAATTCCCGTTGCGGAAAGCCAGGGAAAGCTTGAACTGAAGATAAAACTCATGATAAACGCGGCATCATGCTACGAGAAAACAGGAGAACATGAAAAAGCCTATGTTGCGTTAATAGACGCAAGGAATTTATCCGAACAGTACAGGCTTGGATGGACAGGCATTTTGGCAAACTACGCGCTTGGGAACTTCCTTGCGGAATACGGAAAGGAGGTTGAAAGCGGCGACTACAGGAGTCTCGCTGACAGATATATGTCAGCCTCTGTCTCCCGAATAGAGGAACACCCGCTGCTCTATACATCACGGGCCGGACGGATAAAAATCATATATAACGGATATACGGAATTTCTTATAAATTCAGGCCGAAAAGATAAATCATTCTCAGTGAACGAAAGGCTCTCCAGGATTGACCGTATTACATCTGTAAATTCAATCAACCCTGTTTTCAGTGACGAATATGACATGGAGCTTTATTCAGATTACATCTCTGAAATTTCAAAACTTAGCGAAATAAGAGATAAAAGATCCTCTCTCCTTATGTCTGGGTCAGCCTCCGATTCACCGGAAATAACAGACCTTAACACCAGGGAGAAAAAGCAGAATGAACTCCTCAACAGGCTCCTGAATAACATCAGAAACAGAAAAATCGCACCTTACATTGAACCCGGAAATGCAAATTATAAAACAGAATACGATATCCTCTCATTTGCCCGCACTTCAGATGGGCTTTACTCATGGACCCTTTCTAACGGAAAGATAACTTCAGAATACCTTAAATCCGACAGCGCTGATGCTATCACGGCATTTATCTCTGAAAATTCTCTGAAGAAACCGGTGTTTATACTTGCAAATGATACATCCCTGGAGCTTATAATGAAATACAGGGAATCAATAACCGGAGATTTTGCTTTTATAAACTGTATAGACAGGGCTGACAGCTTCTCCAGCGGGAACTACCCGGCCGGCAAAGTCCTTTCAGCAGCGGGAGGGGTGGGCAGGCCCCTGCCCGAAATCTCCGTGGAAATGTTTTCTGATAAGACAACCCTTTCAGGTTATGCCGTGTTAATAGAGAAGGCTGAAGGGGGGGGGATGTTCACCCCTGAATCACTCTTTTCAAAGAGCGGCATATCTCCATACTATATCATATTGAGCGGCACAGTCGCTGAAAGCAGCCGCCTCTCGCTTATGCTTGAAGCCGCTCTCTACTCCGGAACCGGCAGTTTGATTTATTCACAGGGAGGGGAACTTTCAGGAATCCTTTCAGCACTTTACAGCGGTAAAGGCTTCAGTTCCTCCGGGAAAAAATATATCAAGGCGGGATACATCAACGCCCTGAACGATAAGAAACCTGCTGACTTCAAAAAAACCGCTGACGCCGAATATTCATCATTCACAGAAAACCTTGGAGACGGAAGGCTTGCTGACGCCGAAGTTTCTCTTGCAAGATGGGATGCCATGTCGCCGGATGAAAAATATAAGTATGCCAAATCCAGGTGGCTGCTGGAGCTTCTGAAAGGGGACTACGCAGCCGCGATCAGGGCTCTCGAAACATATACTCCATCCTCCCCTGAAGAGGATATCGCGCTGAAACTTAGAAGGATCTACACACTTCTGCATAAAGGGGATTTTGCCCAGGCAATTGTTGAAAGGCAAAAAATAACAGGTGCTGCTAAATACCAGGACCTTGAATTTATTGACGCGGTGTTTGACGCTGTAAACGGTCGGGATTCATCCTGTGAAAAAATCCTGAAAATAAAAAAGCCTTACAGCACACTACTCCCTGCCGAAAGATACCTGGTACTGGCATCACAGTACATATACCTCTTTAACCCTGACACCAGCAGGGAAATTATCAAAATTGAAAAAATGAAATATCTTTCCATTAATGAACAGATGATGAAATTCATAATAACAGGAGAAAATCCTGACGTAAAGCTCTCGCCAAGGATAGACAGGATACTGGACCTGGCGCTTTCATCTTCTGAGACAGCGGCTGATGAAAGCCTGAAACTAATCAAGAGCGGAGAAGCCTTTGACAGCATATCAGTATACCCTCCTCTGACGGTCCTTAATAACGGGCTGGAGGATGAGCCCGCCCGCTATATCAGAAGACTTGATCTTGAAAGTATATCAAAGGTCGCAGCAACACCCGCATCCATCGCTCTCCTTGAAAGATGTTATGAAGCGGCAGATGAACAGAGGTCACAGAGACAGAAACTGAGTATACTCGGACTGATAAAAAAAGTCTCATCCGAGTCATCGATATTCCATAAAATAAGAAGTTCAATGTACAGGATAGCTGTTGAGTATATGATAGCAGGCAGCTACAGCGATGCGTATAACGAAGCGTCAGCCGCTGATGAAAGGTTCACGCCTGAAGATCAGAATTATGCGGGGCTGCAGCTTCTCCTTGCCGATCTTTTAATAAAAAAAGGGGACTATAACGAAGCTGCTTTGAAATGCGGCAAAGTTAAAAGCCTGGGTTCCCTTAAGCCTGAAGAAAAATACCTGCTCAACCTTCAGCTTTCAATGATAGAACTGAACAGGCTCAGCAGCCTGAAAAAAGCCACAACAGCAGACGCCGCCCTATTTGAAAAACTTTTCAGTTCATCCCTGGGTTACCTGAAACTCAACCCCGCGGTTCTGAACATACACGGCTACAGGGAGATGACTGAAAATGTTTTTGATGAATATATCAACTACAAGATGAAAACAGGACAGCATTCAGACGCCCATTACTACAACGAGATGAAAAAGCTGATCCTCTCCTCAGCAGTTACAGGAGTTAACCTTGTAAAAATGGCAGGCACAATAGATATAACCGCGATACAGCAGGCGCTCCCTGAAAAATGCGGGTACCTGAATATTTCAAAAGTTAAAAATGATCTCTTTGTCTGGCTTGTTGATAAAAAGATGAAAAAGGCCCTCTGGATTGAGGGGGGATATAAAACAATGTCCGGGCTGCTGAAAAAATACAGGCTCGCCGTGCTTAAAGATTCAGATGTAAAAAAAGCATCAGGGGACCTCTATACATTCTTCGAGCCCTTCGCGACCTACTTTAAAAGCAGAAAGCTACTCCTTATATCGCCTGATAGTTATACTGAGCAGATACCATTTGAAATTATCGGCAAAGGAAAGATGCTTTCAGAGGAACTGAGAATTGTCTACCTGGCATCGCCCCTCCTGCTCACACATTCAAAAGGGGGAACACTTGACAGGGTCAGTTTTGTCGGAGGGGAAGGTTCAGGGTTCCAGTCTCACGTTGAGATGGTTGCAGCCCGTGAATCCGGTATCAGCACAGGAGATTCAAAATCATCCCGCATGGCGCACGTTACAGGGGATATACAGTACACATCTTCTGAAAAAGGATTCCTTGTGAGCGGCAGAACTTTAACTTCAGCAACTGGAAGTCCCGATTTTCTCTACGCAACCCTTGATGAATACAGCGGCGCAGGCCCTGTGGATTTCGCATTGAGCGCCAGGATTTCAGGAATAAAATCCGCGATGATAAATACATCCCCTGTGAGCGAACTTAACAGGGGGGTGTTTGCAGGAGGGTTTTACGGTTCCCTGGCCGAGGGAAAATCACTGGCTGTTTCATACACCACTGCTCTTGAAAAAACAAAAAACGA
>DAIOFM010000082.1:0-16679 GCA_036745755.1 Spirochaetota bacterium | reverse complement strand
AAACAGATTAACCGATAAAAAGAGCTTTGGATGCGAAATCGGGATCACTTGTTGTATTAAGGCCCAGTTTGCGAAGACCAGCGGAATCTCCGGGGGTAGGCATATGTGTCAGGTGGACCTCGCAACCGGCCAGCTCTTTAAGCTTATGCATTGCTGCTTCAGCTCCGGGGTTTGCTGTGGCGCTTATAGCCAGTGCTATTAAGGTTTCTTCGAGATCAAGGCTTACCTGTGCTCCCTGAAGTATATCTCCTTTAAAATTCATAAGAGATGTAAGGATGTAGGATGGCAGCAGATCTATATTCGCGGGAATTCCGGCAAGTTTTTTAGCCGCATTCAGTACAACGCTTGAAGTTGCATGCATAAGAGGGGAGTTGTATCCTGTAACAATAGAACCGTCGTTAAGCTCAATAGCGGCGCCGCTGAATATCCCCTTATTACCTTTACCTTTTTCTCTGGCTTTTTCTGCCGCATTTCTGGCGGAAATGACAACCGGCCTGTCAGTCTCAGCCAGCTCCATATCTTTCATGAGAAGTTCAACCCTTTGTACAGTCTCCCTGTCGCAGAGACCCATGGCGTACTCACAGGAGTAGCGGAAATATCTTCTTATTATTTCCTGTGCTGACGCTTCTTTTACAGCCTCATCATTAATAATGGCGAAGCCGGCACGGTTTACTCCCATGTCAGTAGGTGATTTATAAAAAGCAGGTGCTTCCGTGATTTTTTCAATAATTCTTTTAAGAAGCGGAAATGCCTCTAAGTCCCGGTTGTAATTAACGGTTTTTTCATTATATGCGTCGAGATGGAAATGATCCAGCATGTTTACATCTCTGAGTTCTGCAGTAGCGGCTTCGTAAGCGATATTTACCGGGTGTTTCAAAGGAATGTTCCAGATCGGGAAGGTCTCAAACTTGGCGTAGGTTGCTTTAACCCCCCTTTGATGCTCATGATACATCTGGGATAAACATGTTGCAAGTTTACCGCTTCCCGGGCCCGGGCCGGTAATTACAACAATAGGTCTTTGAGTTTCAATAAATTCATTCGCACCATATCCCTCCTCGCTTACAATGAGGTCAACGTCGGTGGGGTAACCTTTTGTGAACCTGTGGGTATATACCCGTATCCCCCTCCTTTCAAGCTTATGTAGAAACGACATTGCACCGGGCTGTTCTTCGTACCTGGTTATTACCACAGCCCTGACAGTTATACCCCATTCGCTGAAATCATCTATAGTTTTCATCGCATCTGTATCATATGTGATTCCGAAATCGGCTCTTATCTTTTTTTTCTCAATATCAATGGCGCAGATGCACATTATGACTTCTACGGAATCTTTCATTCTTGAGAGGAGCTTCATTTTTACATTGGGATCAAATCCCGGGAGGACCCTTGCCGCATGGTAATCAAAGAGTATTTTCCCGCCGAATTCCAGATAGAGTTTTGAAAAACCGGAGTTTTCAATGCGCCCGAGGATAGCTTCGCTCTGTTCTTTAAGATATAATTCATTATCAAAACCCGGCTGTTTCATGTTATGCATCCTGAATTTATTTATTTGGGGAAGTTGTTCAGACAGGTATTATATATGAGTCTCTCCTTTTTTTGTCAAGCAGAGAGAGACAAAAAAATCAATTGAGGGGACGGCTTTTCCTGAATTTGAATTTTCTTCTGCGGAATTCATCGATGAATTCCCTGGATGCTACGTATTTATCGGTAAATGTAACAATATAAGACTCCTGGTATTTCGGGGGGATAAGAGTGAGGGGCCACATATGTTTAACTATGATGTCCTTTTCCAGATCATTCAGAATGAAATTTTGCATGGCATTATTCAGGGCTATTTTCGGATGGGCCATACCGTGATATTTGTTTCTGGCAAGATCAGGTTCGTCGTGATCCCTCCAGTCATACAGAAAGAAGTCGTGGAGAAGAGCACCTCTTGCGGCGGATTTATAATCAAGGTTCAGGTATTTGCAGAGCCTGTAGGCAAGATATGATACAATCCTGACGTGCTCATATATGGAGGAATTGTGGTGAAAATAATTCTGCAGTTTCAAAAATTCCTCGTTTGCAAGTATGTCTGCGACTATAGCGTTATATTCCTGCTCTGCAGGCTTTCTTTCACTGATAATTGTTTCAATGCTTTGTGTGAGTCTTTTCTTCATCTGTTCCGCCTTGTTTTTAAGCTTTATATTAAGTTTTGAATTAACGTGAATATTCAGATCGGGGAAAGCTGTAAGAATCCTTCTGAATGAATCAATAATCCTTTGAACTTCACTGTTAGTAAGAAGGGAGTATTTTTCATAAAGATATAGTATATCCCTTCTGAACCTGTTGAGTGATGCGGTTGAAAAGCCTGCATCAGTTATGAAATAAACCAGCAGGATTCCGCTTGTTGCCGTAGCCTGTTCATCCCCGATTTTACTGATAGGATAAGATATGAGAGGATGTATATAGGTTACAACAATAAGTGCAAGTAGCCCCCATGCGGTAGAAAACAGGAGGCTTACTTTTCCGTTTAAGTTGAATTTATTGTCTGAATAGTCCCAAAGTTTCAACTGGAAAAAACGCTCAAAAATTTCACCCGTTATATATTCAATAGCCGTAAGAATGAACATGTATATAAAAAACTGCAGCGGAACGGGGAACAATGATATTTTAAGATAAAGTAGAGATACAAAAATTCCACCTGTTCCGTATATTGGTACAAACGGGCCGAACAGGAAACCGGGGTTAATTAATTTTCTGCTGTTGGACGAACGGTATATTACTTCAATTATCCAGCCTGTAAAAGAATAGGCCGCAAAATAAATTACAATATTATATAGCGACATTTTTTATATTCTATAAAAACTCTTTTGTTTATGAAATATTAGTTAAACGAATAATTTTCAGTTATACGGGTTTTAACTCTATTACATGAATTATAAAATTAGAAAATATCCATGTGATTTGTTACAACCTGTATTACTCTGAACTGAGGTATTTTTCGAGGTATTCTGTCAAGTCTCTAATATTTTTTCTTATCATTGCTTTGAATTCAACCGGTATATTCTGATCGGCAACTACCTTGTAGTAGTTTATTGCATCCCTGACCTGCCTGTGTTTAATGAATTCATCAGCTTTCTGAAGCATCGGTTTATACTTATAGAATGAGTATTCAAGTATGTTTTTTTCCCGTGAAAGGCTGAATTCATCAGGGAGTTTTTTGAAATCGTAGCTGACCCTGAGGATCGGGAGCTCCCTTTTTTTGATCCTGTCCGGTTTGATGAATTTTTTATAAAAATCAAGATCGTTTTTTTTCTTCTCATCGAGTCGGGAATCATCAAAACTGTATTCCGGCTCCTCATTCTGTCTATCCCCGAGTATCTCAAACTGTGAATCATCTGTTTTTTTCTGATCATCTTTCAGAATTTTTTCGAATATGTCCTCATCCGTCAGCGTGCTGTCATCTTTGGTTTTTCCATATTCACTTATCAGATCAAAGTCGTTGGCGTCTTCCTCCCCTTCGGTGTACCTTTCTATCTCCTTCTCTTTTTCCTTCTGAAGTAATTCTTCAGGTATAACCGTGTCCTCCTCCGGTTCCTTCTTCAATCCGGTTTCTTCAGCAGGGGGAGTGGGGGGGACATCCTCTTCAGGTTCAGGGAACAATTCCTCCTCGTGGCGCGCCTCTTCTTCAGGCGTAACCTCCTCTTCGAAACCTTCAATCTCATTAAGTGTCAGATCATCGGCGGGCTCAGGTTCCCCGAATTCCGGAATATCTTCAGTGCTTTCAGGTTCCTCCAGCTGTTTCAGTTCATCTTCAGTGAACTGTTCTTCTGTAACTTCATCTGCGGCCGGCTCCGGTGCAGGGAATATTTCAGGTTCAGGGAATAGCTCCTCCTCCCTTTGACGGGCCTCTTCTTCAGGAGTAATCTCCTCTTCGAAACCTTCAATCTCGTCAAGTGTCAGATCGTCGGCGGGTCCGGGTTCCTCGAATTCCGGGATATCTTCAGAACTTTCAGGTTCCTCCAGCTGTTTCAGTTCATCTTCAGTGAACTGTTCCTCTGTAATTTCATCTGCGGCCGGTTCCGGTGCAGGGGGGAGCTTCTCCTTTTCCGGTTCAGGCATTTTCTGGTTCAGTTTTTCAAGTATTTCGAGGACCGGTTTCGGATCAAAGTGGACAGGTATTGGCGCCTCGTAACGTGCTTCAATAACCGCCGGTTCACGTCTGGCTTCAGGTATTCTTAACTCGGCCATTTCATCAAAGCGGCTATGGAGATTGTCCAGTGAACTTTTCAGGCTGTTTAGTTTCTCCATTTCGCTGCGTATATGGTTCAGAAGTTCGCTCTGCCCCCTCTCTTCATCCCGTGCGACCTGCTGCTCTTTCAGTTCCCTTAACCTGGAAAGCTCATTAAGGGCTTTTTCCCTGTCTTCGTTGAGTTCCGAGAATTTTTCCTTAAGGAGTTTCAGCTCATGCTGGAGACTGGCAAATTCCGCATAATCATCAAGATCAAATTTGTCTTCAGGTTTTGATTTAAGCCGGTCAACATCGCCTTTAATAGTATTGAGTTCTTTTGAAATCTGGTTTGATATTTTATCTATTATTTCATCTGAGTTTATACCCTTCTCGGGGAGGCCTATATTGATCGTTGAGGGTACCGGTCCGTCTATTTTCAGCCTTAACTCACCCCCCTGCTGCTGTTCAGAAAGCCTTGATTCGATCTTTTTCTTTATGTCATCGTCCCGTCTCTGCCTGAACCGGTTCAGGTATTCAATGTTGGCATCTATTTTTTCCCGTACGGAACTGTCGAGTATCCGGTCACGTACTCCCCTGAAGAGAGAAATAGCGGTCTCGATATCCCCCTTCCGCGCGTAGACTTCTGAATTTATAAGGGTTCTTTTGTAGAGTCTGAATCTGGAGCTTTCAGGAATTATCTCATTTGCTGAGAAGGGAAGATTCAGGTTCCCTGACTGTTCCTGTGCCTCAACAGGGCTTTCCCTTCCGGGGCCAGCTGGCTCAGGTTCTTCCGGGAATTCCTTTTCAATGGCCCTGTCTGATGCTCTCCTGCGAAGTACCCTTTCAGGTTCATCATTTTCAGGGAGCGGTTTTTTCTCCGCTGCGTCTGTACGTCCGCCACCGGAGCCGAAGAGGGCCCATGCCAGGAGGAGTAGAATTATTACAAGTGCTATTACTAAAATTATGCTCATAAGTTCAGCTGGATATTTTTCCGGTTATCTTATTATCGGCATTATATGGTGAAAATCCGCATGTTTTTCTGTCAAATATTTCATATTTTCTGAAAAATATTATAGACACTTTTTACCCGATATTTTTTTTGTAAAGATAAAATGTAATAAGATTGCTCCTTAACCTGTCTTATGGGCTTATCTGCCTGTTCAGGGTTTTTGATGTGTAATTTGCTCAAAACAGTGTTATGGGATTGTTTCTGAAAAGCATTTTTGTAAATCATAACGGGTTAGAGGTTGATTATGTCACAGAAAATAAACAAAGACATGACTTTTGGAGAACTTCTCAGTGATTATCCCGAGGCGGCTCCCGTGCTCGGCAGTTACGGACTTCATTGTATCGGCTGCAGGTTGAGCGTGTCGGAAACTATAGCGCAGGGGATGAAGGCTCATGGCATGGATGACAGTATGACCGAAAAGCTTATTAAGGAGCTGAACGAGAAAGCCGGTATAAAATAATTTTTACGATATAAGGACAATAAGGGAGTGGGAGCTTACCATTATCTCTTTTTGTCCCGGAACAGGTTCACTGCCGTCAGTGAAGATGTCCTCCCCCTCTGATGCAGAGGTATTAATTGAAATTTTCCACTCTCTGCCGCAGGGTGATTCCGGTATTTTGAAAAGCATTTCTGTTTCAGAGGGGTTAAACATCATGTAAAAATCTGAATCGGGGAGGAGGAATAGCTCCTCAGCGTAAGCACCGTTTACCAGGGCCGCAATGCAGAGTTTATCGTCGCTCCAGTCAGGTTTTTTATTATCAGGAGTCATCCATAGTATATCCTCGGTTTTGTAACCCTTCTTTTTTTCTCCTGAATAGAATCTTGATGATCTCAGGATGTGATGGATCTTACGGAACTCTATCATCTTTTTAGTAAATTCGTATATTTCCCTGTTTTTTTCAGCAAAAGTCCAATCCAGCCATGATATTTCATTGTCCTGGCAATAGGAGTTGTTGTTCCCTTTCTGGGTCTTTCTGAATTCATCTCCTGAAAGCATCATCGGAATTCCCAGGGAGAGAAACAGGGTTGCTGTGAAATTTTTTATCATTCTTATGCGCAGCCGTTCAATTTCCGGGGGCGCGCTTATCCCTTCTATTCCCCAGTTGCAGCTGAAATTATGGTTCTCCCCGTCCCGGTTGTTTTCCCCGTTTTCTATATTGTGTTTACTGTTATAGCTGACAAGATCGTTCAGGGTAAACCCGTCGTGGCAGGTGATAAAGTTGATACTGCGGCAGGGCGATGAAGTGTTGTACAGATCCGAGCTTCCTGTAAGTCTGGTGGCAAAAAGCCCCTTGAAACCCCTGTCCCCTCTCCAGAACCTTCTGATGTCATCCCTGTACCTGCCGTTCCATTCGGCCCACCTGCCGGGAAATTCCCCGACCTGGTATGCGCCGCCGGCATCCCAGGCTTCTGCAATTATTTTTACGTTCCTGAGTATAGGGTCTTCTTCTATCCATTCAATAAGAGGCGGGTTTGAGAGCATGTCTCCTTTCTGGTCCCTTCCAAGTATTGATGCAAGGTCAAACCTGAACCCGTCAACATCCATCTCTATAAACCAGTATCTCAGGCAGTCCAGTATGAACTGCCTTACCAGAGGATGGTTGCAGTTTACGGTATTCCCGCAACCCGAGAAATTTTTATAGTACCTTTTATCGTCATCAAGTATATAATAGATGGAGTTGTCGATTCCCCTGAATGACAGCGTAGGCCCCCGGTGGTCCCCTTCATGGGTGTGGTTGAAAACAACATCAAGGAAGACCTCAATCCCGGCTTCATTAAACTGCTTTACCATATCCCTGAACTCTCTGACCTGTCCCCCCAGTGAACCGGATGATGAATAGCTCCCCTTGGGCGCGAAAAACGCGATGGTGCTGTAGCCCCAGTAGTTTTTCAGCCTTTTACCTGTTACGGGGTTTATATTAATATTTTCATATTCGTCATATTCCTGGATAGGGAGGAGTTCCACCGCGTTCACGCCAAGGTCTTTAAGGTATGGTATCTTTTCAGTGAGCCCCCTGAAAGTCCCGGGCGCGCTGACTCCTGATGATTCATGGGCGGTAAAGCCTTTTACGTGAAGTTCATATATCACGAGATCGTTTTCTGGAATCCTTATCGGATTTTTAACAATTTCATTCCGGCCGTTCAGAACAATATTTTTCGGCACAGATGGGGCGCTGTCGATCATTGAAAATGAATTTATTTCGTCCTCCGAACCATGTATTACGCCTCTAGCCTTCGAAAGGTCCCATTGGAAATTTCCTGTTATGGCACGGGCATAGGGGTCAAGGAGGAGCTTGTTCTCATTAAACCTGTGTCCCCTTGAAGGATCATAATCCCCGTTGACTCTGTATCCGTATATCTGACCTTCAGTTATGCCTTCAATCCAGATGTGCCAGACATCCCCGGTTTTATTAAGAAACGGATCAAGCTGAATTTCGGTGAATTCCGAATCCGGATCAGCTGAATGAAAAAGTACAAGTTTTATACCTGTTGCGTTTCTGGTAAAAAGGGAGAACTGAACGCCATTGTTAATTATATTGGCACCCAGTGGGTTGGGCAGACCGGGAGCTGTTCTGTAACCGTTGATTTCATTCATATCTGTAATTTTATATAAGTTTATAGCCCGTATTTCTTTTAAAAACAGGCATAGTAATAATTATAATAACAATTTTCAGGCGGGATTGCGAGTTTAATTTGATATAAAAGCCTTTAATATTAACCGTATAATTTCTCTTTCAGGATCATTGGTGTAAACAGTTATTCCCTTATTGTACTGTCCTTCACGTTCATCTGTATAAAATTCGATTTTAAGTTTTCCACTGCCACCGGCAGGGATCTCCCTTTCAGAAAGGAAAGTTGCTGTGCATCCTCACCCGGCCCGAAGTCTTTCAATCCTGAGGGTGGATGTTCCTTTGTTGGTTAAAATGAAAGTGTATGTCAGAGAGGCATTCTTCCGGACAACGCCAAAGTCGTGCACTGTTTTATTGAAATGCGCGACTGGTTTCCCGTAACAGGAGTTTAGAGCGAAAAACATCAGTATCGAAAATATAATAAGGAATCTTATCTTCATTATTATCCAGCCATTATTATTTAACTATTATAAATTTTATCTATTACACTAAAATATATTCAGGAATTATTAATGACCCTGAATTATTTCAGAACGGGTATATATCTGATAATTATTACAGGCAGTCAAATATTTTATTCTCCCTGAACAGCTCTTAAGGTACTTTTTTTCTGTAAAAGTTAGGTTCGGCATAGAAAAAAACTAAAGGGTTCACCACAGAGACCGATATTAATCTTGATTGATAATAAATTACACTCCTACATGTAATTTTACCAGGTTAAAGGCTTTTGCGGAACGCGCTGTCCGCAAAAGCCTTTCTTATTTAGAGGAGAGCAGGGGATTGATTATTCTTCCTTTTTTTGGATTTTGATTAAGCGGCCTGATTAAATTATTATTGCAGGAAACTGATTAGTATGCATTATATTAAGATCTGTCAGGGCCTAAATTTATGATATTTGTGATTAATGAAAAAAATCCGCAGCCACGGCTTATCCAGAAAGTAAAAGATGTTCTGGAGGATGGTGGTGTTATTGTTTTTCCCACAGATACTGTATATGCCTACGGCTGTGATATTAAAGATAAGAGGGCCATTGAGAAGATTTACAGGCTGAAAAAAATGGACAGAAAAAAGCCCCTCAGCTTTATCTTTACTGATCTGTCTGAAATTTCCGAGTATGTAAGAAATGTTTCTGATCCCGCTTTTAAAGTTATGAAAAAGGCTTTTCCCGGGCCTTATACTTTCATATTTAAGGCTTCAAAACTGGTTCCGAAGATCGTGGTGACCAACCAGAAAACAATAGGAGTCAGGATCCCTGATAATAATATAGCTCTTGATATTGTTAAGGCCCTGGGCAGGCCTATTCTTGCTACAAGTGTTTTTAACCTGTCAGGGGAATATATTATAGATCCCCGTGAACTTGAAAAGGTCTACAGGAACGAGGTTGATGTGGTTATTGACGCGGGGCCGAAACCTGCCGAACCTTCAACAATAGTTGATTTATCAGGAGATATATTTGAAGTATTGCGGGAAGGTAAGGGAGAAATATTCTTTACATAAGTAGTGTGTACTTTTAAATAAGATTCAGTAATAATTACTGAATGTATATTTTAGTGTAAAAAGTATAAATAATATACCCCCGTCGCCTTTGGCGTCGGGGGTAATGGAACTTTTTTATCTGAGATAAGTGAAGATATAAATACTGAATAAGATTTTGCTGTAATTCAGGTGCCGTTATTAAATTTATAGAAGAGGTGTAATTATATGTCTGAAGGACTGAGAAGTTTTCTGATTGTTGTAAAAGCAATTCTGATATATACAAGTCTGGGAGCACTGGTCGCATTTATTTTTTATAATCTTAAAAGAAGGGATCTGTTCGGAGGATATATAGGTGGTCTTGTTGTCGGTGTTATCGGAGCATTGATAGGGGGACTTGTGCTGGATAGAATTTTTTACGATTTATTTGTCGTTGTCCTTGATTTCCTTTCAAGGGGAGCAGGGGTGAATATTATTGCCGGATTTATCGGGGCATATTTTTCTCTTTATATTATGAACAAACTTAATCACGACAGGGAAAGGAAAAAATACTGAATTAAAGTATTTTTAAACGGATTGGATGAAGACCAGGCTTTTTACAGTTCTGATTATCCTTATACTGGGATTTGTATCGGATTCTTCTCTTTATGCTGCCAAGAGGAGGATACTCGGACCTAATCTTACTATGTCATGGGCGTCTTCATATCTTGCAATAGAATCCGGATCGGTCCAGGTGGAAAACGATGCGACATGGACATATGCTTCAGCTACGGGATGGTTTTTTGATTATCTTCTCAATCCTTATATATCTATGCGAACTAACTGGTTTTTCTATCCCTCTGTCATAAACAGTGATGTAAGAGATATTGATCAGCGGGCAGGGGAAATTCCGCTTCATGAAGTCGGATTTTCAGTTCTGCGTCATTTTAACCTTCAGCCGATTAACCCCTGGTTCGGTGCAGGTCCTTTTATGCAGTTTTCGACTATTGATGATCCGAATTCCTATATCGTTCATGTATTGCTTTCTTTCGGATGTGATTATGAAATAATGGAGGATGTATTCCTCTGTCCTGAATTAATGGCCGGTATTGGGGCAAGGCTGATCAGTTCAGACGAGGAGACAGTGCAGATCGATGTCCCGACAGGCGAGGATTTTACAAGCAGCGGGATTGTCATTTTTTTTAAAATAGGTGTCGGAAAGTCATTTTAAATATGAGGTTTTTATGGAAAAGTTGAAAAGGGGAATTATACTGTTGCTGCTTGTCTTTCCGCTGGTACATAGTGCCTGTGTAAGTAAACCCTCTTTTTACAACAGGGGAAGTATTGATAAAGCTAACGTGAAGATAGCGGTTCTGCCATTTAAAGATTTTAACGATAAAGAGGGGAATAATTCAGGTGAACTGGTAAACAATCTTTTTGAATCGATCCTTCTTCAAAGGGGATTTAAAGTCATAGAGGTCGAGAAAACGGCTGTTGAGGCTGATTATGAATTTCTTGAAAAGAATGAGTTCGCGTCAGTATGGATTATGGATACAGGTACTGCTATCGGGGCGGATTATATGGTATACGGATCTGTTCATGATTATAAGACATTCCAGTCTTCCACTTCATTTTTATATATTTTTTCATGGCTTGAGTTGACTTCATCAGTTGGTATTACTGCAAGAATGGTCTCGTGTAAAACAGGGGAAATTGTATGGACAGGTTCTCTTACAAGGGCCTCCTATACTATCAATGACGCTGCTGCAGAAGCTATAAACGACCTGATCAGAACAATCAGATATAAGTCTGCCGGGAAGAAATAGCAGACTTATATCGGCTGCCTTACGCCGCGAACATATCTACAGATTTTATATTGGAAATAGGAATTTTCTGGCTGTTTTCACAATTGTCCAGAGTTATTATCATATCGTCAATAATCTGCCTGTTTTTATAAAGTTCTACTTCTGATCCGTCTTTAAGTACGACCACAATATCAAGCCCTTTTATTTCAATGTATTTCTCCAGTAAATCACGGAATGTTTTATTCTTCACTATTCTCTCCTGTTTCTGAATTTTCTTTGTATGATTGATTGAAGTTATGTCACATCTAATCTATCGGCATAAACAGAATTTACATAATAATTTTTTTATAGTCATGATGTTATATGAAAAAATTTTTATAGTTTTAGATGTACGTAATATTAAAAGGGGAATTCAGATTGGAATATATTGCTGTATGGGGTTGAGGCCATTAATCTTCAAATCCGACTCTCCAGAGAGCCCATCCTGCAAGCCTGTATCTTTCAGAAAGTTTTATCATCTCTTTCCGGGTATGCCTGTCTGAAACATATGCTTCGTTTAAACCGTTTTTTTTATAGCGGATGTAAAGCGTTCCCGATGCTGATCTGCTCGAACCGAATCTTTCCGCAAGTTTAGCCGCGTGTTTTGCGGAAACCGCCTTCGCCGATATCCGGTTGTTCCAGATATAGCCGTAGGCAGGTATCCCAAGCCATATTCTTGACGGCTCAAGATGCTTTAGCAGGTATGCAATGTTTTTCTCGGACCATTTAAGATCAGTAACCGGCCCCGGAGTTGTTTTCCGGTTGTGGAGATCATAGCACATGACTACAGCTTCATCTATGTAAGGGGAGATTTTAGGTATATCATGGAACCCTCTGTATGGTGAGTTATAATCAACCTGAGGGTATAGGGCGAATGTGATTTTTTTATTTCCCGCTCTCTTCTTTATTTCTTTAAGAAGTAACTGAAGTGCATGAACGTAGCGCGGCGGTATATACTCAAGATCCAGGTGTATGCCCTCAAACTGATTTTTACTGATTAGAGCCTTTATGCTGCCCGCGCAGTTGATTCTTGCTTTTTCAGAGGATAATAATTTTATTCCGGCTGTTGGATTTTTAAAAGTAATCATTGGATAAAAAATACGGCCTTTTTTCCTGCATTCAGCAATAATACTGAGTATATAGGATGTTTTTTCCCTTAAAATGGAGCCTGAAGGGGTTATATAGAAACCTGAAGCAGAGATTATATCGTATTCATTTACCGCCTCTGAAATTGACTTATCCGTTAATGAGGTATAGTGAGGAATATATCCCCAGCTCTGCATTTCCGCGGCATCTGAATAAATTATTACAAGGCAGATAATTGATAGCGATATAGTGATTATTATTTTATTCTTTATCATAATTTCCCTTATAACCGGTTATTAAAATTGTTTAAACCGGTTTATACAAGAATTTTATTATGCTTCCAGCCCTGTTTACCGGCAAATAATTCTGGTTTATTATTTATATTCTCTGTATTATAATGTTATATAATTTGAACGGTTTATTCTATCAGGAAGTTCTGATGATTTTTGATAACAGTACAATCCTTTTAATCTCCGACAGTGCTGATGATCTGCATCCCCTTTACTCACTTCTTTCAGAGAACGGATGTAATTTGAAAATAGCCGTAAGTGAAGATGTTACTGCTGGTAAAGTAAAAGATGAAATTCCTGACTGTGTAATAATAGATGTTTTGCAGTCAGAGAGGGGGAATATACTATGCGGTATGCTTAAATCAGAGCCGCAGATGAGGAACGTCCCGTTTATCTTTATTGCTGCAGATGACGATACCGTCTGTGAAGCCGCATTTAAAGCGGGATTTACAGACGGTATTGTCCGCCCTTTTAGAAAATGGGAGGTCACCACAAGAATTAAAAATTATGTATCCATGAGCAGAATGCATCGAAGTTTAGAGGATGTCGTAAATGTAAGAACAGATGAACTTATAAAAACAAACTCGCTTCTGACTGAAACCATTGATGAATATAAAAAAATTCTTAAAGAACTGCAGGACAATGAAACTCTCCTCCTTACCATTGCTTTGAACATACCTAATTCCTATCTGGCCATTATAGAGAAGGATTACACAATAGGGTTCGCGGCAGGGCAGGAATTTAAAAGAACCAGTGTTGATCCCTGGAGGCTGATAGGCCTCTCCGTGGAAGATGTTTATAGGGACATGCTGTTCGTGGTTAAGCAATATTTAGACGATACTTTTGCAGGTAATGAAACATCCTTTGAGCTGTTTTTTAACGGCCAGTATCAGTTTTATAAAACAGTTCCACTTACTGACTGCACGGGGGAGATTCAGAGAATTCTTGTTGTGGCTGAAAATATAACTGCCAGAAAGGAGGCCGAGAACGGGATAAGAGAGTCATTAAAGGAGAAGGATATACTCCTGCGTGAAATACATCACAGGGTTAAAAACAATATGCAGCTTGTAGTAAGTCTGCTTGCACTCCAGGCTGACGGCAGCGATAATCCTGATCTTGAGAATATTTTCAGGACCCTTCAAAGCAGGATCTTCTCCATGTCACTTGTCCATGAAAAGCTTTATCACTATAAACATTTTTCCAAGATTAATTTCCGTGAATATATCAAAGACCTCGTTGGCGAGTTGCAGAAAACTTTCAATGGAGACACGACAGATGGAGATGTTGTCTTTAATCTGAATCTTGATAATGAATACCTATCTATAGAACGCGCTATTCCATGCGGTCTTATACTTAATGAGCTTGTCGTGAATGCGTTTAAGCATGCATTTAATGACAGAAGCGGCTGTATTATTAATGTGAATTTTGAAAAATACAGCGAGGGGAGGTGTGCCCTTACGGTCAGCGATAATGGTCCCGGGCTTCCGGAAGGTTTTGATATTGTAAAATCGGAATCTATGGGGATGCTGTTACTTCGGGAGCTTGTAAGTCAGCTTCATGGTGAAATTAAGATAAATGGTGACTGCGGTGCAGAATTTCGTATTATTTTCGGCCAGGAGAGAAATGAATCAGAAGAGGAATCGTCATTTAAACCGGTTCCGGAGAGGAAAAGCATACTTATTGTAGAAGATGAAAGGATTATTTCAACCATGCTTAAAAAAATTATTCTGGAACAGAATTATACGATAAGCGGCTGCGTAGCATCCGGCAAAAAGGCTATCAGGTCAGCCCTTGGCAGCCCTCCGGATCTTGTAATAATGGATATAGTACTTGAGGATGAGATTGACGGAGTCGAAGCCGCGAAAATAATAACCGGCGAAATTGATGTGCCCGTTATATTCCTCACCGGGAATTCTGACGCGGCGACAATCAGTGAGGCATGGAACACAAACCCCTTCGACATACTGACAAAGCCTGTAAGGAAAAAGCAGCTTGTTGATGTTATTAAATCAGCACTGAACTGAATTTCCGACTCCATCGAGTATCATGGTTTTTGCCAGTTTTGTATTTCAATGAAATTACCTTCCGGATCAGCAGCGTATACAACAGTGAGAGTTCCTATATCAGCGTACTCATTAACAACTGTCTCGCCAAGTTTTGAACCGCCGTTTTTAATTACCTTTTCAAGGATTTCTTCAACAGAATCTACAAGAAAGGCGATATGACCGAAACCCTGTCTGTTAATTCCTCTTTGCGGATTTTCCGTGGCTGTGGGGGAATATTCGAATATTTCAAGAGTCGGTCCTTCTTCATAACCTGGAAGCCGGAGATGTATCCCGTTTATTTCCGCGCTTTTTAATGCCGTAAGCCTGTCAATCCAGTCTCCGGAGAGGTGCCGTTCCGGCGGAACCGGAACACAATTAAAAGTGTTTATGTAGAAATCGGAGAGGATACGCCAGTCTTTAGCGATTATATTTGTATGGACATATTTCATCCGATACCTCATCTTTTTACTGATTTTTCTTTACGCTCTTTTTTTTCTTCTTTTTCTCTTTCCCGGAATCCTTTGATTCATTAGCTTTCTGTACAATTGCCTGTTTCCTTCCTTTGCCGCTGTTAAAACTTTTAAGTATTACCTCTGCATCCTCAAATGAAACAGTAAGAAATGAAAAACTTTCCAGTATTTTGACATCGTGGATTCTTCCGGCGGGGATTTTACTTTCGTTGTTAATCAGTTTGACGAGCTTTCTCGGCATCATGCCGTCTTTTTTCCCGAGAGAGACGAATAGCCTTGTTGTACCTTTCCTGTCTACTGATATGTCGCTTATCTCCCTGTATCTTGATTCGTCAAATTCACGGTCAAATGAATATTTAATTATTGCAGCCAGTATCTCTTCAGGATGGTCTTCTTTTAAAATATTTTTCGCGGCATTAAGATATTCAATATGGGATTTTTCATCAATAATCCGTTCAATCTCACCCTGTATCCTTGATTTTTTAATATTGACGATGTCGGCAATCCGGGGGATCTGTTCTTTGCGGATTTTCGTTTTGGCTATTTTCTGGATAAACATAAGCTTTCTGTATTCACTGGGGCTTATGAATGTTATGGCTATCCCCTTCCGGCCCGCTCTACCTGTTCTCCCGATACGGTGCACATACGCCTCGGGATCCTGGGGGAGGGAATAGTTTATAACATGCGAAAGGTTTATTACATCAATCCCGCGTGCCGCCACATCGGTGGCCACAAGTATGTTGCTTCTTTTTTTCTTGAACTTTTCAAGAGTGCGCTCCCTCTGGTACTGTGAGAGATCCCCGTGAATAGCCTCGGCATCGTACCCCCTGTCAATTAGTCTGCTTACGAGTTCATCCACCGCGACCTTTGTCCTGCAGAAGATAAGGCCGTAAAAGTCCGTGGCAATGTCTATAATTCTGCACAGGGCCTCAAACCTGTCCGCATCATTAACTTCAAAGTATATCTGGTCAGTGAGATCGGCAGTAAGCTGTATATTTTTTGTTGAAACAAGCCGGTACTCTTTCATGTGCTTTTTTGCTATGTTCATTATGCTTTCAGGCATAGTGGCGGAGAATAGAAGTGTGCGTCTTTCAGGATTTGTCTCACTGAGGATCGATTCAACCTCCTCTATAAATCCCATGTTCAGCATTTCGTCTGCTTCGTCAAGGACCACATATTTTGTCTCGGCAAGAGAGATGCTCTTTCTTCTTATATGGTCCAGTATCCTTCCCGGTGTGCCAACTACGATGTCAACGCCATTCTTGAGGCGTCTTATCTGGTCTGTTATTGACTGTCCGCCGTAAACCGGCAGAATCTGAAGTTTTCTTTTCCCTTTGAATGAATTAAGTTCTTCTGAAACCTGTATCGCAAGTTCCCTTGTTGGTGTTAAAATCAGCGCCTGTGTATGTTTTGTGCTCTTAGCCAGCTTCTCGATAATAGGTATGCCGAAAGCTGCTGTTTTCCCTGTGCCGGTCTGGGCCTGGCCTATTATATCGACATTATCATTCAGAAATATCGGTATAATTTTTGACTGTATCTCTGTAGGCTCCTCAAATCCCTTTTTCTGGAGTTCCTTCAGTACTGACTCGGATAAGCCGAGTTCTTTAAATTTTTCGAGGTTCATTAATCCTTCCTTTAAT
>DAIOFM010000081.1:0-16981 GCA_036745755.1 Spirochaetota bacterium | reverse complement strand
AAAAAGCTGACTTCTCATAAAACCAGTACCATGGGATTAGCTTACAACTCTTTCTGGGGTCGCCCACGGTCTTTTATCTCCTCAAAGTCGGGGACGGGAATTACAGAAAATCTACTAATTCAATCGTAAATCGCTATAATTCAATATAAATAAAAACATTATGGTTTTCCTTTTTTTATTTAATTTATCCGGAGCTTTTTCAGGCCCCGGATAAACTTAAAATTCTTCCACCCTCTACTCCGCAGGGTTCAGGTACCAGTCAGAATACTCAGCCCCTCCTGAAAGATACCATGCTTCAAACTCCGGGTACATATCCGCAACAGAGCTTCCCTCTTCAGGCGACTTCCAGCCTTCCGGTATTATTATGACCCAGGGAAGTCCATCCTCACCTGCCACGGCTCCGTCATAAACAGTCTCAACAAATGGAAGATGAATTTCTCCTCTTGAACTGTCATTCCCCGGAATTAAAAACGGGTCGTATGGCATGAGCTGAATTTCGCTTCTCGGAACAGGTACAGGAAATACAACATTAAATTTTGTCGGCCTGACTGATACTCCAACCGAACCAACGCTCAGAATATAACGTTCACCTTTAATATAAATTCCAAGCGTGTTCCCGGCCTCAATGTCTGACTCAACAGGTACAGTATGGATCGAAACTCCAACCACCTCGTTTTTATTATTGATGCTCTCTGTTATCTGCAGTTTAACAACATAGTCATTAAAATCACTGTCGCCTTTCTCCGGATATTCACCGTCAAAGGCTATAATGAACTTACCATTTGCCGTAAATGCAAGTTCACTGTCTGTCGGGAAAGCATCCAACTCATCCGGAATTCCGTCACTGTCCGTGTCAGTCCACGCCACAGGTTCGGCTGATACTTCAAGAGCTATGGTACGTATAACAGCCTCGAGTGAACCTATGTCACTGACTGAAATTTCACGGCTGTCATAACCCTCAGCCGCAATAACTATCGTGGCTATTGTATCATCCTTCTCCAATAATGATGTGAACACTACAAACCCGTTCTCATCAGTCACGGCAGAGGTAACAGCAGCCCCGGTTTCATCAACCAGTGTGATAATAGCGTTAGCCAGGGGTTCACCGGCTGAACCAAGAACAGTGAGTTCAAAATCAACAGAAACAGTTGAAGAGAGCACAGGCTCATCTCTTACAACATCATTTATGCTCTCGACCTCTGCCTCCGCCGTTATTGAAGCTGTTACAGTTTCATCAGCAATATCATTAACCGATATATCGCCACTACTGCTGCCCGATGCGGAACCGCCGCCGGAACCTCCGCAGGAGAAAGCGAACATCACAAGTATTATCAGTATTAAAATTTTATTCATATCCGGCCTCCTTTTAAGTTTTCATGCCTTATTATTACGCACCTTGCGTGCCAATAACCTTTGAGGCTGAATAAATTAATTTTTTTACGCGGAAAATTTTTCAGACAGGAAATGAAGAATTTAAATAAACAAAACTACAACTACTGTATGATTAACACTCCCCTTTTTCATTAAAACTGTAGGACTTTAAGACTACACGGATCTTTCAGGGAGGAGGAGGGTCCGGCTATAACATGTTCACCCCGTGAATGCCACGTTAATCTTAACCGTTTTCTCATATTGAGACAGTTTATGAGAAAAATCTCATTTTGAGACAGACAGGATGTCACATAATTCCATATATCTTCAGCTTGCGATAAAGAGTGGCCCTGCTTATGCCGAGAGCCACTGCCGCCCTTTCAATCTCTCCGTTAAACTTATTATAGGCTTTCCCTATCTCTCTTCTTTCAAGCTCTTCAAGGGGGATTATCTCGTCAGTTTCAACGCATGGTTCTCTCTTTTTTTTCCCTGTTCCGAAATCGGGAGGTTCAATATCTCTTATCACATCATCCATACTCTGAAGCGCCAGGCGCTGTACATGATGCCGCAGTTCCCGCACGTTTCCGGGCCACTGCCGTGATTCAAAATCCCGCATCACCTCTTCTGAAAAGGACATCTCACCCAGGTCATAAAAGGAACATATCTCGCGGAGGAAGTGCCGCGCCAGTACCGGTATGTCCCCCTTTCTCTCCCTGAGCGGCGGAACTTTAATGGTAAACTGCTCCAGCCTGTAGTAGAGGTCACTCCTGAATTTTTTTTCAGCAGATTCTTCAGAAAGTGACCTGTTTGTTGCAGAGATTACCCTGAAACTGATCTCCCTCTCGCTCTTCCCCCCTACCCGTCTCACCTTTCTGTTCTCAAGAACACGAAGAAGCTTTGACTGCACTTCACTGTGCAGCTCGCCTATCTCATCAAGGAATATTGTCCCCCCATCAGCCTGTTCAAAAAAACCGGTATGATCGCTGTTTGCCCCTGTGAAGGCCCCCTTCACGTGGCCGAAAAGCAGGCTGTCCGCAATGTCCGGGGCGATCCCCGCGCAGTTTACTTCCACGAAAGGGCCGTCCCTCCTGCTGCTCCCCTCGTGTATTGCCCGGGCAATCAGTTCCTTTCCTGTGCCGCTCTCACCTGTGACAAGCACGTTTACGTCGAAATCAATAACCCTGTCCAGGGAGGCGAAAAGGTCCATCATCTCTCCGCTCTCACCTATTATCGAGTTGAATATCTCACGGTGGCGCAGCCTGCTGCGCAGTGAAACAAGTTCCCTTGACACTGAGCTGAGATAGTGAAGCCTCTGTCCGAACACCGTCATGCCAGTCCCGCTATATGGAGGTGGAAGGATATCATCAATGCCGGGAGGCGCCTTTTCCACGGATCCCGCAAAAATAACAGGAACCCCCGGGAACATAGAGTCTCTCAGTTCCACGGAACCGGAAACCGTGTCTGCGCCTGTAATAATTGCGGCAGGCCGTGCCCCGGCTTCAGAAATTTTTTCAGGTTCAAGTATAATAAGTCCGGGGATCTCACCAAGGCAGGCTAGAAGCTCCTCTCCGATGCCGGATGTTATAACAACGGTCTTTTCATTATTAATTTGTTTCATATTATTTCAGTCTTTTCACATAAGGTACAAAGTCCATATCCATTTTAAGGATATGGTTCTCCCACCATTCCCTCAGTTTTTTATCCACTTCAATTGCAAGATAATAATCAGGCCCACGCTCCCTGCAGCTCCCAATCAATTCGGCAAAATATGCCCTGAACTCATTGTGCTGGCGGGAATGCTTCGCGAAACCCGGGTAGCCGGCATTAAGCATGACCTTCTCCTCTGAATCAAAATGTTCATTCACGTAGGATTCAAGATAATCCACAAGGATCTTCAGTTCATGCGAGCTCTTCCCTGAATAGATCGCAAGCTCGAGTTTATCAATTTTGTTAAAAAGCTCGTGGTGCTGTTCATCAATCTCTTCAATACCGGTTTCAAGCCGTTTATTCCATTCCCATTTAATCATGCGACATTATTCTCCTTTTATAAATAAAAATCAGGTTTCCGGAATAAAATTCCACTCCAGTCTTCATCCGGGTCTTTCGCCGGTATAAATTGATTAATGTGAAACAGATAATACAAAAAAAAGATTTCACTTTTCTATATATATTAATATATAATTATACCAGCAGTCACAACATTTTTCCCGGAGGAATTTAATGAAATCTCTATTGAAAGTATTTTTCCCAGTTATTGTAGCATTTTTTCTTCTGTCCGGCGCTTCTATACTTTTCGGAGCAGATGACTTTTCACCATACCTGAAACAGATCAGCGCACAGACCTCTGCCTCAAAAGACAATTTTGCCGCCGAACTTTCAGCTGAATTCGGTGTCCCCATCCCGAAAATCAATGAGATGAGAGCAAAATTCGGGATGAATAACGGAGACATATATTTCGCCCTTGAACTGGGTAAACAGACGAAAAAACCTGTTGATGAAATAATTGATCAGTATCAGAAAAACAGGTCCCGCGGATGGGGATATATAGCAAGGGAGATGGGGATAAAACCGGGCTCACCGGCATTCAGGGCCCTTAAGGCGAAGGCTCAAAAAAAAGCCCGGAATAAAAAAAGAATAAAAGACGAAAATAAATGGAACAAAAAAACTAATGGCATGAATAAAGGCGGCAGCGGCTCAGGAAAAGGGAAAAAAAGATAACCATTGCCTGCCAGGCTATTTAAGCCGTTTCTCAGGACATAATGAAACGGCTTAAAGGTTTCCGAATTCACTGCGGCACGGGGAAAAAGATGCTGTTAAAATTATCCCTCTTCTCCCTTGTCCCTATCACAGCAACCATATCACCGGCAGAGAGCAAAGTATCCGGCTCAGGGTTTGGGATTAGTTCCCCATCCTTTATAACCCCCACAACGGACACACCTGCCTTTCTGCGCACATCAAGTTCCCTAATACTGCTGCCGTCCATAATGTCACCGGGAGCGATCTCATACCATCCGGTTTCAATTAAAAACGGGGTATCCTTCATTGACGCCATTATGGACGAGTTTATATCCCCGGTACTTTTAAAGTTATAGGTTTTTCTTTTAACGTCATCAACAAGGTTCTGGATTGCGGAGACCCTGCAGTCAAAACGTAGCAGTGTCTGTCTTAACACCTCAAGGCTCGCCTCAAATTCCGGCTGAACAATTTCATTTATATTGAGTTTATACAGCTCCTTTATCTGCTCCATATCATTTGCCCGGGCGATTATATCAATCCCGGGATTTTTAACATCGGCAACAGAGAGTATCCCCCTTGCTGTGATCACAGAAGGCGCTGAAATTATTATAAGTTTCGCGGCATCTATATTTGCAGCCTCAAGTACCGTCTCCTGTCCCGCGTCCCCGAATATTACGGGTAAACCGTTATCTTTGGCCCTTTCAAACTTTCTGAAGTCCTGTTCAATTATTATAAAGGGAAAGCCAAGACTATTCAGAACAGAGGCGACCTGGGAACCTACCCTGCCCCCTCCTGCAATAATGACATGCCCGGCAAGGCCCCCTTCAGGCATATTGATTGTCTGAACATCTTCATGCTTAAACCACTTTTTCTTTAATGAATAGAGAGGCCGGGGGAGGAGCGACAGGAAGGGGGAAAGAATCATTGTCACTACCGATACTGAAAGTACAAGAGAATAAAACTCCTTCTCTATTACACCGCTCTGCACACCTGTACGGGCAAGCACAAATGAAAACTCCCCCACCTGCGCCAGCCCGAACCCCAGGGCAAGGGGTATAATGTTTCTGTATTTAAAAACTATTGAAAGAGTCGAAAAGATCAGAAATTTCAAGGTAATTATCAGCGCAACCAGAACCATTATAATCGCAAGGTTTTCTGAAATCACCTCCGGATCAAGGAGCATCCCTATTGATGTAAAAAAAATAAGGCCGAAGACATCACGGAGAGGGATTATATCATTAAGGGCCTGGTGGCTGTAGTCAGATTCACTTATCACCATCCCCGCGACAAAAGCCCCGAAAGCGAAAGAGAGCCCGAACATGTGGGTAACATAACCTATACCGAGAGCCAGGGCAGTAATAGTAATAAGGAAGAGTTCCCTTGAATTAAGCCGTGAAACATATTTAAGAACAAAGGGGATAAGCCTGACACCCACAATAATGATTACCGCCAGTACAATGAATGCCTTCAGTATAATCATACCTATGTCAGGAAGATTATCTGCTATATCATGCAGTTTGGGGATAATGATCATGAGAGGAATCGCAGCAAGATCCTGCACAATAAGCATCCCTATCATAACCTTGCTTGAAAGTGTGCCGATAAGCCCCCTTCCCATAAGGATCTTCAGAACAACCATTGTACTGGAGAGCGATATTATCATGCCGAAGATAATAGAGACATTGTGAGGGAGCCCCATGGCATAGCCCATGCCGTAACCGGAAAGTATGCAGAGTATTATCTGTACAGTAGTCCCTGCAATAGCGATCCCCTTTACATCCTTAAGTTCCTTGAAAGAGAGATCAAGGCCAATGGAAAAAAGAAGGAGCGCAACCCCGATTTCAGCCAGGAGTTCAATCCTGGGAATATCAGATACTGTCACGCCTCCGGTGAAAGGGCCTATCACTATACCTGCGATTATATACCCTATAATCGGAGGGAGCTTAATCATGTTGAAAATCAGTCCCGCCGCAAGGCCGAAAACGACAACTATAATAATATCTCCCGCTATACCCATCCGCACCTCAGGTTCATAAATAGTAAATACTTCCAGTATTTATTCCTTAACTATAGCGGTTTACGATTGAATTAGTACACTATTTGTCATTCCGGTTTGCCCCCTCTGCCCTGCGGGCATCTCCCCCATAAACGATAGGGGAGAAAAAGAGGGAGAGCAATACCGGAATCTTAATGACAGATATTTATTACTAAAAACAGGATAAATTTTTTTTTTACCTCAAGATTCCGGCATTTCGCTTCGCTTCAGCCGGAATGACAATGTTCTAATCATTTCGTAATTTGCTATAATTTCAGATAAAAAATACTCTATTGCTGAAATACTTTATTATTTAATATGGGAGCTAAATGATAATTTGTCAACAAATTGAAATATAAAACACCGTGAGACTCTATCCATAATCTTCAGGCAAAAATACACTTGAAATGTCCCGGTTATCTGCTTAACTGATACTGCAGGCGTTCCGGGACTTGTTTACAGCATCCCTTTACAGTATTATAAAACGCCGGTAACAACGGGTAAAGAGGGGGCTGATGAATATAAGTATATTCAGGCTTATACTTAATATAGTACGCACAGGAAGCATTGCCACAAACCTTGCGTTGTCAGGCTACCTCTTCTTTCTTCACGAGTTTGTGTATGACTGGTTCTTTTATGATACAGTACGGGAAATTTCCTCTGACATACTCCACCATGGCGGCACAAACCCGGTTTTAGGCATAATACTATTTTTTGCCGTAGCAGGGGAAATGTATGCTTTCATCCTCAAAACAAGGCACTGTAATATATCAGCAAAGGAAGGGGGCGGTGTTTTCCTGCTATGGATGTTTCACACCGTTATTTCCGTTATAATGACGATAATCGCCATGGGCGCTTTCGGCATAACCTTTGACAGCGACAGCGGGCTGTGGCTCCTTACCGCGATGCTTTTCGGCACCGTAATAAAGGAGCTGGTGATTCTTGGTATAATAGTTACAGGGAGCGAAAAGAGAAAGCCTTCAAAAAGCAAAAACATGCTTGCTGACTTTCTTTTTCTTCTGTTCTATTCACTTGCCTATACAATTGTTATAGGCAACATTCTCAAGCCGAACGATTACAACAACTACCTGCTTGCGTCATATTACTCTACTCCGCTTATAATTATGAACACGTTCATTGTACTGCTTCTCTTCTTCATGCTCTATCTTCCTCTCAGGATGCCTTACTTTATTTTTGAAAACTATGAAAGCGGAAAGGAGAAAGTTCTTGGGGCAGTTTCAATACTCCTCGTGGCTGCCGCGGCTGTTTTACCTCTTTTCGAAGGAGAGGTTTCACTTGAAAGAGCGCTTAAAAATCCCCGGGAGGTTGAGGTCCTCTTCCTGAACAGCAGGGAGCTTAATGAAGTCCCGGGCGAAGTGCAGAATCTTAAAAATCTGCGTGTTTTGCACCTGGGGTTCAACAGGCTCAGCGATCTCCCGCCGTGGATTAATAAACTTGAAAGGCTGGAGTGGATTGGGCTGGGGGGCAACAGGTTCGAAGAAGTGCCTGAAGAGCTGCTGACGCTTCCCCGGATGAAAGAGATAGATATTCATTATAACAGGATACAGAGACTGCCTGAAGACCTTTCACCTTTCAGAAAACTCAAATCTCTTAATCTCAGGTCAAACATGATTCTCCAGAGGGAAAAGGAGCGGATCAGAAAAGAACTGAGAGTAAAAGGTGACGGGCCGTCCCTGGTTCTTTAAAACAGGGTATCAGTCTACAATACTTATCTCCCTCCACATATCGGGGCTCTGCATGCCAAGTCTCCAGAATCCCACGGAATCAACATACTCACTGTAGAGCACGAACTTCTCCCTGGTGGCCTGCACGTCATCACAGTAAAGGACAGTGCTGAAACCTTTGCCCTCAACTTTAATACTCAACCCCTTGTCCCGTGAATACTCCTTCTCGGCCCTGCATCCGTAGGCAAGTTCAGGAATATTTTTTGACCTGATTGATCTGCTCTTTTTCTCAATTCTTGGCGGGATTTTAACTGTGCGTACAATCCTCTTTCTTTTATATTTCTTCTTCTTTTTCCCTGTTCTGACCTTCTTATACTTTACAACCCTGACCTTTTTCCCTTTTACAAGTCTCTCCTCCCATTCACGTCCGTAAAGAGGGATACCCATTATAAGTTTCTCTGCAGGGACAATTTCCCTTGCAAATTCGATAATAGCCTTGCACCATGAAAGGGAAGCAACAGGCCCCGGTTTACTTGTACTCCAGTGCTGGTCATAGGCCATTATATACACTCTGTCAGCTATCCCCGAAATTACTGAATAATCAAAAGCGTCATTCGGGACTGTCCTCACCCGGGAGGGAAGCGCCACACTGAAAATTTTACCCGGTTCAAGGCCGGCTTTAATAAGCCTCAGGAATTTATGGAAAGAAGCCGCGTCTTTACTGCTGACCGCTTCAAAATCTATCTGCACACCGTCAAACTTCTTTGATACCTCAATTATATCAGAGACAAGCCCGTTCCTGATCTTATACCCGGGGCTCAGGGCTTTATGCATAAGTTTATAACCACTGAGTTGAGAAATTACTATGTGGACTCTCCTTTTTTTCCCGTTAAGATCCGGAAGCCGGGGAGGTTTTACATTAGTATTAATTCTACCTTTGCTGTTTACCCCGCAACTGAAATAACATATATCAGTAACAGGTTCATCCCCCCTGAAAAGTTTCTCCTCCCCTCTCATCAGGTATCCCCAGATCTCTTTGAATTCAATTGTAGATTCCGCCCTGTACTGAACGGGAATTCTGCCGTTGCGATCCGTTCCTGTCAGGGAGGGTTTTTCCACCGGCTCAACGTTTATTTTCTTAACGTCTATTTTCTTAACTTCTATCTTCGGAATATCTATCTTCCGAATGTCCGTCTCCGGAGTATAGCTTCCGTCAATACCTGAGCCCTGTCTGCTGAACTCCGTGACAGCAGTCAAATCTTCCGCCTGGATTGACAGAAAAACCGCAATTATAATAAAACAGCTGACAAATCTTTTAATCATAAAAAAACCCGGATATTTTATTGATAATTTCAGAAAGAGTTTATCTCTACCTGAAGAAATATTTCCTTCTATATAAATCGACAGAAAAGGGCCGAAACCCTTTAGAAAAAATCAGTCTTCAAAATATTCATAAGCATCAATTATGTCAAGATAGGCCCCGTCAAAACCCGCATTAATTATTTTTTTCAGGTAAGAACTGTTATTACCGAATATTATAGACTGCCATTCACTGTTCCAGTATTTCACCTTGTAGTTCCCGGGCCAGTCAGGGTTCTCATCATCCAGCCATGAAGGAGGACTGCTATTCCAGGAGCTGTTCCAGTAGTAGCGGTAATCTTCAGCCTCGCCAATACTCATGTATGCAATAACGAGCCTTGAACCCCCATTATTTTTGGTTTTCAATAACTCAATATCTGCAGAGCTAAGTTCGATTCCATTAAAAAAGAGATCAATCAGAACAACATCATAATCAGTGTTTTTAACCGCATTTAAAAATTCATTTTTGTCGGCAAAGAGTTCTGGATTAATAATATAAAGAAAATTCTTTGCAGCCGCAAGAGAAATTATATTCTGATTATTATAATTATAAGGATTCACAGGATAAGTTGCAATTATATCCAGATCTCTGCTTTGTGCCGCAAAGGATATATAACCTTTTGCATAATTCTGATTATATGAATCATCTATTTTTGAATTTGTTGAACAATAATCAGTAACAAGAATCATTTTGCCATGTGATTTTGCAATATCAAGAAACTCAAAAAGATACTCCCTTTCCACAGAAGGGGTAGGCTCGTCATCATTATCATAGCCGTAAAAAAGGTCCTCCTGCCCTAATCCGTCAACAGCAACAAGATATTCAGCCGCAGGTTCACCATCTTCTTCTTTATCAACTGTGACAAGCGGAACACCATTCTGAGGAATTACAAGAAATCCGGGTTTTAATGTCTTTGCATAATCACTTATCTTTATCACGAACCTTCTCATTTCACTGCTATAATTAATTCTGCTGTCATCACCGCCCCCGGATGAAGCACAGCCGCAAATGGAAACAAAAAAAATTAATATCAGCAGATTTTTCATCATAAAATTTTTTATTTTATTACCCCTATTTCCCGCCATACACCCCTGTTTTCCATACCGATCCTCCAGAAACCGACTGCATTAACATACTTTCTGTATAACAGCAGTTTCGCCCTGGTGGCCTTAATATCATCATAATAAACTATTACATCTGATGAATCCCGGTAAGTCAGTTTCACCCCTTCTTCGGCAGAAGCCCTCCTCACCACACTTTTCTTTGTGAGGAGGGGATATATATGGCTTGCGCTTATCGCACAACTTTCCCTCCTGTTATACCATGCCCTTCCGTAAAGAGGTATGCCCATTACCAGTTTCTCCCCGGGGATTACTTTCACCGCGTACCTGACGATATTCCTGCACCAGGAGAGAGAAGCGACAGGCCCGGGCCTCCCCGTACTCCAGTGCTGGTCATAGGCCATTATATACACCCTGTCAGCAATTTTCGAAATTACCGTATAATCATAAGGGTCCCTTTTAATCTTTTTTATTCTCGGAGGGAGCGCCACAGAAAAAATCTTTCCTTTTTCAAGGCCCATATTTATAAGTTCAAGAAAGCGGTGAAAAAAAACCGTATCCCTGCCTGCAACAGCCTCGAAGTCTATCTGTATTCCATCGAATCTCTTCCCCAGTTCCAGTATATCATCTATAAGATAATCCCTTACCCCTTTATCAGGATCCAGGGCAGTATGCATCAGCCCCGGATTATTCAGCTCAGAAATAACTATATGAACACGTCTTCTCTTCCCGTGAAGGAGAGGAATCACAGGGACAGAAACATTCATATTAATTCTTCCCCTGGAATTAACATCACAGCTGAAGTAGAATATATCAGTTACAGGCTCTTCGCCTTTAAGTAACTTCTCCTCTCCCCGCATAAGATATCCCCAGATCTCACTGAATGCGACAGGTGATACCGTGGCGGCATTCCCGCTCCCTTTATAAAGAGTGCTACTGAAATAGAGGGCGAAAAGAAGGGAAGCCGGTATAAGTATACATCGGCAGGTCTCTTTATACATCAACAATACTCCGTAAACAAAATGAAGTGCTATATCTCTGCTGTCATTCCAGAAAATCCGGCATCTGTTTTTAAACATAGTCAAGCCGGGAGATTATTCAAAGTAAAAAAAGACTCAGTCTTTCAGTTTCAGCAGATCACTTATAGCGCGGGAGAGTTCAACAGCGGTATAGGGTTTCTGAAGAAAAGCTGCATTATCCCTTGAAAGGGCCCCGGATAACCTGACATCATCATTGTACCCTGAGTTAATAAGAACCGGAACAGAACTGTTTATCTCTTTCAATGAATCAAAGACCTCAAATCCCGACATAAAAGGCATCGATATATCAAGCAGCACGGCATCGATCTCATCCATATTTTCCCTGTACAGCGAAAGGCCCTGTATGCCGTCCAGGGCCTTCATAACAGTATATCCGCATGCGCTTAAAGTATCTTCAGCAATGGCAAGGATCGATATTTCATCATCAATAACCAGTATGGTTCCGTGCCCTTTTACCAGGTTATCATCACCAGCTCCGTCCGCATTTTCAGCAGGGAGCCCCTCAAGTTCAGGAAGTAATATCCTGAAAAGAGATCCTTTATTGACCTCGGACTCAATTTCAATCCCCCCGCCCAGCTGGTTGATTATGCTGTAAGCCAGGGAAAGTCCCAGCCCTGTACCCGATTCCTTTTTCTTCATTGTAAAGAAGGGCTCAAAAATCCTCTCCCTTGTATCACTGTCCATGCCTACTCCCGAGTCCTCGATCTCAACAACAATATAGCTGGCATGTTCCGGTGAAAGGTGATGACCGGTAAATCCTGCGGAATCCCTGGCTATAATGAAAACCCTGACTATGAGAGTCCCCCCCTCTTTTTCTCCTGCTTCCCTCATTATTGTCATAGCATGGGAAGCGTTTACACAGATGTTAAGAAATATCTGTTCAATAAGTATCGGGTCCGCCATTGCGTACATCGGTCTGTTGCTGTAACCAGCATCAATGAGAATACTCTTAGGAAAACTGTTTCTGCATATTTCAATTACATTCCGGATAGATTCATTAATATCAACACTGGCCAGTTTAATCTCCTCTCTCCGGGTAAGAACAAGAAGTTTTTTGATCATATCAGAAGCTCTTTTCGATGAATCCAGGGCAAGATGGATATACTTTTTCGCATCATCCATTCTTGAAAGTTTTTCACTGCCTATCAGGAGTTCAAGCAGACTGAGGCTCCCCATTATCCCCCCCAGTATATTGTTAAAGTCATGGGCAAGCCCGCTCGTCAATGTTCCCACAGCCTCCATTTTCTGGGCATGAATAAGCTGGGCCTGCATCTTCTCCTTCTCCTCCATTACCAGCTTCTGTTCAGTAATATCGTTGCCTATACAAAGCAGCTCTACAAAGCTGCCTTTATCATCAAGTATTGGTTTATTCGCCCAGTTTATCCAGACCCTGCGGCCGTCACGCGTAATATTCTCATTTTCATTTGACTGATAATCATCCGGCGAATTCATAATCTCATCAATCAGTTCGTGCAGGTTCCTCCCTTCACTGTCCGTCTCAGGAATAATTGTTTCAACAATCTTCCTGCCCGTAAGTTCCCCGCTGCTGTATCCGAAAAATCTCTCTCCGAAATCATTGCAGAATATTATTTCACCATGCCTGTTTAAGCGGATAATGATACTGTTCGCGTTTTCAACCAGTTCCCTGTATTTTTTTTCACTTTCCCGCAGTGCCGCTTCAAAAGACTTTCTCTCCTCCAGCTCGGCACGTTCATCACGAAGCGCTTTCCTGTACTGCTGAATCAGAAATCGGATCAGAAGAGAAATGCCTATAATCACTGAAACCACTACTACAATGCGGTTCGTGAATGCTGTTTCACCTGTTCTCATCTGTTTCAGATAACCGTACCTGTGAAGAAGACCGATTGAGATATATGAAAGAAGTGAGATTACAAGGGCCGCGTACATCATCCTTAGTCCGCGCAGGACCGCAACCAGCAGAATTGCCAGTACATATAAAAGCATTGCCGGGGCATCAATCCCCCCTATAATATTACCGTATATGGCAGAGATAAAAATAATAAGAGGAGGGAAAAAGCCCCCTATACTCCAGTAGCCCCTGTTAACGAATAGAAGCCCTGTGATAAAAAGAAAGCTCATCCCGAGCAGAATAAAAACCGTATCAGAAGGTATAAATCCGTAAAACCATCCTATAACAGATATCAGAGAGAAAGGGACAGATACAAGTGAAAGGAAAAAAAGGAGCATCCTGGTCATATACTCCATTAAAGAAGCATTCGAATTCAGAGAATCATAAGATGTATGTTTTTTAAAAAAAAGTTTAATACCGTTATTCAGTTTCATTTTCACCCTGCATCTGTCGGCAGTATACCTGTAATTTTACTAAAGCAGGGGATGATGTCACTAATATTTTACCCATTAAAAAAATATTTTTAAAGGGAAGCCGGTCCTGGTTTACTCAATTGACTTTCCCGGTATGCTGCCAGAAAAGTCACATAGTCTTTTTTATTCATAAAGATGTTTAAATTGTTGAATTATTTTTTTAAAAAAATGAGTATTAAACATCTAAATTCTCAGTCAAAAAAAACTCTATATATCAGTGCTTTTATGAACAGCGGAAAAACAGAAAAGATTGAAAATGAACTTAAATATCTGAAGCGGCGGACAGAATACCTTGAATCGCTTATAATCCGCCATCCGGATCTGACCTTCCTGATTGATGAAAACGGAAGATACGTGGATATACTGACCTCATGTGAAAATCAGTTATATAAAAGCGCACATGAACTGCTGGGGAAGAAACTCGCAGATGCCCTTCCGGGAAATACCGGCATTGAAGCGGCAGAAGTGGTTCAGAAAACACTCTCCACAGGAGAAAGCCAGGTTTACGAATATATGCTCGACGTTCCGGATGGGCGCCACTGGTTTGAAGGGAGAACATCACTACTGGTAACAGATGATAACAGCCGGTATGTAATATGGATAGCAAGGAATATCTCCAGCAGAAAAAAAATGGAGCAGGAGCTTCTTGAGCAGAAGGCCCTTATTACCACAGCAATTGAATCTCTCCCCTTCGAATTCTGGGTGTTCAACAGGGATAGGGAATGCATTCTTCAGAATTCCAGGGCTGTTTCAGTGCTTGGGAACTGCGCTGGTAAAAACCTTTTTGACCTGCCGGTAAGCAGGGAAAGGATTGAGCTGGTGGACAGGGAGATAGAGGCTATCATGTCCGGTTCATACCTTCAGATCGAAATCACGAGTAAATCGAAAAAGAATGAGGAAATGTTTCTGCTGATCGGCGCGCCTGTCATGGTTGAAGGAAAAGCTGTTGGCGCAACAGGGATAAAAATAGATATTACAAAACAGAAAAAATACGATAACTCCATCAGCCGGATGCAGCGTATAGAATCTCTCGGCATACTTGCCGGTGGTATAGCACATGATTTCAACAACCACCTTATGACTATAATGGGCAATATATCCCTGGCAATGATGAGCAGCGAAAACAACCGGGAAAGAGATGAACACCTTGCTGAATCTATAAAACTAATAGAACAGGCGAAACGCCTAACATCGCAGCTTCTCACTTTCGCCAGGGGAGGAGCTCCGAAAAGAAAAAGCATACTGCTTCAGGAACACCTGCCGATGTGGATAAGGTTCGCATCATCGGGCTCCTCAGCTGATATTAAAATGTCCATTGCTCAGGGACTTCCTCCCGTAAATATAGATACAGACCAGTTCAGCCAGGTAATAAACAACCTTATCATTAACTCAATTCAGACCTGCGAAAAGGATGCGAAAATAGAAATTTCCGCAGGGAGAGGCCGATCCGGTTTTGCTGATGACGGAAATACCAGTGTTGTAATCACGATAAAAGATAACGGCCCGGGTATACCTGAAAATATCAGGAGTAAAATATTCGACCCCTATTTTTCAACAAAATCCGGCGGCACGGGCCTCGGGCTTACAATATGCCATTCAATAGTAACACAGCATGGAGGCGACATACATGTCGTATCCCATAAAGGAAAAGGGGCTGAATTCATAATAAGGATTCCAGCAGCTATGGATGATCCGGAACGCCTTGATTCCGGATCACATCATAATATAATAAAAGGAACGGGAAAGATACTGGTCCTTGATGATGACATTGCCATTGGCAAGCTCCTTAAGCGTTTTCTTAAAAAAACCGGCTACACCGGCGTAATAACGTTGAACAGCAGGGAGGCCGTTGATGAATTCCGTAAAGCCTTTGACGGGGGATCGCCTTTCACCGCAGTGCTGCTGGATCTTACCATCCCGGGAGACAGGGGGGGAGCTGAATGCCTGCAGATTTTAAAAAAGACGGATCCGGATATAAAAGCCGTTGTAATGAGCGGATATGCTGAAAACCGCGGCCTTGCCGATTACCGGAAACTCGGTTTTTCAGGCTATCTTGAAAAGCCCTTTACTCTGGAATCCCTCAGCAGTATATTAGCTTCTATTATTAATTTGAATTAAACTTGTTTTAACTATACTATTATTATAACATCTCTACGGTTAATTATAGCTATTAACGAATTATTTAAACCATGTCATTGCGAACGAACGTCAGTGAGTGAAGCAATCTGTTTATGATATAAATAGTAATTATTTACAATAAAATGATTATAATCTGAACAGATTGCCACGTCGCTATCGCTCCTCGCAAAGACAAAAAAACTATTTCAATCGTGAAATGCAATAATTAAACATTGTATTTTGATAAACATCAAACAGGAAAATTTAATGGACTATACAAGCGGCACAAGTCATCTTCTTTTTTTCATAAACACATTAATTAAATTCTTTTTTCTTCTCACACCTTTTTTCGCGCTAACCATGTTCATTACCATGACAGAAGGGATGGGGAACCATTCAAGAAAAAAACTTTCAGTCAAGATAATACTATCTGTATATATTACATGCATCATTCTCTTTCTTTTCGGAGGGGAAATTTTCAGCATCTTCGGCATAACCATAGATGCCTTCAGGATTGGGGCCGGTGCTCTCCTTTTTCTCACTGCCGTAACCCTGGTCCAGTCAAAACAGGCCCAGAGTTCATTCAGTTTTGAGGACGACATAGCGGTTGTACCGCTTGCCATTCCTGTCATCGTGGGACCTGCGACAATCGGAACTATAATTGTCATGGGTGTGGATATTAATACATTCAGGCTCAAGGCTATTGCACTTTCAGCACTCTTTATGGCTATTTTTTTTGTCGGATTGATACTGTATCTTTCATCCTACATGGAGCAAATTTTAAAACGGAAGGGAATTATAATTATAAGCAAAATTACAGGGCTTATCCTTTCAGCGCTGGCCGCGCAGCTTGTGTTTACAGGAATTAAAAATTTTATGAAAAATTAGATTATACACTTAACGGAAAAATTCAGTTAAGAGAAAGATAATCCCCTTTCCTTACGTAATCCCACACAATATATGACAGGGCCCTTACATTAATTGCCGGGAACTGTGGCCTGAGAGTATCGCATACATCATCAATTACTTCAGCTGTAAATGAATGTGGCACATCTTTTCCGGCTGTACCGGAGACGAAATCTGTCATTGTCCTCGCTATACCGGTCATAGTACCACAGCCGGACAGAAGGAAAAAATAATTCAGGCCTTCTTCAGTTATACCGGCAGCCCTGACTGCTTCTGACGCGAAAGATTCATCATGACAGACTTTAGATACATCCTGAAAATAATTG
>DAIOFM010000080.1:0-17139 GCA_036745755.1 Spirochaetota bacterium | reverse complement strand
CGCGCAGGCGGAGATCCATTAGTATTAAAATATTGAATGGTATTAATAATGGATTAGCTTTCAGCTCTTCCTGCGGTCGCCCACAGTCTTCACGGGAATGACATTATGTATCAGACACATAACACAGGCTTAATTCATTCGTGAAATGATATAATTCACAATATTTCTTAAAAAACACTCACCCGCAGCGGTTCATTCTGCCGAAAATATTTATGAAAGCTTTAAAAGATGATTTCAAGGAGCAGATAAATGAATGAGCTGATAAACAGGGCGCTTATGCCGGTTATAAATGAAAATGGAATGACTTCAGGCAGGATAGATTGTCTTATACATATAAAGGAATTTATAGACAGAATTTCAGGCAGGGATTATCTCAGCATGGATGATATTGTCAAACTGAAACAGAGGTATGGTGTGATTCCGGATGTGGCGACCTGGGGTGACTATTTTCAGGCTGAACTGGGGACAACCTTCAGGGAGATGAGTGATCAGATTTTTTTTAGTGCAATTGATACGGTTAAGTTTGATATGATATCAAGTTTTCTTATTTTTGACGGAAAAGATGATATTTTTTTTGACTGGGTTGAGAATTCATATTTCAGAATTGTTGCAACTGGTAATGAAGATTTTACTGAGGAGGAGCAGGAAGTAATACATCTTAAAATTCTGAAAGATTATTATATAGATCTCGGACTCAGGAACAGTTTTACCGATGCGGAAATGTTGTGGCATTCCTCTTTTAAAGAAGCTATGGCCATATAAAATTATTTCCTATTTTTCAGAAGATGAAGGATGACTGATATGTCATCCTTTTTTATTGCTGTTTCAGTTCAGGTGAAAAGAGAGGCTATATTCGGGTTTAATAACAGAGATGCGTGTTTTGATTGACTGAAAATGATGTTATTAATAGATTGAATTAAACAGATAAAAGCGATAAAGACATCCCGGATAGAAACAGGTAAGTTATGTTAACAGAATTACGCGGTTATGACCCCGAAAATTTATTTACAGTAATAAAGGACTCCTGGCAGCAGTGTGAAAACGGCTGGAACAGGGAATTCTCGCTCAGTGTTGATCCTTCAGAAATTTCAGATATAATAATTACAGGCCTTGGCGGTTCGGCAATCAGCGGGGACCTGCTGAAAAATTTTCTCGGCAGAGAACTGAAAAAAAACCTGACAATTAACAGGACGTACTCCCTTCCTGAATCAGCGGATGAAAACACACTTTTAATAGCTTCAACATATTCAGGGAACACGGAAGAGACTGTATCGGTTTTAAGGGAGGGAATTGAACGCGGATGCCCTGTAATTGTACTGACAACAGGCGGTGAAGCCGGTAAAATAGCCTCCGAACACAATCTGGATATTGTCCCGCTACAGAAGGGGTTCCAACCGAGATATGCCCTGTATAATTCATTTTTCACCCTTCTGCGAATTATGAAAGCCCTCGGGTTTACTGCATTCAGTGACAGTGATGCTGATAACCTTATACAGATGATTAAAAAGTCTGGAGATGAATGCTCTGCTGAATCAGGGCTTGCTTATAAAACTGCAATGGAAATTAAAGACACACTCCCTTTGATTTATACCGCGTCAGGGTTCAACGAGTCAGCAGGGAGAAGGTTTAAGGGACAGCTGAATGAGAACAGCAAGATGCATGCGTGGTGCGCGGAATATCCAGAAATGAACCACAATGAAATTGTAGGGTGGGAGACAGCCGATACAACCGGCATAAACTATATGATCGTTAACCTTATAGATAAGGAGATGCATCCCAGGGTAACAAGAAGGTTTGATATAATAAATAAGTTGCTTCGTAAAAATAATATCGGTATAATTAATATTGAAGGACGCAGTGCGACTTTCAGGGAGAGACTTGTTGAAACAGTATATTTATGCGACTGGATATCATACTATCTTGCCCTTTTTAACGGGAAAAATCCCGGCGAGATAGATTATATCCATCACCTGAAAGAGAAGATGGCGGAGGGATGATTATGGCTTTATCGGATATAGTTAAGAAGAGAATTGAAGAGTGGTGCAGACCGCCATATGATAAAGAGTGTATTGAAGATATAAAAAGACTTGTCCAAGCCGGTGATGAGAAAGAACTGAATGAGCGTTTCGCCGTTGAACTTGAGTTCGGTACAGGAGGACTCAGGGGCCTGATACGTAACGGTACCAATGGCATGAACATCTACGTGGTGGCAAGGGCGACACAGGGACTTGCCAATTATGTGAAACAATCAGGGGTAAATGAACCTAAAGCAGCGGTGGCGTACGATTCCCGTCTTTATTCAAAAGAGTTTGCAATGGAAACCGCTGCAGTGCTTGCTTCAAATGGTATAAAAACATATATATTCAGTGAGATGAGGCCTACTCCTGAACTAAGTTACGCAGTACGTAAGCTGGGGTGTGTAACAGGTGTTGTTGTTACCGCAAGCCATAATCCCAAGGAGTACAACGGGTACAAGGTGTACTGGAGCGGGGGCGGACAGATAGTAAGCCCGCATGATAAGAATATTATTAAAGAAGTAAGAAGCGTAGAAAAAATTACGGATGTTGTAAAAGAGGAGTTTGATGACCTTGTTAAAAAGGGGAAGATAGAGTGGATCGATTCGTCAGTTGATGATGATTTTATTAATCAGATTGTGTCGCTTTCCGTGCTGCCGGAAGAGATTAAAGGGAGTGATGTAAGGATCGTGTATACACCTCTTCACGGAACGGGAGGTACTCTTGTTCCCCGGGTGCTTGAAAAGCTCGGTTTCAGAGACGTTTTATACGTAGAGGAACAGATGAAAGCCGACCCTTCCTTCCCTACGGTGAGAAAACCGAACCCCGAAGAGAAGGATGCTCTAGATATGGCTATAGCCCTTGCGAAAGAGAAGGGGGCGGATATCGTAATAGCAACGGATCCTGACGCTGACCGGATGGGTATTGCCGTAAAAAAAGAAAACGGTGAATTCGATGTTATTTCGGGCAATCATATCGGATCTATTATTGAGTATTATATTCTCTCCCGCAGGAAGGAGAAGGGTACTCTCCCCGCAAATGGAGCGGTTGTTAAAACAGTTGTTACCACAGATCTGCAGGACAGGATCGCCGAGTCATTTTCAATGAAGGTTTTCAATGTTCTGACAGGTTTCAAGTATATCGGCGAAAAGATCCGTGAATTTGAAGAAGAGCAAAGCTATGATTATGTTTTCGGGGGCGAGGAAAGCTACGGCTATCTTACAGCAACTTACGCCCGGGACAAGGATGCAATAGCGGCGACGCTTATGATAGCGGAGTGCTGCGCCTACCTTAAAAACAGGGACATGACCCTGACTGCGTATCTTGATTCGATATTCAAAGAGTACGGTTTCTATGATGACAGAAATGTTTCTATAGACGCGGCAGGCCTGAAGGGTGTTGAAGTCATTGATGAGGTGATGAAGAAATTCAGGGCCAAAGCTCCTGAGGGGATCGGAGGGGTGAAAACAGTAGAGATTATTGATTATAAAAATGACACTGTTTATGACTCTGCGGAGGGAGGGAAGGTCCTTCCTGAATCGAATGTTTTAAAGTATATACTTGAAGACGGATCAACCGTAACAGTGAGGCCATCGGGTACTGAACCTAAAATAAAGTTCTATTTTTCGACAAAGTCACACTCCTCGGATGAGACGAGCCTGAAACTGGGCAGGATGATAGACGATCTTATTCCCGGTGTCAGGAATTTTATTTCAATGAATATCAGGGAATAGGGTGCATTGCCGGAGAGTCAGTGAAGGTTTATCTCCTCAGGATTCTCCTCGTACTGCTTTTTGAAATTTTCGTGGAGTGATTCAAAATATTCCCTTTTCTCCAGACCGTATCTGCCGAGAACCTCATCCTCCATAAAGAGAAAATCAAATTTATTCTCTTCTATCAGACACATGTTGTTCGCGATATAGGTAATAAATACCACATCATTGTTTTTAATCTCCGGATTAAGAGGAGAGTGATGGTATGCTATACCTTCCACTATAAATTCGGGGAAATTCCATCTTTCCGCTATCATCCTCCCAAGCGTTGAGTGGCTGATCCCCATGGAGACCTCCTCCAGCGCTGTGGATGTCCTCATCTGCCTGTTCACGGTTATATCTTCGATCTGCCTGGTAAGATCAGCATTTGCCGAGAGGAGTACGATTTTGCCAAGATCATGAAGCAGTCCTGAAAGAAAAACTGAATCTGAAATTTTTGAAAGGCCGGTTTTCTGGGCCAAAAGCCTTGTATAGAATGCGCACTTGTTGCAGTGGGCCCAGATGTCCCTGAAGGAGGAGAACCGTTCATCCATTATTTTTCGTGTAGTGCTTGCAACGAGTATCGCGTTCAGGTTTTTCAGGCCTATTATTTTAAGAGCGTCAGTTATAGTTTCACTTTTCTTCGGAGACATGAAAAGCGCTGAATTTGACAATTTCAGTACTGATGCTGAAAGGGCGGGGTCAAGAGATATCTTTGAGGCGATTCTTGGCAGAGGAACGTCCCTGTTGCGGCACATAGCCTGAAGTTCAATTATATGCTCAGGGAATGTGGGGAGTTCTGTTATCTCATTAACAAGCTTCTCTTTTATCGCATTTTCAAGCTCAGCCGTGCGGGTCTTTAACGGAATTTTGAAAGAAGACTGGGTAATGTCCCCATTTGACGCAATCCTGAATGATGAATCGCCAATTCCTGAATTTCTCAGGAACAGCATTGTAAGGGGTATACCCAGCCCTTCACCTTCAACATCATCAGCGATATCCATATATATATCTGAAAAATCTGTATATTCCCTTGCCTTGGTAAGTCTCATTTTTATCCTCTCCTCCTCAAAGGGGAGCAGGCCGGCATTATTTCTTATTAAAATTATGAAACCATCATTGTCTTTACTGAGGTTTACCTCGACCTTGTATCCGTTTTCTTTAAGGGCTTCAGGTATCAGCTCCATCTGATCAATCATAAAATCTTTGAAACTGACCATTCCTGTTTCGTATTGATCAGGATTGGATATATCGAGGTTTTTTGTTTTAAAGTATATTCTTTTGGAATTGGCTTTTACTGCGTTGATTATAAGTTCTCTTGTTACATTTTCAATGGGACCCTGAAGGTAAAGCATATCTGTCTTGGCCAGTATTTTTGTAAAAACGGAGTTAACAAATTTAGTAATCTCCCTGTTATTATAGTGAAATGTCAGCCTGACCTTTTCACCATTTAATACCTGCTCTGACAATTGGGAACTCTTGGATATTGTCATCTTTTTATCTGTTTAGGTAAATTTTAATATTTTTTTTGTATTAAGTTATATATAAATCAGGTACTTTTCAGAGTCAAGTTAAATTTATATTAAATATTATGGTGCACAAAAAAGTCTATATTTTTTCATATGCAGGATTAATATAATTTTTTTGAATGATATTTGCTATTATATGAGATGAGTTTATTTTAATAAACCATGTTTTCAGTTTAACCTGAACTAAATAGGGATATTATATTTTAAAGATGGTGATATGAAAAAAGAATTTATATCCGGGTTCCATAAGGTTCAAATCAGGGATGTTACAACTGATGATGCTTCAGCTCTCCTTGATATTTATTCCCCATATGTTGAAGATACAAATATAACATTTGAAACAGAAATCCCCTCAACTGAAGATTTCATAAAAAGAATAGAAAAAATTACAGAAAAACTCCCCTGGCTTGTCGCAGAAATGGATGGAGTCATAGCCGGTTACGCCTATGCGTCAAAGTTCAGGGATAGGGCCGCATACAGGTGGTCAGTGGAATTTACGGTATATATAGATCCTCAGGTCCAGGCTAATGGGGTTGGAAGGCTGTTATATTCTTCATTGATTGAGATTGTTAAATCACTGGGATATTATAATGCTATAGCTATTATAAGCCTTCCAAATGAAAAAAGTGTAAAATTTCATGAATCTGCCGGTTTTTTAAAGGCCGGACAAATTAAGTCATCCGGCTATAAACTCGGGGAATGGCGTGATACAGGTTACTGGCAGTTAAAGCTTCGCGAATACGGGGAGAGTCCTGCTGAACCTGTACTATATAGTATTTTATATCCTGCTGAATAACAACAGTTGCCATGGTCTAAAAGTATTGCTATCATGTCTTTGACGTAAAGTCTATAATTTATTATATTTATTTTAGTCAGTTTTTGCTAAATAAAAAGCGGGGAATACTATTTAAATACCGGAGGGTATTTTGTTTATATCATTTTACCGGATGCTTATATAAATGCTTACCATGGAATTTATCACCGCAATTATTATATCATCTGTCCTTACCGGTATAATAGTTCTTTTCTTATCTTCCCGGAGCTGGATAACCCGGATGCTGAGGTTTCGCGTCATTAAAGATGATATACTTCAGCATATTGCTGATACAATTAATGTTGCTTATTTTGTCGTAAGTAAAGACTGGCGTAAGATGTTCTTTGTAAGCAAGGCTTATGAAGAGATTTACGGGAAAAGCCTGGAGGAACTTTATCATAATCCTGTCGCCTGGTTCGAGGCAATCCATCCTGATGATAAAGATATTATAATTCAAAAAACATCTGAGTATATAGAGAAGGGACTCTATAAGGATTTCCCTGATTACAGGATATACAGGCCGGATGGTTCGTTAAGGTGGATATCAACAAGACTTTTTCCGCTTAAGGGTAAAAGGGGCGAATTTTCAAGGATTGCCGGATTTGCAGAAGATATTACGGAGCGAAAAACTGCAGAGTTTGAGAAAAAAAGAACTGAAGAGCTGTACCGGAATATAGTGAATAACTCGCCTGATGTGGTCTACAGAAGTGATCTTGCCGGAAACATTCTGATGGTAAATAAAAACATCAACAGGATACTTGAATATGAGCCTGAATATGATTTTATCGGTAAGAATATACCTGGAAATTTTTACTATTATCCATCTGATCGTGAAAGGCTGATAAGTGAACTAAAAGAGAAAGGAGAAGTTTCAGATTTTGAAGTTTTTCTGAAAAAGAAAAACGGAACTCCGGTAGTTGTCTCTTCAAGCAGCCATTATTTTTATGATGGGGACGGAAAACCGGCGGGAATTGAGGGCGTTTTACGTGATATAACAGCGAGAAAGCGCGCTGAAGATCTTTTTAATAAGGCTTTTAATGAAAATCCCTGTGCTATGTCTATTTCGGATATACAGACCGGACTTTACATAGAGGTTAACAGAACATGGCTTAAACTTCTGGAAATGGAGAGGGAGGAGGTTATCGGGCATACGGCTGTTGAACTGGGAATTTATCGTAATGCTGAAGACCGCGAAAGAATGGTTGATGAACTGCGCAGTAAGGGACGGGTCCAGAATGCCGAGATTGAATTTGTTTCAAAATACGGGAAAGAGAGAATAGGTATTTTTTTTGGTGAGATTGTTGAAATTTCAGGTAAAAATGTACTGCTGTCTGCTGTGCTCCATGTAACAGAGCAGAGGGTTATCGAAAGAAAACTCAGGGAGAGTGAGGAGAGATTCAGGAGACTTGCTGAAAACGCCCCTGATGTAATTTACAGGATGAAGCTTCCGGAGGGGATATACGAGTATATGAGCCCCTCGTCGAAAAAAATAATAGGTTATACACCAGAAGAGATCTATTCCAGGCCTATGCTTATCACAGAAGCGATTCACCCTGACTGGCTTGAGTATTTCGGGGAGGAGTGGAATAAACTTCTGAATGGAGAAATATCCCCATATTATGAATATAAGTGTATAACGCCGGAAGGGAAAGAAAAATGGCTGCACCAGCGGAACGTACTGATAAAGGACGATAAAGGTATACCGATAGCCCTTGAGGGCATCGTAACAGATGTAACTGACAGTAAAAATGCCGAAGAGGAGTTAATTCTGAAGAATGCAATTCTTGCTGCTGAGCAGGATGTATCTCTTGACGGTATTCTTATTGTTGATGATTCAGGAAGGATTCTTCTTGTAAACAGAATGTTTTTTGAAATCTGGCGTATTTCTGAAGAATTTGCCGCATCAGAAGACGATGAGAAACTTCTCCAACAGGCAGTGAGCCGGTTAGCAGATCCTGAACAGTTTATAAATAAGGTCGAGTACCTCTATTCTCATCCTAAGGAGAGGAGCAGTGATGAACTGTTTTTTAAAGATGGAAGGACAATTGAGAGATATTCAGCCCCTGTAACAGGTATTGATGGAAAGTATTTCGGGAGGGTCTGGTATTTCCGGGATATTACCGAGAGGAGGGAAAGTGAGGAGAATCTCAGAAGGAGTGAAGAGAAATTCAGGCGTCTGGCAGAATCAGCTCCTATCGGTATTTTCCTGACGGATCCGGGAGGGGGCGTTATATACACAAATCCTAAGTGGCAGAGTCTTGCCGGTATAACCTTTGAAGAAAGTCTCGGGTATGGCTGGATAAAGAGAATCCATCCGGATGACAGGGAAAAGATTTCTGAAAAATGGTCAAAGGTTATCAGGGAAAAGAAGGGAGATTCAGCGAAATTCCGTTTCATCCTCAATGACGGAAGTGAAATTATTACGTTTACTATTGTTGAACCTGTTTTTGATACAGAAGGCAATGTTGTCTGTTATGTGGGGACAAATAATGATATAACTGAGACTGAAAAGTCTCAGGTGCTGCTTAAGGACCTGAATGAGGAACTCACAGCTGCCAATGAAGAACTTATGGCTACGAACGAGGAGTTTGAAGCACAGAACGAGGAACTTATAGCTACGAACCTGGAACTTCAAAATATGCAGAGCCAGCTCAGTGAGAGTGAAAAAGAATATCGCAGTCTTATTGAGAATATTACGGTTGGAATAACTGTTCTTAATAAGGAGGGTGAAATTATACTCTATAATCCTACTGCTACTTCGATAACTGAAGGTATCAATGATGATATGAAAGGCAAATCCGTTTCAGATTCCAGGTGGGTTATGTTTAATGAAGATGGAAGTCTTTTAGAGCCGGAGCAGTTTCCTGAGCGCATAGTATTAAATACCGGGAAAAGGGTAAAGAATAAAGTTATAGGGATGGCGGCAACTCCCGAGAAGATATCAAAATGGATCTTATGTGATGCGTATCCCGAGTATGATCAATCCGGCGATATTTATAAAGTCATTGTTTCTTTTATTGATATTACTGAAAGGAAAAAAGCTGAACAGGAGATTTTCAAGCTTAAAAATTATATGAGCAATATAATTGATTCAATACCTGATATTCTGGTTGGAATTGACGGTGAAATGAATGTTACCCTTATAAACAGAAAAACTGAAAAATCATCCGGGCTGATTCAGGAGGATGTCATAGGCAGGCCGGTTCAACAGGTGCTGGGTGATTTTGCTCCGGTTATAAGAAATATAAAACAGGATGACAGAAGGAGTTTTTACAGTGTGCCGGATTTTCTTTTAGAGAAAGATGGAGAGAAGCGCTATTATAATATTATGCTTTATCCTCTTCATTCAAACCGGGAAGAAGGCGCGGTTGTACGTATCGAAGATGTTACAGATGTCAGGAGGATTGATGAACAGCTTCGCCAGGCTCAGAAAATGGAGACAGTGGGTACCCTGGCCGGCGGGCTGGCGCATGATTTTAATAATGTGCTGAGTGGTATTGTGGGTACTGTAAGTCTTATAAAACACCAGTTAACGCAGGAGGGTGATCCGGACAGGAGATTCGTCAAGTATATAGATATCATCGACAGGTCAGGGAAAAGGGCTTCAGAGATGGTGCAGCAGCTTCTTACTCTCTCAAGGAGATATGAGATATCCATGAATCCCCTTGATATTAATGAAGCGGTAAGCAATGTTATGCAGATATGCCGTAACACTTTTGACAAGTCAATTGAACTGAGCTCAGAATTATCGCCGGAACATGCGGTAATTAATGGTGACATTTCACAGATAGAGCAGGTTATCCTTAATTTATGCGTTAATGCGTCCCATGCGATGACAATTATGCGCCCGGAGGGTGAAATTCATGGGGGGAGTCTTACCATATCTGTGAGGCATATAAAGGCAGACAGGTATTTCTGTTCACTACATCCTGAGGCAGTGCCGGGGTGGTACTGGATGATAAGTCACAGTGATACCGGTGTAGGTATGGATGAGGAAACAATAAAGAATATTTTTGACCCCTTCTTTACAACAAAGGACAGGGAACTGGGCACCGGTCTCGGGCTTGCAATGGTTTACAGTATTATACATCATCACAAAGGTTTTATAGACGTTTATTCTGAAATTAATACAGGAACAACCTTCAATATCTATTTGCCTGAAATTGCCGAGTCTGAAAAGAGGGAGACAGCAGATGCCGAACCAGTCATAATAAAAGGGGAGGGTACAATACTTATAATCGATGACGAGGATATTGTAAGGATGATGGCTGAAAGTATATTAAAAGAGTGTGGTTATAATGTGATTTCCTCTGAAAATGGAAGGGAAGGCCTGGATATCTACAGGGAGACAAAGGATGTGATAGACGCTGTTCTTCTCGATATGGCGATGCCCGGAATGTCCGGGAAAGAGGTTTATCTTGAATTGAAAAAAATTAATCCCGAGGTGAAAGTTTTACTTGCATCAGGATTCAGGCAGGACCATCGTGTTGTGGAGGCTACGAATCTGGGAATAAACGGTTTTATCCAGAAACCATATTCCCTTGGTGAACTTTCACAGAAAATTAAAGATGTAATAACGGGGAACAGATAATTTTAATGTCTATCGATAATATGAAATTTAATGAAACTGAAGGCTGGAGCACAACTCTTAAAAGACGCTATATTCTTCTTCGCAATTTTCTTCTTCTATCCGCAGTTATAAGTCCTGTTTTTGTTGTTCTGAATTATTTACGAGGTGTTTATATTACTGCTATCGCTGAGATTTTTCTTTTTTCAGCGGCGGTGATTTTACTGTTTCTTATACGCAAGCCTGATAGATTGAAACGGTTGAGTTTATTTTTTGTTATAATATGTTGTATGCTGGCAGTTATAGCTTCTTCAAATAGCGGTACTCATCCCACTGTTGCTGCCTGGAACTCTCTGTGCGTACTTTTTGCTTTTTATCTTCTGGGTAGAAAGAAGGGCATGATTGTTACATTTGTTTTCGTTCCCGTGTCTACCGTGATGTATGTTGTAAGCCATATGTCCGGTCCCAGTGCGATTCCCTTTGTTGCTGTTATGAATATAATCTTTTTTATGCTCTGCATTTCGTGGATAGCCTTTCATTATGAATCTACGAGAGAAGAAACTGAAAAAGCTCTCATTGAAGATATTGATGCCAGGATAAAAACTGAGAAAGAGCTTGAGGCAACAGTTGAGGAACTTAAAAGTGCCTATTCGGAGGTTAATACTCTCAGCGGCCTTCTGCCTATTTGTGCTTCATGTAAAAAAATAAGGGATGACAGCGGTTACTGGACACAGATAGAACTTTATATTAAAAAACATTCCGATGCTGAATTCAGTCATGGAATCTGCCCTGAATGTGCAAAAAAATATTACCCTGATCTTGTGGAAGATGAAAAAATAAAACCATAATTCCGGATTTACCTTAAAATTTTTCATCCTGCCTCTTTTTAATCATTACTTTATAATCCTATTTCACTATTTATTCCTTAACTTTTTTCAGGTAAAAAATGCTCTATTACCCCCGCCGCCTTCGGCGGCAGGGGTATATAAGTTTTACTTTTTACACTAAAATACATGTTCAGGAATTATTACTGACCTTATTTGCATGTTTTAAATTGTTTAATCCTGTTATTTTATTATATTAATAGGAATTGAAACAATAAGATGCGTTCAGCCAACGGAACTGTTAATGGATAACCGTAATAAAAAAATTCTGCTTATAGAAGACGAGAATATAACTGCGACTAAAAATCTTGCGCTTCTGAAAAAACATGGTTACTCTGTTGTAAGGGCCACTTCCGGAGAAAAGGCTGTTGAGATTTTCAATTTAAACAGTGATATAGACCTGATCCTTGCAGATATAGAACTCGGTGAGGGGATCGACGGGACTGAAGCAGTCAAAAGGATTCTGGAAAAACGAACCATCCCTGTCGTATTTATATCAGGTTACAGTTCTCATGAAGTTATTGAAAAAACCGAAGGCATAACGTCATACGGCTTTATTTTTAAAAATGGCGGGGATGCGATTCTCCTTACATCAGTTAAAATCGCAATCAGGCTTTTTGAAGCCGAGAAGAATATCTGCAAACAGAAGGAGGAACTCGAGGATACAAATGAAGAAATGCAGGCAACGATGGAGGAGATGGAGGCAATTAATAGTAATCTGACTGAGATCCAGAGCGAATTGCTGAAGAGTGAGTCTGAATTCAGAAGCCTTTTTGATTCCCTTCTCGTCGGAGTCGGCATCCTGATTGACCGCAGATTTAAAAAAGTGAATAATTATCTCTGCAGGATGACAGGATTTGAGGAGAAAGAACTGCTGAATGCTTCAACAGAAATTCTTTATAACGATATAACCGAATTTGAGCGAGTTGGTAAGGAGTTATACGATATGCTCCAAAGAGACGGTCATGGCGTAATGGAATCCCTCATGCGTCGCAAGGGTGGTGGAATGTTTGATGCGTTGCTTACTATAGGTCCTCTTTATCCGGATAACCTTGCTGCTGGCGTATGCGCAACAGTGACTGATATCAGTGAATTGAAAAATACGGAAAATGCTCTTCGTGAAAGTGAAATGAAATTTAAGGCGGTAATGGAACAGTCGACTCTTCCTATGTTGATAGTAAACAGTAGAGGGGGATTGGTTGATGCCAATCTGGCATGGGAACGTCTGTGGGAATATGATAAAATTGAAGCTATTGGCAGGTACAATGTATTATCGGATGCTCAGCTGCACCTGTTAAAACCATTGATTGATAAGGCTCTTGAAGGCAGTCCGGTAGATCTGCCTGAACTGAGATATAAAAGACCTTCACTGAATGGAGATACTGATACATCCCTCTGGGTTACGGGAAGAGCATATCCTCTGAAAGACTGTGACGGTAAAGTGAGTAATGTGGTAATAATTATTGAAGACATAACTGAAAGGAAACGGGCTGAAGAGGCCATGCGGTTAAGTGAGGAAAAATTCAGAAATATATTCAATAATATGACTGTAGGTTATTTCCGCACCGGTATTGACGGGACTCTGATTGATGTAAATCCTGCATGCCTTAAAATTTTCGGTTTTGAAACATTTGAAGAGGCAAAAGAGTTTTCGGGGAATACCACTGAGAACGTATATGTCTCAGAAAAGGAGTGGAATACGGTCAGGGACAAAATGATAACAGCGGAAGCATCGTTCATAGGGAATGTAATGCTGCGGAGAAAAGATGGTACGGAATTTAAAGGCGGGCTGAACATGCGGGTCGTCCCCTCTGCTGAAGGTCAGCCGTTATATATAGAAGGCCTTGTTGAAGATGTAACTGAAAGGGAGAGGACTCAGGAGATGCTTATTCAGTCGGAAAAGATGATAACTGTGGCCGGACTTGCAGCAGGAATGGCTCATGAAATCAATAATCCCCTTGGTATTATAATGCAGAATGCCGAAAACGCCCTTCACAGGATGCTGGACGACCTCCCGGGTAATTTTGAAGCTGCTGAATCTGTTGGTACTGATTTTCAGAAAATAAAGGATTACGCTTCTGCACGAAGAATTGACAGGTATCTCACGGCAGTTCGTGACGCGGGATCAAGGGCGGCTAAAATAGTCGCAAACATGCTTAAATTCAGCAGGGGCACTGAATCAAAATTTGATTACCTTAATATAAACAATGTTATAGATAAGGCTCTTGACCTTGCTTCAAACGATTACGATCTTAAAAGCAATTATGATTTCAGAAAGATAAAAATAGTTAAGAATTACAGTGATTTACCTGATGTACCCTGTGCTGAAACTCAGATCGAGCAGGTATTTCTTACTATATTTAAAAATTCAGCTCATGCGATGATGAGGAATAAGCCGGACGAGTCCAGGGAACATTCAATCCGGATTTCAACATTTAAAGATGATGGATTCGTAAAAATTGAAGTAAGCGATAACGGGCCGGGTATGGACGGGTCTACCAGGAAACGTATTTTTGAACCATTTTTTACTTCGTCCATCTCAGGTGGTGGTGCGGGACTGGGACTGTCAGTTCCATATTATATCATTGTTACAGGGCATGATGGTACAATTTCAGTCGAGTCTGCTCCGGGTAAAGGGTCTAAATTTACAATAACACTCCCGGTTCAAAGGAGGGAGTAGGAATGCCTAAAAAGCTTCTTATAATAGATGATGAAGAATATATAAGGCTTCCGATCCAGGACTATTTCGAGGATTGCGGATGGGATGTTGATAGTTTCAGTTCGGCTGAAGAGGCCCTTGAATACCTGGGTGCCGGAACTGCAGACTGTGTTATAGTTGATATGAGGCTATCAGGTATGTCAGGCCTTAGTTTTATTGAAAGGGCAAACGAAATAAGGCCGGGTTTAAGATATATTATATATACCGGCTCTGTCGAATTTAGTATTACAGAAAATCTGCGTATGGCAGGTGTTTCTGAGGAATATATTATCAATAAACCTGTGGACAATCTGAATGTTCTTCTCTGCGCGGCGGAGGGGAACCCGGTTAAGGGGAAGTGAGTTTATGGAATCAAAAGGGAAATTTATTCTGGTTGTTGATGATGAGATGGCAATAAGAGAGTCTATTGCTGATTATCTTGAAGATACAGGATGCATATCTGAAACTGCAGAAAACGGCGAAGTCGCTATGGAAAAACTGAATGTTAAAGAATACGATGCGGTTATTCTTGATCTTAATATGCCGGGTATTGACGGGTTTGGTGTAATTGAAAAAGTAGTACCGCTTTATCCTGAAATGCCGCTGATAGTTCTCTCCGGAATAGGAGTTGTTGATAAAGCAGTTGAAGCTATAAGGAAGGGCGCGTGGGATTTTTTGGGGAAACCAATTGAAAGTTTTTCTGTGCTGAACCTTACTCTTAACAGGGCACTTGAAAGGGCTAGGCTCATCAAGGAAAACAGGCTGTATAAAGAACATCTTGAGGATGAGGTCAGGAAAAAAACAGAACAGGTTCTTGAAATGAGCCGGTCTCTTATAATGACACAGAAGGAGATTATACTTCGCCTGGGAGATGTTGTTGAAACACGATCGCATGAAACCGGTAATCATGTTTTAAGGGTGTCAGAATACGCTTACCTGCTCGCAAAACTTGCCGGCATGGACAGCAGCGCTGCTGATGATTTAAAGGTCGCATCACCGATGCATGATGTGGGAAAAATAGGTATTTCTGATCTTATACTGAATAAACCGGGCAAACTCACTGATGATGAATTTGAAATTATGCAGCAGCATACTGTTATGGGGTATAATATTTTTTATAAATCCTCCCTGCCTGTTCTTAAGCTGGCTGCTGAAATTGCGCTTAATCATCATGAGAAATGGAATGGTGAAGGATACCCGAACCGTATTTCCGGTCAAAATATTCCTCTGAACGCAAGGATTACTACTATTGTTGATGTGTTTGACGCAATAACTCATGCGCGTGTATATAAAGAGGCCTGGCCCATGGATGAATCATTTGAGTTTATGAAAAAAAATTCAGGCATTATGTTTGATCCGGAGCTTCTTGAGCTTTTTATTAAAAATTTTGATATGTTTCTTGATATTTATAACCAGCTTCCGTAAGTATAAAAATACATCTTATATATACAGTAGTATGGGTTCTGTTTTGACATCAGTCAATATCGTGCTGTTATAGACGTCAGATTAATGTTGTACTTCTGCTTTTCAGAAATTTATTTTTTCCCACCCTATCCCGAGTGACTCTCCGACCTCACGGCATGTGAGTATGCCGAGATGAGTGTTTAATCCCTTTGCAAGTACCCTGTCATCCCTCATGGCTGCTCTGTATCCTTTGTCGGCGATTTTCAGGACATAGGGGAAGGTCGCATTTGTAAGAGCGTAAGTTGAAGTCCGCGGAACTGCGCCCGGCATGTTCGTGACACAATAGTGGACAACACCATGTTCAACATAAATCGGGTTGTCATGAGTTGTAGGTCTGCTGGTCTCTGAACATCCTCCCTGGTCAATGGCGATGTCAACGAATGCAGAACCGGGGCTCATTGATGAAATTATATTATGTGTTAAGACTTCAGGGGCTCGTGAGCCCGGAATCAGCACTGCACCAATTACAAGATCAGATTCAGGTATATATTTTTCAATACTTGTTTTGTCAGACATTAAAGTCGTGACACGGGAGTGAAAAATGTCTGACAGGTATCTCAGCCTGTCAGGATTGATATCCATGATTCTGACTTCAGCACCTGTTCCCGCTGCAACCTGTGCAGCGTTAAAGCCGGCTGTTCCTCCCCCCAGAATTGTGACTTTTGCCGGGGCCACGCCGGGAACCCCTGATAGAAGAAGCCCCTTGCCTCCGTTTTTAGCTTCAAGGGCCGCGCAGCCCATTTGAATAGAAAGTCTTCCAGCAACTTCACTCATGGGAGCAAGGAGCGGCAGCCGGCCATTATCAAGCTGGATGGTCTCGTAAGCTATTCCAATAGTCTTGCGTTCAAGAAGAGTGCGGGTAAGTTTTTCATCTGCCGCGAGGTGGAGGTAAGTGAAAAGTATCTGCCCTTCGCGCAGCATACCAAGCTCCGGCCCTACAGGTTCCTTTACCTTTATTATCATGTCAGAGCGCTTCCATAATTCAGCGGGGGCTTTTACTATTTCAGCGCCTGCCTTTTCATACTCTTTATCTGGTATTCCGGAACCTTCTCCTGCCCCGTGTTCAATATATACAGTATGGCCTTTTAATTTAAGTTCATGAGTACCTGCGGGTGTAAGAGCAACCCTCCTTTCTCGAATTTTTATCTCCAGTGGTACACCTATGATCATATGCGGCCTCCGGTAAACTGTTTTAAACACTGTATATTTAATATACTGAAAAAATTATAAAAACATCAATATTAATTACTTAAGTTATTTCAGGTAAAAATTATATACCCCGCCGCCGAAGGCGGAGGGGGTAATAGAACATTTTTTATTTTTTACACTATAGCGGTTTGCGATTGTATTTCTGAAAACAGGATAAATGTTTTCCACCTCAAGATTCCGGTATTACGTTATTACTCCAGCCGGAATG
>DAIOFM010000079.1:14886-17192 GCA_036745755.1 Spirochaetota bacterium | reverse complement strand
AGCCCTTCGACAGGTGGTCAGTGAGCCTGCCGAACTGCTCAGGATAAACTTTAGCAATGACATGGGTTAAATCATTCCTTAACAGCTTTAGAACAATATTAAAAATTCCGGCCCTGATCGATGATATAAACAACACTTAACAGGCGCGAAGTCACAGGCAGGAGCAGTTTATATTCCACAATTGCGCAACTGACCCTTAATAAAACTCTGTGGCGGGAATAAAACAATGCAAGCAGAAATCCTTAAAAATGTCACTATTTTTATTTGTGTATATTTCTTAAAAAATGTTTCATCCCGGAATGTTTTTTAATTATACCAGCAATAAGCAAAGTATTGCAGCCGGAAAGCAAAGGGTTGCAACTATAAAACAAGGGGTTGCAACCCCTTGTTTATACAATAGTCATCATGCGTATAATTCTCTGTAAACCTTCACTCTGTGGCAAATGATGTTTGAACCTATTCGATGTGACATACCTTACCGAATAATGATAATGTTCATCAGAAAAAATCTTTCCTTTACCATATTTCTGAGTCCATAAATGATATTTTACATCCGGTGCGATTCCGCAATATTCTTTATATCTCTGGGATGTTTTCCCTTTAATCAGCCGTATTATTCCCGGTATCTCATACTCCTTGCATTCAATAATAATATGAATATGATCCCTGCAGATATTATAGGCATGTACTCTTAAACGTTTTTTATATATAATCCTGGCAATTACCATCGTTATAAATAGCTCGGATTCATCATCAAGCAACAGAGGTTCTTCACGGCCTTTTTTGTATTCAATCATTCTGTCTGAAATACGTGAATTATGTGTGGCCCATGTAATATGATATATTTCCATATATATAATACGATGCCCGCACAGTTTATTTAAATTTATTATAATTGTAGCCACAATAAAGCAAGGGGTTGCAACCAGCAAGCAAGGGGTTGCAACCCCTTGCTTTTAACATGCACAAAATCAAAAAAACATACATATAAATAATTTAATAGTTATGGACAAACCTCCATACTGTTTTCCAGAATCGTATGGACAATCCTCAGATTGTCCCATCATCATCTCTTAACGGGGGAAACACATGGAAGAGAAACAGGCATCCTGGACAAAAAAAGACGGCATCTGTACAATAACAATGGACTCGCCAAAAACCCTTAACGCTTTGAGTGAAAACCTCACAACATGCCTTGAAGAGGCATTTGAAGACTGCATGGATGAAAGCATCCGGGCAGTGGTATTAACCGGAAACGGAAAGGCATTCTGTGCGGGCGGCGACCTTCAGGGTATGCTCGAAATGGGTGCGCAGAAATGGCTGCAGCAGGTCCCCAAAAGGCTTGCGGTTGTAATAAGCACAATACGCCAGCTCCCCAAACCTGTAATTGCCGCAGTTAACGGCCCTGCAATGGGCGTGGGCATGAGCGTTGCAATGGCATGCGACCTGAGGATTGCATCAGACAGGGCGTCCTTTGTACAGGCTTACACATCAGTGGGGCTCAGCCCTGACGGAGCGTGGTCTCTCACAGTTCCGCGCACAATCGGTATTTCAAAGGCAATGGAGATGCTCCTCCTTGACAAACCTGTAAAGGCTGAAGAGGCACTCAACCTGGGCCTGGTATCAATGGTAGTACCTGCGGAATCCTTTGAAGAGGAGACAGCAAAGCTTGCGAAGAGACTGGCCGCGGGCCCCACACTTGCATACGCCAGGGGGAAACAGCTTATAAACAGGTCAATGTTCCAGACCCTTGAAACCCAGCTTGAAAATGAAAGGCTCAATATCATGGCAGGAGGGGGGACCGCAGACTTCGCCGAAGGCGCAGACGCGGTATTCAATAAAAGGCGGCCTGAATTCAGCGGAAAGTAAGGCTCTCATAAAATCAATGGATGTATAAAAGCAAGGGGCTGCAGCCCCTTGCTTATGGTTCGTGTATGCACGGAGGTTTCCCAAATCTGCTGTCATTGCGAGGCATCCTTCGGCAGGTTCCGGTTAAACTTCATGCCGTGGCAATCTGTTACGGCTGAATAATATCCAATTTAATCTTTAATAATTCCATAACCCTTTGAAACAAAAACAGATCACCACGTCGGCCTCCGGCCTCCTCGTGATGACATTCTATTCTTTCGAATAAAATCACCAGAGAACAGCGTACCTCTGGTACGCGCGGACAGATCGAGCCCTCTCCCCACTTCAATTTATAAAGACGGGACTGCACACAGGATGTGTGCGTTTCGACGCATGACACGAAGTCATAAAAAGCGTCGAAGGAAGGGTGCCCGAAGGGCGGGGTGAGGGCATCCCAC
>DAIOFM010000079.1:0-14786 GCA_036745755.1 Spirochaetota bacterium | reverse complement strand
AACCCTGTAATCGTGCTCAACCTCTCGCTTCACGGAATGGTTATGAACAGGGCGGCTGAAGATTTTCTCAATGCTGAATACAGCGACATTGCTGCAAACCACAGAGACCCTATATGGGTGGAGAGGCACCTTCCCCGCATATTACGGATGGTCCCTTGCATCGTTCCTCCGGCAGATGAAGATATAAAATCCTTCTGTGCCTCTCTGCGTGAAACAGGCATAGGTGAAATGGAGGATATGCTCCTCCCTGAGGCAAAGTGGCTCGATGTAATTTCATCAGCACCGCTTCCGATCCACACATGGGCTGATGAAGAGATATATAATATTCTCACCCGCTCTGAAAAAGAGAAGGTCATGGGTGTAAAGCTCTTCACTGACGGTGCGCTTGGTACATGCACTGCGGCTCTCTCTCAACCATATCTTTCAGGTGAACAGGGGGTTCTTCTTTCAGGGGAGGATGAGTTCACTGAAAAAGTTTACGGTTTTATGAAGGATGGGGCAGCCCCGGCAATACACGCCATTGGCGACATGGCCGTTGAGATGGCTGTTAATGCTGTTAAAACTCTCCGCAAAGAGAGGGGCTGTTCAGGCCCTGTGAGGATTGAGCACGTCCAGTTTATCTCAAAAGAGGCCGCCTTTACCGCGAAGAACGCGGGAATAACACTTTCCATGCAGCCGAATTTCAATTCTGACTCTGTAATCTACACGGACCGCCTTCCCCGGGGGTTCGCGGCAATGAACAACCCTTTCCGCATGCTCATTGATGAAGCCGGTTTTGTGCCGGGTAAAGACCTTATCTTCGGATCAGACGGCATGCCCCACGGAATCAGGCCCGCTCTTAAAGCCGCGCTCTTCCCGCCCTTTCCGGGGCAGGCGCTTTCTGTACCTGAATTTATTGAAGGCTACTGTATGAAAGATATGGAAGATGAATGGATGGTTGAGGTTGATGGTACTGATATCAGGATAACATCTCTGCAGGCACGATAAATTTCCGCATCTGCAGGGCTATGAATTTGTTTTACCCTTTAATTCTTTTTTCAGCTCTTTAAGTTCTTTAACCAGTTCAAGGTGCTTCTTTTCCGCTTTTTTCTTTTTGGAAATATCCCGGCATATACAGAGTATCATTTTGTTACCCTTATACGAGGCCCCGTTTGTGCTGACCTCTACATCAAAAGTGCTGCCGTCCTTGCGGCGGTGCTTTGTTGTAAAATGATCGCCTGTACGGTCGACAGAGCGTAACATTTCGATCAGACGCTTCTTACTGAAAACAGCGTCCCAGTCCCATACATGGAGGCCGTACACCTCCTCATGCTGATAACCCAGCATATCAGCAAACTTCCTGTTCGCCTCATATACTTTACCGTCCTGATCAAGAACTACGATACCGTCCCTTGACTGATGAAAAAGTATGTTCTGCCATATTACCTCATCCTTGAGCATGGCCTCTGTTCTTCTCAGTTCAGATACAGTTTTTTCAAGCTTTTTAATATAAGCTTCAAGTTCCTGGTATGTTTTTTTCCCTGTCATTCCCGGTATTCCGTCCATGGCGCAAATTCATGCTGTTAAGAACTTCAGAAGTCTCCATCGGCTTTTAACATAACAGTTTTTTCAAATAATTCAAGTATTAATTTTTTTTAATTCAGGGAGAATTCCCGATAAAAAGTTTACTTAAAGTATACCTTTATATACACTTAATATAAAAATCCGTCATAACTCTGGCTGGCGGAGGGGTATAAATATTTACCTGAACAGAAATCAATAATTGCAGGAGAACAGGATGGCAACTCACGCTGATCTGGCGGCACAACTTTTACGGGATGCCGCGGATCTCTTCAGAACTATCGGTGAACAGAACCCTGACATGAAAGCGGAACTGAATGATAACGCAATAGTCTATGAACAGGTTGCAGATCTCGTAGAGGATGATCCCGAGGGTGATATAGTAATCGCCCCGGATCTTGTTACTGACAACTGCCCCTGCCAGTGACAGTACGCGGTCATAAAGCAAGGGGTTGCAACCCCTTGCTGGATATCTGCATTATCTCCTCCCATGCAACATCATTTTATCCGGCATATGGATACCCGCCGGAGTTTATCCCTGTAAAGGCAGAGACCTGTATGACATAAAAGAATAATTCCTGTTTATGGAGGTGACAGGAGGTCACCGACCGTCGAGTTTGGCACGGAGGCCATTACGAGCCTGAAAAAAATATATGCCCGGCCATGACCTCGCTAATTACCTGTTACATATCATTACAGCTTCCCCTTTATCCAGGTTACTATAAATAAGGCAGCGCCGCCGCATGAGGCGCTAAAGGCACTCTGCCGTCTGAAGAGCCGCGGGCGACAGAACACGATGTTCTTAGTGTAGAACGCTGACAGGATGTCAAAAAAGCGTTCCACTCCAAGGGGCGGTCGGCACCGCCCCTTGGAAAAAATCTTAAAAAAACAGATGCACACCTACGTGCGAATGCATATAAAGCCCTTGTACGAAAGCTAATGGCCGTAAGGCCGGAGGGCATACCTTCAAATTAATCTCACAATAACCATATAATAAAATTGACAAAAACCTCCGCTTTAAGCATTATTAAAACTGCAGGGGGACTTATTTTTGTTGAGAAGGTTAAAACCTGACCCTTTGAACCTGACAGTTAATACTGGCGCAGGGAGCATCCATTTTAAAACCTCTGTTTAAAATGCCTGGTCCTGATGCCGGGCATTTATATTTTACGGAGGTACTGACATCAGAAATCTACTTACAATCGCCGGGTCAGACTGCAGCGGCGGAGCGGGCATACAGGCTGACCTGAAAACATTTTCAGCGCACGGGACTTTCGGCATGAGTGTAATAGTCTCCGTTGTTGCTGAAAACACAAGCCGTGTTATCTCAATACAGGACATCTCCACTGACATCATAAAAGACCAGATAGACGCTGTGTTCGAAGACATAAACGTTGACGGGGTAAAAGTCGGCATGCTCTCAGGAATAGACCAGATGAAAGCTGTCGCTGAAAAACTCCGTGAATACAGCCCGGCCAATGTGGTTATTGACCCTGTAATGATCGCCAAGGGGGGATGCGCTTTAATGCACCCCGACGCCCTTGAAACGCTCATACAGGAGATAATCCCCCTGGCCTATGTTCTCACGCCGAACATCCCTGAGGCTGAAACAATTACCGGGATGAAGATATCCTCTATTGATGATATGAAAAATGCGGCACGTAAAATACACGGTATGGGTGCTGCGAACGTAATAATCAAAGGGGGCCACCTTGAAAGCGGTGATGCCGATGATATTCTTTTTGACGGAGGGGAGTTCCGCTCTTACAAAACAAGGAGGATAGATACAAAGAACACCCACGGTACGGGATGCACCTTCTCATCCGCAATTGCCGCCAACCTGGCAAAGGGGCTTGACCTTGACTCCGCCGTAACAGAGGCGAAGGAGTATATTACAATGGCAATAGAACACGCCCTCCCCATCGGGAAAGGGCACGGGCCGACAAACCATTTCTACACCCTCTATCAAAAGGCGGGCATGCTGCCTGATTAAGGGACTAAAACTTCGCAGGCTGTATGGAGGGGTAATATTCAGGCCACGTCACCCCGGCCGCAGTGCCGGGGTCTCATGCTATAAAATTTCTGAATCCATCAACGCCCCCGGCCGGCAGCATCTTCAATTTTACATTAACTCTCACCGGCCACCTGCTTCGACCCGGCTCAGCACACCGCCCGAAGGGGGTTCCGTAACTTTTTTAGAAAAAATAAAGGTTCATAGATAACGAATTGACGCCTTGCCCCCGACCTGGGCGACGCTCATGGATGAGCTAGTATCGAGCGCGGGCAGGAGGCCCGAATCAGCGCTCGATTGTGCGGGGGCCGTTCGGTATCTCATAGTGAAAATAAAGGTACTCACGCCATGACAGACAACCTCACTTAATTTTAATCCCGGATGCAGGCTGAGTCAACAATTATACAGGCATAAGAGGTCCGGTTAAAATCGTTGACAATTCACTGTTGAACGGTTATTATCAGCCTGTTTTAAAATTGCCCATCGGGGCAAAGGGATTTTGAAGAATTTTATTCCCTTTAAATAAACATAGAAATAAATATACCGTCTCATCGAGAGGAAAGCGGAATGGATCTGAAAGAGATGTATAAAGAGAGACTGATGTCTCCTGCAGAGGCCGTAAAGAAGATACAGAACAGAACAGAAGCATGGTGCGGTATTGCCGTGCCTGTGCCCATGGCGCTTGTCAACGCCCTTATTGACAGGGAGCCTGAAGTTGAAGACATTACAATAAACCATATTGTAGACATCCATCCGAAACTCAACTGGTACAGCCAGAACAGAGATACAAACATCAGAATTGACTGCGGTTATCCCACTTCGTGCAGACCAAAAGTGGTAAGCGGCGACTTTACCATGACACCGAACCGTTTCCATGAACTGCCGAAGATATACACTGATGAAAATTTCCGTCCCATGCACGTTGCCATGCTCATGGTTACCCCCATGGACAAACACGGGTACTTCTGCCTGGGACTCGGCGCTGACGCCACACTCTCAATAGCCCTCAACGCTGCCAGACGGCGCAGGGAGGGGGACAGCCGCTACGTTGTCATCGCCCAGGTAAACCCGCAGGTTCCCCGAAGCAGGGGGCGCAACTATATCCATATATCAGACATTGATGCAATCGTTGAACAGGAGCAGGACCTTGCCGTACTCCCTGACAGCACCGGTATCAGCGATGAGGAGATGACCATAGGGAGATACTGCGCTGACTTTGTTAAGGACGGCTCCACCATCCAGCTGGGTATAGGGAGCATACCGAACGCTGTTGCCAGCGCCTTTCTCGATACCGGGGTTAAAGACCTGGGCATACATTCAGAGATGGCCTGCGATACAATGCGCGATCTCTGGGAGGCGGGAGTTGTTACAAACCGTAAAAAGACCTTCATGCCCGGCCGTTCCATATTCACTTTTGCCATGGGGACAAGGGCGCTTTATGAGTGGATTGACGATAATCCAGGTGTTGAATTCCACCCCGTTGATTTCGTCAACAATCCCTATATAATAGGCAAAAACGACAAAATGGTTTCAATAAACGCGTCCCTGCAGGTTGACTTCACGGGGCAGGCATGCTCCGAATCAATGGGGTGGCAGCAGTATACCCACCCGGGAGGGCAGCTTGATTTCGTAGACGGCGCGTTCCAGTCAAAAGGCGGGGTCTCAATTATAGCCATGCAGGCAACTGCGCGCCCCCGTTCAGGCAACGGGGAAACAATCTCCAGGATTGCTCCCAATCTCACGCCCGGTGGTATTGTAACAACCCCCCGTTCATGCGCTGATTACGTGATAACAGAATTCGGTGTGGCAAAGATTAAAGGGCAGTCTGTCAGCAGGAGGGCCAGGAACCTGATAAATATAGCCCACCCCGATTTCAGGGATGAGCTTCTCTTTGAGGCAAAGAAGAGAAACATTATCTGATAACCGGCTATTCAGGCAAGGTTTCAGATTTTTTGAAATAACTGATACTCATGTTCAGCAGCTCGGCCTCGTTCCTCATATGTTCAGAGTTTGCAGCAAGCTCCTCAGCCCTTGCCGCAATTAGCTGGGTGGTGTCATTTATAACTCCAACCATCTTTAGTATCTCATCTGAAGAGTCCATCTGCTCCCTCGTGGCCCCCTTAATCGCGTCTGATCTCTCCCTTATACTCTCTATCTCGTCAACAACAGTTGTCTTTACATCCAGTTCTAATTCCATAACCTTCGTAATCTCCCGCATCATATTGCTTATGACATTGAAACCCTCAATTATGGCTGCTATTGTTTCAACTGTTTCCTGTACATTCCCGAGCCCCTTTTTGACCTCGCTGTTATTGACCTTGATAAGCGAGTCTATCTGTTTAAGGCTCAAAGCCGTCTGATCAGCAAGTTTCGATACTTCATCAGCAACAACTGCAAACCCCCTGCCCGCGTCGCCCGCCCTGGCCGCCTCAATTGAGGCATTCAGTGACAGCAGGTTTATCTGCTCTGAAATTTCACCTATTATCTGGATTATATTCATTGCCTCGGCAGAGCTTTCACTGATCTTCATCATGGAACTGTTCATATCACCCAGCAGCTGTTCTCCATACCTTGCCTTACCGGTAAAATCATCCGTATTGATCTGTGTCTGGCGGACCTTATCCTCCATAGAATCAATTATATCGGTCAGTTCGTTTATCCGGTGTACCATTGCCTTAAGGCTTATATTCTCATCGTCAACCCTTTCTGAAACCATGGTAAACCCGGAAGAGAGGGCCCTGACACTGGATATTATACCCTCTGTTGAGGATGCCTGTGTATTGGCATTCTCGGAGAACTCCCCTGTTGCAACAGACATCTCATCCGATGAGAGAAAAAGTTCATGGGACAGGGACATTGTGTCCCTCACAACATCATTGATCTTGGCAATAAAAAGGTTAAACCAGACACCAAGGCTGTGCATCTCGTTTGCGGTATTCTTTCTGTAAACAGGGCAGAGAACACATGTTTTATATTTCTTTTCAAGGATCTCCCTGCATAGAACCTCTTTGTCCAGCCTTCTCGCTATTGAACCAATTTCAAAAAAGCAGAACCCCTCGCTTTTGTCATATTCGACATACCCGTCCCCCGACTTTTTATATATCTTATCTGAAGATTTATCAGATACAGGATACCTTACGGAGAGGTCCCCCAGGGCGCCCCTGCCGAAAGACTCCATGAATGAAAATATAGACCTGTTTATATTTCGCGACAGCATAAAGGCGATAAAAACAGAGAGTGCAATAAAGATACCCCCCACAATGAGGTATATCGCAACAGTTTTTGTTATTGGGGAAAAAGCCTCCTTCTTCTCAATCTCTATGAGAAACATCCACTGGAAATAACTTAGCCATTTCCACAGGCCTATGACCTCCTTCCCTTCATGGTTTATATATATATCATGCCCGGCCCGCCTGTTTTCAAGACAGTATAACACGCTTTTGACAAGCTGCCTTGTGTCATTATTAAGAAGCCAGAACCCTTCCTGCCCGGAGGACTCAAGTGTGGAGATATAATAATCGTTCAGTACCCCGAAGGTCTTCCGGAACTCGTAATCCCTTGAGGAACATATTACCCTCCCGGATGAATCAACGATAAAGGCGTTTCCGTTTTCCCCCAGGTTAAGTATATTCAGCGAATCATCCATAACGTTCATATTCACAGCGCAGATAATGTATCCTGCCGGCCTCCCTGCTGAAAAATAAACAGGGCAGCTTATTGGCTGTATTATCTCCTTCCCGCCATTGCCTGTCTCAATATATGAATCGAAAATATTTATATCTCTCTTTTCCTTAATACGGCTGAATATATTTTCCGCGGATACTTCAACCCCTTTCCCTGAAAAAGCGATACGATTTCCCCTGCTGTCCGTCAGCATTATCCACCTGTAATTCCCCTGGTCATACATCACGTCAGCAAGATATTTTTCAAGTACAGACCGTGCTGAAGGGGAAAGGCGGCCTGTACTGTCAAAAGCGGACGCGGCTCCCTTTATTACAGGTACTTTTGAAAGATTTTCTACATGCTCTGCGCGCCTCTCCATCCAGTATTCAATAAACTCAAACTGTTTGGTGGCTATTTCTGAATAATTCGCAAGTACCAGGTCCTGTATCCATGAACCTGTAAGAAAATAATTTACAGAAACAAAAATCAGTGAGATGAGAACACAGACCCCCAGGAGGACATACTTTACTTTATTTTTAATGCTTATATTACGGATCCATTTGACCGGTTCTATTTTCAGTTTCATCATCACCTCCCGGCCTGCCATTTAATCCCTTTCCCTGTGGCAGCTGTGACACCCCTTGGGCCCGGCCGTACGGAGATGGCATTCATGACACTGCTGATGAAAGGCTGCTTTAAGGTTTATCACAGCACCCTCATCCTTTTTTCCGTGGCATGATGAACATTTTGCGATGGAGCCGAGATGATGGCAGTCGACACATTCCGTATTATACTCCTCAACATGTCCCCTGTGGTTAAACTGTATCCGGGGCAGACGACGTCCCGTTTTTTCAAGGGAGATAATATCCTTAACGCCCTGATAACCGGATTCAACACCGGCATGGCACTCCCCGCATTTAACAGCTCCGCCGTTTTTTTTATGGCAGTCCTTGCAGAAATAATGGAAAACTACCATCTTTGATTTCCCCACATGGCAGGCGTCACATTTTTTTCTGTTTACATTATCGCCACCGTCATGATGACAGGTATCACATTTCACTGCAGCGTCATCATGCGCCTTGTGGTCCTTATCACCGAACGTGAAGGTACCGCCGTAAATCTTTTCTATATCCTTATAAAGATCTTTACTATTCTTTTCAACATGGCATTGATCACAGTTCAGAGGCCCCTTGCTATTTTCAGTATGACACTTAACGCAGAATGTATGAAAGGTCTTCGCGCCCGCAAGGCCCTTATGACACCAGGCACATTTTTTTATCCTCTCTTCATTATAAAGCTTATGATGACATGTTTCGCACTGGACACCGGAGTTTTCATGTGTGCTGTGCGGCATCTTCACATGTATTGTCGTTTCAAGGGTCTTTTTCCCCCACTGCGCGTCAGACCCGGTGAAATACCTGTTCACCTCTGTTATCGTAACAACATCAGTAGCGCTTGTAGTGTCAGAGCAGGAAACGAGATGCATAACAGCCGTAACTGTTATAAATACGAAAGTTAAACTTCTGAATAATTTATTGATGGAATTATGTCTGTTCATATACAGCTCTGCTGTTTAAATATTACCAACCCGTTCTCCTGATTAATAAGCAGACTTTTATACACGATATATAACCAGTTTTTAACAAAAAGTCAAATTTTTATATATTCTTAATATAAGCAGGAACTTTTGAAGTTTCCGGAAAAAAAGCCGCGTAAAAAAAGGCCCCACCGTTAAACAGCGGGGCCCTAAACCAGACCATAACTTTATTATATAAGACAGATTTTAAATGTCCCCGCCGGGAACGGCGGGGACAGCAGGCTGCTCAACCTGCGAATATATATGAATAAATACTGAAAAAGTATTTTCAGAACTGTTTGTTTGAGAACCTCCAGATTCTCATCCTGTCAGCTTCTTTAATAAGCTCATCCCTGAAATCAGGGTGGGCAATATTAATCAGTTTTTCCACTCTCATCCATGTCGGTGAAGCTGTAAGCCTCTCTACACCGAACTCAGTGGCAACGAAATCGACCATCTGCCTGGGGATTGTAACTATTGTCCCGGGATCAAGGGTAGGTGTAATCCTGGAAATCACGGTCCCGTCCCTCTCCGTGTATGTTGAAGCAAGACAGATGAAACTCTTGCCGTTAAGCGACTTGTAGGCCCCGGTGATAAAATCTGTCATACCGCCGTTTCCTGAAACCTGGGAAGGCACCCCTCCTGCAAAATTGCTTTCAGCATTCACCTGTGAAAAAAGGTCAATCTGAATAGCGTTGTTTATACTGACAAAATTGTCAATCTGCCCGATAATGTTCGGGTCATTGGTATAATTTACAGGGTAACCGGCCAGGGCCGCATTATCATCCATGAAATCATACAGGTCCTTTGAGCCTATGGCGAAGGTATACACGCACTTATGCCTGTCGATATTTTTCCTGGAACCGTTCATCCTCCCTGTTTCAATCATGTCCATAAAGGCGTCAACAAGCATCTCCGTATGGCCGCCGAGATCTTTCAGATCAGATTCAGCGATCATCTTCCCCACTGCGTTGGGCATTGCCCCTATGCCAAGCTGTATACATGAACCGTCATGGATGAAAGGCATGATGTTCTCAGCGATTTTACGATCAACATCGGAAGGTTGAATTAACGGTGCGGCAAAAAGCATCTGCTCTTCCGGCGCCTCAACAATATAATCAACACGTGATATATGAATAGAGTCCTCCGTACCGCCAAGACACCTGGGCTGGTTTTTATTGACCTCAACAATAACAAGCCCCGCCTCGTCAGCAAAAGCCGATGTTGCCGAGTTCTGCGGCCCGAAGTTGAAAAAACCCTTTTCATCCATCGGCCCTGACTGGCATATTGCCACCCATTTTATTTTATCTTTCAGTTCAGGCTTATTATAAGCCGCGGATCTGTACGCTTTTGATATATCCAGGTCTCTCACGTAGTAGGGAGCCCTTTCATATAGAATTGGAGAGTAATACGGGTTGAAATTAACCTGCAGCATCCTGGTCACCTTGCTCCAGTGCCAGTCATTGTAAATAAAGCTGCCCGGATATTTAAGTACATCGGGAGGAGGAGGTACTGTTGCTGCACAATAAACGGTTACATCTTTCAGTTCCCCGTGTCTTCTTGCCAGGGCCTGATCAACAACAACAGGTTTACCGTTAAAAAAGCCGTAATCAATTACGTCCCCGGAGTTTACACCCTGCACCGCTACATCAGCGGACACACATTTACGCTTATACTCCTCAACAAGTTTGTTTGAGTAGCCTTGAGTATAATTCATAATACAACACCCCTATTTTTAATAAATAGCGGGTTATGCCTGAATTCTGTTCTTCCTTCTGTTCTGATTTATATATTTTTCTGTTTTGAAACCGGCTTATGTTTTTGCCCGGGCCTGCCTGCCGAAGCCGGTAAGCAGGATGCAAAAACATACTATGTCATTTTTATATATTGCCATACAAAATAATGACCATATTTTACTACATTAAAAATATATAATCCCTGTAAATTTCAACCATTTTTCTTATTCATTCACAATTTTTTTTAATATAAAACAAGATATAATCAAATAAAATATGACCGTTCAGTCTAATTTTATCACAACTACAGTGAAGAAGAACTTTACTGCGGATATAACCCAGGAGTCATTTCAAACACCGAATTCAATATAACCGGCAGCTTTACCGAGTCGTTTCCCCACCCTTCCGAGATCATGCATTGAGCGGATTCTCCCCTCCCTGCGGATTTTCATGATTAAGTCTACTGTTACATGGCCCATGCCCGGTACACGGAGAAGCTCCATGGGGTCTGCCCTGTTTATATTAAGCGGGAAAAATTCAGGGTGATTTTTTGCCCACACCTCTTTCGGGTCGCAGTCAAGGTCAAGGTGGCCTTTGCGGTCAAAAAGAATATCATTTTCGGTAAACCCGTATTTCCTTAACAGAAAGTCTGTCTGGTAAAGCCTGTGCTCGCGGGTAAGCATCTGCTCATTTGTGAAAGGGGAAATTTCCCCCGGCAGGTCAGCATCCCCTGCCCCGCGCTGGTAAGCGCTGAAGTATACTCTCTGAAGGTTTAGCCTTTTATAAAGTCCCCATGTGTACTTCACTATCTCGACATCTGTCTCACCCGATGCACCGACCACGAACTGGGTCGTCTGCTTTACCCTGCTGTACCGTTCACCCTTTGCAGTGAGCCTGCTTATAAGTTTCAGGGGCCTTATGACATCACTTATGTAATCCTTCCCGCTTGTGAGCACCCTGAAATTGCTTTCCCCCGGAGCTTCTATATTAACCGAAACAGCGCTTGCCAGTGAAACAGCCTCCTCCACTGCCGCGTCAGATGCCCCGGGTATAATTTTAAGATGCATGTAACCTTTAAACTGCTCCCTTTTGCGGAGTATTGCAGCTGCGTCATTTATCATCTCCATTGTACGGTCAGGATTGCCTGTTACCCCGCTTGTAAGGAATAGCCCTGAGACTATTCCCCTGTTGTAGTAATCGAGGAAGACCTTTACAATTTCACTTCCGGCGAGAGTGCACCTACGACTGTCTGTACCGGCACGCAGAGGGCAGTACCTGCAGTCATTTACACAGCTGTTTGATACCATTGTTTTAAAGAGGAATGTGGTCCTCCCGTCAGGAAGGGCAACAGGATAGATCCACCTGTTATCATCAGAGCGGTATCTGTGATCATCCGGGTTCTTTGTGCCGCAAGCGCATGCAAGGTCATACTGTGAATCCTGAGATAGAATTCTCAGTTTTTCCTCTGTATCAGGCTTTTTATGAAGACTAAACATAAAAATACCATACAAATGTATTGTTTATTTTTCAAGCAAAAAAAAGGCAGCATTAAATGCTGCCGGAAAGGAATATTATCGAAAAAGGTTTACCCTCTTCCGTTTAATAGCTGAATTTTAGGATATAGACGCAAGAACCTTACCCAGGAGTTTCTTGATTTTCTCATCCATGAATGTATCACCCATGATGTTCCAGTCATACTCGGCCAGTTCCTTCTGAATAAGCGCAGCCATATCCCTCTTCTGAAGCGACTTCAGTTCTATGAAAGGATTAAGCAGCGTGTCATAGAGAGCTACAACCTTTGCTTTCGCCTTATCAATAAGCTCTTCAGCAGTTGTGAGTTCATCGAATATTCCGCGCTCAACGCAGAATGCCGGATCAACCAGCTCGCCTTTCATAATGATGTCACGGTAGTTCCTGTCAGTATCAAGGCCGAACCTCATTACATTACCCATACATGGAGAGAGGCTGAGGCCTATTTTAATCTCTGTCATACCGACTTTAATTTTTGGATTATCAACAGCGATCCTGTAGTCTGATGCCATAGAGTAAATCATACCTGCTGCAGTTGTTCCGCCGTTTATCGCTGAAATTACAGGTTTTTTACATGTAAAGAGTTTAAGAAGAGTGTTCTCTTCGAATTTAAACCATTCAATTACATCAGCGCCGTTTGAGAATGCTGTAAATGTGTTAAGGCAGAATCCTCCTGAAAAGAATCTCCCTTCCCCTGTGAGAACCATACCTTTAAGTGAGTCATCACTGTTGAGTTTATCAACAGCTTCATCAAGACCTTTGAGTGTTTCCATGTTGATGGCGTTAACTTTGGGATTATTGAATTTGAAAATTATAATCCCATCTTCAATTTTTGCTTCATATGCCATATCAGAACCTCTTTATTAATATTTTTATATGTATATCCTGTGAACTTCATAAGCCCTGAACAGGGTTAATTCAGTCTGTTTCCAAAATTATTTTAATGACACATAAGTTCAAGGAAGATATGACACAAAAATCTTTTTTTTTACTTTTTTAAAAACACGAAAATAGTGTTTATGTTAATGAAAGACTTTACATATCCCCTAAGTCATAACATAAGAGTTATAATTAACTGCTTTTAACTGCAGTTTTTTAGTTGATTTCATGCATACCCGATGGACCATGAACAGTATATGAGTATAACCAGTTCAATTGAATCAGTAACGGTTGACAGACTGCCAGGAGACCTTAACAGGCATTTCCATGAGGACTTCTCAATAACAGTTATCCTTGAAGGGGAATGTTCTGTCCTGGTTGAGGATGAGCTCCACACCCTCAACAGCGGTGATACTGTTCTCATACCCGGATATATGCCTCATGCATGCATAAACTCACCAGACACAGACCTGTCTTACAGGGTAATTATGGTACCGGGAAATATAATGAAGAGATGTTCCATTCCTCAAAGATTTGATATAGTGAAATCCTCTGAGCTTAAATACGGCAGGTTCAATTTAACCGGAATAGAGAACATAATAAACCGGGTTACCGGTATACGACCTGCCGGAGTGTCCATTAACAGCTTCAGGTCTCCGGAGGGCGGCAAGTCCTCTTCGATGAAAAGAGTAGCTGACTATATAACCGCAGGATGGCAGGGAGAGGTAACTCTTGATGAGCTGGCAGATGTTTCAGGCCTCAGCAAGTATCATCTTGTCAAAAAGTTCAGGGAGGAGTTCGGAATGACTCCCCATGCCTACTCAATCAATGTGAGGATCAACAGGGCCAGGGAGCTTCTTAAATCCGGCAGGCCTCTTGCTGATATTTCACTGGAACTCGGATTCTATGACCAGAGCCATTTCAGCAATACATTCCTTAAATACACCGGGCTTACCCCGCTTGGATACAGAAAATTATTCACCTGACCGCAACTTTTTCCAATACATGTCTTTACGCCTGATCTAAAATAAGCAGCATAACAGGCAGTGAAAACTGAATACCTGGTTGAATTTTCAGATTGTTTATTAAAAGGTGTAAGATGAAGATTGTAATTGTACTTGATGAAACACTGGCGGCAGGGGTTATGGCCAATACAGCGGCAGCCCTTGCGATGAGCTGTTCAACAAAAATACCGGGGCTTATAGGAAGGGATGTCCGGGATGCTGATATGAACACCCATCCGGGACTCCTCACAAGGCCGGTAACCGTTCTGTCAGCAGAGGGCAAAAAGCTCCAGCAGATAAAAGAATCTGCAGTGCAGGCAGACCTTGAGGTTATAGGTTTTACAGATGTGGCAAGGAGATCAAAATCATACGATGCCTATATCGAGTCTATGAGCACAACAGGTTCGGACGAACTTGAGTACCTTGGCCTCTGCGTTTTCGGCGACAGGAAAAAAGTTACAGGCATCACCGGGGCGCTCCCCCTTGTGAAATAAAATTATTTCAACTCCAGTTATTAATATGGGGTGTAAGGGGCGCATCCCCTTAAAAGCTCCCCCGCAGCGCCGCACTGAGTAAAATCGAAGCGGGGCTTTTTAAGGGAACAAGACGCAGTTTTATAACAAGCCTGGTATATTTCCGGGAACTATTACTGATTATATATTTTATAGCATTTTACGTTTGAATTAGTGCATCCTTTGTCATTCCAGTCCCCGCCGGAGTTCACCCTCATGCAGATGGGGGCGGGGATAAACGACCGTGGGCGACCACAGGTAGAGCTGGAAGCTAATCTATATCTTCTAAAAGAAGTGGATATCCGCCTGCGCGGA
>DAIOFM010000078.1:0-19362 GCA_036745755.1 Spirochaetota bacterium | reverse complement strand
CCATACTCCCTTTCTCTTCTGATACCCATATTGGACTCCTTTTTATTATTAGATTAAATATAATAAACTCGCTAAATCAATCAGATCGCCTTTTTATATATCTCAAAAAACTGCTTTGAGAGATTCTCCCTGAAATCGGGATGTGCGATCTCTATAAGGGCTTTACCCCTCTCTACTACTGATTTACCCCTGAGGTCAGCAATACCGTATTCAGTTACTATAAAATGCGTATCTGCCCTGGGGGTTGTAACTGATGCCCCTTCGTCAATATGAGGGACTATTCTTGACAGTTTGCCGCCTGCAGCTGTTGAACTGAAGGCAAGAATTGATCTGCCGCCTTTAGACCAGGCCGCACCACGAACAAAATCAAGCTGCCCGCCAGTACCGCTGTACTGCTTATATCCTATGGTATCGGATACCACCTGACCTGCAAAATCGACCTGAAGCGCTGAATTAACTGAAACCATATTATCATTTCTGGCTACAATGGCCGGACTATTTGTATAATCTACAGGGTACATCTCAATCATAGGGTTGTTATCAGCAAATTTATAAAGCCTTTCTGAACCCATTAAAAATGTTACAACCATCTTACCCGGGTGAAAATTCTTCCTCGCACAGTTTATAACACCCTTTTCAACAAGGGTAACAACTCCGTCAGAAAACATTTCACTGTGTATACCGAGGTCTTTTTTATCCGTAAGAAAATGAAGGATAGCGTCAGGCACTGCTCCGATACCAAGCTGCAGGCAGTCGCCGTCTTTAATAAGCTCCGCAATATTCTTCCCTATCTTCTCGTCTGTTTCGCCAAGTTTTGGCGGGTTGAGAACTGCGGGCGATGAATCTGTCTCCACGATATAATCTATTTCTGAAACATGTATAAATGAATTACCGTAAGTCCTCGGCATATTGGGAGTAACCTCCGCTATTACCATTTTTGCACTCTCAGCCGCGGGCTTCGTGTAATCCACGGATACTCCGTAAGAACAGTATCCATGAGCGTCCGGTTGTGAAACCATCATAAGGACAACATCAACGGGAAGAATCTTTTCTGTAAAAAGAGAAGGGATCCTGCTGAAATGACAGGGTGTAAAGATTGCTCTCCCTTCATGAATAGCTTTCCTTGTTGAACCTCCGGCAAACAGTGCGTTATGCACAAAATTTTCCGAATACTCGGGAGTACAATATTCACCTTTGCCCATTGCAACCATATGAACTATTTCAACATCTTTATACTGGGCGGCGTTCCTTACCAGTGCTTCAACAAGTACATGCGGCTCTCCTGCCGCGTGTCCGAATACAACCCTGTCACCGGATTTTATATGCTTAACAGCTTCATCTGCTGTAACAGTTCTGCTTTTATAAATTTCCTTCCACTGCATATAAAACCTCCTTATCTATTTAAATCTCTATGCTTCCTCTTTATCTCCTCTACCGCAGTTTCAATGTCCTTTTCGCTGACTATTACTACAAGGCAACTTTCATCTATCCCTTCTACATCAGCACAGGCAGCGCCGCAGCCCATTACAGCTAAAACAACCTCTGAGTCCCCCTCGCTGAGAGGAATAAGTTCCGCCTCTCCGGCAAGTTCTTCCCGTATTTTCTGCACGGCTGCAATCCTGTCGAACATGGGATTGCAGCCGCCGCAATATTTAAGTCCTACTCTGAACATCTACTCCTGGATACCGCAGAGTTTCTTTGCAACTTTCATCTTTTCAGCCATGTTCACCTGACGTGCAATCATGATCCTCTGCGCCTGCGGTGAACCCGCGCCGTGCATTGACTCTGTCAGGTAACCAACTGCAGCTGTACCGAGAGTTATGTTCTCAATAAGCCTGAGGATTTTCATCCTGCTCTCTGTGGGCACATCTGCATTTCCTCTGAAATACTTCTTAACATAATGGCCTATTTCAGGAGAGTTGAGATCATCTTCTGAAGGCATTGTCACCATAAGACCGCCTGCTATATCCTGCGCAAGCCTTGCTATTTCATAAGGAAATCTTGTTACATTCTGCTTACATACATTCGCAAGGAGTGTATTAACAAGATAAGTTCCGGACGCCTGTTTGCTCCCTTCAGTTGCACAGGCGACTGAACCGCAATACAGAGTCTCATTCAGATGATTCATTTCAATAATCTTGTCTTTAACGTGTGATGCCTTCTGTGCTCCGTTATACTCTGCTGCAACCTGTGTCGCGCCAATCAGAACGTCACCAACACCCGCTTTACATGCGTAGCTCTGCCTGTGATATGAAGCGAAGTTTTCAACAAGCTCTCCGGAGAATTCATACTCTCTGAACATGAAAACTCTTTCCCATGGAACAAAAACCTTGTCAAAAACCACAAGGGCCTCATGTCCGCCGAAAAGCTGATTTCCTCTGTCTATTAAACCCTTTTCCATTTTTCTTGTGTCACAGGACTGCCTTCCGTAAATATAAGTAATTCCTTCTGTATCTGCAGGAAGTGCAAATGAAAGCGCGTAATCCTTGTCCTCTTCCCTCATTGAAATTGTTGGCATTATAATAATTTCATGTGAGTTTACAGCACCTGTCTGGTGTGCTTTGGCACCTGTTACAACTATACCATCAGCCTTCTCTTCAACAACATGCATAAACATATCGGGATCTTTCTGCTGATGAGGCGCGAGACCTCTGTCACCTTTAGGGTCAGTCATTGCACCGTCACATGTAAGATCCTCCTCCTGTACATATTCGAGATATTTCAGGAATCTTTTGTTGTACTCTGTGCCGTATTTCTGGTCAATATTGTATGTAGTGATTGAAAGAGCGTTCATTGCATCCATACCAACGCAACGCTGGAAACAGCACCCTGTCTGTGCTCCAAGGAGCCTCTCCATTTTGGTTTTCTTAACAAGATCCGTGGTGCTCTGATGAATATGTGTAAACCTGTTTACCTTTTTACCTGTCAGATGAGAAGTGGCTGTCATTAAATCTTCATATTCTGGCATTGCTGCCATATCATAGGTCATTTTAACAGCATTCATTGATGGTCTGATAATCGGGTCATCTACAACGTTCTCAACTCTCTTGCCAAACAGATAAACGACAAGATTGAGTTTTCTTAAACTGTCTTCATATTCCTTTCCGGTTTTCATTGATTCATGCCTCCCATAAATTTATAAAGTTTAAGTTCGATTATACTTATTGCATGAACCGTGCCAGAATTTCCGGTTATTAACAGTTCCGGATGGAAATCTCCAAAATTTCCTGTCGGATTTTATAATTTTAAAAATACAGCCGGATAAATATGAACAAAAACTGCTTTTTGACAAAAAATTCATGCAATCATGTGATTATTCATATAAAGAAAGGGAGGCGATTCCAAATTTTCCGCTCAGGAAACTAAAAAAAATCATAAATATGCTAAAAATTTATGGAATGATAATCAGAATAAAAGTTTTACTGAATGAATTTCTGTTTCATAAATGAAACAGAAAAAGATGAGGTATCATTGTGATTAAAAAATTAAGGTATTATTATTAAACGCTGTTGAAGACAAAACTCTTTTAAGGGATTAAAAACAAAAATTAATAAATAAAATTATGTACTATGTTTATTATTTATTAAAAATAAATCATTTCGTTTCAACAGTGAAACAAAAATTTCAGAAATGAAACATTGTTTCACTTCTGAAACGGCCCGTTCTTTGTTATGCCGTATTTTGCAGCTCTCCTCACTATTGAAGGAGCACTTATTTTCAAATATTTTGCCATTTCACGTGTGGAATTATACTTTTCATAAGCTTTTGTTATTAACTGCTTCTCAACATTTTCAATTGCATCTTTTAAAGGCATAACTTCATTGACTCTTATACCCCCTCCTGCCTGCTCAATACACTCAGCTTCAGAGCAGATATTGGAAGGAAGATCCGCAGGTGTAATAACATTATCAGGGCACATTACAACAAGCCTTTCCACAAGATTACGAAGCTCCCTTATATTCCCCGGCCAGGAATACCGTTCAAAAGCGTCCATCACTTCAGAGGAAAATCTCTTTGTCATGTTATAGCTGTCATTAAAAAGTTTAAGATAATACGCCGTAATAAAGGGGATATCCTCTCCCCGTTCGCGCAGGGAAGGGATAATGATAGGGACAACATTCAGCCTGTAATAGAGGTCCTCCCTGAATTGTTTCTCACTTACCATTTCCAAAAGGTCCCTGTTTGTGGCAGTGAGTATTCTCACATCCACCTGCCTGAACTTATTCCCCCCCACACGGCTGAACTCCTTGTGCTGAAGGACACGAAGCAGTTTTGCCTGAAGTTCATAAGGAAGCTCGCCTATTTCATCCAGAAAAATTGTCCCCTTATCAGCCAGTTCAAAATATCCCGGCTTGCCTCCCCTCCTGGCGCCTGTGAAAGCTCCATCTTCATAACCGAAAAGTTCAGATTCCAGGAGATTTGCCGGTATTGCGCCGCAGTTTACCTTGATAAAGGGCTCATTCTCCCTCTGACTGTATTTATGTATAATGCCTGCCACAAGGTCCTTCCCTGTGCCTGACTCCCCTGTAATCATTATTGTTGAATCAACTTTAGCAAGCCTTATGGCAGTATCAACAAGTTCATTCATCATCTCCGAACCGATAATCATGCCGTCTATATTTTTAACAGATTTTATCCGCAGAGAGTCCAGCTCTTTCCTGTATTCCTCTGTCATTTTCTGCGTCTCTTCAAGAGTCTGCTGTATATGATAAAGATCGGTTATATCCCTTACACTGGTTACCACCCTGAAGATCTCCCCGCTTTCATCAAAAACCGGCTTGCCGGTGGCCAGGAGAGACTTGCCGCTACTTGTTTTCTGGACAATACTCACAGTGTCCCTTTTTTCAATAACAAGAAGAGTAACCGATTGGGAATAGGTCCCGTTTGCAACGAGATCCCTCATGTTCCTGCCGTAAAAACCGGTGGTATTAAGCTCAGAAATTTTCTCATAAGCCTTATTAATTCTCAACACGTTAGCGTCCCCGTCACAGACAAAGATCCCGTCTGATGATGATTCAATAATTGCATCAAGGTCTTTATTCAGCTCTTTCACAGATTCAAGCTCATTTACAATCGTTTCAAGATCCGCTATATCCTGAAAAACCAACACAACCCCTATTATTTTACTCTCCATCCAAACAGGATACCGCCTGTTTATGAAAGGGCGCCCCTTTATGGTTACCTTCTCGACACCGGGAATTTTTCCGCTTATAAGGACGTCCGAGATATCAAGGTCAGGGAATATATCGGTGAAATTTTTCCCTATCAGCTCGGATTCACTCATTCCGAGACCCGATTCAGCAGCCCTGTTAACCAGATTAATTTTTCCGTCCTTTCCGACCGAAATAACAAAATTACTGAAAGAGTTAAGCACTGAATCCATAAGGTTTCTTGTAACTTTATACGAATCATGGTAGGTCTTTACAAAATCGGGGATTGCAATTATACCGACAGCTTTACCATCCTCAACAACAGGAAGAAAACCGTGCATAAAATAAAAACGATCCTCCACGTTATCATCAGGGTGCCCGTATATAACATTTTTTGTCATCAGTTCACCAACGGGAGTATCCATGCTTATTCCGTTTTTTACAGCTTTAAACACGTGATTTTTGGTAAAAAGGCCGATAAGAGCCCCATTTTCATCAACAACTGTTGAAGCATCGATCTTCAGGTCGCTGAAGACCACGCATGCCTCCTTTATTGAATCATGGTATCTGAAAAAATGGATGCGGCTGCTGCATAAAAAATCCCTTACTTTCATACCTACCTCACGCTCAAAGCCCCTGACTCCAAATATTAACAGAATGAGAAGTATATCCAATTTTCATCAAGCGAAAAACATTTCCGATAATACTGCATCAGCTTAAATTCTTCATAATCCGGAATTATTACAAGAAATCACTCCCTCTTAATATCAATTCACCCCCGCAATACTCTTTAAAAACCCGTGCAAATGACGGCAAAAAGCAATCTCTTTTAAAATAAAATAATAATTAAAAATATAAATACGAAAAAACAGGCCCCGGGAATCAGAATATATTATTAAATTGACAGGGCGTTATAAACCTTTTTAATCTCAATATTATTATGAATAAACATTGATCCGCAGGGGAAAAGCACAGTCCCCCGGAGGCCGGGAAGAAGAGATGGATGGAGAGTTTTTTTCAGAAAAAGCACGCGATGAAGCAATAATGAAGGTGAAAACCGAGTTCGGCAAAACCGCGGCTGATATTGGGGCAGGTTCAGGCTTTATGACTGAGGGACTTTTAAATGCCGGACTTAATGTTGTTATTACAGACTCCTCCGAAGAAAACATAAAAATATTGAGGGAGCGGTTCAGCCATTTTAAAGAGGTAAAAATTACCGGGACATCAGCTGATAAATTTGATATTGAAGACAACTCTCTTGATTACGTATTCACGTACATGCATCTTCACAATACCGAATACCCCCTTTCAGTTATAAAAGAGATGCATAGAATTCTTAAACCCGGCGGAAAACTTGCGGTAACAGATCTCGTTGAGCACAACAATGAATTTATTCTGAAACAATTCCACCACCGATGGCCCGGGTTCAACATGCCTGACCTTTACGAATGGTTTGTAAAAGCAGGCCTAAAGGAGATATCAATAGAGGTGCTCGGGCAGTCATGCAGCTGCGAATCCGATACAGGGGATTTAATAAACACAGGAATTTTCCTGGCATACGGGGAGAAATAAACCGCATTATAACAGGAAAAAAGCGAGTTCCTCCACTCCTGCAGCATCCGCCCATTCAATAATGTGACGTGAATACCGGCCGTTGTTCTTCAGCCACGAATACATCTCATCTGAATCAGACCCGGAAATTACTCCGCCATGACGTAGAATTTTTACCGCTAAAAGCGCGTTTATATAGGGGATCCCGCTGTCCCTGCAGTATGCCGCGCCGGCGCCGTCATCTATAATCACATAGTCGGCCTTACCTGAGACAAAAAGAGATATCGAATCCCTTTCCCCCCTGTGAAGTTTTCTGCTTCCGGAAACAACCTGCGCCCCGTTTTCAATCTCAATGAGCCCCCTGCTGAAACAGGAAAGGAAAAAGCCGGAACCCTCATGATCCGGCGCCGTAAGTTCACAACTTACCGATTCAGGGACAATACAGATACAGCTCTTCAGCAGATGTTCCAGGGCGCCGCATTTCAGCAGAAGTATTGCCGAGGAGGAATCTATTGCCATCTTTCTCATAATATTCCTTGACATAAACTCTTCACGGAATTCCATACTTGATCAGATAAAAAATACTTTATTACTCCCGCCTAAAGCGGCGGTGGTATGTAATTTTTACAGATGATCCTGATGATAACATGAAATGAAAAGAACAATCCATACAGATTTAATCAAGAAGGAAATTGAAAAGCTCATCTATAATGCGAGTTTTACTGTACCGCCTGAAATAAAATCCGCCTTCAGCGGAATGAAGCTTTCCGAAACCGGTCCCCTTGCCTCCGAAACCCTTCGTATACTTATTGAAAACGCGGAGATATCGGAAAAGGAGGAGATCCCCCTCTGCCAGGACTGTGGTTCAACCATTATATTTATGGAGATAGGTCAGGACATTGAATTTGAAGGGGAATACATCTGCGACGCGGTTAATGAAGCTGTTGCTGATTCCTATATAAAATTCCATCTGAGAAAATCGATAGTCTCCGATCCTCTCAGAAGAACCAACACCGGGACAAATACCCCGGCATTTATCCATACTGATATCATACCGGGCGACAGGCTGAAAATAGATATACTGCTTAAAGGGGGAGGCTCGGAGAATGTGAGCTCACTGAGAATGTTCAGACCCACTGACCCTGTTGAGATGATCATTGACTACATTGAAGATACAGTTATAAAAGCCGGCCCCAATCCGTGCCCCCCGATTTTCCTTGGGGTAGGAATCGGCGGAACAGCGGACGCAGCGATGCTCAATTCAAAAAAGGCGCTTATGCGGCCAACGGGTGAAAAGCACAAAGATCCCTTTTACGCGGAGCTTGAGGATAAAATCCTTGCAAGGATAAACTCTACAGGGGTTGGACCAATGGGGTTCGGAGGGGCAAACACCGCCGCGGGAGTATGCATAATGGAGGCCCCGACACATATAGCGTCCCTTCCTGTAGCCCTGAACCTTAACTGCCACTCCTTCAGAAAAGGAGGTGTCATACTTTAATGGAATGGAAACATATTTCAACGCCTGTTGATGACAATACAATCGCATCTCTTAAATGCGGAGATCCATGCCTTATAACCGGAAAGATACTTACCGCAAGAGACAAGGCGCATGAAAGGATAAGGCAGATGATAGCAGCCGATGAGCCCCTCCCTTTTGACCTGAAGGGAGAACTTCTTTATTACGTGGGGCCCTCTCCGGCAAAAGAGGGTATGGTGATTGGAGCTGCAGGGCCCACAACATCGTCACGCATGGACCCCTTCTCAGAGATGATACTTGAACTCGGCATAAAGGGCATGGTCGGCAAGGGGAGAAGAGACAGCCTCACAAGGGAACTGCTGGTTAAACACAGGGCTGTATACTTCAGCTCAATCGGCGGAGCAGGCGCATACCTGAGCAGAAGAATAAAATCATCACGCGTAGTGGCATTTGAAGAACTGGGACCTGAAGCTGTTTTTGAACTTTACGTGGAGGAATTCCCGGCTGTTGTAGCAATAGATATTAATGGTGAAGATATTTATGAAAACAGAATTCGACAGTAACTATACTTTTTACGATTTTAAACAGGCCATAAAAGAGACTCTAAAAACCAGGGACAAGCGTACCATAGATTTCCCCGACTACCGGAAATCATCGGTTATGATGCTCTTCATGGAAAAAGAGAACGTCCCCCACGTACTGCTCTCTCTGCGAACTGACAGGGTCTCCACCCATAAGGGACAGGTTTCATTCCCGGGCGGCAGCTATGACGACACAGACAGGGACTACCTCGAAACAGCACTGAGAGAGACGCACGAAGAGGTGGGAATCGACCCATCGGAAATCGAAATTCTGGGTGAATATGATGAATATATATCCATTATGGGATTCCATGTTTATGTTTATGTAGGAGCTCTCAACAGGGATGTCCCCTACAACGTATGCGAGGATGAAATAGAGGAGATGCTTGAAGTCCCCTTCTCGATTTTCTACAACGAGGAATTCGACCGGTGTGAAAAATTCACCCATGAAGGGAGAGATTATGACGTCTACTATTATTATTACGGCGACAGCACCATCTGGGGGATGACTGCCCGTATACTTACCGATTTTTCACGAAAGGTCTGTAAGGGATAAATAACGATATTTTATTGACACCCCCGGTAACCATGTTTATCCTGAATATACTAATTTATTGTTTCAGTAATTAATCTTATATATTTAAGCAAAGAAATTAAAGGACTTTAATATACAGGCCGTATCCGGTCACGTGATATTAAAGTTTTCATCTTAAAATGTTTAAGAACCGAATACTGAATCTGTATACTATCTCTTCATACCGGAGTCTTTAATGTTTAAAAAACTATCTGAAAGAAGAATTCACCTTGTTGTACTTGCGTTCTCCACAGGACTCTTCCTGGGGATAAACTTCTCCTTTGCCGCAAAAGCGGGAGAGCCTGCCCATAAATACCTGGAATACTTTCACCGCGTATACCAGATGATATCAACCGAATATGTTGATGAACCGGACAATAAAAAACTGTTTTACGGGGCCATAAAGGGAATGATTCAATCCCTTGGGGATCCATTTACCCGCTTCCTTGATAAAAAGGCCACATCTGAACTTCAGGAGATGACAACAGGAAAATTCGTGGGGATCGGTGTTGAGATAGCGGTTAAAGACGGTGAAATTGTAGTTGTAAGCCCCATTGATAATTCACCGGCAATGAAGGCCGGTGTTGAATCAGGAGATATAATAACAAAGGTAAATGATGAAAGCATTAAGGACAAAAACCTTAATGAAATAATAAAAAAGATAAAAGGCCTCCCCGGCACAAAGGTAACAATAAGTGTACGCAGAGAGGGATTTACCGAGGATCTTTCATATGAAATAGAAAGAGCCCCGATAAAAATTGAGAGTACCGAATACGCTCTGATCAACAACTACAACACAGGGTATCTGAGAATAAAAACTTTCGGGAGCGACACATCATCCGATGTAAAAAAGGCCCTCGAATTCTTTAAAGGGAAAAAGGCTGACCGTCTTATCATTGACCTGAGGTTTAACCCGGGCGGCCTTCTTACCGCAGCTGTTGATATCTCGGACTTCTTTCTCGATAAGGATACTGTTATTGTATCAACAAAGGGTAGAGGGGAAAACGCCAGGGAAAACATCTTTAAAGCCTCCAAACCGGCATACTACCCGGGCGAAGTTATAATACTTGTTAACAGGGGGAGTGCTTCCGCGTCAGAAATCCTGAGCGGCGCACTGAAAGACAACAAACGCGCAATACTTGTGGGAGAAAAAACCTTCGGCAAGGGTTCAGTTCAAAAAACATACTCCCTTGACAACGAACTTGGCATTGCTCTGACTATTGCCAAATATTATACACCTTCCGGAGCCATGATCCATGGGAAAGGGATAATGCCGGACAGGGAGGTAAAATACGCTGATGTTTCTGAATCCGACACCGAAGAACTTAAAAAAATAAGCAGGGAGAAACTCCTGAATAAATTTGTTACAATTAAAACCAAATACAATGAATCCGTTAAAAATGAATTTCACAAATTTCTCCAGTCCAACAATATAAAGATATCTGACAAAACAGCTGACTTCATACTCAAAAGGGAAATTAATAAATATCACAAAAATATACCCTACGACCTTGAGTTTGACAGTCAGCTGATTACAGCGCTGGAGATGTTCAAGAAAAAGTGAAAGAGGGACATATAATAGGCCTTGGCCTTGAAAGCTCATGCGACGAGACCTCGGCATCAATAGTAATGGAGGGGAGAAACATCCTCTCCAATATGATAAACAGCCAGATTGAACTGCACAGTGATTTTTCCGGGGTTGTCCCTGAAATTGCCTCAAGGGCACACCTGGAAAATATCAACCAGCTGATAGACTCCGCCCTTAATGAGGCGCAGGTCGCTTTCAGAGACCTGGACTACGTTGCGGCAACAAACAGGCCCGGACTTATAGGATCGCTCCTTATTGCGCTTCAGAGCGCAAAGGCGATTTCATTCACCCTGAACATCCCCCTCATTGCCGTTAACCACCTTGAAGCCCATCTCTACGCGCCGTTCCTTGAAGGGAGAGAGCCTGAATTCCCCTTTATAGGCCTTTTAATATCAGGAGGCAACACAGCTCTTTACAGGGTTGACGCGCCGGCTGAAATGACTCTAATAGGAAAAACCGTTGACGATGCTGTGGGTGAAGCCTATGACAAGGTTTCCAAATACCTGGGCCTCGGTTATCCCGGAGGGCCTGTAATCGAAAAAATCGCGAGACAGGCAGTTAATAAGAAAGTTTTTTTTCCGAAGATCCTCACAGATCCCGAGGACAGACGATTTTCATACTCAGGCTTAAAAACGGCAGTCATCAACCATATAAAAGCCAATCCGGATGATGCTGTTCCTGAAATAGTCTACTCCTTTCAGGAGAGGGCCCTCGAACTCCTCACCAGAAGGCTTTTCAAAGCAGCCCGGACAGAGGGAATAAAAAGGATGGTTATTGCAGGAGGGGTCGCGGCAAACGGCAGGCTGAGGGAAATCCTGAACAATGAGAAAAAACCTGACGAAAAGATAATAATCCCCTCCCCCATCCTCTGCACGGACAATGGCGCCATGATTGCCGGAATGGGTTATCACTACTTTAAAAGGGGAATTTTCGATCCGCTAAGCACTGACGTAACCGCAAAGGTCTGAAATATTTGCTTGCAAAATATATTAATTCCTGAATATATATTTTAATGTAATAAATAAAATTACATACCCCCGCCGCCGAAGGCGGCGGGGGTAATTGAATATTTTTACCTGAAATAAATTAAGGGATAAATACTGTTGCAGAATATATTAATTCCGGAATAATTACGTAATGAATTTTGCAGAAGAAAAAACTCCATCAGGCCTTATCCTTAAGGTGATGTTTGATAAGATGAAATTTCTTATCTTCAACGCCAGGGGCGAATCGATCTCCTCGGACAACGAGGGGAGGAGCCTGCTTCACAAAATGCCTTCAATTATTTTCCTCGGAACGACTTTTGAAGTAGTGAAGGACTATGACAGGGAATTCGCTCTGCTGAAGCTCAGGGACAATCATCTCATAGTCCCCTACAGAAATATAATCGAAAAAAAACCAAAGTATATATTCATAAACCTTTTCGGTAAGTCTGACCTTATTCCTGCTATTATAACCCATGTTAAAAGCTATTCCTCAATGCTCAAGGAGATACCTGCCGGCACAGAGGTCGATTACCTTATTGTTGACGAATCAGTTACTGAAACCGAGATTTCAGTTATCTCCAGCAGATTCAAACCAGCGGAGATTATTTACAGTGCATCACAGAAAACCGAGGAACCTGAAGCCGCCCCTTCCAGGGAAACGGGCTATATAAACATAAATACCATGTCCGACAACGCCGTATTCCTTGCTTCTTTTCACCTGAAGCATATGGCCCTCTCCAACCTTAACCAGCTCCTTCTTGATTTTGATATTTCAGCCTTTGACACCCAGTATATTATCTACCTGCTGAATGATATCCTCATGAACCGGATAGAGGAAAACGACGTTCTAAGAAACATGAACATGCTCCTGGAACTCAAGAACTCTTTCGAATTCTACCTTGCTTTAATAGAAAGGGACGGAGATACTGTTAAGGCCCTGATCGAGAAGGAGGATGACTACCGGAAACTCGTACCTTACAGGACACTTGTGTCAAAGGTCAGTTCGATGAACCCGGGAACAGAAGGGCAGCTGCTTTATACTGAATATGAAAACATAGTAATGGAAAGAATCGAACAGCTCAAATCAAAATAAAAAAATTTTTAAATCCCGCCGGCCATAAACGTACCATAAACATGGAGTTAAATAACTGCTTTTTAACAGAATAATAATGGAGCCCCTGTTTGAAAAAATTTCTGGTTTTGCTGCTGATAACATCAACATCTCTATACGGCTTTGGAAGAAGGATCGAGCTATGTTTTTCCGACCCGGAAAAAATCCGAAAAAAAAGTTCCTCTCCTGAAGACAGGCTTATTGTAATGATCAATTCCTGCACGAAAAGTTTCAAGGGTGCTTTTTATGATATATCATCAGTAAAAGTAGCGGAGGCCCTGGTAAAGGCCCGGAACAGAGGAATTGCCGTCAGACTTGTAACTGACAGCGATACACTGTCAGGAAAAGCGATTGAAAAAATTTTAAAGGGAGGAATCCCTGTAGTGGAGGACAACCGGCCCTCTCTTATGCACAACAAGTTTGCAGTAATCGACGGTTACTTTGTCTATACCGGATCAACAAACGCGACCTTAAACGGCTCATACAAAAACAACAACAACTCCCTTATAATCAGTTCCCCGGAACTTGCTGAAATTTATGACTCGGAATTTGAAGAGATGTTCTCACACGGAATCTTCGGCAACAGGCGCGAAACCGGGGCTTTTACAGCCCTTACAAAAAAATACCACGTAAGAATTGATGATGCGGACATCAATGTTTACTTCTCCCCTGAAGACAATGTGGAGAGAATCATAAACAGCAGGCTCAAAAAAGCAAAAAAATCGATACGGTTCCTGGCCTTTTCATTCACGTCTGACTCCCTGGGGGAGACCATGATTGAAAAGTTTAAAAAAGGGCTTACTGTTGAAGGCGTCTTTGAACGGAGGGGGGCAAACAGTGAATATTCTGAATATACAAAAATGATGATTGAAGGCCTCCCTGTTTTCAAAGACAGAAACCGTCACATAATGCATCACAAGGTCATTATAATTGACGACTACAGGGTAATAACCGGATCATTCAATTTTTCAAAAAACGCGGACAGAAATAACGATGAAAACATCCTTATTATAGACAGTGAAGAGATCGCTGCAGAATATACTGAAGAGTTCCGCAGAATATTCAGAAGAGCGAAAAGATGAGTTCTTATAACGGGAAATACAGGCTCCCTGTACAGAGATGCATTGAAGGGGAAAGTGTAAATGAACTTTCAGATATTGAACTCCTTGCAGTGATTCTGGGAACGGGCACAAAAGAAAAGGATGTGCTTCAACTCTCAGCGGACCTTTTAAAAAAAACCGGCGGCCTTACGTCAATTTCAAGAAGCGGCCTCAGGGAGATCGCCATGGAAAAAGGTATAGGTCTGAAAAAGGCCGTTAAACTCAAGGCCGCTTTTGAACTCGGCAAAAGGGCAATAACCTGCGCTCCTTATATGAACCGCATAAGCACCCCTCTCGCAGTCTGGGAACTGCTGCTGCCCGAGACGGCGGGACTGCAGAAGGAGGAGTTCAGGGTGCTTGTAATAAACAACAAAAACATGCTTATAAAAAAAAGCATTGTTTCAATCGGAACCATAACTGAAGCGATCGTCCACCCCAGGGAAGTATTCAGAGACGCAATCAGGGAGGGAGGTTCCGGTATCATTGTGGCCCACAATCACCCCTCAGGCAATACAACACCATCAAAGCAGGACATTGAAACCACAAAGAGACTTTATGAAGCGGGTAAAATAGTAGGGATCCCCCTTGTTGATCATATCATCCTGGCGGACTCATCATACTACAGCATGAAAGAAAACGGATATATACCCTGAATAGAGTAAATATATCATTCATTCAATATTTATTACCTGTAAAACCGGCAAATTAAAATTGAATTCCTATTCTGCTTGACTCCGTTCTTTTTTAATAGTATAAATAGAATAATCGGATTCTGAAATCTGCAATACAGTCTGGTATAATTAACATCATTTCGGATCGGTTTTATAACTATTTCCCGAAATAACGTTAACACAAATTATATTGATTACTTTTAACAGGATTTCTGGAACCTTTATAACAATTTCATTTCGGGGATTTTATTATGAAGCAATTTACAGTATTACTTATGACAACTCTTTTGTTGTTTTTCAATATATTAAATGCAGAAGAAAAAGATTACAGAAGCATGATCCAGCCGGGAAAATGGCTTAAAAATATAGAGGTTCCTATTAAATATAAAGGCAAAACCTCATCAGCACGAATTCAGATATTTTTCCCTAAAAGTTATGAAAAGGGTGAATACTACAGGACTATAATTGCCCTCCACCAGTATGGAGAAAAAGCAAGTGACTGGCAGGCAAACACAAACATATCATCATTTGCCAATAAATACAACATGGTAATTGTGTGCCCGGGTATGAACAGGTCTTTATACGAAATGTCATTCTATCCCGAGACAGATTACAGGTGGAATATAATTCCGGGCGGTAAATATGTAGGGGACATTCTAATTGAATTTCTCAATGACGAATTCTCCCTTGCGAAAAAAAAAGAGGGGACAGGTATTTTAGGTGTTACAGCCGGTGCGCATGGCGCGCTTCTGATTTCCTCTCAATACAGTGATAAATTCGGCGCAGCAGCAGGTATTTCAGGGTATTATGACCAGTCCACAATGCCGACAAGCAGGATGGTTAACTCTATTTACGGAAGCTATAAAAAAAATCAGACAAGATGGGAAAACGACGACAATGTACTCAAACTGGCGGAAAACCTTAAAGATGTCAGCATTTATATATACCATGGTGAAAGAAACGATGCATTTAATCCGATACAGTCAAAACTGATGGCAATAAGGCTCAAGCAGCTTGAAAAAAAAGACTCATCGTACAGTATCACCTACAGGGAAGGGAAGACAGGCGGTTACGGGTGGCTCTACTGGAGAATGCAGGTTGCACCTGTAATGGAATTTATGAATGAAAAGTTGAAGTAGCCTAAATTATATTTTCTTTTATATAATCCGCCTCTTCATCCGAGAGGCGGAAGATCCCTGATATTACGCGGTTAAGTTGAATTACATCACCTGACAATTCCGCAGAAGCAACCGCGCCTTCAATTCTGCTTTTTTCATCTTCAGTCAAATCAGGAACGGGAAGTTCCTCAATATGGCTTCGCAGCACCTTAACAGAGGAAAACTTCTTCTGGAAAATAAACTGATACAGTTCAGAATTAAAGAGGCCTGCAATGATCCCTGGTGTATACCCCTCAATTTCAGGTATAAGGATATTGGCGCTGTTCAGTGTAACCCTTCCGTCCCTGTCACAGGCGAATATCAGCCTGTTTGATATATACCTGTATACCAGCTTGTTTTTGTGCCTGTAAAAATGCTCGGCTGCTGTCTGCTGAAATTTAGCCGGTTCGAACCTGACATAGGAACCGCCCTCAGATATTCTGAAAGGATGAATGTCCTTCCCTTTAATTACAGGCTCAGCCCCTTCCCCGCATTCACTCTTTATATGCTCCCTGTTGTTTCCGGTAACAATTCCCAGTGCCCATTTTGCCCTGTCTCTCAGTGTAACATGGGGCCGCGAAAATACCCTGCTGATAAGCCTCTCGTCTTCAGGTGTAATATTAATATCAAAAATATTATTACAGCTGTTCATAAACCTGGTCTGGCTTACATGGTAGCTTCTGTCGTTATTAACAATTTCAACTGATCCGTCACCGCTCCCCTTTATTATATCGATTATAACAGCCGAACTGAATACATTCCTGAAAATCCGCTTCTCCTTTTCTATCCTTGTTATCATGGCATTATCAAGGATGTAGTTTCTTATATCATGATGCATTTTAACATTCAGCACAGATTCAGGCAGGAGGAAAGAAAGCCTCCCCCCTTTCTTCAGCATCCTCATGCTCTTAACAAGAAAACATGAAAATGATTCGCCCGAGGAGATCTCCGGGTAGAGGTACCTGAGCATAGAAAGCTCCTCCCTCCTGTAATGCGAACCCCAGGGAGGATTGGTTGCGATTACATCAAATTCGGGAAGGGAGTCTATACTGTCAAAAAGAAGAGACTCGTTATAGTTCATAAGTGAATCATTGCAGAAAATCTTCGGTTCAAAATCGATGTCGCCGAACCTGATCATCAGGTTAATCCTGGCGACATTAACGGCAACAGGATCAATATCTATACCGTAGATATTTTCAGGGGAGCCTGAAATATCCGCAAAGGAGAGAATAAACTGGCCGGTACCGCAGCATGGGTCAAGAAAGATCATATCCCCACCGCACATCCTCTCAGCAATGCGATTCACTATCCAGTCAGGCGTATAATATGAACCGAGCTTTGATTTTTCCCCCTCTACAAGTATAGACTGATATATTATCCCCGCAATATTCCCCTGAACAGGGAGCGGGTAATCGAGTATTTTCAAAACCTGTTCATTAATACCGGCAGCAACAGTTCTCCTCCACTCTGTTAATGAAGAGACAAGATTCTTTCTTCCACGGATCTGGAACCTGTCACTTTGGATTATGTCACATTGTTGCTTATCATTAATTAGACCATTCTTTTTCAAAACACTGAGACAAACTACAAACATCGCAAGCGAGGGATCAATCCCGCTCTCCCTGATATATTCCGAAAGCGCGGCAACCTCTCCACGCGCGGAATCATTTTCAAAAAGTTCATCAGGGAGAAATGTTTTCGAAGAGACGGTCTTGTTTGCCCTGCTGTTTAGCCTGTCAAGCTCACCCTTTTCTATGCGGCTCCGGAGAAGGAGCACGTCATCCTTTAAAAAAAGGTATTCATTATCATTTGACACTGAACTTATAAAGCCGTGGCGCACCCAGTTTCTCACTGAAGACACGGATATGCCGAGCAGCCTTGCTGTTTCAGAACTTGACAGTACCTGTTTGCCTGATAGGGTCAGTTTCATTCAGATCTCTACCGCATCAACCTCTGCGGTAAACCATCTTCCCGTTGCAGATTGTATACTCGATAGAACCGTAAAGCTCACGCCCCATAAAAGGGGTATTCTTGCACCTTGACTTGAGGAACTGCTGGTCCACTTTTATCTTCCTTTCAGGATTGATCACTGTTACATCAGCATGGCCACCTGTTTTAATGACCCCTCTGTCAAGGTTAAGCACACTGGCGGGATTGCATGTGACCTTTTCAAAAGCATTGATATATGAAAACCCGTTATTCATTACAAGCTCGGTAATAATAAGCGGAACCGATGTTTCAAGTCCTATGATCCCGAATGGCGCGTACTCCATCTCCTGCATCTTTTCATTAAGGGCATGAGGAGCGTGATCAGTTGCAATCACATCTATTGTCCCGTCGCGGAGACCTTCAATAATTTTTTTCCTGTCATCCTCAGTCCTGAGAGGAGGATTCATCTTCGCCATTGACATCATCTCTTCAATAATATCATCTGTAAGAGAAAAGTAATGAGGTGCTGTTTCGCATGTTACGTTTATGCCGTCATTTTTCCCGCGCCTTATCAGTTCAACCGAACCGCCTGAAGAAACATGACACACGTGGAGCCTTCCCCTGGTAAGTCTTGTGAGAAGGATGTCCCTGGCGATCATCACCTCCTCTGCCTCACGGGGTATCCCCTTGAGCCCGAGCCTTGTAGAATTAAGGCCTTCGTTCATAAGCCCTTCGTCGGCAAGTGCTTTATCCTCTGAATGTGCTAAAAGGGGGACATTAAACATTCTTGAATACTCAAGGGCTCTTCTCATTGTTATGGAGCTCATCACCGGCTGGCCGTCATCACTGAATGCCACGGCACCGCCCCTGATAAGCTCACCCATTTCAGAGATCTCCTCCCCCCTGCCCCCCTTGGTTATATTCGCGGATGGGAAAACATTTATGGGCCCCTTCTCGGCTTCCATAATAATGAAACGCACCAGGGCCTGATTGTCAATTACAGGGGTAGTGTTCGGCATTGTACATACAGAGGTAAACCCGCTCTTTGCCGCAACCATTGAACCGCCGATTATGGTCTCAACATCCTCCCTTCCAGGTTCCCTGAAATGAACATGCATGTCCACAAGACCGGGGAGGACAAGGCATCCCTCCGCATCAATAACCTCATCTTCTTTCGTGGTTTTAATTCCGCTTTCAATAAGTTCAATTTTTCCACCACTTAAAGCCAGGTCAAGCCTGTCATCTGTCCCTGATGCCGGGTCTATCAGTCTTCCGTTTTTTATTACTATTCTCATATTTTCAGTTTCCCTGGTTCTCTTCGTCTTTTAAAGGGGTTCCTCCCGCAAGGAGATAAAATACCGCCATCCTTACAGCCACGCCGTTTGTGACCTGCTCATTTATTATAGCGTTGGGATGATCAGCAACCGCATCGTCAAGCTCAATCCCCCTGTTCATGGGGCCCGGATGCATTATTATCACGTCAGACT
>DAIOFM010000077.1:17274-19557 GCA_036745755.1 Spirochaetota bacterium | reverse complement strand
AACTGACTTGATTCATTTTGAAGCTATTCCTCTATCCGTTTCAAAAATCCTGTAGCACTCATGCCGAATGTTCCAAGAGGCATTTTGTTTTCATTTCCTGAATCATCAGCGAAGTTTATTTCGCAATTAAACGACCCGGCTAAGTAAGCATTACCATTATATGAAGCTATGCCATATGCCCGGTTATCTTTTGCCGGCCATGGAGTTAAGGTGACAATTTCATATTCATAATGATAGTTCATATTACCATCCGGGTCATAGGATATGACCATCGGATATGTATAAATGCTTTCAGCATATCCTGCGACATAAACATTATTTGAAGATGAAAAATTGATTTTGAACAATCTGCATGGCATATCATTCATGTATGATGTGGTTCTTGTCCAGCAATACGAGCTGTCCTTATTGACTTTCATTATGAACCCTTCTTTATAGGCTATCGCTGTTTTATAATCCTCACCACTGGTTCTGTTGAAATTGCATGTTCCCCCGTAGTTTCCGCAGGCATAGACACCATTACTGTTATCTATGGCAATAGAATTAATTCTTACATCATCAGTAGTGTTGCCGAAAGCTACAGCCCAGGCATAAGTTAAATCTGCATTTATCTTTGTGATAAATAAATCATCAAAATAATTTGATGTCGCAAAATATTCTCCACCCGTTGGATCAAAGTCAACTCTACATCTGAAATATCCCGCAACATATATATCATTATTGGAATCTATTGCGACATCCCAGCCGGCTGATTCTCCTCCTCTTCCGATATTCATTGCCCATTGAAATAAACCGTTATTATCAAGTTTCAATAAAAAAGCATTATTTTCATGTCCTGTTACCTCTCCATCGGGGCTATATTCAACTGATAAATTGTATTCTCCGGGGCCCGGATCAAAATCAGTAGTATTATTAAATTTCCCGATAATATATACATTACCGGAACTGTCTGTAGCTATTCCCCTGGTTTCCTCCCGGAAAATGCTGCTGTTATCTCCGCCAAATGTCTTTGTCCATGAATAGGTGCTATCAGAATTTATTTTTGTCACAAAGAGATCTGATGCGCCATTTACCTGAATGGGGTCACTGCCGCTGGGTCCAAAGACAGTATTATCATAAAAAAATCCTGTTACAAAAATATTAGATGAAGAATCAGTGGTTATGGCGTAGGGGAGACCGCTGATTAGTTTTGTCCATCCATACGTACCGTCTGTATTTATTCTGGTTACAAAAGACCCTTTTTCTGATGCGGAATAAACCGGGTCAGCAGCAGTCCCGGGATTCATGTCGGCATAATTAGCGCTGCCTGTTTCAATGTTTAAAGAGCCCGCAACATATATGTTTCCTGAATCATCTGTTGTCATACAGAAAATAAAAACATGATTCGACCCGGCTCCACCAAATAATTTCAGTCTCCAATCGGGATTATTATATTCTGAAATGTTTATTTCTGAATCGAGCATGCCGTCTTTTACTGCAACAGCTTTTAATGTTGAGTTCAATGGAACCGTTATAGAAGAAGAAGGATAAGTAAATCCATTTGTATCTGACGGCTCTGTCCCATCCAATGTGTAAATAATAGTCGCCCCTGCCGTGTCACATGTCATTTCAAGAGACTGGACAGTTGAATACAGGCTTAAATCTATAGAAAAAGCAGGTTTTTTCACCTGTTCTAAAACCGGCGCCACAGCATACTGTGAAGTGACAACATCAGACCATTCCATTCCGTTTTTGGCTGCCCTTGCTTTTAAAACAGCATCAACAGGTACTGTAATCGGATCTGTATAAAGCATAGTCCCGACCCAGTTCGGTTTAGGTTCAGAGCCGTCGAAACTATAATATATTGAAGCACCTTCGGTGGGAGATACTATTGTAACAATCTGTTCAGTGTAATAATCAGAAAGATCAATTGAAAGCAGTGGAGTAGCAACTTTTTCAGCTGCCTGGTCTCCATCATTTCCGGAATCACCTGCCGGAGCATTATCACATGCGATAATAAATGTTATAGATATTATTAAAATCAGACTAATTATTTTTTTCATATAGACTCTGTCCCGGATTTTACCGGTTTTGTTAAATATATATACAAATTATAAATTCAGTCAACTATAATAAATAGTTTTAGTGTCATTTGCCGTGTTGCTGCTCTGCCGGAAGGTTCATGAGAAAGCGGAAATTATTCAATTTTATTCAGCAGATTACTGCTTCTATGTCACTGAATATTGTTTTAATTTCATTTTTATTGATAACGTAAAGTCCGGCTGTTATAAAGCAGGCGCAGGG
>DAIOFM010000077.1:0-17174 GCA_036745755.1 Spirochaetota bacterium | reverse complement strand
TGTTTTTATGCGCCTGTCATTAGTCTACTTTTTCTTCGCGGTATTTCTTGCCGCAGGGCTGACAGAATGCTGCACTGTGGGGGAAACCCCTTCAGATAATCAGAAACAGAAGTATTCTTCGTCTCCTAATTTTGACGCTCAAAAGGGAGTCTTTGTCAATCTGCCTGATCCTGAACTTGACGCGATTCAGGAACAGAGAAGAAAAAAGAATGGAAAGGCCAGGGGAGATGCTTCTCCTCCGGATCACCGGCTCCCGGATGTTAAACCTGATTTTAAATCCTTTGTCTCAGACAATTCAGATTTTAAATGCATCTGGTTCGGGCACAGCTCATTACTGTTAAAACTGGATGACGTTCTTATCCTGGTTGATCCCGTTTTCGGGCGTTCCAGCCCTGTTCCCTTCTACGGCGGCCCCCGTTTCCAGGAACCTCCGGTTACACGCGAAGAGCTGCCGGATATCGATTTTATTGTAATTTCTCACGATCACTATGACCACCTGGAAAAAGCCACTGTTGAGTTCTTCGCGGAGAGAAATACTGTATTTATTGTGCCTCTCGGGATCTCTTCTCATCTGCTGTACTGGGGTTTAAAAAAAGAAAACATTATTGAACGGGACTGGTGGGGTACGGTAAGGCTAAGCGGAATTGAATTTACTGCCGCCCCGGCAAGACACTCTTCGGGCAGAACGGACCGACGTACAAACTATACGCAATGGTCATCATGGGTCATCCGTTCAGGGAAACACTCGCTGTATTACAGTGGCGACAGCGGTTATGGAAAGCATTTCAGAGAAATAGGGAAAAGGTTCGGACCCTTTGATGTAGTTTTTCTGGAATGCGGGCAGTATTATCCGGCATGGAGTTCGCACCTGCTCCCTGAAGAATGGCCGGTTGTTATCCGTGAACTTAAAGGAAAGAAATGGTTTCCGGTTCACTGGGGAGTATTTTCATTCGCTCCTCATGAATGGGACGACCCGATAATTTCCGCCTATTCTTCAGCCCGTAAACATAATATTCAATTATTAACACCAAAAATCGGTGAAATCGTTGATCTGAACAGATCGCGTAAATTCGAACAGTGGTGGGTGGATTAAAAATTTATTTTAAAACCGTTTTGACATAACTTTTTCGGATGGAATGAACCTGAGGAGAATTAAAATACGCTGTTATCCCGTTGTGCCGCAATAAACCTGTCTGTCAGAGAATAGTGCTGTTTCAGCGGAGCAGATGGAGAGGGAAAATATTCAGATTGAGGCAATTATAAAGGAAATTAAAAAAACCCCTGATTCAATCAGAGGTTTTTATTCGGGGCGACTGGATTTGAACCAGCGACCACATGACCCCCAGTCATGTGCGCTACCTGACTGCGCCACGCCCCGGAATGAATGCATTAGAAACAGAGCCTTCAATATTGTAAAGAAAAAATAACAGATGTGTATAAAAAAAGTTGTCTGCAGGGAAGGGGGTTACTCCTCTTCCTCCCTGTTAAAATAGCTGAATATCTTCATCGCGGTCTTCTCCCCGATGCCTTCAACTTCCATGATTTCATCAATATCGGCAGAGGCCAAATTATCAACTGACCTGAAATGTTTCAGGAGCGCCTTCCTTGTTTTTTCACCGATTTCCGGTATGCTGTCAAGCTCTGACCCCGTGAATTTTTTATCACGCAGTTTCCTGTGGTATGTGATGGCGAAGCGGTGTGCCTCATCTCTTATGTTCTGCATAAGTTTCAGGGGAGGGGAGCCTTCAGGGAGACACACAGGGGGCTCTGTGGGTGATACGTATATCTCCTCCAGTCTTTTTGCAAGGGAAACAATCTTTACGTCAGCATCGAAATTCGCAGCAGCCTCGATGGCCCGTGAGAGCTGCGTGGGCCCTCCGTCAATTACGATTAGATCAGGAAACTCAAGGTTTTCATTAACAATATGCTGTATTCTCCGTGAAACAGCTTCATGTATCATCCCGGGATCATTGGGGCCCTGGTACCCGCGGATTTTAAACCTCCTGTAGCCGTTCTTATCAGGCCTGCCCAGCCTGAACTGCACCATTGAGGCAACAGACTCGCTCCCGCCGGTGTTTGATATATCAAAGCAGACCATGACCTCGGGCTCGCTGTCAAGTGAGAGTGCCTCTTTCAGCTCCGTCAGCGCTATGGCAGGGTCCGCGGCTTCTGAACTTTTTCTTTCCACCGCGAGTATGTCTATGTTCTTCCTGATCATATTAAGGATCCCCCGCTCCTCGTCAGAACGTACAACAGCTATTGATACTTTATTCCCGCTTTTCCCGGAGAGGTGCTGCGCAATCAGGGGTGAGTCCTGGATCTGCTGTTCTGTCACAATGCGTGAGGGAATGTCCCTGTCCGCGTAATACTCCAGTATAAAGGTCCTGATAACGTCATCAGGGGTCGTGTACTCCGCGTTATCAAAGACGCTGATTTTTCTTCCTGTCAGTATACCGTGCCTGAACTCGAAGAGCACCACCAGGGCCTCCCCTCCGAAGATGCCGCAGGCGATGCAGTCCTGGTCGGATATTGACTGTATGTCCACACTCTGTGACTGTGAGATTTTCTGTATGTCGAATATAATGTCGCGGATAGACGCTGCGTTCTCGTAGTCCATTTCTGATGAGTATTGCTGCATCTTTTTATTCAGGTTGTCGATTACAGGCTCAATGTCACCTTCAAGGAAACTTATGGCATTGTCTATGAGGGAGCGGTACTCCTCTTTTGAAATGGTCCCCCTGCATACTCCCGAACATTTTTTTATCTGGTAGTTGATGCAAGGCCTTTCATTCTCTTTAAGGGGGAGTGGCCTTCTGCAGGTTTTCAGTTTGAAAAGGCTATTGATCATAGCTGCCGTACTTTTTGCCGCCTTCGCGTCTGTAAAGGGGCCGAAGTACCTGTCCTTTCCCCGGTTTATGCTTCGGGTATAGATTACCCGGGGGTACTCCTCATTCATTGTCACTGCAATATAAGGGTATCGCTTGTCGTCCTTAAGGCGTACGTTGAATTTCGGTTTGTGCTTTTTTATCAGGTTGCTTTCAAGTATGAGCGCCTCTATCTCTGTGCCTGTAACGATATATTCAATGTCGCTTATGTTTTTTACGAGAATAGAGGTTTTCGGGTCGTGGTCCTTTTTCATGAAATAGGAGGAGACCCTTTTTTTAAGGGAGTTCGCTTTACCGATGTAGATTATACTTCCGGATGCATCGTGCATCAGGTACACACCCGGTTCCTGCGGGAGCCGGGTAAGGATCTCTTTTATTTTATCAGAAATGTCTGCCATGTCCGTGTTGTTTATGAATTATGCATATTTTACAGTAATAATACCTGAATAAATATTTCAGGGTAAAAAGTAATAATTATATTCTCCAGCCGCAGAAGGTGGCAAAAATAATAGAGCGTTTATTTTTTCAAAGTGTCAAATAATAATTAATCAGTAATAATTTCTGAATATATATTTTTACCCGACAAAAAGTTAATGAATAAATACTTATATTTTTAAAAACCGGGATTTTTGCCCATTTTTTAATTGATTTGTATGAAAAATTTTACCATTTATTCAGATTTAATGCACTTATTTATATCACATATATAAAAAAGCCCGGACGGGCTTTTAATGCTAATCAGTTCTGTAACCTGTTATACTGTTTTAAAGAGGTTTAATCGATAAAACCGGATAAGGTGTTAAGCTATGAACCAGACTTTATTTAAAAAAAAGTATCTGCTATACAAAGAGACTGATCCGTACAGGTATTTTCTCCTGTTCAGGGGGCATGCCCTGGTTTTTACAGGGTACTGCATTGTATCTATAGAAACTCTTATCGCGATTAAACTGGGGCTTACCCCTATAACATACATGCAGACACTTATAGCCAGCGCCTCGGTGCTTTCAGTAACGGTGATTATGTTTCTCGTGATAAAAATGAAGAGAAAGCTTCTGTTGTGGCAGGAGTGGGCCATTTTCGGCATAGACATTATCTTTTACCTGTTGTTCTACGCTATCTGGGTTTACCGCCTCGGTGAATTAAGGATTCTGGGGCTGCTTAGCGCCCTTATTGCCATCATAATAGTTATCTCGTACACAAGTTTTATCCAGTCCCTTATAATGTCAATACCGACGATTATTGTCTATTTTTCTGTTACCTATTGCGCGATTGTTTACGGCCATCAGCAGGGGGAGCTTGCAAGGGAGGTTTTTTTGAGCCTCTGTTTTATCCCCACTTTCATTCTTATTGCTGTGGCTGCCAGGGGGATAACCAACCGCAGAAGACAGCTCCAGAAGGCAAAAAAGAAACTTGAAACAACAAATATTGAACTGAATGAACTGAACAATTCCCTGCAGCATGAACATTCCCTGGCAGAAATTGAAATGGAACTTGCCCATGATCTTCAGGCGGCACTCTTTCCGGTTGCCCCTCCTGTTGTAAAAGACTGGGAGATTGCTTTTGTATCAAACCCGAGATACGGGGTTTCAGGTGATTTCTATGATTTCTATACAGAGGGGGATACTCTTGAGGGGATGTCCCTGTTTGATGTATCCGGGCATGGAGTGGCTTCAGCCCTGATTACGATCCTTTCAAAACCGGTACTTTTTAGAAATTTTAAAAAGCTTTCATCAGGTAAAACTGCCAGCATAGTGGACGAGACAAACCGGGACCTGCTTGAGCAGCTTGAAGATGTTAACAGTTACATTACAGGCATTCTGTTAAGGATGAGAGACGATTCAGTTGAGTATGTTAATGCAGGGCATCCTGACCTCCTCCATCTCAGGAAGAGCACCGGGAATGTCCGTGTGGTAACAGACCCTGAGTGCAGGTTCAGGGGGAGCCCTATAGGGATATTTTCCAGGGAGACAAAATACTGTTCAGTGAGGTTTAATGTCTCTTCCGGTGATGCCATACTTCTCTATACTGACGGCCTGCTGGAGAGCAGGGACGGAAACGGAACATCTTTCGGCAGAGAGGGGATTGCCGGGGCCTTTTCGGAGACTGCGGGTATGAACGCCGGAGATGCGCTTGAGCATATCATGAAAAAGCTCCGGGAGTATACAGGCGGGAGGCCCGCTTCTGATGATCTGACTGTAATCGTTGCAAGAAGACTGTAAGATCATCTGTAAATATCCTCTGAGGGTTCTCTGTTTTTAAGGAATCTGTTAAAATTATTGACATCGTAAATCAAAGTAATGAACCTGTTTTATCTCACCACAGGGGTTATTTATGAAATTTTCAATGTTCGGAGACAAGGTCAGTCAAAAGTCAGGTATTAATATACTTATGGATGACCTGGGGCAGGCGATGTCCGTTAACAGGGACATGCTTATGTTAGGAGGGGGAAACCCGGCCCATATCCCGGCTGTAGAAAAGATCTTCCGTGATTCGATGATGTCTGTGATGGAAACCGGGCATACCTTCGAGGAATGCGTGGGAAACTATGATCCGCCGCAGGGGAACCCGCTGTACATTGAGGAACTGGCCTCTCTTTTCAGAAGGATGTACGGATGGGAGATCAGTGCATCCAATATTGCCCTTACCAACGGGAGCCAGTCGGCCTTTTTCCTTCTGTTTAACATGTTTTCAGGAAGGTTCAGCGACGGCTCATTTAAAAAGATACTCCTCCCCCTTACCCCGGAATATATAGGATACAGTGACGCCGGGCTCTCCAGTGAGCCGATCTTCACGTCTATAAAGCCCGAGATAAATATTCTTGATGATAACCTGTTTAAATACAGTATAGATTTTGACCACCTTGTGGTTGATGACAATATCGGCGCCATCTGTGTTTCAAGGCCTACTAATCCTACGGGGAATGTTGTCAGTGATGCGGAGATCGATAAACTCCTTGCGCTCTCCAGGAAGCACGGCATCCCCCTGATAATAGACAACGCGTACGGAACACCTTTCCCGAATATAATATTTACCGATGCAAAGCCCTACTGGGACGAGGGCGTTATCATGTGCATGAGCCTTTCAAAGCTGGGGCTACCCGGTGTGCGCACAGGTATAATCATCGCCTCTGAAGAGATAATCAGCGCCGTGAACCAGATGAATGCTGTAATCAACCTTGCCCCCGGAAGCCTGGGTGCAACTCTTACTGAGAAAATTGTCCGCAGTGGTGAAATTATAGATATAAGCAGTGACATTATAATGCCATATTACCAGGGCAAGGCTGAAAAGGCGGTTTCGCTTTTCAGGGAACACCTTAAGGGCCTCGACTTTCATATCCATAAACCTGAAGGCGCTATATTCCTCTGGCTCTGGTTCAGGGATATAAAGATCGACAGTGATACTTTATATGAACGGCTGAAGAAGAGGGGAGTGCTTGTTGTTCCGGGCCACTATTTTTTCCCCGGCCTTAAGGATGAGTGGCAGCACAGGGATGAATGTATCAGGGTAAACTATTCCCAGGGGGATGAGACTGTCTCACGCGGTATAGAGATAATTGCCGAAGAGGTAAGAAAGGCCTACTGAGCCTTTTCTGTTCTTGAATTTTTTATAATGGCCTCGGCAAGCTGGGGCGGTGTATTGTCCAGGAAGTCGCGGAGCTCTTCGCGGCTGTCAAAGGGCCTTTTCAGTATAATCTGTGACGCCCTCTCCCTCCCTATGCCGGGTATCAGTTCAAACGACTTGGCCGGCGCGCTGTTTATATTAAAAGGAACCGGCAGGGTCGAGAGAGATCTCTCCCTGTGCCCTGTTATGATGACATCCTGAAAGGATTTCAGCCTGAACTCGCCGGGCATCTTTACCGTTATTGAGTAACTGGCAATCTGTTTTCCCATTGAGTAACCGTCCCTGGTATCGAGTATATAGTTTTCCCTGAGTATAGTGCCTGCCGGGTAGACCTGGCGCAGCATCATGTTGTCTATCTCGTCCCTGATCTTGTTACGGTAATACTCGAATCTTTTTATCATGCCGTTTGTTATTTTAAACTTTTCATTATATATAGGGGTGCCGGGGTAGGGGTGGAGTTTGCGGATGTTGATCCTTTTCACAAGGAGCCCCTCTCCCGCCATTTTGGCCAGGTATTCATAATTGATCCTGAACGTGTCCATGGACTCCCCTTTAAGGCCCTGTATCAGGTTTATCCCCGGGAGGAGTGCAGGTATACCGTTTGTCCTCCCTCCGCAGATATCGTTGACCATCCTTACCGCGATGACCGCCTCTTCAGGTGTTACCTTGAGTGAGTTCTGCTTCACCACGTTCAGGTCAAATGATTCCACGCCGAAGGGGAGGGTGTCGCCCGGGGTTACAGCTGCTGCGATGGACTCCAGTATTCGTGATGAGTGTTCCGGCCAGTTGACTATTGATCCGGGATTCGCGTTGTCCACGTTAAGAACATGGATTGCCCCGGAGTCTTTCCGGCTCTTCAGTTCACTGAACAGTTCCGTTACTTTCGAAGGTTCAGGCCGGGGGAACCCGTTTCTGAATTCATTCAGGCTGCTGCCGAACTGCATGATGTCCGGCTGCCTCCCTATCCTGTATCGTGTCGCTCCGCATTTGATCAGGGAGTCGATTTCATCAATAACATCCCCTGTGTTACGGAATTCTATTTTTTCAATGAGCCCTTCGGAGCAGAACGAACAGTGCTTCTCCCTGGGACATCCCCTTCCGGTTTCGATTTCACATATTATATCCGGAAACCAGGGGTGTTTCCTGACAATTTCTGCTCCGGCCGGGGCCCATACCGCTATATCTTCTGTCGTTCTCTGGCAGTCCTCAGGTTCGCCAGTCGCGACGGAGAAAGCGTATTTTTCAATATCGTTTTGTATAATTGTTACATTGCCGGCGTCGTGATCAACGGCGCGGTTTATCAGGCCTCCCACGGCTATATGGGTTTTCCTGTTATGCCTGATTATCCTGTTTACTTCAGCAAGGGTTCCTATCCTGGAGCCAAGGTATTTTCCCGGCACAACCGCCCCTCCTATAAGAAAAACATGGCTGTAATCTTCAGTGAAAGTGAAGTTCCGGTCCCTCATGTGATCAATAGTGAGGTATTCGATGCTGTCCGGATTTACACCGGCACTTACAAGCGCTCCGTAGATATATCTCGGATAGGGTGAAATGAAGGGAGGTACTCCCAGGCATGCGGGCTCATCAACGTAGCAGTCAAGTATCAGAAATTTTGTCATAATCCTTTCAGGGCAGTATCAATTTCAACGGTCATATGCCGGGCTATCTTTGATTCAAGGTCAAGGACAAATTCCCTGTTCCTGATTATCATCTCTTTTATCTTTTCGTTAATACCGTAACGGTGAACAAGGTCATCAACTCTTGCATGAACTGAAACTATTTTATCGTGCATTACCCGTTTGTCCGCGTAGTAGATTATCTCCTTTTCCGTCAGCGGCCCCTCCGGTTCGTATCCTGAAAAGACCACATGATTTTCGACAATATCCGCTATTTCGTCAAATCCCAGTTCCCGGAGCATTTCTCCTCCTATCAGATCATGACGCATTTCGCGGTTTTTAATTGAACGGGTTTTTGCAATGTCATGCAGAAGCGCGGCTGCAACAAGCAGTTCCCTGCTTATAATATCTTTCGATTTCAGGTGCTCATAGATCGCTATAGACACATTCTTAACCTGTACTGAATGGTCGACAATATTAGGTAACATCTCGTATTTATGTATAATTGTGAAACATTCGTCTTCTGAGGGGTATTTGGCCTTGATATTCATTCTTTTTACACAACAGTATCAGGATAAAATGTCGAGTATTATTTCATTTATTTTTCAGTAATAATACCTGAAAAGTAGTTTAATATAAAAAATTAAAGTTCTATACCCCCCGCCGCCTTCGGCGGCGGGGGGTATAGATTAAATATAGTAATGAAGAAATCCCGGTTATTTTATGAGAATTGTACGATAAAAGTTTTTTTATCTCCGGGGGAGAAGAGGCTTTATTTTATATTTAATTTAATATAATTATTGACAATTATCCCTTTTGGAAAGAACGTCGTTTTGCCGGATGTATGAGACATAATTGAATGTTGTTCACCTCTTTTTTAAAATGATTTCGGAGTAATTAAAAAATGAAGCTTGAAGATTGTAAAAAATGCAGACATCATATAGAGTTGAGAAGCTATCAGGTGCTTTGTAACTATGGCGGTTCTTTAAGTTCCATGGCAACAACTCAGGATGAGAAAACCGGCGAATACAGGGTCCTCGCATGCCCGATTAAACTTAAAGGTAAATAGAATTACTTTTTAAATAAAATCGCACCCCCGGAACTTACATATTGACATGAGTATAGTGTCTATTGTATCCTTATGCTGTTGTCCGGCCGGAGTAATGGCTCAGGTTCAGCCTGTTAAATCCGGTTGTCTGATTAACAGAAACAACGATGAGGTTTATAAACGGAGCTCTATATGAATTTCAGTATTTTTCAGCCTTTTTTCCTTTCTCTCTTTCTCGGGGCGCTCCTCGGTTTTGAACGTTCATTTACACACAGGGAAAAGAACAGGGATGAAGACCCTGTAGGAGGGATAAGGACCTATTCCCTTATATCACTTGCCGGATGTATCTCGGCATTTATTGACACTTCATTGAGGCCGGGATTTCTACTTGCGGCATTCTGCGCTGTCGCCGGACTTGTTCTTATAGTATACGGGATGACCTTTTATAAAAACAATGAAAGGGGGCTCACCACAGAGGTAAGCATCATCCTCTGCTTTTCACTGGGAGTACTTGTTCATATGGGGCATTACGTGCTCTCCGCATCGATTACTGTTATTATAATGCTGATGCTTTACCTGAAGGATTACCTTGAGCAGATGTCGGGGCGGGTTGAGCGTGAGGACATTCTTGCTGTTATAAAATTCGCAATAATAACATTTGTCATACTTCCTGTTTTTGATCCGGGGTTCTCTATACTTCTGAAGGATGTCACCGGGCCGGATCTTAAGCTGTACGGCAGTTACCCGGCCCTGGGGGACATGCCGCTTTTCAGCCCGGGAAACGTTTGGCTCATGGTCGTGCTCATCTCCGGGATCGGTTTTACCGGCTATATCGCTATTAAAATTTTAGGATCAAGAAAGGGTATAGGACTTACCGGGTTTTTAGGCGGGCTTGTTTCCAGTACGGCAACAACCATTACTTTCGCTAAAAGAAGCACGCAGGATAAAAATCTTTCCCTTTCTTTTTCACTTGCAGTGCTCCTTGCCTGTTCAACGATGTTTCCCCGGGTTCTGGTTGAAGTGGCTGTTGTTAACTCGCAGCTTCTGAAATATCTTACTGTTACCATGGGCACAATGGCTTTTGCCGGTTTCCTTGTATGCTTTATATTATGGAAGATAACCGGTAAAGAGAAAACTGATGATGTTCCCCTGACAAACCCGTTCAGTATAATGCCGGCAGTGAAATTCGGTCTTCTTTACGCTGTTATTGTTCTCATGACAAGGTTTATAAGTATAGTGGCAGGAGACAGCGGTGTTTATATTGTCAGCGTCCTTTCAGGAATGACAGATGTTGATGCCATTACTTTAACCATGAGTAACCTCTCCAGGCAGGACCCGTCTAAACTTCAGCAGGCCGCGGTAGCAGTTACCCTTGCGGCTTTTTCAAATACGGTTATGAAGGGTATAATGGCCTATTTCATCGGGGCCGGAAATTTCAGGAAGGGGATCGCAACCGGCTTTGCCGTGATAATCGCGGCCGGCATAGGGGCGCTTTTTTTTATCTGACATCTCATTATGTTTTGACAAGCATGTCGGCACTTTTTAATTTCACGCTGAAATAGTTTTCAATATACGCCCTGAGCGAGAAGAACAGGGGGGATATAAGTTCCCTGTCATAATTATTGGGTTCTATCCTGGAGAATTTATCCCTCAGGCAGTGACGCAGGTACCGTGATGCGGTGCTGTTAACGGCTTTACCCCCTCCGGAGCATCCGCTGCATGACATCCTCAGGCTTACCGGATCAAGGAACAGTTCCGCGTCTTCACCCCTCCCGCACCATGAACATGATTCTGTCTCAGGCATTATCCCCTGCATGTCCATGTATCTTGCTGTGAAAAAAATGAGAAAGTGAAGGGGGTGTTTCGTTTTTCCCAGGGAATCTATTCCCGCAGAAAGGAGCGAATAGATCCTTTCGTTAATGTCACCGAAACCTGTAGTTGCGTCTATAAGTTCAAGCATGTAGCATAGTGAGAATATGGAATTGCTGCTCCCCCGAATCGCTCCGCAGGAGGATGCAATGTCAAATTCTGATACTGTGTTAAGCGGGCCGGACTTTCCCGTGTAATAGATGATGTCGAGGATCGTTCCCGGCTCTGAGGCGCTTCTCGGCCTTTTGCGGGATTTTCGTATCCCCTTGAATATGAATTTTTCTCTGCCCCGGTCTTTTGTGAAAATGCTGCAGATATAATCAGCTTCACCGGAAAGAGACCTTGATAGGACTATACCTCTTGTTTGCTGGCGTGACATGATATTATTTTGTTATTTATGTTTTGAAACTGTTACACCTATGCGGATGATCCTGGTGCCTGAAATCTCTTTTATCCTGAAGGTTATATTTTCATATTTAACTGTTTCATCCTTCTCTGGTATCCTGCCAAAGAGATCGAAGACAAAACCGCCGATGGTATCAAAATCATCACTTGAAACATTCAGGTTCAGTTCCCTGTTGAAATCGGAAATAATCATCCTGGAGTCAACATCAAAGGAGTTGGAGCCGGTTTTTTCACATTCAGGCTGTTCCTCCGCATCGAATTCATCATTGATGTCACCGACGATTACTTCGAGGATGTCCTCAAGGGTTACGATTCCTCCTACTCCGCCATATTCATCGACTACTATTGCTATATGAAGTTTTTTTGATTTGAATTCAAGTAGCAGTTCATCAAGGGGCATTGTCTCCGGCACAAAGAGGGGATCATGCAGCAGTTTTTTCAGGTTGAATTTTTTTGTCCTGTCGCTGACGAGTTTTATCAGGTCCTTAACATAGAGAATACCCGAAATATTATCGATTGTGTCATCATAAACCGGCATTCTTGAGTGCCCGGCATCGAGGATTATCTTTACCAGGGATTTAAGCTCAATATTCAGATCTATTGCCACAACGTCAACCCTTGGGATCATAATATCCTTTGCGTCAAGCTCCGAGAGCATTAATACTCCGCGGATCATGTCTTTCCTCGGGGTGTCAAGCTGCTCATAGGTGTCAGCATCAAAGCTGTCATCCTGAGATGTTCTGAAAGATTTTTTTAAACTGGACAGAAAAGATTTGAAACGCGAACTGTGTGGTTGGTCAGGATTATCTGATGTCATGCCTTGTAAAATTACCTCTTTTCATGGAAAAGTAAGATTTAGGTGATATTTGTCAACAATTTATTACAGCCCATATTCAACAATATCAGCCGGAGAATATGGTGAATTTTTTTATTGTGTCAAGCAGTTTGCCGGCTGCCTCTTTTGCAACGGAAGATGAAATGTTGCAGTCATTATAAAGGCTGTCAGCCATGAATTTTCTCATAGCAACATATACATCCTTTGTAGGTAAAAAGAGATATGAAAAGAAGTCTGTCTCTTTTTCAAGGATTGTAAAAGATGAATAGAGCATGAGAGGTTCCTGCGGAATCATTATCTTTTCATACTTTCCGCCGCCGACAGTTTCCATCTCACTGAACCTGTAGGGTATGGATCTCCCTTCCTCCCTGTTTACAGGTTCAACGTGTTTATTGGTGTATACAGGGGGTTCAACCAGTAAATGAGTCCTGTTGCCGTCAGTTTTGAATGTTACTCCGTCAGCGGTTCTGTATATATCCTTTACATTCCTGTATGCAGTCACTTCATATATTGAGTAGTTATTTCCGGGCAGGAAGTATGCTGTTATTATAAATCCTCCGTCAGAAGGTATCTGTTCTGTCATATATGCTTTAATAAGGGACATTGCTGTTGCCATAAATTAATCCTTTTGTCAGAAATTTTGTTGCCTTATAACTTAAAAATATATCAGTTATTTTTAAAAGCAATCAAAAAATTAAACATGATAAATGGATAATCTATTTTTAGTATAAAAAATCAGTAATAATTTTTAAAGATGTATTTTAGTGTAAAAAGCAAAAATTATATACCCCCGCCGCCTTCGGCGGCGGGGGTAATAGAACATTTTTTACCTGAAATAAGTTAAGGAATAGATACTGATAAAAAATGTAAATTTACAGTAATATTTTTTAAAGACCTATTTTAATGCGGAAAGCTCATATTACAGCCACGTTTCTGAAATAGCGGGGTAGTGGAGCTTTCTTTTGTAAATTATTTGAGGGGAAACCTGAAAATCATGAATGATTTTCTGAAGCCGGTTTTAAATAAAAAAAGGAATTGCTTGAGGTGATATCAGATGGAAAAGGAATTTTTTTCACCGGAACCTGTAATATTCAGTGTAACGGGAGGAGTCAGGACTCTTCCGGCGGAGACAATGCAGAATTTTAAAGAGGGCTTTGCCAGCGGTGCTGACGCTGCATGCATAAATGTTCAGCTTTCAAAGGATAAAGAGTTAATTGTAATCTCCGCGGCAGATCTTGAAGATGTATGCGGAGTGTCCGGACCTGTTTCTCAATTCACGTCAGAAGAGCTGAAAAAGATGGATGCCGGTTTTATGTTCAGGGATGAAAACGGCGAATTCTCTTTCCGGGGTAAAGGGTATTCTTTCATGATCCTGAAAGAGCTTTTTGATTCATTTCCGGATAAAAAATTTAATGTAACACTTATGCATAAAAGTGACGAGCTTGTTAAAATTTATGCTGAAACAGTGAAGGCATGTAAGGCTGAAAAACGGGTGCTTACATCTTCCATGTACGGGAAGAACATGAAGCTTGTTAAAAAGCTCCTTCCCGGCAGTGCCACATCCTTTTCGTTTCCGGGGATTATAGGAATTTACGCTATGTTCAGGTCAGGCCTGATATTTTTTAAAAAAAGTTTTAATTCTGACGCTCTTCAGACACCTGAAGCAATCGGAGTTTCATACATAGCGAACAGCGGCCTTATCAGGGAGATGCATAAACGCGGGGTAAGGGTACACGTGTGGCATATTAAGGATAAACAGCAGTACCAGAGGGTGGTTGAGTCCGGTGCTGACGGATTCATGAGTGATGATATTCCAATGCTTAAATCTTTTATGGGGAGTTGATTATTTCAGTTTTTCCAGGATTTTAGCCTGGTAAAGGGGGTTGACCGCCTTTATCCCTTTTGATTCAATGAGCATGTTGTATCTCAGCTGTTTTTCAGTGATTTTTTTGCGTATCTGGTTTCTTTCGTTTTCATCAACACAGGTGTTAAGAAGATCATTGAGATGCATTATGCTCTTGCGCAGTTCAACCTCTTCAGGAATTACACCGGCATTTTTGAGTATCTTATAAGACATCCAGAGTTCGTCAGGCACCATGTCCAGGTCATCGGGAGGGAGGGGTTTCCCTTTGCATGACAGGTTGTCGAACTCTCCCCTGTTCATGGCCTCCTGTATGCGTCTTTCTGCGATTGTTTCAAATATAGACATGGCGTTCCCTTCTGTTCAGGCTAAGTTATATCTTTCTCTTTTTTTTTCAAGAAATAAATTGGAGTGGCAAAAGGTCATAGAACGGGTGTTTTACCGCTCACTACTTTTTTATAAGTTATTGACTCAATCATGGAGTAGTGTTTTTAATGTCGTCGGACAGCAGTATGGTTATTTACAGTAATTTCATAATAAAAATTTTTGACAGGAATAAAGGGAAAGTAGAAGGAATAACCATGTTCCCTTTCATCGTTTTGAGAAAGGACATTAAGGGAACTCCTTCAGCCCCTTTTGTGATCAATCATGAAAAGATTCATATAGCACAGCAGGGGGAGCTTCTTGTTATATTTTTTATCCTTATATATTTTTTTGAATATTTAAAAGGAAGACTGAAGGGGAGTTCACCCGGAGAGGCATACAGGAATATAAGCTTTGAAAGGGAAGCCTATACCTGTATGTATGACCTGAAATATCTTGAGAAAAGAAAATTTCTGGCACACAGAAAAATGCGTGGAGACAGATATGCCTGACATATACAACTGGGATCAACTTGGTGATGAAGAGAAAAACACCATAATGAAATTCGTCGCGGAAAATAACTCACTTGTGAGAGAGGTCATGAGAAAAGAGTTTCCCTCCCTTTATATAGGAAGAGCTACGGATGAGGTGGCAAAGGGATGGCTGATGATTGCCGGCCTTGATAAGGTGATGAATTTTATCAGGAAAGGAAATTGAGCATTAATATGGTAAAAGAGGTCTACCCGGGGATTTTTATGATCACTGAAAGGGGGATTACTGACGCGTTGAAACCCCCGGTCAATCTCTACGTAATCGCAGGGAGTGACGGCCTGCTTTTTGACGGAGGCTACGGTAATAAAGGATGTATCAGGCAGTTCAGCAGAGGGCTGAAGGAGATAAACCGGATATGCAGGGAGAGAGGGATTGAAAACAGGATTACAAGGGTATTACTGAGCCATGCCCATGCTGATCATTTTTCCGGCCTTACAAGACTTAGAAAAAGATATTCCCTTGATATTGTCCTTACTGAGAAGATGAGACGGATTTTATATGATTCCAGGACCTACCGTGAATCCTTTGCAGTTGAAAGGAAAAAAGAGAAAAATGGATTTTCCGGACTCCTTTCTTCGGCAGCCCGTAAGTTAACCTCAGCGTTTGAATTTTTTATATACAGCATCTACTGGGGAATAGATTACATCAGGTCACCTGATATTATAATTGAAGAGAACACGAAAATTTCAGTAAACGGGGTTGAATGGGATATCTTCCACTCTCCTGGACATTCGGATGATCATATAACCATGTACAACCGGGAAAAAGGGGTGCTTTTTTCAGGTGATAATATTATGAGAAGCATAAACGTCTGGCTCGGTCCGCCCAGGTCTGACCTTGATTCATATGAGTCATCACTTGAAAAAATTTTATCACTGGATAAACTTGAACTAATACTTGCATCACACGGCAGTCCGGTCACAGAACCGAGGAACCGGGCTTCTGAAATAATTTCCTGGAGAAAAAAAAGGGTAAATGATGTACTGACAATAGTTGAATCAGCGGGAAAATCCGGTATTACGTTAAAAGAGATATTGTCCTCTCTTTATCCCGGAGAGGGGAGGGTGAAACATGATTTTGCCAGGGGGTGGGTTGAGCTTACCCTTGAGAAACTCTCCTGTGAGGGTCTTGTCCTGGAGGATGATAATAACAGGTACAGGCTCAGCGTGACCTGATTATTGCTCTGAGCCTGTATTTATGGTATTATCTTTTCTGTTTCCTGGCAGGTTTCTTTGTGTTCTCTTCCTCCTCATCCCTGTTCAGGTCTTCGGTTTCAGATTTATAATCAAAATCATAGCTGAAGAAAATCGTTATTTTATCGTTGTCAGTATTGTTGAGCATGTCAAGTAGAGCGCCCACGCTGAACTCGCCGAATTGAATATCAAATCCGAGTAAATGGGATGTTACAGGATCAATATCCACATCCTGTTCATATCCCTCAACTTCCACCGTTAAGTCAAACATGGTATGCTGGAAAATATAATAAGGAATGAAGCTTACTGACGGGGTAACTTTAATCTCACCTTTAAATCCTGCCACCGGGCCGTAGGCCGGGCCGTATACATACACATCTATTTCACCGTATGAGGCATCGAGCCACATGTACATCCACTGGAGACCGCCGAAGATCATGAGGCTGTTTGAGTCAGGGCTCCCCGCAATCCTGAAGCCCAGGTTTGCGTTAAGTGGTAAATTCCAGACATAAATGTCAAGGTCCTCAGGCAGAGATGAAGAAGATCCCTGCATGTAGAGAAACCCTATGCCCAGGTTGTAACCGGCCTGATCAAAGCTGTCCACATAGTTGTAACCGAGACCGCCGCCATCAAGGTCAAATTCTTCGAAGCTGTAGTGCATGTAGAGGAAATCCATGATCCTGTGTGAACCGGTATCATAATCTGTGACCGGTATTCTCGGCGGTTGTGTCGGCCTGAATTCGCTCGTGTCCTGAGCAAAGGAGTTTGTAGAAATGAATATTAATAGTAGAAATAAAACCATGAATAGTAATTTTAAGTTTTTCATTATTGAAAACCTCCCGTGAAATTTTATCTATAGTAATAATTTAGCAAAGCCGGGTGGAAAGTTTAGCTGATTTGCAAATTTAGAGTAAAAAAAAAGTATA
>DAIOFM010000076.1:0-19805 GCA_036745755.1 Spirochaetota bacterium | reverse complement strand
TCGGCTTTAGGGTGGGTGAAATCAATATTGTTTTCATCAAAAGAAAATAATGCCTTTAAATTACAGAACATTAAAAGATTACCTGAGAAGGTGGGATTATGAATAACATTATACCTATACTGCTTATAAATCTTGGTGCTGTAGCTCTTCTTGAAATCACCGGATGGCTTATAAGCCTTAAAAAGAAAAATGTCACAATAGCAGACTCACTCTGGGGCCTGGGATTCATAATTATCGCATGGCTTACATTCTATCAGGGTGACGGTTTTTTATTGAGAAAGGTGATTATAACTGCCGCAGTTACAATATGGGGTCTCCGCCTCTCCTACCATATAACAAAACGGGGTCTTGGAAAACCTGAAGACCCGCGCTACACCGAATGGCGTAAAGAATACGGCAGCAGGTTCCCCATTGTGAGCCTATTCAGGGTTTTCCTTGTACAGGCGCTTTTTATGTGGCTAATTGCAATGTCACTTCAGGTGGCGCAGTCCGCAGATATGCCGGATTACATTACAATAACTGATATTGCAGGGGCAGCAATATGGCTTACAGGATTTATCATTGAATCATCTGCTGACAGACAGCTCTCTCAGTTTATAAAAGACCCTGCTAACAGAGGCAGGGTGATGAGATATAAACTATGGAAATACAGCCGACACCCCAACTACTTCGGTGAAGCAACAATGTGGTGGGGGATATACATCATATCATGCTCAGTAGAGTACGGCCTCTTTACAGTTTTCAGCCCGGCGCTCATAACTTATACTCTCCTGAAGATTACAGGTGTTTCACTGATGGAGGAGACGATGTTTAAGGATAACAAGGAGTACGCTGAGTATAAAAGTATAACCAGTTCCTTCATACCCTGGATTCCCGGAAAATAGTTTTAGATTCTCAATTTTCTTCTCTTCTGAAATCCTCAACGCTGTCATTGAGTTTTACCGCTATATCTGACATCTCCCTGGCATTACCAGCCATCTCTTCAGCACCCTGGGCATTGATCTGTGTAAGCTCAGTTATGGCGGAAATGGATTTAACAATTTCATTGGTGGCGTTTTTCTGCTCAACCGACGCGTTGCGGATCTCTTCGGCCCTTTCCCTGACGTCAGCAGATTCACTGTTTACAGCCCTGTTCGTTTCAGACTGATTTTTCATAAATTCAGACAGGGAGTCCACCATTGAGTTTATCTTTTCAACCCCTTCTATGATCTTTGAAAGGGACTGCACTACAACCTTTACTGTTTCTATCCCGCTCTGCGTCTCGCTCTCACCTGCTTTAATAAGAGAACTGATATCCTTTACGCTGACGAAAGTCATGTCAGCGAGCTTTGATATTTCATCCGCTACAACGGCAAAACCACGCCCCGCATCACCTGCACGCGCAGCTTCAATCGCCGCATTCAGCGAAAGAAGGTTTATCTTGTCTGAAATATCGTTTATTATACCTATAATATTGGCCATCTCGGCTGATCTCATATTCATCGATTTCATGCTTTCATCCATCTGTCCAAGTGAAGTTTCCCCCTCCCTTGCCTCGGCAGTAATGGTATCCATCATTTTTATTGCCTCGGAGATCATGCTGTTCATTCCCGTGACCTGGTCAGAAAGCTCATCAAGCCTGGCTGTAAGGCTCTCCATCTTTGTCAACTGTACTCCCGCTATATACGATATGCTTTCAACACCCGCTGAAATTTCCTCTACTGTCGCTGTTATCTCCTCCGCGGAAGCAGCCTGGTTCTGTGCGTTAGCAGAAAAAGTATCTGAAGCATCAGACATCCTGGATGACGATCCGGCCAGCCTTTCAGAAATACCTGAAACTGACACAAGCAGGTCCCTTGTCCTTTCAAGGCTTGCCCTGCTCTCCGCCTCCTCCCTGAGCCTTTTAAGAGTCTTTGCCGTTATACTTAAAATCAGGTAGCATATTGAAGTTACCAGAATAACCTCAAAAGTAAAATTTATTAAGGACATCACCTTGACCCCTTTTTCAAGGGAGGAGGAGACCGCGATAGACACTACCTGAACAATAAAAGCAAAGCCCGATGTTAAAAGAGTGACTGACAGCCGGCAGAAAAGAGCGCTGAAAAGAATAAAAATAAAAAGATGATAACCGGAAACTATTGCCCCTTCAGGGAATTTAAAGGAACCGGCAAGAAGATACAGGCTGTAACCTGAAATCGATATAAATACAAATGTATTAGCCGCGGCATAATAATGGCCTTTGCGTATGATAAAAAGACAAAGGGCAGTGGCAATTGCAACTGTAAGGAGGAAAAGACTTATAGTAGAAAATAACGGCAGTCCGACAACTGTAACAAGGAGCAGCCATAAAACAGGTACAACAATAATTATTATAAATGAAAAAATGACAAGTGTCCTGGACTTAAGCAATATATCAAATGCGTAATTTTCCTGTTCAGGGATAAAGAAAGAGAGCAATCTGTTCATATACCGTTACCTTTTGTTAAAATCAGAAAATCAGGACAATCTTTTACAATACCGATTTTTTTTGAGTCAATAAACTTATAAAAATACATTTGTCAAGAACGATAAACCACCCTTATAAACTAACTATTTTTAAAAAAATAATAAAGATTTTATTGAAAAATTAAATTCTATCCCATGTTTTATACATAATTCTACGGGGGGAATTATTTATGAAAAAAGAGAAAAAGGGATATTCACCTGAACTGTCTGAAAAGGTGACGGGCATGATGAAAGTTTTTATAGGTAAAGATCTTGAGCAGCTTCCTATCCCATGCCTGACAAAATGGATTGGCGGCACACTGACTGAAGTTGAAAGGGGAGTTATTGAAATAGAGATTAAGGCCTCAAGGGAGATGACAAATCCTGCAGGTTACCTCCATGGAGGAATCCAGTGCGCAATGATAGATGATGCAATGGGATGGGCATGCGCCACACTCGGTTACGAGAACCAGTTCCTCTCCACTAACCTGAATGTAGACTACCTGGGCACGGCAAAAGCGGGAGACACGGTCAGGATTAAAGCTTCTATCTATCGGGAGGGAAGCACACTGCTTCATGCCGTGGGCGAAATACGAAGGGATAAAACCGTAATTGCCAAGGCCCAGTCCAATCTCTACATAAGCGGCAAACCGGTCGATTTTAAAAGTATAATGGGAGTCTGACAAAAAGCCCTTTTAAAAAAATCTGATTTTACAGAAAGTATGAGAATAATAAACGCGGCAGTCACTTCAATTCTACCGTCTGTTTTCTGCGTGCCATTCTCCCGGGCGGATAACCCCGGGAGAAAAGAATCAACGGCTCATCCCGCTCAGGGCCATACCAGTGAACCGCCGCACACAACTGAGATCAATATAAAGGCAGTTATTCCGGACAGAATACTTAAAAAGGGAAGCAAAGCAAAAACAACAGACACCCTGAATTTCTTAAACAGGTAAAAAACCCACATCCCGATTACTGAAATTACTGCCACAGGAGAAAAAGACGCTATGGAGTAAAAAAGCATAAGGGTAAATGGAGAACTCTCCGAGCCCGGAGCATCAAAAAGCATCGCTGATAAAGCGAAAAGATAGAACGCCGGGAAAAGAGCAAGCACCCATAAAACAGTAGATAAAATATCAAAAACCAGTATCTTTTTATTCCACATAGTAAAGCCTCCTCATTGAGTATACTCAGAGAGAGAGAAATTCAGGGAGCCCTTTAAAAACTACCCTTTTGTCCTGGACATCCGTACTTTAATTATATTCCTGACAGAAAAATGCATGAAAACAATTCCCGCTGCTACTATGGCAAGTTCCAGGAATCCGTACATCGCATCAGGTGTAACTATACATGTTGACATGAAAAACCTCCGTAACTGTTATTTAAATAAAAGTTTTTATTATTACCTGAACCGTCTGAGCACAGGCCTCCCGAAATTCAGGTTATTTTCAAGATATTGCACGTAACCTTCCAGGGTAAACCACCCCTCTTTACCGTAACGGTCAGACGCCCTTTCAATATGAAACTGCTGTGCAGGCATAAAGCTGTACCCTATAAGGTAAAGCTTCTCCCCCCCGGAATTTTTGCATACATCCATTACAATGGACACGTGCCCTATCCCCCCGGTCCGGTTCTGGACAAGCATATCACCTCCCCTTATGTCGGAGGGGAACACCTCCCCGCATCCCGATTTGATAGAATACGAATTGGCATAGTTCATTGAATACTTCAGAAAACTGTTAAAGCTCCTGCCGCATTTACTGAAGTACCTTTTATTCCCGCTGTAATCAAAGAGATAAAGCCTGTCAAGGATGCCCCTCTCCTTATGATATTCAGACCAGAAACGGAAACCCCAGTCAGCGCACTGCTCTATGTCACCGATAAAAAGGAGCGGCATATCGATCACCGCAAAAATATTATAATAGCTGCGGGAGACAGTTTTCCCGTCATGCTTCAGGATTATATTATCTCCTTTAACCGGCAGCCTTCTCAGCCAGGAAGAGTAAGGATACTCCCTTAACGGTTCCCTTGAGTAACCTCGAGGGGCCTTGATCTCCCCCACTGTTTTTGCCGAGAGCCCCTCTCCGGCGCAGGCGGGAGACAGCATAAGGGCCGCACAGATTATGAATAAATTAAAACGCTTCATTCCGGATACTCTCACCATGTTGTATATGAAGCCAGGAAACGTCCGGTCTCCTCATCATAGATCATTAAGAATAGTGACTCTTCACCTTTATCCCTGCAGATCAGGGGTGACTTCATTTCTGATACATTCCACGCCTCCGAATCTTCACCGGAAAAGCCCTCTTTATCCTTAAGCGGGGAAAAATCAGATTTCTTTTTCCCTGTAAATCTGGCGATAAAGCTCCACGCATCAGCCGGCGGGAGGCTCATAGCGGCTTCATAAAACGGATCCTGAAATCCCCCGCCCATGAAATAAAAATTTTCTGCGGACTCAGGAAGAGGAACACCATTGAAAAAATTCACCATGTAGGGGCGTGCATCCTCACCTTTATGAATCCGGGTCTCGAACCCGTTACCGAAATCGATGATGAAATATACAACCCATGATAAAAACAGTAAAACCAGAACCGACGGGATCAGAACTACAAGCGAAGGGAATTTCCTCTTCTTCGAATTCCCTGGTCTATTATCTGACATTACATCTCCTCCGGAATCAATTATATATCAGCATTTATTCCTTAAATTTATTTCATTAAAATGCTCTATAGCCCCCGCCGCCGAATGCGGCGGGGGCAGATAAAATCAATCGTAAATCAGTTTCTTCTATTCAGTCCTTTATACACCTGATACTGTACGCCCTTGTTTCCTGCACTCTCTGTATTGCCACATCGGGACTGTTATTGGAAAGATGTATACCCAGTGCGTCATCACTCTCTGCGCCTGACCAGAAGCATGACTCGATCCCCATATGAAGAGAAGTCCCTTTCGGTTCCGGATTGACCGCCCTGAATCCTCCCGGAAGAGCGGAAAACCCGCTTTTGCCTGTGTCCTTACTGTCCTGCCTATCCCACAAACCTGCAGCTTTAAGTTCGTGTCCGGCCAGGTACTCACCACCTGTAAATTCAATCAGTTCTTTCCACTCCTTCTCATCGGGGAGGTGCCATCCATCAGGTGCAACCTTTGATGCCATTTTCCATTTATACAGGTACCCGTATTTTGCCACATTCCTTTTATCATCATTATAGGCGTTACATCCCCCGTCGGACAGGTAGGCCAGATTCTCGGCCATCCAGGTCTGTTTCCCTATCTTTACAGTCAGGTAAACCCGCCCGTCACGTTCATCGGTAAATACGCCGGCCCTCTCCCCGTACTTTTCAAGAAAGGCCTCCCTTGACTCTTTTTCCGAAGACATTTCAGCCGCTATCAGTTCCCTTTCGGATTTCATCTCCCTCTCCCGCTTAACATGGGAAACCGTTACTGTTATTGCAACAGCAGCTGCAGTCAGTGACAGGAGTACAACCGCGATAAGCGGGGGCCTCTTCCCGGTTAATATTGAAGCTTTTTGATTTTTATATTCCGCGGCCTTCATATATACCTCACAAAAAAAGACTCATCTATTATCCTTCAGTGACCAGGAGACAGTTTTTCCGGCACTTTTTTTATTACAATTCAATACAGCCCTGTAAAAAATTGTAATAACTTTCCCTTCCCGGATGCTCTCCTTATCAATAACATTCTCAATAATTATCCTGCGCTCACTCCCCTCAACCAGATCGCAATCAGCCCCGCAGGGAAAGTTTACAGTATAACCTGATTTAATAATTTTTATTCTGATTTCAAATTTGCCGTTTGCCGGATCAAAAATATCCTTAAATTCAACAACTTCACATTTTACCTGCAGTGCACGCATAGGTGATTCATGACCACCAGCACAGCAGCCGGAACTTATTAATAATACAGGAACCATATTCAACATGAACCCCTCTTTCCCTGGTATGCACGTAAGACAGAACCGGGGATATTCAGGTTCTTATTTTTTTATTCCTGACCTTTTATTCGGCAGATTATAAACAGGCTTTCAATAAAGTAAAACCAATAATAAGAAGAGAATTTTTATTTACAATCTATTTAACTATTCTGTAATTATCAACCACGATACCCGGACCTGCCGGGAAATGAAAAAACGTGAAAAATATTCACAGAAATAAATTCGATTGTAATAAAAAAAATATTTTACCGGAATCCCCTCCTGCCTGTATTAAAAAAAATATTCATGCAGGAGGGGGAAAAGCTGAATCACCACAACCGGCAATTCAAAAAAGAGCTGCTACCTGCGTAATTTTAACATCAGTTTATTCTTGAAAGAAACCAGTAGCGGTATTGCAAAATAGATAATTAAAATCAGCAGAACCAGGTATATTCGCGGAGAGGCGTTTCCCTTAATGGCGTCCAGTTTTAGAAGATCAAACAAGCTTTGAATGCCCATTACAGGATAAGCGTAGAGATAAAAAGACATTTGCTGCAGAATCGGATGAAAATACGGGACCAGCAGACTTGAACTGAACAGAAGAACCAGAACAGATGTCACCCCCAGAAGCCTGTTAAGATTGATGCGTTTCCTTGAAACAAGAAAGAGGACAAAGGCATACAGCGCTATTATCACGAAAACATTCACTGCTGTGGCAATATTTACCGAATCCGAATTTTTAACCCTGTAATCATAACCCTCATCAGGAGCAGTCATAATTTCCACATCAAAGTAAGGGGCGGGGAACCCGCATGAAACAGTATAGACAACCTGACCAGGCACTAACTGGTGTGTCTCATTGTCAACATCAAGACACCCCTTGCACTGGGTCAGAAAACAGGTAAATGACAGAAGTACTGCAACTATTAGAGTCTTGACTTTATCATTCATAAATCACTCCTTAAAATCTCCATTAAAATAAACTTTCTTTAAATCAGTTTTACATCACTAGCCGGTTAACTGTGTATAAGACAGCAGACCCCGCAAATCAGTTCCCTTTTTTTACCGAAAAATCATTAAATATAATTTCCCGCTGATAAACTTCTGAACAGTTTCAGTATTTATTCATTAACTTATTCAGAAATTATTATCGGACTATTTCTCTGATTTATTCACCGCGGCGGTTTTTATCCGCTCATAAACCTCAAGAGGGCTTACATTATTCTCTTTCCCGATCTCTTTTAAAGTCATACCAGCCTTTGATTCCATGCCGGACTCCTTAAGAGACCTTACGACAACTTTTAAATTCAGGTTATACTGGATGCAGAAATCAGCAAGAGTAAGATCCCCTGTACCGGGAACAGGGGATTCCGGCAGTTCTTTAGATTTTCCTGTCACAACAGTGGATTTCTTTTTGCCACCTGACATTGCAAAGTATATCTTCTGCGGAGAAACACCATTTATTTCAGCTATCTCCTTAAGTGTCTGAGAATCACTATCAACAGTGTAACCTGACTCCCGAAGGAGGCGGAGCCCTTTTTCCGGGTCTACGTCAGTCTTCTTCGCCAGTGTCCTCAGTGATGAAAGTTCGGCATGGCCGTATGGAGGTTCACCATACTCTTTCGCCGCAGCCTCCTTAAAGCTGTCACTTACATTTATAATTGTAGATAAGGGGGGAATTTCCAGATAAGTCCCGATAACGAAAACAAGTGTCAGTATAAGGGCCACGTTAAATTCTTTAGTAAATATTCTCAGGTCCCTGCTGCTGTTTTTAAGGTAGAGGACAATTGATTTCCAGTTGTAATAGAGATGAAGCAGCAGGGCAACAAGAAAGAGGAAACCCGCATTTATATGTATAGCGCCCCACTGTTCTTTTGAGAGAGACCATAGCCGCCAGTCAGCCCAGTACGCTATACGCCCCTCGGGAACAATATAGAGAATAACACTGGTTAGTACAGTAACAATAAATGTTAAAAGTGCTGTGAGGGACACAATTCTTTTCATATTCATTGAATCTTCCTCCTGTTTATTTCAGGTATAATTACTTTTATAACTTATAAAAATCTCAAAGAGATAATTTTTTTAAAACCTTTTTTTACAGGATTTTATAAAAAATCTGAACTTTCCTCTTTAAATAAAAAAATTTCATGCAGATTTAATATTTATCCTTAACTTATTTAAGGAAACCATCCAATATTACCCTGCCGCCAAAGGCGTCGGGGCAATATAAAGTCTATTTCTTACACTGAAATATATATTCAGATATTATTACTGATACAGGTCCATATTTTCAATTCAAATTTATTCAATTGAGAAAGGGAATCAGAGATTATAAACAATCATTAAGCCGGAAACTTCCTGCCAAAAAATAAATAAATATAGCCTGAATAAAAATATTAATTATATTTAAAATAAATACAAGCGTAACAAAGGATATATATATGGAATCAGGTAATTTTAAAAAAAGATCTCTAAGGAAAAAAATTCTTTTTATCTTAATTATAAATAAATTCATTATAACAGTTCTTACAGCCCTGACTGCTTTTTTTATAATTACCCGGCCTGATATTGACCTGATACCCTGCATAGTAACTTCAATTATTCTCTTTTCAATCATAGATATATTAATAACAGCAGTCATTTTAAGCAATCGGCTTGTTCAAATCCCGGTTCTTAAAGATACTGTATTCAATCTTGTAAGAACAATGGATTACCCGAATGCGGCTGACAGCCTGAAAATAATAACCGGCAAAAAAGATGAAATCGGGGCTGTAGCCGGCTATTTTCTCATGATTATTAATATTTTCAGCGAAATACTTCATAAACTGGAATCAATCGCTGACACAAACTTCAGCGCTTCAAAAAAACTTTCTCTTTCATCCGACAGCCTTGCCTCCTATGTAAAAGATGAACAACAGATGATTATTAATGTCGAAGACAGTATGAAGATGATCAATGAAGCCAGTGAAGCAATCGCCGGTGACTCGATAACACAGTCTGAAATCAGCATGCGTATTGGATCCCTGACCGAAGAGCTTAATGAATCGATTCACAGAATTGAAGAAATGGTTTACAGCTTCAAATCAAGCACGGAAGAGGCCACTAAAAATGCCCTCACAGTAGACACCTCCATCGATGAAACAAAAACAGCCATGAAAACCATGCAGCAGAGTTCCGAAAGGATCAGAGAGATTATAACTCTCATAACTGATATATCAGAACAGACAAATCTTCTATCCCTTAATGCTGCTATCGAGGCTGCAAGGGCAGGAGAACAGGGACGGGGGTTTGCTGTTGTTGCTGATGAAATTTCAAAGCTTGCCGAACAGACATCCCGGAGTACAAAGGAGATAGAATCTCTTATATTATCTGTTTCCCGGGAAGTAAATAACAGTGTAACGATGGTGGAGAATGTGGCAGGGGCCCTGAAATCAATAACAGGCAATATTTCAACAATTACTGATAAAATTGGCAACCTGACCTCAATTGTATCCGAACAGACAAGAAACACCGATGAAGTTGACCTGCAGGCCAGGGAACTGGTCACACTGGTGAACAACATAAATAGTTCTTCCCTGCTTCAAAGCAGTAATATTGAAAATACATATCAGTTCTTAAACAATATCCGCGGCATAGCTGACCTGGTAATTTCCAAATCAACTGAAGTTAATGAATTTGCAGATAGCATAGAAGATCAGGCGAATAACATAGGGGAAATGATGTCACAGTTCAACTTCAGGCTGCAAACGAACGAGGAATGTCCCAATCTTGATCAATGCCCGATATTCCAGAATTTCAAGTTCGTGGGAGAAAAGTATCATTTCATCGAAGATTATTGCCGTGGAGATTTTGAAAGCTGCGCCAGGAAAATAAAAAAAGACGCCGGCGAGGCAGTCCCTATAGAGCTGATGCCGGATGCTGCCACATAAAAGGTCATATGAAAAAGGCTGTTGCTGTATTATCATTTTTTCTTTCAATAATTCTGTTCCATTGCAGGGATGTTCCGGTGAAAAATAAAGTAAATGACATTACAAATGAAGGCGGCCGGGTAATTATAACAGTCCCGGTGATTACAAAAAGTTTTATTTCAAAAAGCGGGCGCGTTACTGATATAAGGGAATACTACATCAGGAGATCAATACAGGACTACTTTATAAAATTCTGTGAAAGCGGTATTACATCGGGAGAACTGGAGGAATATCTCTCCACTATTGAAGGTGCGGTCAGGACCGCAACCATGGAAGTGGAATTCCGGAACGGGGAATGGGACAGATGTGAAGGGGACCCGGAACAGCAGAGCCGGATCGGGGAATATGCTGTTATCCACAAAATAATAAAAAAATAATTCTACTTTTTAAAGACCCTGGTTCAGAATCCTTTTCCACCTGACGCCCCATCAACTGCCCCGGCGATAGCGGCCATCTCTGAAACAATATCCCCCACCCGCCAGGAGGGAATATATGGAAAAAAATACAGGCTGTATTTAAAATCGCAGAAAATCTCATTTTCAGAAAAAACAAATGAGTCGAGCCTTATCATCCATTTATAATAAAAATCATTTATAAGCTTAATGAGATCACTGTTATTCACGAACATGTTTTCAAGCCTGTAATCAATTCTTTTTGTTTTAAATGTTAAATCAAATTTCCAGTCCCCTGTTCTGAAATCTTTTACTTTTTTCTCCGGCCACAGGTGAGGCTTCGAAAGGTTCAAATCAAGCCCCTTGATTTTACCGTTTAATTCAACAGTCACCCTTGAGGTCATATGATTGTCCGGAACAACCGATACTTTATAACCGTTAATCCTCCCCTGAAGATGCCCGAACTCTTTAATATAATCAGATTTTATATACTTCAGCCCGAACCTGTCCGCATCACTTTTCAGAAGGAAGAAGGACCATTGCCTTAACACCCAGTCCAGAGTAAAAGCCTTTACCATCCAGAAAAGCGCCAGGGGGGAATACTCCGAAATAGTGAGTATTACCTTCAATATTTTTCTTATTATAAAATTAATAACAGCTCCCTCCTTTGATTAAAATTTAAAAGCAGACCTCAGCTGCAGACAACAGCAATAAAAGAAAAACACCCGCCCTGCCTGATATACTTTTGCGTGATATCACTGGCCACACTGTTATCAGGATTAATCACGTTTAATGTTTTTACAAATACTTTTTCATTCACAGCAAATTCATCATCGATTAAACCGCCCAACTGTTTATACTGCTTCACAATCAAAAAAGTCAGAACAAAAATTTTAAAAACAAATCCCATGTGTGCATATTGGACGACAGGATTAATACAATAATGTAAAACATAATATAGTAAAGTATAACGTAAACATAGACGTTAACGGAAAGCCCGGCTCCTGAATAGAGCGCTTTACAATATTACAGTAATAAACTGATGGTGTTCCGTCACTTATGGATTGACACAGGGACAGTCCTGTTCATAATTAAAAACTCAATTAAATGATCGCATAATTAACCCGGAGAATCAGTATGAAGAATTTCAGTCTGAAAAAATTTAATATCCTTACCTGCATATTTTTAAGTCTTATGCTCTATGCCGGTACGGATTTTCATTACCTGTCAGCCCAGGATAATGAAGTATACGCTTCCGGCCTTATAATTGAATCACAGGATGAGCTGGATGCAGCGGAAACCGCTGATTCCCTCATGGTGAGGGCCGGTGGAACAAAACTCCCATCCAGAGTGGATCTCTCAGGAAAACTGCCGCCAGTAAGTACACAGGGGAGCCAGGGAAGCTGCACAGCCTGGTCCACCACATATTATACAAAGACATATCATGAAATAATTAAAAACAAGTGGAGTACAGACTGGGGTGATTTTGATCCCTATAAGGACACCAGCGGGAAAAGGGCCCGCGTATTCTCCCCTGCCTGGACCTATAACCAGATAAACGGAGGGAGGGACAGCGGTTCCAGTATTTCTACGGCATTTAAGCTTATTGTTGAACATGGCGCAGTCCCCTGGAGCGTAATGCCCTATTCCTATAAAGATTACACGACGCAGCCCTCCTCCAGCATGAAGCAGCTTGCCAGCTCCAGATACAGGGCAAAAAGATATGCCTATGTGAAACCATCCGATCCTGAAAATATTAAAAGAGAACTGGCAAACGGCAACCCTGTAGTGGGAGGATTTTCGGTTACATCCAACTGGAAAAGGCCTTCAAAGGAGGTCTGCAACGGAGGGGTCCAGGATAATTATTCAGGCACTGTCACAGGAGGGCATGCCATGGCAATAGTCGGTTATGATGACAACAAGGTTTCCCCCTCCGGTCACAAAGGTGCTTTCAAAATAGTCAATTCATGGGGGAAATGGTGGGGGAATAATGGATATTTCTGGATGTCCTATAAATGTCTCTCAATGTTATGTAAATACTCTTATGTCCTTTACGACAGCGAAGCATCAGTAACTCCTGACAATACGGATGAAAAAACGATAAAACCCACAAGTATGGTAACAGCCACAAAGGGTTCCTGGTCTGACAGAATCGTTGTATCATGGAACAGGGTTGACGGGGCAGTCTCATATATTGTAGAGAGAAGCATAGGGAGTTCACAGCAATTCAACAGGGTTTCTGTTGTTAATACAAACACCTATACTGACAGGAATATACAGGCCGACTACAGGTATAATTACCGGATAGTTACAGTGGCAGCCAACGGAAAAAGCAATCCGGCATCCTCCCCTGTTGCTGAAGGCTTCGCCCTGAATAATAAAAACAGCTTACCCGGAAAAGTGGTGAACCTTAAAGGTATATCATCCGGCTCATATGTGAACCTCAGCTGGACAAAAGTAGAGAATAGCACATCTTACAGGATCATCCGGTATGCTCAGACAAGCAGGACCTGGACAGCACTGGGAAAGACCTCTGCCCTGTATTATACAGACAGAAGCCCGCAAAAAAACCTGCCTAACTATTACTACGTGGCAGCCGTGAACAGTGCGGGCCAGGGGGAGTGGAGTAATCTTTATAAAGTTGTACTGAGCGCAACCAGCGGTCCTCCTTCTACCGTAAACGGAATAAAGGCCAGCTCAGGAACATACAGTGACAGAATCGTGGTAAGCTGGAACAGGGAACCTTCAGCATCATACTATCTGCTTTACAGATGGGACCCTTCCACCAGGAAATGGGACAGGCACTGGAAAATAAACTCAACCCGTTACACGGATACTGACACAGCGATCAGGGGTGGTAAAAGGTTCACTTATACAGTCAGGGCTTACAACAGCAAAGGCTCGTCACCGAAGTGGAGTTCATATGTCGGCGGCTATACCTCCACAACGAGTTACAGTGTTAAACTCAAATCCGGAATTGCTCCCGAGGCCCCGTCAATGATGAAGGCTTCTATTAATGAAAAGACACGAGAGGTAATTCTCACATGGAAGTCCCTCTCTCCGATAGCCATGTATAAAATTTACAGGAAGAAGGACACGGACGAAAAGTTCAAATTAATCACAACAACATCCCGGGGAAGCAGCAGGTATGTTGAAAAGTTCCCGGGTCAAGACGGCGAAATTTACATGTACCGCGTAGCAGCGAATCTCGCAGGTGCAGATTCTGAGGCTTCAGACATTGTCAGCGCGTCGATAGAGGAGTTCAGACCTGTAGTAATGACAACCTTTATACCGGGAGAAGGGCTTAAAAACTTCAGGGGCACATGGCGCGCTTCACACCTTAAGCCTGACGGAAAAGCGGTCAATATGGAGATAACGATAGTAGACCAGGGCAGCGCATTCACTGCACGCATAAAATACGGAAACAGGGAGAAGGAAATAAAGGGGGACTATGCCGCAAAAAGCCGCTATCTTGAGACAAAAGACTTCCGTTTCAGAATGCTGCCGGCATTTGACAACGATGTGGCCAGCGTGGTTGTCCCGGCAGGGATATTTACCCGCTCCAGAATTGTTGAAAACTTTGCCAGAGAAAACCAGGATTAAAGGAGGCTTATAGTGAAAAAACTGATAATGATTACGCTTATTGCCATGATTGCCGGTTTTTCCGGTTCATGCAGCAAAGAGAATGAAATTGACGGAGGTTGGACTGCCGTTGATCCGGGTATTGAGGAAGTAAAGGATGCTGTTGCCTTTATCAGGAAGGATATATCCATGAAACATCCTGATATAACAATCGGCAAAATATATAAAGCGGAGATGCAGACGGTTGCGGGCGACAAGTTTGACCTTTTAATGGAATATACCTCAGATCTGAACAGTGAACCGAAAAAGATGAGAGTCAAACTCTTTTGCAGCCTGCAGGGAGAATATAAAATTACTGATATAGATTTTAACGGCAAAGAGTGAAGTCTTTTTCAAGTGATGCCGTATTTTCCTGATACCATGTCATGCCGACGGTGTGACATGGTATTTCAATAAATTTTCCTGAAACAGCTGTGACAGAAATAAAATTATTAACAGAGAGAGAAAAGCCCCCGGGAAGATGCATCAATATCTACGCCGCAGAGAGCGAGTACATGGATTTACTGCGCTTCACGCAGGAAGCGGGGCAAATAAGGCTTATGGTCTTAAGCAGGGGACTGAAAATCTAATCGCAAATATTGTAATCAATACCATCAGCATCAAAAAAATCTTTTATAATCAGATCCAGTTCTTCTGCTTTATCTTCAGGCGACGGGTTATTCATAATTAAAACCAACTCTTCTTTCAGTTCTGATAATATTTCGCGCCTTAAAACAGGTTCTATTTTATCAATCACATAAAGCAGAACCCAGTACTTCCATACACTGTCATCCGATTTCAGGATTAAGCGGACATGCGGTATTACATCCCTCCCCGCTTTTACAAGAAGCGGTGCAACGAGTTTAGCGACAGGCCAGTTCATGTCCTGAATCCATGTAAAGAGCTCCGGCATAATATCCCTGTAAAACGGATATTCATGTTTTGATAATTCAATTAACGGCTCTAAATCATGCTTGTGTTCAGGAATATAGCCCGGCAACGTATTAATTTTTCCTCAGTATATATATCAGGTCATTCATTACAGTGCCGTCATCATTGCTGTACGGCTGTTCAAACAATTTCAACAAGTCGAGATTGTTGGCTGCGAACTCCTCCTGCAGAAAATCTTTCGTGTAATAATTGAAATAAAAATCATGGGTTTTACAGAAACTCGTTTTCTCATACCCCGAACCTGAACCTTCCATTGTGCTCAGATACACAATCCCGTTCTTTTTCAGTGATTCCGCGATCTTTTTAACCAGTTCAGCTGCTTCAGAATTATCGATAAAGGGAAAACAGAAAGCAGCAACTATCGCGTCACAGCTGCCTGCCCTGAAATCAAGTTTCCTTATGTCCTTAACTTCAAATTCCGCTTGAGGCACATTACACCCGGCAAGTTTTATCATCTCCTCGGAGAGGTCTATGCCGCGGATTTTTAATGTGCTGTTTTTTTCATACAGATATTTCGTAATATTCCCCGGCCCGCACCCCAGTTCAACCACACGTGCGCCGTCCTCTATCTGAGCGATAAAATAATCAAGAGAGTCTCTGTAGGAGGAGACATCCATGAACTTCTCCTGGAAAGTAAGGGCCGATGCATTAAAAGCTTTAATCGTCTTTATAATCCTGTCTGTCATTTAAAACCTCAATCAATTTTCACCCGGTTATCAAAAAGCCTGCCGCCCGCCTTAAAGAGCAGTTTAATCATGAATAGAAAAACAGCCGTAATTATTAATGCTGCAATAATTATATACCCCGGGTCACTTCTCTCTTTTATTCCCTCTGACAGAATATAAATCCCCATTGGCCAGTTCAGAAGAACGCCGGTAATTGTCCCGGGAGTATACCTCTTCAGTACTATGGATGCTGCTATGTGCGGAAATATCACATTCAGAACCATCATCAGAACGAATCCCAGGAATATATATTTTGAAACCGGATATACATGGCTGAACAGAAAATACTGGAAAGTGATAAGATACCCCATCGCTGTTACCACGATTACAGCGAAACGGAACTCATTCTCAGATACTTCCCTGTGATACCTGCCTGCATGTTTTGACCACCCTGGCAGCCAGATCGCCTCTTCAATATTATGAAGGGTGAAACCGAGTATAAAAAGCAGTTCTGCCATTTAAACCTCAAAACTGAAAAAAAACTGAATATCCTGAACTTTCCAGTTTCTCTTTTAATTCCATAAGTGCCTGTGCAACTCCATATATTTCGTGTATAATGATAACATGTTTACCCATGGCCTGTCTGCTCCCCTGTAATGTATCAATTACACGATAGAGCTGTTTACTGTAAATCAATATTTAAAGCCCTGCCAACCCTGACCGAAAGCCTGAGAAGAGCCTCCTGTGCATCATCAAGTAACGGCTCCTCCCAGTATATCAGCTTCATCCTGCCGATAGCTTCAGAAAGATCACGGATCGCTTTCTGTATTTCTGTTTTAACTATGTTCTCTTCTACCATACAGCCGCCTCCCGTTAATAGTATAAACCTGTATTATTATAATAAACAATTCCCATGTAAAAAACTTCATATAATTACTTTATAATGCGGCACGGCGTTCTTTCCTTTTATTATACTCTTTTTTATTCACTTTTTTTTGAAAATGACAGGGATTGATATACCTTCCCTCTTATCCGGGCACAGAGGTCTGTAATTCTGACCGGATAACAGGGAGTTGACTCCCGGTTACCCGTGTCAAAAACAGGGGTGTTAAAATGAAATTAAAACTTAATGTTTCCAAAAAACTCTATCTGTTAGTAGCTGTTATTATTCTTGTTTTTGGTGTTATGTGTCTCTTCGCAGGATTAAGGTTTATAAATACAATACATGAGACCAGGAACAATACCGCAAAAGCAGCGGTTGAAACAGGATACAGTATTATAAACCAGCACTATAACGATTTCAGGCAGGGAAAACTCCCGGAGGAGACCGCGAAAAAAACCGCCCTGGAGATAATCGGGTCTCTGAGGTATGAAGGCGCGGAATATTTCTGGGTTAACGACTCAACACTCCCCTACCCGAAAATGATAATGCATCCGATTAAACCTGAACTCGACGGAAAGACAATGGAGGGTGAATCCTATAACGTCGCCATGGGAATAAAGAAAAATCTCTTTCAGGCAATGGCGGAAATATGCCTCAGGGACAACGAGGGGTTTGTTGATTACCTCTGGCCAAGGCCAGGTGAGAGTAAACCTGTACCGAAAATTTCTTATGTTAAATTTTTTAAAGAATGGAACTGGATAATAGGCTCCGGCGTTTATACAGACAAAGTAAACGAAGAGATCAGGGCAGTGGTTTACCCCATCATTTTTATTATAATGCTCATGACAGTCGGGATTATCATTGCCGCGTTTTTTCTTCTTCGTTCAGTAATAAAGGCTGTTGATTCCGTATACGTCTCGTCAAGCAATGTAGCGGCCGGGACCCAGCAGATATCCTCTTCCGTAGAGGCTCTTTCCCAGGGCGCTACAGAGCAGGCTTCAAATGTGGAGGAGATATCATCATCAATTGAAGAAATTGCGGCAACAATAAAACAGAACTCCGACAACGCGGGGCAGACCGAAAAGATAGCTGAAAAAATCGCTGATGACGCTGTTGTATGCGATGAAGCGGTATCAAAAACAGTTGGAGCAATGGAAGAGATAACTTCAAAAATTTCAGTTATAAATGAAATCGCAAGACAGACCAACCTGCTGTCACTCAACGCGTCTATTGAAGCGGCAAGGGCCGGTGAACACGGGCGGGGTTTTGCTGTTGTGGCAAGTGAGGTACAGAAGCTGGCAGAGAGGAGCCAGCAGTCAGCCGTTGAGATCAGCGACCTGTCAAAGGAGCATGTTGAAAAAGCGGTTAAAGCGGGAGAAATGCTTAAGGAACTTGTTCCGGATATCAGAAAAACAGCAGAGCTTGTTGCAGAAATAAACGCCGCAAGCGCTGAACAGGCAAGAGGAATAGATCAGATTAACAATGCGGTTATGCAGCTCAACGCGGTGGTTGAGCAGAATGCCACCGGTTCGGAGGAGATCGCAGCAACCTGTGAGGAACTTGCTTCACAGAGCAGGGAGATGCAGTCAGTAATGGACCTGCTTAAATACGGTGCAGAAAATTTTTCAGATAATGAGAAGCAGCATGCCAATATGTTTATTGATGAAGGGGAAAACACCGCCTTTACCGAACTGGCGGACAGTGAATAAGAATAATTTTCACATGCCGTTTCTTCTGAAACACACCAGCAGAAAGTATAGTTTCCCTGTTATCTGAACAACGTACGTTTTTCAAGCATTCGCGTATTCAGCATCTCCAGGTTTGCGACCAGACTCTCCTCAGCCGCGGCCTCGAGCTTGCTAATAGCCGCCACGCGTGATGATCTCATGAATATGGGGCTTGATGCCAGAAAACCTTTAAGGTTGTACCGTGAACTTTCTGAATCAAACGTTTCCTTCCATAAAACCTTCCCGGACCCGTTGTAAAGAGTACAATTCATGTAGAGGTTAACTTTCTTTTTGGAAAAGGTAAAATTCCCGATATCAAATTTTGTACGCTCATCAATCTCAATCTGCATAAGATAGGAATACTTACCGCTGCGGTATATCTTTCTCTCTGTCGGGACTACATTATTAAAAACCTTACCAAGAGAATTCTTCGAATTCGTCTCCAGGTTCTTACCGAAATCAAGTGTAAAGGTAACGCCCGATTTTGACATGCCCGCGTCTTTCCGTTTAAACTGTGAAGCCACGTAATTTCTGGACTGTTCGCTGATATAAAGGCCTATTGACCTTGATATCTTCTTATCCCTGTCTGCAAAAGGAATATTATCCCCGACTACAGCGGTGGTAGGAAAACTTTTGCAGCCCGCAAAAATAAGAAATGGAATTAACAGAAAAATTTTAGCTTTCATCTTCTCCCCCATATGAAAGTATTTTTAAAATAATAAGCTTTATTAAAAACACTTTCAATGGAAAATCTCCGCGAATATAACATTTCTCTTCGCCCGGGTAAAAAGCTTATAACTTATTTCTGCCAAGACAGGGGCCCGGCGTTGTGCTTATCTTCTTATATTATCATCCGGCACTAAATGATAGACTGAAACTAGTTTCATATTCATCTCTGCAAATAGCAAATTTTTCAGAAAAAACCCAACATTTACATCCATACTTTCAAAAATAACATCCTCCCTGTAAAAAAATACATCTAATTTCCCCGCAGTTATAAAAAAAAATTGACAAAAAGGAACTCTCGTATTAGTTAATTGAACATTCAATTAATAACTTTTTGCGTAAAACGTAAAACATTTCCATACGATAAATCAGCGTTCTTTGAAACTGTGCTCACCTTACTGTAAAGCGGACCCTGTATTTATAACGCCGGGAACTCACAATTTTAAACTGATTAAATTTTCCACCATTGCAGATTCAG
>DAIOFM010000075.1:9025-19840 GCA_036745755.1 Spirochaetota bacterium | reverse complement strand
ATTGCCAAGTGTCTCGGTGATGAATGTAAAACTCTTAATATCGGAGAACAGAATTGTTAGTTCCCTTTTTGTACCCTCGAGCTTGACCTCCCTTTCATTATATGCCTTGCGCACGATATCCTGGTTGGCGAATTTCTGGAAAATATTGACCAGGTTACCCACAGTGCTTGAAAGCGAGTTGAATGCGACCCCCATGTAGGTTACGTCATCATTTGTTGCCCCATCAAGATCTATCAGACCAAGTTCTTTTTTCTGAATCATTTTCATAATAGAGTCAGTGATGACATCTATGAATCTTAAAATCTTTCTTAAAATAAAAATACCTATAACAGCTGATATCAGCGTTATGGCTACAATTATCATACTGACCTGAAAGAATATCAGCTTCGATTCACTGAAGAACTCGTTCTTCTCCTCACCCCTGAGTATAAAGATGTCCCACTTGGGATTATACTTGAAGAGTCCGAAATATTCCTCGTTATTAAAATAAAAATTAAGATGTCCCTCCGAACCTTCTGACTGTCCCTCTTCAACATGGCTGATCATTGTATTTAATGCAACTATGTCATTGAACCTTTCCAGCTTATTAATCCTGGAAGCCTGGAAATGCATTGTTCCATCCCTCTTGATACCAAGAACGACAGCCTTCTCATTCTTAATCTCATTAAGGCCCTTGCTTTCAATGCTCCTGATTGATTCCTCGAGGTTCCTGTCAAATCTGTATATCTCATACTGGTTATTACAGTATGTATACATCACCTTAAGGTCCTTGATCAATAGCTGGTTCATAAGCCTTAAGAGCTCAGAACGGTTGAACAGGAGGTTTATATAGTTGGAGGCCAGGTTGGATAAAAGTATGAAAAGGGCAAAGGCAAGGACTATCTTTGTTGTTACCCGAAAAACCCTTGTATTGTTAACTTTTCTTCCGAACATTTTCCATTTACCCCGTTTTCTATAATTGCGGTTTTACAAAAAAATAAATAACGTTTAAATATCGAAATACTTACTGTATCCCCCGATATACTGTTTTTGTATATTAAATCAGTATTCTTTATTACTGTCAACTTTATTTAGTCCATTCAGGCTAAATTCATTAATTACAGTAATACCCGGAGGCAAAAAACCGGTTCATGAAATTCCCTACAACCGAAAGCGGGAATAACATAAACAGACATTCTTAAATAAGGTGTAACTCTAAAATAAAAAAAGTGCTAAAAAAATCTCTACTATTTAAAATATTAAAAAAACAGGGAAAGTCTAATATATTTTTCTCTTAATCGAAATAGATAAATCCGATACAATTAATAGCAGTTATCTGAAATAAGTACTTCTTTGCATGAGGTTTTAATATGAACAGTAATTCCGTTCCAACAGAAGCTATAAACATTTACAACAGGGCTCTTGAAAAGACAAACAGGGGAGACCTCCCCACCGCACTTGCCGAATACCAGAAGGCAATAAAGATGTACCCCTATTTTATAGAGGCGTACAACAACATGGGTGAACTCTACTCCCTCATGGGACAGAGCGACAAGGCGATATCAACTTATACCCGTGCCCTGGACATAGAAAAAAACTACAAAATACTGCTCAATCTGGGGGTGGAGTACTATAATTCAGGCAACTACAAACGCGCGCTTGGATATTTTCTCGAATCCGTGTCCGGAAAACCGGACTATCACGAGGGAAACTATTACGCAGGGCTGACCCAGTACAACCTGCGTGATTACAAAAACGCTGAAAAATTTCTGCTCAGAGTATTTGCGGCTGACAGAATGCACCTGAAAGCGAATTACATGCTTTCCCATATCTATTACGAGTGGAAAGACTATCAGAGAGCAATTGATCATCTTGAACTTATATGGAAAATTGCCGACAACAGGGAATTCATAAATAAATACTACGGCTTCTGCTGTTTTCATCTGGGCAGATATGATGATGCGGTTAAATACCTGAAAGAGGCGATACTGCAGCATCCTGAATACGATAAATTCAAAAGCTACCTTAACAGCCTGACATATGAAAACAAAATGAAGGAGGTCGGGGATCTGGATAAAGCCATTGCCGATCTTGAAAAGCTTATGATGAAAAACGCCCTGAACCTTAAAGACGTGACAAGGCTCAGTATGCTTTATGTATTCAAAGGTGAAAACAGCAAGGCGGAAGAAATTGTAGTTAATTATAAAAAAATGATGTATTCAAAAAAGAACTGAGATATTGTCAAATACTGATTGACTGTTAACAGAAGCTCCCTTATCAAAAAGGGAGCTTTTTTATGGAGTATCAATATGGTTAATGAAGGTTCAGATTACCAGAGATCAATAGCTCTGATGTGCAGGGATTTCCTGGTCGAAGTGGATGAATTTCCGGAGCTTGCTAATGAAAACGACCTGCTGGACAGAATCACCTCTGTAATTATAAACGAAGGGGATGAAGATCTTTTCCACATAAGAAACCTTGAGGCGCACATGTATAAATACTCAGGCAAACTGCTTGCAATTTACTCGAAGAATCCCGATAATCCTTTCCTTGACAAACTGTACAGAAGGGCGGAAAGCCTGAGGGAGATGTGTCAGGAGCTGCTTCGCTGAAACTCCGGAAACGGAAAGAGGCGACTTACTACTCGGAACAGATTCTGAAACTCCCCTTGCCCACAAATTCACAGAGTTTCTCATCAACACCAGCGCATTTAAGTGACATTGCCATGTAATAGGCATCCTCGTATGTCACCACCTGGTTCCTCTTTTTTGTATAGCTTCCGTCCCAGTGATCAATTTTTGATATTTCAGAATATATAGTCCATAGCCGCCAGTTATCATCATCGATAAAATCAAGTTCTTCATCAATAATAAAAGGAGCGTCATAAAGAGTGCCGTCCGGCACCCATCCGTCAGCCTTCGCAGCTTCAAAAGCCTCAACCCAGACCAATTCATCACAGGACAGCTGCTCGCCGGTCTCAATATTTATAAAAAGATATGACATATGCTACTCCTTCTGTGAAGTCCCGGAAGGTTCGCCCGTACTCTTTTTGCCGGCCCTTCCCCTGTATTTTCTGCTTCCGGTCTTCTTTCCCGCTGCGGGACCCTTTTCACTGCCGCCTGAACTTTTTTTTCTGTCCGGTGCAGGCTTCGGATTCCTTGATGTTTTCCCGGGAGTTTTCCCCCTCCCCGCTTTACCTGGCTGATTTTCCCTGCCGGCTTCTTCCCTGTATTTTTCCGCAGCTTTTTTCCAGTAACCCACTTTGCCTGAATAACCTTCTGTGACCTCGGAGAGTATGCTGTAAAAATCAAGAGTGTCATTAAAATGTTCATTCCTGACAAAACGGTTTTCAAAAGAACTGTTTTTCTTTCCTTCAGCCATATCTGAAAAATAAAGCCTGCGTGAAATTATATTGCACACCCTGTCGCTCTCTTTCCTGGGAAGATGCAGCCTTGTCGCCACAGAAGTGAAGACCTCCCTGGCCTTAAGGAAAAATTCATGCGACCCGGTTCTCTCCCCGGAATCGGCTGTCAAATCCGTAAAAAGATCGTAAAAGAGAACAGTTATAAGGACACCGGTTGTAATCTCTTCACCCGCGAGTTTTCTCCTGTCAACTTCTGCAAGCCTTTCCCTCAACTCATGGCTTACCCCGTTTTCATCAAGTTCAGGAAGCCAGTATTTAAGCACTCCGAGGCGGTGAAGCATTACTATTGATCCGGATGAAGCCCCGCAACGCAGTATCTTATAAAGCTCCTCAAGGAGCCTGTTCGCGTTGGCATTCAATATCAGACCGGCGCCCTCAACTGCGGCCCTGTAGTCCTTTTTTGAAAGCCTGAACCCGAATCTCGCGCTGAACCTTGCCGCACGGATCATCCTTACCGGGTCCTCAACAAACCTCTCCGCGGGGTCACCGATTGAACGTATTATCTTTTTATTTATATCCGCAAGCCCGCCTGTATAGTCCACGATGGAGGAATCGGCTGAATTATAATACAGGGCATTTATGGTAAAATCCCTGCGCATTACATCCTCCTCAATCGTCCCGAAAACATTGTTGTTCTGGATTGTTTTCCCTTTTGAGACTACAGGTACTGAAGCGGCACGGAAAGTGGCCACCTCAATGAAACGGTCTGCAGAGATATAGACATGGGCAAGGCGAAACCTCTTGCCTATGAGATAACACCTGCTGAAAAGGCGTTTTATCTGGCGCGGATGGGCATCGGTGACTATATCAAAATCCTTCGGTGTCATCCCCAGAAGAATATCACGGACACACCCGCCGACAAGATATGATTCATAGCCGTTTCTCTTCAGGCGGAAAAGTATGTCAAGAACACCCCGTTCAACCAGCCTTCTCTGCATGGGATGAGTCCCGGAAGGTACAATTACAGGGTATTTTCTGCCTGTTTTAACTTTGAATAAGGAGGGTATGAATTTCATTAATACTCACTGAAAAATAATTTATTATGGTCTGTAGATGTACACATTATCATATGACTCCTTTTTTGTCAATATGATGCAGCGAAATAAAAATTTATCAGAACCGATTCCTGAAGATATATTCCAATTCTCAAACATCATACTTTATTAAAACAACATAATGGCGCATCACGGCCCTTCAGGTTGCTAAGAACAAATGATGAAAATCTGCCGCATCTTTTTTTATCCGCATAAGAATACCTGTATCTCAATTGACTATATATTTGATTTCACCTGAATTTATAGTTAATTTGTAAACATGAAACCGTAAATCAGTCTCATAATAAACAGGGAGGTGTAATTTTATGAATAAAAAGATAAAAATGATCAGCCTCCTTCTTTTTACAGTGATTCTTTTTATTAACAGCTGTTCAAACCCCTTCAGGACCAAAAGCCAGTGTGAAATTTTATGCGAGCAGATGCACGGCGAGTGTAACCAGAGCTGCCCGCATGACAGGTATGATCCCGCCTGCCATGAAAAATGTGATAATTACAGAAACTGCGCTGAAACATGCAATAAACCGCTCTTTTCCGTGGAAGAGGATGAGGAAAAGAAAGATGAATCCGGAGGGGATGATAAGGACAAATAGAGCGCCCCGGCTTTATTAATTAAACATAGACGCGGCGGTCGCGTCCCTACAAATTGTTCCGGAATCTGCCGTTACAAATGAGGACAGCTTAAAAGCTGTCCCTGCGAATTATTTCGTCCCTGGTCCTGGTAATACATCATTAAATGCACCCTTTTAAGTATTGACAACAATATCCCTTAACTAATAGGAAATACCCCTGGTATTTAAAACGACCAATCGTAAGAAACAACAATCAGAAACCCGGGGGAAACAATGCCTTTTACCAGAACTTCAAAATCAAAAAAGAGAATAATCCTGTCTCTTTTTCTGCTTATAACATTGATCGCGGCAGCCTCTTCATGTTCAGGCGGGAGAGACAGTTACAGGTATATAGGATGGTTCCCCGGCGAAGGGATTAAAGGCTACAACGGTTCATGGCACGGTATGTCGGAGGGGCTCCCCGAAGATCTCGTCGCGGAGTATATAACCTCCGACTCAAAGGGCGCGCTTTACCTTACAACGGAGTATTCAGGGATTTTCCGCCTTGAAAAAGGAAAAGATAAATGGCAGGACATCTCCTCCTCCGCGCTTAAACGCCGTTCACAGTTTAAAGGAGTCAATGAGTACAGGGAAATATCAGCATTCTGCATAGACCCGAAGGACGACAACAGGTTATACCTTGCAACCAAACACGTTCTCTACTCCTCACAAAACAGGGGGGAGTCATGGGAAAAGATAAAGGTCAGGGAAAACAAAAACTCCTACTGCTTCACCTCTCTGGCTGTATCTGAAGGAGTAATATACGCCGGAACATCATTCAACGGAATTGTAAAAATTACCCCTTCATCAACAACTGAAATAAACAAAGGGGTGCCCAAAGAATACTACGTTGGCCCCTTCTATTTCTGCGAAGAGGCTGCCTCTATTGCCCTGTCAAAGGGGGTCCTCTATTCGGGCTACCTTTTCGGAAGGGGCATGGTTGAATGCCCTGACGGGAAAGAATGGAAGAAGGTTAATATCCCGATCACAGATGAAAAACGTGAAGGGATACACGGCATAGCGCCTTTTAATGATGATATATTCGTGTCCACATCAGAAAAAGTTTACAGGTATAACAGGGCAACGAAAAAAATTACAGAACCCGGTATCAGCAAAGAACTCAACAAGGCCTGCGGCAGCAGCGGACCCGAAATACTATACGTGAAAGGAGGTGAAGCCAATCCTCCCCTGTTCGTGAAAAAAAACATCCGGAAATATACCATTGAAGATGAAAGCGCTTCAGGGAACAAACAGGCCCTGTACGTAAGCTGGAGCAAACTCGACACAGACTTCAAAGGCTTCCTGAAAATTGTTGAAAGAAACAAATTCAATGCAGTGGTAATAGACGTAAAGGATGACAATGGCATCATCAATGCACCAATAGAATCGAAAACAGCAAAAGAACTGGGCGCCATAAAAAACACGAACATTAAGGATATAATAAAACAGCTCCACGACAAAGGAGTCTATGTCATTGCCCGCAACGTGACATTCAAGGACAAAAAATTATATTACGCCTACGGTGGTAAATACGCAATATGGGACAAATACAGCAACAGGCAGTGGGTAGGGCTACCATTCGAGAAATGGTGCGACCCCTATTCGCAGTTTGTGCGGGACTACAACATTGAAATCGCTCGCGAAACTGCGAAGCTCGGCTTTGATGAAATTCAGTTTGACTACATCCGCTTCCCCACTGACGGCCCGGTTGGCAGATGCCTTTACAGGTACAGGGAAAACAATGATACATTCAAGTCGGAGATTCTGGGAGACTTTCTGCAGCAGGCCCGCAGGGAGACAGGGGTGCCGGTTTCAGTGGACATTTACGGATTCAACGCATGGTACAGGTTCGGAAACCTTATAGGCCAGGACATAAAATTTCTTTCACGCTTTGTGGACGCAATATATCCCATGGTCTACCCGTCACATTTCTGCGCATCGTTCTATACACGCTTTCCCGTTGCGGACATGCCATACTGGATCGTGCGGGACAGCGCCATACGCTCGGTATACCACTCCCGCGGAAGGACAGTCATACGTCTCTGGATACAGGGGTGGAACTACCTCTCACCCACATGGGGCCCTGACTATATAATGAAACAGGTTAACGGCGTTCATGACGGAGGGGGAAAATCATACTCTTTCTGGAACCCGGGAGGGGACCACTCCATGGTTGACAGAACATTTAACGGGAAGAAACCCTGAGCATTACATTTATTATGGAAATAATTACAGCCTTATATGAAAGCCGTTGAAAGATTCAAACAAAGGGCGGCGTTCCTTAAAAAGGAGCTGCTCGCCCTGCACTTCGCGTATAAGAACCCGGCTACGGGATGGCTGCCGAAACTTATTATTCTTATCACCCTGGGTTATGCACTGAGCCCCATTGATCTGATACCGGACTTTATACCGATCATAGGGCACATCGATGATATTATAATTATTCCGGCACTGATATCTCTTTCAATAAAACTGATCCCCGGAAATGTGATGGAAGAAGCCAGGGAAAAGGCCGCAGAAACATCTCTGCAACTGAATAAACGATGGTTTTTCGGAATATTATTTATAGCCGCATGGTTTCTTATTGTTCTTTTCATGGTAAAATTTACTTTAAACAAAACCGGTAAGTCCTGAACAACTTCATAAAAAAAGGCCCATCGGGAAGTGCCTGCAGACTTCCCGTGCCCGGAAATGCAGCAATATTCAGTGAGATCTGCCGACAAAACTCCACACTCTCTATTAAAAAATTTTTTATGCTCCATTTAATTATCTTTGACATATCATTTTTATATATAAATATTAGCCCGGTGGCACTGGGCATATAATCTTATACAATTCAGGCCAGCCGGCAGTTAGAAGGTCGGGCATTTTTTTCTATTAAATTATTACCCGTCAGAAAACTGTTACCCGGATATTTATCAAATCCTTAAGAACCATGTTGAGGTTAAGAATTTATGGCACCGGAAAACAAAGCAATACACAGGACTATCGGCTTTAAGATTATTGCTTTCTATATACTGCTTTCCCTTATCACCCTTTCTTTTGTTATATCTATAATTTTTGAAAACCAGGTTGAAATAATCGGGAAAAACACCATGCTCGAGACAGAAAAGCAGATATCTCAACTGATCGGGGCATTAAAAAAATTCAACATCGAGGCCGGGAAAGGGAGCCTTTTTAAATTGAAAGCGGGAGAATCCGGACTGCAGCCGTTAATAAAAACAATTGAACCTTATTCAGGAGATTTCCTTATTTTCGATGAAAAAAAAGAAATAATACATAAATCATCCCGGGACACGACACTCCCTGAAACCGGCATTGAAGACGGACTCCGCGCGATGACAATTTCAGCCTTCTCAGGAAAAGATTACTACCTCAGAATTGACGAAAAGCAAAAAACGATGAATTTCTACATACCGCTGAATGAATTATATCCCGGTAACGCGATTCTTCTAATAAAAAAAGACATCAGCATCCTCAACAACTCCCTTTCCAATCTATATAAACAGGTTACCTATGTTATAATTGCTGTTGTTTTCTTCCATATACTTTTTGCCGGTTTTCTTTACAGAACATTTATACTGCCGCTGAAAAAACTTGGCGATGCGGCACAGAAATTCTCCGGTGGAGATACAACAGTCAGGGTACAGCTAAACGGCAAAAATCTTGAGTTTGACTTACTGGCCGAGGCATTTAATAACATGGCCGGAACAGCACATGACAACATCAGTTCCCTGTCATCCGAAATGGAAGATATTAAAACCATGAACAGAAGAAGGGGACAGACAGCAACAAGGGACGCTCTGACCGGCCTCCTCAACATCAACTATATCGGAGAAAGAATTACAGAGGAGCTGAAACTGGCTGAATCAGGGGACCGGGCATTTTCTCTGGCCATCATAGATATTGACGATTTTAATAAAATTAATGCGCTCTACGGGAAACAGACCGGAGATATAATACTCATGGAAACCGCAAAAAAAATCGCCAGCAGCTGCAGTACAAACGAAATCCCTGCCAGGACCGGCGGGGAGGAGTTCTCCATATTGTATCCCCGGACAGATAAATCTGATTTAGCGGAAAAGGCTGAAAAAATCCGCAAGACAATTGCGGACAACATGATAGTGACACCTGACGGAAATTTATCAGTTACCGTAAGTATCGGGGTCTTTACCTCTGACTCTAATAACCGGGACATGGCGGACAGCAAAGATAAAATTATTAAATCAGCCCTTTTCGCTCTGTCGGAGGCTAAAAGCAAAGGGAAAAACCGTATTCAATTCAACATATAAAGCGCTGATAATAATGAAAAAAAATATTTATCGAGTACTGATTCTGCTGGTTCCCCTTCTTATTGCGGGATATCTGATCTATATAAATGAAATAACTATTTCAGTAAGGACCGATGAACTTAAAAGGTATCTGCAGGACATCGATAATAATGAGGGGAATATTGATCATATTGCGCTTATTGCCACTTATGAAATACATAAAAAAATCTACGAGGAAAGAATGTCACAGGATGATGCTGATACAGCCGAACATAAACTTATTACTCTTTCACTCCCGGCTATTTCAGACGCGGCTTTCAACGGTAAAAACAGACTTTTGACCCTCCCCGCCCTTTACCTTATAAATTTCAACAGAAAAATTCTCGGCAAACCCCCTATAAGTTATAATCAGAGAGAGAATCCGGGCTTCAGGGAACTTGATAAAGCGTTCTATTATGAAAGAAATTTCCTGTTTAAAAGGGCCATCACGCACTACGGAAAAGCCCTCTCAGGCAGAAGTTTTAACTCTCAATACAGGTCAAGCATACTGCTCAGACAGGGGTACTGTTATGCCATGGCAGGACTTGATGATATGGCCCTGAACAACTACAATATCATACTTAAAAGCTACGGGCAGGAGAGCAGTGCCATAACAGCTTCAATACTTATCAGATACCTGGAGGGTTTCACGCGGGCGCGGGAAAGAATACTCATTGATAAATCATCTCCTGTATTAAAAAGCCGTAAACTGGTAAGCCTTCTGGCCTATGAACAGGCGCTTAGCATTATAGAAAAAATTGAAAATAAAAGTGCCGCATCAGATATGCCGGCAATTAAATACTTTAAGGCCAGATGCTATAGCGGCCTGGGTAAACCGGTTAAGGCGATAGAGACCTACCTTGAAGTCATCACGTCAGCACCGCATTCACCTTACGCGAAATACTCTAACCGCAAACTCTATTTCATCGGAAAATCTGAGGGCGGGGACAACAGGGTTATTGAAATATCAAAAAAAATCAACATACGGCTGAAAGACCCGGTTCTGGACGAATTCATTAAAAAGCGCGAAGATGAAAACAGGGACAGTTTTGTTATTCCGGAAAATGACACAGTTAAAGCCGACATCCCGGATAAAACAGCAGAAAAAATTAAAAAATTCATATCAGGTGAACAGAAACCGCAGGCTGCCTTCCTTATCATTATAACAAGTGACGGTAATACATTTAAGGGTAAACTTATTAAAAAAAGTAGTGACTTTATTTCACTTCAGACCAGTATAGGGATAATTGATGTAAAAAGGGACAAAATAACACAGATTATCAATCAGGACTGATATGTACATATATCGTATTATGGCTGTGTCCTTAATAGCAGTCTCCATTCTCTCGTCCAATCTTTATGCGGATATCGTCATCACGAAAGATGACATGATCCTTAACGGAAAGATACTTGAAGACAAAAAACCTCAATATCTGATT
>DAIOFM010000075.1:0-8925 GCA_036745755.1 Spirochaetota bacterium | reverse complement strand
GGTGCGGGCTATGCTTTCTAGGCGCGGACATCTGAAAAATAATTTAACGGTTTCTCCACGGTTCGGTGCAGGAGGGGAAAAAGTCTCTTTACACGATATTTTTACGGGAAGTCTCGGAACAGCAATCACGATAATATTCATTGCAGTTTTCACGACAGGATGCGGCTCCGAGTTTGAAATACTTCTTGAGGAGGAGTCCCTTACCCGCGGGATCTACTGGATAGAAACATCGGGCACTATCAATAAAATATATCAGGACCATTCAGGACAAAAAATTCTTTATACTTCACTCAATATACCGCTGGACATAGATATTGACACTGCAGGGGAGATGATTTTCTGGACAGAGTTCACCGGAACAGGTTACAGAATAATGAGATCTGAAATAAACGGGAACGATCCTGTGACTGTATATTCATCTGATTACGGGCCTACTGCACTATCAATTAATCAAACGAACAGGATGATATACTGGGGAGAATACCATATCCTGAACGACATATGGAGGTCAGGAATCGATACAGGTCTGCTGTCCAAGGTGAAATGGTTTAACGATCTGGCAAACAATTTCGTCTACTCAATTTCTGTCCACAGCGCAAATGGAAGGGCTTACTTTACCGCGAATTCATATTATAACATAGGAACAACCCTGGGAAGCGGAAATGCGGGTGACATCTACCTGGGAGAAACAGCGACTGCTGATTCCGATGTACAGAAAACATCCCTTACCGGCCCGACTGCTGATTCTATCCCCATGAAAGGTGTTGCGGCTGCAGGAGCATATGTCTATTACGTGACAAATACTTCAAACGGTGGAAGGCCGAAGACTATAAACCGGGCCGATCTGAATCTCGAGAATTCAGAGGAATGGATTTACCTGAGCAGTACAGATGTTGCGAACAACATGGATATTCAGAAAATTGCAGTCGATACCGCGAACCGCAAAATATACTGGACATCGGAAACCGATAACAGTATTTACCGGGCCGACCTCGACCAGGAAAATTCAGGAGTTGAAAAGTTTCTTCAGCTTGACAGCACACCTGCCGGTATTGCCATCTCCAGGTAACAGGCACTACTCAGAGGTTATCAGTATATTTATTTAAAAATTCATCAAGCGGGATCGGGCGGGAAAAATAGTAGCCCTGGAAATTATCACATCCGAGATTTTTGAAAAATTCAAACTGATCCTTTTTCTCAAATCCTTCCGCAACAACTTTAAGCCCCAGAGAGTGGGCAAGGTTTATTATATGAGTTACAATTGATTCTTTCCTCGGTTCACCGGGAACATTCTGAACAAAGGCCATGTCTATTTTAACGACATCTACAGGGAGTTCAGAAAGATATGAAAGAGAGGAAAAGCCTTTTCCGAAATCATCTATCGCTATTTTAAACCCCTTATCCTTCAGGTTGAGTATACTCTCACGCCCGGCAGCCAGGTTTTCTATCAGGGTGTTTTCTGTTACTTCAAGACTTATAAGCTCAGGGGGGATTCCATGCTGACTTGAAAATAAAAAAAGAAAATCACTGTAAGAGGGATCTGTCAGCTGGTTGGATGAGAGGTTGATGCTTATGCTGAACCTTTTTTTTATGATCATCTCCATATCATGAAACGCCTTTCTGATGACCATATTATCAATTTCTTTTATGAGTCCCGCTTTCTCCATTAGAGGGATAAAATTCCCCGGCCCCCCTATTGCAGGATCCGGATTTGTGCATCTCAGAAGAGATTCGGCATATACCATGTTCCCCGCAGCGTCAACAACGGGCTGGTAAAAAAGTTCAAACTGGTCCATACTTATACTTGTTCTCAGCAGGTTTACAGTATTTATTCTTTTAGAAGACAGTTCAGCCATCTCTCTTGAAAATACACTGTATGAGTTTTTAATCTGCTTTGCATTACGTATAACGCTGTAGGCATTATTGAGAATTGTATTAACTGTTTCGCCATCCCGCGGGACCTGGATTATTCCCATGCTTACCGTGATCATATGAGACACGCCGTTAAAGATAAAAGGGTTACGGAGGGATGATATAATTTTTCCGGCAAAAATTCCGGCTTCTTCATCTGTCCTGAATTCATTAAAAAAGAAAACAAAGTCATCCCCGCCAATCCGGTATAGCCTCCCTTCCTGTGAAAAAAATTCAAGCAGTCTTTTTGCCAGCAGTTTTAATATCTCGTCCCCTGTCTTCTCTCCAAACGATTCATTGACATTCTGAAAATCATCTATATCAATAAAAATAAGTGACAAAGATCTGTCTTTAAAAAGTTCCATCTGCAGATCATCAATAAATCCGTTTCTGTTTTTAATTCCAATCTCTTTATCCTCATAGACAATCTGCTTAAGTTCCTTTTCTATTTTAACAAGCTTATTCGCGTAATCTATTAGCACATCAACCAGGCCGAATGTATTCAGTATTAAAAAAAGTGAAATCCCGGTACTTATATAAGGAAAATAAAAACCGATATAGAGAAAACTCCCGCTGAAGAAAAAGAGATTAAAAAAATCTGTCAGAATAAAATATGAAAGGACAATGAAAGAAATATATATTTTTATTGCGGGATATGAAACTCTTCTGTTTAAACCTGAAAAAAGGATCGCAAGCAGCGTATACACAAGTATTGATATCAGGAGGACCTTCTTTAAAATAAAAAGAGGCCTGACATCCTGGGGGTAAAGGATAAGCCTGATGTTATTATAAATATCAGCATTTACAGTTCCTGTAAGAAAAACAGGATTATAAAGGGTAAGCAACAGGAACAGTACTGCAGCAGTAATCCCCAGCCCGAAAAGGAATCTGTTGAACTTCTTCAGCCCCTGGCTCAGAGCAGTCAGTCTCCCCGCGATGTAAGGTATGGCTATCAGAAAGAAGAAAGAAGAGAGTTCCCTTATAATTATAAAAACACGCGATGTTTCATAATCTGACGAAAGGGAAAAAATAATAATAGCAGTTGTTTCACCCGCTATATAAAAAAAGGCATAAGCACCGATCAGAAGGAGATAGACAGCTTCCATCCTTTCTGTTTTGATGTATATATAGATGAATTTAATTAATGAATACAGGGCAAATCCGGAGAGGAATATTGAGATGAATAGATACGATACCGGGATTCCTGATAAACTGTTCATTGTGAAAACAAATCCATTTAAAACCGTTCTGTCAACCAAAATACAGGCCTTATGAAGGGAAAGCCCTGCAAACAGAAAAGGGTAAAGCAGGGAACAGCATCCGGATATAGGGCTGCTGCCCCTGCCAGCGTTAATTCAAAATGAAATCTTTTTGAAATCCTCCATCTGTTTTTTAATTGCAACCTCTGTGGGGAGGCGTTCCATGCTGCTTGCGCCGTAAAATCCGTTTACGTTCTTTGCCCTTTTAAGAACATATTCAGCATCCTCAGGCATGGCAATCGGCCCGCCATGACAGAGAACAATGACGTCGCTCCTGACTTTTCTGGCTGCAGCAGCCCATTCATCAATGAGCTTAACGCATTCATCAAGGGTTTTTGCTGTCTGCGCGCCTATTGACCCCTTTGTGGTGAGCCCCATATGGGCCACGATGATATCAGCTCCCGCCTCTGCCATTTTGACCGCGTCTTCAGAACTGAAAACATACGGAGTGGTGAGGAAACCCCTTTTACTCGCCATTCTTATTGCCTCGACCTCAAAGTCATATCCCATTCCGGTCTCCTCAAGGTTCGCCCGGAATACACCGTCTATAAGGCCCACTGTTGGAAAATTCTGGACACCTGAAAATCCAAGCTGTTCAAGCCTGTCAAAAAACTCATCCCATATAACAAAGGGGTCTGTTCCGTTAATGCCCGCAAGTACCGGTGTTTTTTTAACAACGGGTATAACCTCCCTCGCCATTTCGATCACGATATCATTAGCATTACCGTAAGCCATGAGTCCAGCCAGGGAGCCCCTTCCTGCCATCCTGTACCTTCCGGAGTTATATATTACTATGAGGTCTATGCCCCCCTCCTCCTCCCACTTGGCGGAGATACCTGTGCCGGCACCGCCTCCTATAATGGGGACCTTCTTTTCTATCATTTTATTGAATTTTCCGAGAATTTCTTCCCTTGTAAATTTTTTCATCCTTTACTCCTCCTACCCGATTATACCGAGAAATTCCTTAACAACGGCCTCGGCGAATTCCGGGTCATTAATATTATACGGCAGTTTTATTATTTTGCGTTTATCTGTCTGCTTTATGTTCTTTTCCAATGCATCGAAAAGTGCCTTATCAGCCTCGGGATCATAAAAGGGCTGTCCCTGGGCATCTATCAGTGACACACCCTTTTCAGGTATAAGGAAGCGGACCTCCCCTTCACACTGGTTGAGTTTCGCGGCGATCCACCCTCCCATCTTTTTATTCTCCTCCGGAGTGGTCCTCATCAGTGTTACCTGGGGGTTATGCACGTAAAGGTTCCTCTTCTTATACTTTTCCGGAACCGTATCCATCGCATGAAAATTCACCATGTCAAGGGCCCCCACAGATCCCACGTAGGGAAGTTTTGAACGTATAACAGCTCCGAAACGGTCCTCGCCTGCACTGAAAACCCCTCCCATGAGAAGATCACACACCTCTGTTGTAGTTATATCTATCGCGCCCGCGAACATTCCTGATTCAAGAAGCTTCTCCATTGACTGCCCCCCTGTACCTGTTGCGTGAAAAACAAGGCAGTCATACTTATCCTCAAGCTTACCCTTAACCGCTTCGACACAGGGAGTTGTTACCCCGAACATCGTAAGGCCTATTGCAGGCTTTGATGAACCTGTTTCAGGGATAGTGAACTTAACCATGCCTGATATGGCATTGGCCGCATTGCCCAGGACCCTGGCGGATATCCGGTTAATCCCTGCAACATCTGTTACTGAATACATCATAGTTATATCGTTGGGGCCCACATATGGAGCGACATCGCTTGATGCCACGGTGGAGACCATCAGTTTCGGTATACCTATGGGAAGGACCCTCATCCCGCTGGTAACAAGGGATGTTCCCCCTGAACCGCCCAGGCCTATAACTCCACCCACCTCATTCTCAATTTTTTTAAAATAGGCCTCAAGGCTTTCACTGATAAGCTCTATAAACCTGCCCCTGTCATCAATGCCATCTATAAATCCACCTCCCGCGGGATGGCAGGCCGCAACGTCCCTGTTTGAAACATCTACAGGCCCGCCAGGTTCCTTTGAGCCCACATCAACAATCACCGCTTCAAGGCCATTGCCCTTTATGATAGATTTAACATAAGACAGATCCTCATATTTTGTGTCGCATGTTCCGACAACATATACTTTCTTCATAGAGACCCTCCTCATGATTTCATACATGAAAAATAGCCAGCATATTGATCCCGGTCAAAAATTAAGGCGTAGAGCATACAAAAAAAGCCGGGATTACCCGGTACAGGCAGAAAAAGAAAACCGGCTCTGAACAGACAGACCGCATTAACAGGTGAAATATTAAATTTTTATTGCAAATTGGAGTAATTACACGTTTTAATCTATTCAGCGAAGGGCAACAGAAAAATTTAAATTATCCGGCACTTCAGATACCGGGAAGGTTAAAACCAGATAATGCCATCAGAGAGCGGAAATAAAGGCGTCCATTCAACAATAGAAAAAATAAGCGGCACAGTTTATTTATCATCTCTCAGGATCCCTGATTTCATTGAATCGGCAATGGAAGGGATTGTCCCCGGGGACTACCGTACCGCCAGGGGGATAGACCTTAACGTCTTCCAGCCTGCACGGAAATACTGTACTGATGAAGAACTGGCAAGAGTAGCAAAGGCCAGGAGCCTGAAACGGCAGGTTGAATGGCTCTGCGGAAGGGTAGCTCTTAAAGAACTTTTAAAATCTGTAAAATTCCCTGAACTGGATCTCAGGGATATAAAAATAGTATACAATGAATCGGGAAAGCCCTGCATTTCAGGCCATGAGGATACAGGTATATCAATATCACATTCAGGTGATTTTGCAATGGCGGCCCTGCATACTGTACCTGGTAAAAAAATCGGAATCGATATTGAAAAGTACAGCGGCACAGACCTTGAAGCTGTAATGTCTGTGGCCTTTACACCTGAAGAAAGGGCGGAGTATAAAGACCGCCCTGCGAAGGATATTATTACTGTTTTCACACTTAAAGAGGCCTACCTGAAAATCAGGGGACAGGGCTTTCATGAAACCATTACAAGGGTCTCTGTGAAAGAGAACAGAATCTTCTTTGATAATGCGGAAGTGAAAGGTATTGCAACAGAAATCCGCAAAATTGACAGAGAATATATACTCTCCATCATCTATGAATCCTGAAAAAAACACCCTGAATTAAAACTTAATCCATTAATTTTAATAATCATTTAAATCTAAATTATTCACAAATCCCCTCTTTTTAGAAAAAAAAGATCAATATCCCTGCTATTATTATAATTTTTCCTGCAATTTTCATTGACACAAACCCAATACTGTTTATTTTCACCTTTATTTGACGGACTAGTCCGTCAGTTAATCATAAAAACCAGGAATTTTATCCACGGAGGTTTCAAATAATGTTACAGCAGGTATGTTCAACTTCACTGCCTCTTATCGTTTACAATCCCGCAGGCTCTTTCAGCTCCGAATATTTCAGGCAATGCGCTGAAGCAGGGGCACTTCCGGTATTTGACACGGAATTCTTTCCCGATGAGGATGTTATCGCACGCATAAATGATCTGGCGGGCATGGATTTTCTCTTCGGCATCCGTATTGCCGCGCAGAGGGAAACTCTTTTAAATCAAATCAACAGCATGGCCATGACAAACTGCGATGCACTTATTATCTGCTACAACAGGCCTGAGGAGCTCAGGAAATTCAGGGCTGCAAATCTTTCTTATACAGTCATCATAGAAACGACAGATATTGATATAAACGATATACTCATGGAGACAAACCCCTCCGCCCTTATACTCAAAGGGTTTGAGGCCCAGGGGAAAGTGTCAGGAAACACGTCCTTTGTCCTGCTTCAGTGGTATTCAGAGAATTCTTCATTTCCTTTTTTCGTTCATGGAGGAGTGGGATTCTATACTGCACCGGGAATGTTTGCCGCAGGCGCCTCGGGCCTTGTTCTGGACAGCCAGCTCTTCCTTTCAGAGGAGGCCCCTGTATCAGATCCGGTAAGGCAGCTCCTTGCAAACTTAGAGGAGAGCGACTCCTCTGTACTTACTGACGGTTCAGGCACAAAGAGAAGGTTCTTCTCAAGGCTTGGCACGAAAATAGTCAGGGACCTGAAAAAAAATGTGGAGAGCGGATCTTACAGTGAAAAAGGAAGCTCCTTTTACGACGAAGTTAAATCACTTTATTCACCTGTCTGCGGGATTAATGAAGATGCGGCACAAAAGCTCTTCTATCTCGGCCAGGATGCGATATTTGCCAGACACTTTATAAAGGACACGACAAAGACCTGTGATATTATCCGGAATTTCTTTGCTCATATAAACGAATCCGTATCAATGATAGACATTCATGATCCTCTTGTCGAGGGCTCAGCTCTCGCCCTTGAGCACGGTACTAAATATCCCATAGTCCAGGGGCCCATGGCCAATATAAGCGATAACGCCCGGTTTGCCGGAAAGGTCTACGATGGTGGAGCACTCCCCTTCTTTGCAGTGGGGAGTCTCCCTCCTGAAGTCGCTGAAAAGATGCTTTCAGCAGGAGAGAAGGAGGCGCCTCGTTTCGGTGCAGGAATGATCGGTGTACCTGCTTTCAACAGGTATCTCCCCGAACACATGGAGATCGTAAAAAAACAGAAAGCGCCATTCGCGCTCTTCGCGGCTGGCAACCCTTCGCTCATCAAGGAACTGGACGCGGCAGGGACAAAGGCCTATCTTCATACACCTTCGATGTCTATGCTCATAAACGCGATATCAGCCGGCTGCGGACGATTTATATTTGAAGGGACCGAAGCAGGCGGGCACGTGGGGAACCTCACAAGCATGGTACTCTGGGAACTCGCCCTTGTAACAGCAAATGCCCTTTCTGCAGAAACTGTAAAAGAACTTCGTCTTCTCTTTGCAGGAGGGATAGGGACACAGGTTGCCTCTCACTTCGTCAGCGGTATGACCGCATCCACTGCAGCAAGGGGCTGCAGCATCGGCGTACAGGTAGGCACCGCTTATCTCTTTACAAAAGAAATCATTGAAACCGGAACACTCAGCGCTGTTTACCAGCAGGTACTCTGCCGTGAAAAGGGGACAATACTTATAGGTGACACGGTTGGTCTCCCTGCCCGTACCATTGAATCACCTTTTTCAAAACGGATACATGAAAACGAGGTACAGAGGGTACTTGAAAATATCTCCTTAACAGAAAGGAAAGAGCTTTTTGAACATGACAACACAGGGTCACTCCTTATCGGGGCAAAAGCCTTTCATCTTGATCTCTCTGAACCGGGGGATGTTAAACGCGTCCCCGTGGACGAAAAGGAACAGTATGAAAAGGGAAATTTCATGGCAGGTGACATCATTGCCTGCGATGAAAAGCAGATTACAATTGAGGACGTCCACAACAGGATCATCAACAGCAAAGAGGAGATGTTCCGCAGACTCAATGAACTGGAAATACTCTTCGGTGAAGGAGCAGTAATACGTGATGAAATAGCTGTTATAGGTATGGGGTGCGTTTACCCTGACGCCTCCGGGACTGAAGAGTTCTGGAACAACATAAAATCAAAACGTTACTCGATCTACGAGATGTCTGAAAACAGGCTGAAGCCCTGCTATTACGACAGCGACAGAAAGGCCGAGGACAAAACCTATACTAAAATCGCGGGCTTAATAAAAGATTATAATTTTAATTATAAAAAACTCGGAATATCAGAGGAGGAAGCAGCAAGGATGTCACGAAGCCTCCAGCTGGTCCTCGACGCCGCGGCACAGGCAGTTGA
>DAIOFM010000074.1:14790-19863 GCA_036745755.1 Spirochaetota bacterium | reverse complement strand
AAAAGGAGGGGCCTGAAGAGGTTACACCTGCGCCGGCCATGCCTGTGGGCCTGGCGCCCCCTCCTGACAGAAATATGTCCGCACCGGATGAAAGTTCAGTTCCGGAATACGCTGCTGAAACGGACAAAACCGCTATGATTACTGTTATTATTATCTTTTTCATTGTTAAATTTCTGCGCTATTTTCAGGCAGGATAACAGCAGGAGAGACATGATCAAGCCATTTTTTTGGAGCGGGGGGGCTCAAACTTATAATGACATACCGGTACTTACCTGCACTGATCAGGGCGTAGCCCGTATCGAAGTGCGGGAGGCAAATACCAGTTACTTTCCCGACTTTAACTCCGGGTAATGATTCTGAAAATTAAAATTTTATCCGGCCCTCTCGATAATTTTACGGGCCATATCCTTAAAAATGAGTCCGTGAAAAGGCAGCATCATAATCCAGTATATCCGCCCTTTTATGCCATAAGGTTCAAAATAGGCTGTTTGGATGAGAGATGATTCCTTTACAATAAACTCCAGCCATCCCCTTCCGGGCAGTTTCATATGAGCATAGAGCAGCAGCCTCTTGTTCTCTTCTAAATCAGCAACTCTCCATACATCAATACTGTCTCCAACCCGAAATTTTCTGCTGTTTCTCTTCCCCCTGTTCAGGCCGTATCCTCCTGCAAACTTGTCGATCAGCCCTCTTATCTGCCAGAGGAAGGTGTAGGAAAACCAGCCCTTTGTACCCCCCGTATCCATAACAGAAGAAAATACAGCTTCAGATGATAATCCGCTGAAACTGACTTCCCGCCGGTCATACAGCGCATTTGAGGGGATGGCGGATTCATCTTCGAAACGGCAATTTGAGCCGGAATAGCAGTCACACCACCTCCCCGACTCTATCCTCTCCTCAACATCCTTAAGGGCCTTTCTGACAGCATCCTCAATACTATGAAAGGTCACTTTGGGAAAAAAATTTTTTACTTTTTCACCCTTTCTTATGGGGCTGCTTATTCTGCTGATGAGCTCTCCGGCCACTGAAAAATGAACCGGTGTACAGATGGTAAGATAGAGAGATGCTGCAGGTGAATAATTGTAGTGCAGATATTTTCTTTTTCTGCTTATATTTTTTTCTTTTTCAATCATTTTCAGCATCTCATCATAAGAAGCTGCTCCGGAATACATATCAATTTTCAGATTCCCCTTCAACTTCCGGCCTAATGAAAGCTTTAAAATCTCAGAAAGATCATCAATCCCTGTAACAGCTGCTCTTTGACTCATCCATTTAAAAATCAGAATCCTTCTTCGCTCTGCAAGACTGTTGAGTATTTCAAAATCAAGGCTGCCTGCGCCGATAATGATGCCGTGCCTTATCCAGATTGTCTGAATTTTATCCGGATATTTCTGAAGCACATCGGCAATTTTTTTACGGCTCTGATTTATACCTGGAGATGACGCGGATGCAGGCAGATCTGAACAGTATATGATTCTTTTTACACGGTTTTTGACACAGGCGTTCCTGAATCTGCGTGCAATTTTCAGATTCAGCTTTTCAAGCGCCGGATCAGTATCGATAAAATTTACAAGATAATAAGCAGTATGAACTCCGTGGCACGCTTCATCCATAACTCCTTTATCTTCTGTATTGCCATTGATTATTTCAATGCCCTTCCCCAGTTCATCCCCGGCTCTTCTTGGATCCCATTCAAGAAGTTTAAGACTTACCCGGCCTTCTTCAATAAATCTTTCGACCAGATGCCTTCCTGTATATCCGGTACCCCCGGCAATCAGAATTTTCATATTTTTAATGTTTTCTCGGCCTGAATTTCTGGACATAGTATTTATCCCAGTAGTATGCCACAGGGATACCGCTTGATTTCCCCGCAATACGTAATACATTTTTCAGAAAACGCAGCATCCCTTTAATGCTTATCATCATCATAAAGAGATGCCTGTAAGCATATTCACCGGTAATCATTCCCCATAAAACTTTAGAATATATCCGATCCTTCTTTTCCATATGGCATTCAAGAATAAGACATCCCATACAGATCTTTGCCATCCTCCTGTTCTTCAGCAGGGCAAGAAAAAAACGGATCAGTATCTTCCCGAAATTATTGTCTTTTGCTATTTCATCGCAGTAGGCCCCGTAAAATTGCCTGAAATCATCCTCCCCTATCCCATCATGCAAAGCCGTCTTCATTGCCCTGTATGATGTTTTAAAGGACGAGCCGATGCCATCTTTGTATAGTCTTGTAACAGCGGCATCCCCGACAGCAACCCAGCGGTCGCCATAATATTTTTCTGAAGGTTTATAATTGATTCTCGGCGTACAGTGGCAGAGATTTTCAGGTTCCTCATAAAAATATTTTTCAAGACCGCATTTAGGCTCATTGTAAAATCTTTTTATTTCAGAAGCCTCCAGCTTTTTTTTACCCAGAAGAGATATACTCATATACTCTCCCTTTGGCACAAATGCGCCGAAGAGAAACCCTCTGGGGTTGTCAAAATATGCAGCCACAGTGTTTTCTGCCCAGTTCCCGGGGCGGGGTATTTCCTGCTGTATCATGGATATAGTTCGGGGGGGGATATAGCCGTAGTGTTCAGAAATATTTACTTTATTATTTACCCCCGTTGCCAGAACCAGAAGGTCACAGGAAAAACTGTTATGCTCAGTCAGAATCAGGGGTTTTTCGTCCCAGTCAATCAGTGTAATCTTTTCAGATACTATCCGGGCCCCCATTCCTGAGGCTTCCTCTCTGAGGAAAAAATCAAAGGAAGATGTTTTTTTTCCATATGTTTTTGCCGGGCCGAAACCCCGGTAAACACTTAAAATTTCCCTGTCATTTTCCGGCTGGTCTATGTGTACAACCTCAGTGTGTGTATGAACCTTGTATGAGTTAAGCCTCTCAAGAATAACTTCTTCCGGAATTTCAATTCCCAGCTTTGCCATCCCTGAAACCAGTTCTGCGGAAAGAATTCCCGCACACCCTTTGCATGATTTTGGTCCAGGTTCAGGATGCCCTGCCCTGGCATCGACAATAATCACTTCAATATCGATTTTTTCGCTTTTTGCCATTGAAAGGATATGAATGGCGCTGAAAGAACCTGCCGGCCCCCCTCCTGCAATACATACCCTGTCTCCGCTTTTAAGTTTAATGGCCATCAATAAGTCCTTTTTTTTTTAAAAAAAATCAAGTGCCCATTTCTTTCAAGAACAATTTCTGCGGCCCCTTACCCCCTTTTTGCAGCTCAACCCTTTAAAGTTTCACCTCTGAGCATAAAACTTTCAGCTTAAAGCTCCGAAGTTCCACCCTGAAGCTCCGGCTTTGATGCTCTGAGCATAAACTTTGCAGCTCAGAGCTTCTAAATTGCACCTCTGAGCATCAAATTTGCACCCCAAAGCTTCGAATTTGCACCTTAAAGCTCCGACGCCGGAGCCTGGAGCTGCAATGCCGGAGCTCAAAGGTGCAAACGCCCTCATCCGCCAAGCCTGATTTGATACAGGCATATAGATTCCCGCCTTCGCGGGAATGACACAGAGGTATTCCCCGGACATATGGTTTTTAGCCGGAGTTTATAACCGTATAGACGGCGAACCGGAATAACAAAACAATTCATGTTAAGGAAGGCGGCACGGAAGCCGCTGACTGGCGAGAGCAACATGGCCGAGCCTGATTGCCACGTCCTGTGGCGGCTCGGCACCAACCTCATCGTGAGAACGGGAGTTGCTTCGAGCCTATAAAAATAGATACCCGCCGCAGTTTATCCCTTTAAAACGGCAAACCGGGACCTCAGACGAAGCATTCCATGAACCTATACCATGAGATAGCGGTATTCATTTCATGAAACCGCCATGACAGTATAGAAACTTCAGGCACCGCCATTTATAACCCCCTTTTAACCTCTATAAACAGTAAAATTTTATTGACTGAAACCGCTATTAGCAAAGCATGTAACAGTAAACGGAATCGGTAATAATTCCTGAAGATATGTTTTGTATAAAAAACAAAAATATATATACCCCCCGCCGCTTCGCGGCGGGGGGTAACAGAGCTTTTTAACATGAAACAGGTTAAGGGATAAAGACTGAACCGGAACATTAAGATCATGATAATACTTGAAGACACAAAAGAAAATATAGCAAAAGGGGCGGATATAATCCGCAAAGGGGGGCTTGTGGCCTTCCCCACAGAGACTGTCTACGGCCTGGGCGCAGACGCCTTTAACCCCTCAGCTGTTGCGGGGATCTTCGAGGCGAAACAGAGGCCCTTTTTTGATCCCCTCATTGTTCATATTGCGGACATCACCGATATAGAGAGGCTGACATCAGGGATCGACAGCAGGGCATCCAGGCTCATCGAAAGGTTCTGGCCCGGCCCCCTCACTGTTGTGCTGCCGAAAAAAGATACAGTGCCTGACATAGTGACATCAGGGCTTGACACCGTGGCAGTGAGGATGCCGAGACATGAAACAGCCCTTTCACTTATACGCGAAGCCGGTACCCCCATAGCGGCACCCAGCGCGAACAGGTTCAGCTGTCTTAGCCCCACAACATCACGCCACGTAATGGAACAGCTGGGGAACGCAGTTGACATGATACTTGACGGAGGGCAGTGCACGGTGGGCATAGAGTCCACAATTATAAAGATGACCCCTGCGGGGATTCACCTTCTCCGCCCCGGGGGTATTGCCACAGAGGGGATAGAGGAATGCGCGGGCGAAAAAATCATTACCGATAAAACAGAGGGGAAACCTGAAGCGCCGGGGCAGCTTGACTACCACTACTCACCGGTCAAACCTGTAATAATAACAGATGACCCGCCGCTGGATGATGAGAGGGGAGGATTTCTCTTTTTCAGAAAGCCTGTATCAGACTACCCTGCGGAAAGAACATTCATCTTATCTGAAAAGGGGGACCTGCGCGAGGCCGCGGCAAACCTCTTCTCGCATCTGCACGCCCTTGACACCCTTAATATAAGCCGCATATACGCTCAAAACGTGCCTGAACATGGCCTGGGACTTGGAATCATGGACAGGCTGAAAAAAGCCTCTATGAAATTCAAAAACAGTTGATTATTCAGAG
>DAIOFM010000074.1:0-14690 GCA_036745755.1 Spirochaetota bacterium | reverse complement strand
ATGGACAGGCTGAAAAAAGCCTCTATGAAATTCAAAAACAGTTGATTATTCAGAGCAGTTCCTTACCTTTTCATGATGATATTCCCGTTAAGCAGTAAGAGCGGGTAAAATTACCGAAAAGGAGCGGATATGTTTAAACGCACAAAAAAAGATTCTTTCTTCGCAGCATTTAAAGAGGTCTTCGCCGCCTTTAGTTTCGTTTCAGAAAACAAAGGGATGGTTAAATACTTTGTAATACCCTTTATCCTTAACATCATTATACTATCAGCGGTTTTCTACTTCTCATATACATCCTCTGTGCCTGCAGTAAAGGAGTTTCTCGCCGGCGACGCATGGTATCTGAAGCTGCTCAGCATGATGGTGGCTCCTGTAATCATACTGCTCCTCACACTTGTCACAATAATAATCTACTCCATTGCGGGAGGGATTATTACAGCCCCCTTCCTTGACCTCCTTTCAGAAAAGACCGAAAGGTGCGCCGGGATCAAGGAGAGCGATACACCGTTTTCAATTTCTGAAATGGTGAGCGATATTTACAGGGCACTGACCAATACGATAAAACTGCTTCTCATTATAATAATGATAAACATTCTACTCCTGATACTGCTCATTCTTCCCGGGGGGAGTTTTCTATATTCCATAACAGGTTTCCTCACATCAATATTTTTCTACGGCTTCCAGTTCTATGACTATCCACTTGAAAGGGCGAAACTCAACTTCTCACAGAAGATGAAGGTCACCTGGAAATGGCGAAGGTCTGTCTCAGGCACAGGGGCCGCCTTCTTCCTCGTATCATTCATCCCTGTCATAGGGTTCCTGGGTCTGAACCTTGCCACAGTGGGGGCTGCCCTTGTATACGCCAGGAGAATGAGATCAGACAACGCGGAGGCGCAGTAAATCTCAATGAAAAACCTTTTCATCGTATTTGAGGGGATAGACGGATCAGGCAAATCGACGCAGTGTAAAATGCTGCACGAATATATTTCAGGGAAAGGCATTAACGCGAAGCTTCTTGCCGAGCCGACATCCGGGAAATGGGGAACGGAACTGCGGGCAATGCTGAAATCCGGCTCCCCTCCCCCCGTGGAAAAACAGATCGAACTTTTCATCAAAGACCGGGTTGATGACTGTGAAAAAAATATCACCCCGGCAATGGAGAGCGGCGCCACAATCGTAATGGACCGGTACTTCTATTCAAATGCCGCGTACCAGGGGATGGGGGGCATAACCTCCTCTGAAATAATAAACAGAAACCTGCATGAGGGGTTCCCTCTCCCTCATCGTGTCTATTTCATAGACATCTCCCCTGAAACAGCAATGAAACGGATAGAGAAGAGAAACGGCGGAGCGGCCGCTGAACTCTTTGAAAAAAAAGAATTTCTCGAAGCAGTGAGAAACAACTTCCTCTCCATAGCTGATGAAAGGTTCCTTGTCATTGACGGTGAAGGGGACGAAAGGGGGATCTTTGAAAAGATCCGGGACGACTATGAGTCACTGGCAGAAGAATAACATCAATTTCAGGAATCATCTGACATGAAAAAAATATATATACTGGTTTTATCCATGATCATCACAGCATCAGCGGAGGCAGCTGAAAGATACAGGTACTATCTCCCGCCGTCAGCCCTTTCGGCAGGCTATTCGCAGGGGGCCTTTTCATCACTGGCCAACCCTGTATTCACGCAGGGGGAGAACTACCCGTTCCTGGCCTACTCCTTTCTCAGGGAGGATGAAGGGGAGTGGAACCACTTTGCCTCCCTCAACCTCTTCGATTTTGACATGGTATACTCAAGGTACAACGGCATACTCACAGGTTTGACGGATGAGGATGAGACCTCAGTTTCACAGTACACGGTGAGCAGGGGTTTCCTCATGGGAAACGTTTTCGGTTTCGGCCTGGGATACTCATACACATTATCAGACTACAGCGATTTTGACAGCTGCAGCGGGTGGCACCTGGGATTTATCCTGCGCCCCGTATGGTATATCTCCGCAGGGGCTGTATTCAGAAGCATCGAAGACAGGTCTTTTGAAGAGAACAGGTTAAAAAGCGCCACATACTCCGCATCCCTCCGCCCCTTCACGGAATACATAACCCTGTCGGCTGATTCAACCATATATGATTCAAAAAGCGGCCTTGACAACCTCTACACCTTCGGCCTGGAGATAACCGGCCCCGGGGGAATAACATTCAACCTTAAAGGGGACACTGATGAAAACTACACTTTCGGCCTGACAGTTCCCTTTTCCTCAAGAGGGGGAGGAGGCCCCCTGCTTACAAAACTTGACGGTTACAGGGGAGCTAACAGTGATGTTTCAGACTTCTATTCAGGGGGAATCTCGTTCACCGCCGCAAGGGATAAAAATTCCCTGAACGGTTCTGCTGCCGCGCGTCCCCTTTACCTCAGGCTGTCCGACAACTACAGCAGGGAGAACCCCCCGCAAAGATTTTTTTCGCAAAGGGAGAACTGCTTTCACCACCTTTTAGCAGGAATAAGAAGAGCATCGTGTGACAGCACGATAAACTCACTCATAATAGATATAGACAACACATCTCTGGGGCTGGCACAGATGCAGGAACTCCGGAACGAAATCCTCAAACTCAAAAAAAGCGGGAAAAAGGCATACGCCCTCATGAGTTATACAGGAAACAGTGAATACTACCTGGCCACCTCGGCGGATAAAATATATTTCACGCCCAACAGTACATTTTCCATAACAGGCCTGCAGATGAAGCTCTATTTCATCCGGGGGCTCATGGACAGGGCAGGCGTAAAATTTGAATCCGTGAGCAGGGGAAAATACAAATCCTTCAATGAAACATTCACAAGGGAGAAGATGTCACCTGCCGCAAGGGAGAACATGGAGGAGATACTTAAAGACCTGAATGGACAGTTTATCACAGCGATTACTGAAGGACGAAAAATCCCTGCGGAAAAGGTGGATGAGCTCTTCTCTGCGGGGTTCTATACCCCTGAACAGGCAAAGGAAAAGGGCTTCATAGATGAAATCATGCACAGGGATAACGCGGTTGAAGAGCTGAGTAAAGATACAGGGACTGTTAAATTCGAGAACTACCTTGAGGAGAATGAAAGGAGCACAACATGGGGGCCCCTCCCTGAAATAGCGGTAATCCACGTTACAGGAAATATAGTTTCAGGAAAGGGAAACAGCTCATCTGTCAGCTCCTCAACAGGTGACTACGATTACAGGGAGGCGCTTGAAAAAGCATTCACTTCAGATTCCGTAAAAGGCGTGGTCATAAGGGTTGATTCAGGAGGGGGTTCCGCAGCGGCCTCGGACTACATGTGGAACCATCTTCTGCTTATGAAGAAGAAACACCCCAAACCTGTTGTATTTTCATTCGGCAACATGGCCGCCTCAGGGGGCTATTACATCGCCTGCACAGGGGACAGGATATTCGCCAGTAAAGGTACAATAACAGGTTCAATAGGAGTTGTCGCGGGTAAAATCTCACTTAAAGAACTCTACTCAAAACTTGGAATCTCCACCGAAACTGTAAAAATGAGCAAATTCGCCGACGTATTTTCAGAGGCAAGGGACCTTACCGACGAGGAGAAAAAACTATTCCAGGAGAATATAGACTTTATTTACGACAGGTTTACAGGAAGGGTGATAGAGGGACGTAAAATTGATGCCGCTGAAATCGCTAAAGTCGCGGAAGGGAAAGTACACACAGGGAAGGCCGCGGCTGAAAATGGCCTTGCGGATGAAAACAACGGGCTCATGGCGGCAATCGATTACGCCGCGGAAAAGGGTGGAATTGATAAAACTTTTAACGTGATACATCTCCCTGAACAGGGCGGCTATCTCAGGGGACTGATGAGGTCCTCCACCGAATCAGCCCTTGGCAAAAATATCGGGGTAATCCTTAAAGCAGCGGAAAAATACAGTTATCCTGATGAACGGATACTTTACATGAACCCCTATATAATAGAGATTGAATAACCGAGAAGGAAACAGGCATGCTTAATTTTATTGACAAAACCCGTTTATTTCATTATTTTTTGTAAAACATCCGCCGGGAGAGAGACGATGAAAGCTGTTCTTGTTAATCATACAAAGACAACCATGAAAGCCATTGAAGAGGCAGGTCCCTCACTTAAACTCGATATTATCATCTCAGACATAGATTCCCTGGATAGCGTCATAGAGAAAGAGACTCCCGAAGTTGTAATACTCAACTGGGTCGACGGCATGGCGCCTGGAAACTGCGCATCGATAAAAAAATCTAAAAGCAAAAAAGGGAAGGTGTACCTCATACTTACGGGATCAAGGGAGAGTGTACATGAACTCGCGGAGGGGGTAAAGGCCGGCGCAGACGATTTCATCCTTTTTCCCTTTACGAGGGAGGAGATCATTGCAAGAATCATTATTGCTGAAAGGGCCATCGGCCTTAATGTCTCACTGAACAAAACAAAACGTAAACTCATCAAGCATGCCAAGGAGGACCCTGTAACCACAACCCTTAACAGAAGAGCCCTCATTGATGAAATCTCAAATGAAATAGGAAGGGCAGCGCGGAGGAACGAATTCACATGCGCGATCATGATAAACCTGCACAACCATGAGGAGATACAGAAGGATTTCGGCCTCAAGATATTTGACGCGTTTCTCGGCGAGTTCGCCTCAAGGCTTAAAAAATCTATCAGGCCCTATGACAAGATAGGAAGGTTTGAATTCGCAAGGTTCCTGATATTTCTCCCTCACACCAGAAGCGAGGATTCAAAAAAGGTGGCGGAGAGGATAATAAAAAAGATACAGCAGAAAAAATTCAAGCACAGGGACAAGTACCTCGACCCATGCATCTCCATAGGAATATCTGAACTTGACCCTTCAGATGTGGTACGCGGAGGCGATTCTGAAACGCTCCTGATAAATGAACTCATTCTCGAATCATTTATCAGGAGGTCTGAATTCGCAACTACATCAGCATGCGAAAAAGGGGACAACTCAATAGAGATCTACACCTTCTGATTCTCAGTCAAGCTCATGGATTAAAAGCCCGTCACGAAGTTTCGGCTCAAACCATGTCGATTTCGGTGGCATAATAAGACCCGCATCAGAAACATCCATGAGCTGTTCAATCTCTGTGGGAAACATTGAAAAAGCGACCGCGAATTCCCCTGAATCCACAATCTTTTCAAGCTCAGCAGTACCCCTTATGCCGCCCACAAAGTCGATCCTTTTGTCCTTGCGGGGATTAGTAATACCCAGCAGCGGGTCAAGCACCCTCTTCTGAATTATCGTAACGTCAAGTGATTCTATGGGATCAGAAGATATTTCAAAGGATGGAGTAAGAGTGTACCATTCCCCTCCTATATACATCGAGAAGGTATTGACCTTTTCCGGGACCTTTACACCGCTTTTAACCACGGTAAAATCTTCAGAGATTTTTTTCATGAATTCATCGGCAGACATGCCGTTCAGGTCTTTTACAACCCTGTTATATGCCAGAATCATAAGCTGGGAATGGGGAAAGATCACTGAAAGGAAACCGTTGAACTCCTCCTCCCCTGTAAATTCTTTATTCTTCTCACGCCTCATGCTGCCCACCCGTGTCCCTGAAGCGGCCCTGTGGTGCCCGTCGGCTATATAAAGCTCGTCGTTTTCAAATGACTTCTGAAGTCTCTCCACAAGTGAGGTATCTTCAATCACCCTTACTATATGCCTGATACCGTCAGGCGCTGTGAAATCGTAAACCGGCTCAATCTTCATCGCCTGTTCAATGAGCGCTTTCCTTTCATCATTGTCGTCCCTGTAGAAAAGAAAAACCGGGCCTGTATTGGCATTGACTATATCTGTATGCCTTGTCCTGTCCAGCTCCTTCTCCTCGCGGGTAAGCTCATGCTTCTTGATCAGCCCTTTCATGTAATCGTCTATGCTTGCGCAGGCCACAATGCCTGTCTGCATCCTCCCGTCCATCACCTGCGAATAAAGGTACAGCATCGGTTTTTCGTCCCTTGCAAGGAAACCTTCGTCAATAAATTTCTCCAGGGTCTCCCTCCCCTTTCTGTACACGCCTTCTGAATAGGGGTCAGTCCCCTCCGCAAGGTCCATCTCGGCCCTTGTTATATGATAAAAATTATACGGGTTTTTTCCCGCAATCTCTATCACCTCTTTCAGGGAAACAACATCATAGGGTAGTTCAGCTATTTTATCAGCCAGGTCTTTAGCGGGTCTTAATGCCTTGAAAGCCCTTATCTTTGCCATATTATATATTACCTCTTGTTAGTTTGCATTGAGTCATATCATCCACTAAAACATAATCCGGGTCCCCCTCCCCCTGAAATTCCCGGTAGGGTACTCCAATAATCCTTGCCCCCTTTGGGGGTGCGGGGGCCATGCGCATGCATATCATCGGAACTTATAGTACTACATAAGCCGGTATTAATATTATCATGAATTTAACCGGACAATTCCCTATAAATAAAAAATAATTTCAAGGATAAAATAATTTCCGCAGTAATTCATTTGATCTTGACAGCATTTTATATTAGGCAATCTGTAAAACCAGTTTAAAGACTTTAACAGCCGGAGGGATAGATGTCAAGAGTATATAACTTTTCAGCAGGGCCCGCTGTTCTCCCTGAACCTGTTCTTAAAAAAGCCGCTTCAGAGATGCTTGAATACGGCGATACGGGTATGTCAGTAATGGAGATGAGCCACAGGTCTGCCGCATATATGGGCATCCAGAAAGATGCTGAAAATCTGCTGCGGAAACTGATGAATATCCCTGAAAACTACAGCGTTCTCTTTCTACAGGGAGGGGCATCGCTTCAGTTCTCCATGATACCGATGAATATGATGACCATAAATAAAAAAATTGATATCATTCATACCGGTTCGTGGACCGGGAAAGCAATCAGGGAAGCGGAGAGATTCGGAAAGGTCAACGTGCTTGCATCTTCAGAGGACAAAACCTTTTCATATATTCCCGACATCGACAGCATTAAAATCTCTCCTGACGCGGATTACCTTCACATCTGCTACAACAATACAATATACGGGACTAAATACAACCGTATCCCTGAAGCAGGAGAAATACCGATCGTATGCGACATGTCATCCTGCATCCTCTCTGAACCGTACAAGGTCAGTGATTTCGGAATAATCTTCGCCGGCGCACAGAAAAACATCGGGCCGGCAGGTGTAACAATAGTAATAATACGAAATGACCTTATGGCCAGGGCAGGAAGGGATCTCCCCACAATGCTCGATTTCAGAACACACGCTGACAGCAACTCACTTTTCAACACCCCTCCCACCTACTCAGTCTACATGGCAAAGCTTGTTTTTGACTGGCTCGATTCGATGGGCGGAGTGGATGAGATTCATAAAATGAACAGGTGTAAATCATCACTGCTGTATGATTTAATTGATGAATCGAAACTGTTCAGGGGAAATGTTGAAAAATCCTCCAGATCGCTGATGAATGTGACATTCACAACAGGTTCAAAAGACCTTGACGCGAAATTCATAAAAGAAGCAGGTGAAACCGGCCTTGTCTCGCTTGCGGGGCATAAAACCGCAGGAGGGATGCGGGCAAGTATATATAACGCAATGCCTGTTGAAGGGGTAGAAGCCCTTGTTGAATTCATGAAAAAATTCGAATCCACGAACTGAAAAAAGCCATCCCGCTGATTTCAGGTTTTAAGACTTTTTTTCCGGAATTTTCCTGAAAAAGTCCCTCCCCCGACTTTTTCAGGAAACTGCTAAATGACTCCACCCCTTATGCCGACAATTTTAACGTGGACAATGGAATTTCCACGTTTTTTAAACTTCTTTTCATAACGGGTTATATATGCAGAACATGGATTTCTACGAAGGGCGGCACCTCAGGGACATCCCTTCCCAGTATGACAGGGTTGACCCTGAATTCTTTACAAGAGGGGCAATGCCTAACGGAAGGGAACATGACCATCACGGAAAGAAAGCAACAGGGATGTTCACCATAATTACCGCTCTGATCATCGTTTCATTTACGGCAGGCCTTGCAATCGGTATAAAATTTGCCGGAGGTTCTGACAGGAAGATCGTGGATGACAGGACAATGAATGCGGTCAGCAACATAAGCGCCAGAATGAGCGAGGCAATAAAAGAGGCCTCTTCTTCAGGCAAAACCGCGAGTGAAGTATACCCTAAATCCGAATATCCTTTTGTCATACAGCTTTCACAAAAGTACGGTGAGGATGAAATCAAGAATGTTGCCCGTTTTTTAAGCGGCAAGGGACATACTGTTATCGTATCACAGAATAAAGGCTCATACAGGATTTTCACCGGGCCCTATAAGACCGAGCTGGATGCGAAAAAATCACTTTCCGAAATTTCACTTTACAGGCAATATGCCATTTCGACAAATGCACAGATAATAAAACGCATTTGATTCGGAAACAGAAATGAATACCTCAATTAGAACCGCTAATGAGGGGGATGTTGAAAACATCTTCTCCCTCATTTCCCATTACGCAGCAGAGGGCGTTATCCTGGAGAGAGGCAGGGATGACATAAGAGAGAACCTTGAAAATTTCCTTGTAGCTGAAGCTGACGGTAAATTTGCAGGCACGGTGACCCGTTACGATTACGGCGAGACACTGAAAGAGGTCAGGTCACTTGCTGTACACATGGACTTCCAGGGCCTTGGCATAGGAAGGGCCCTTGTACAAAAACTGATTGCCGACACGGAACCGCTGGAGGGGAAAAGGATTTTCACCCTCACCTACAAACCTGGATTTTTTGCCAGAAACGGATTCAGGGTCGTACCGAAGGATAATTTCCCTGAAAAGATATGGAAGGACTGCGTCAACTGCAGGGACAGGGAAAAATGCGGCGAAACCGCGCTGATCTATCAGGGCTAACGGACAAGAACCAGGTTCTGAAGCATAAGCTTCGCCCTTTCGCTTACCCTTCCTGAAACACTGTTGTGATAAAAAACCCTTGCGAGATGCGACCTGTTTTCACTGACAAAAACACCCTCCAGCCCTGAAAACGGGGCGTCCCCGGGATACCTTATCTCATAAATAACCCTGTCAGGCCCGCGGAAAATCTCTTTCCTCTCAAGATTATCAATACCCAGTTCAAGCATCCAGCCCTTAAGCGCCTCATCAGGCGAAGGGGCGGTTCCCGGGAAAATCCGGCTTTCTATTCCTGTTATATAATCGAAACCTTCATAATCTCCGTCCCGTTCAACCTTAACACCGAATTTAAGGCCGTAACCTTTATCATAATACTTCCATTCCTTTTTCAGGAGAAAGGGCCGGTGCAGGAGGGTAACCCTGTAGAAAAGTTTACTGTTTATTAAATGGTAAATATCATTCTCATATTTTATAATAACCGACGATTCTTTGTCGTAAAGCTCATACCTCGTACCATGTTTTTTATAAAGAAAATCAATCCACTTTGCCGCGTCGACCCTGGCCTTTCTTACCCTTGAGTTTTCACTCTTCAGGGCCCGGATCGATTTCAGATAAAACAGGCCTTCAGGGTATTTTTTTTCATTAATCAATTCAATTCCTTTATGCAGGAAAAAATCTATACCTGTAGATGTCACCGGGGTATAATCCTTCTCTGAAGTGTCTGTAACCCTGATTTTAAAGGCGCGGTCGTAGTAGTATTTGTTCCCTTCCCTGTCTTTGAAAAACTTCCAGTCAGGCATCTGTGAAACAGCAGTATAGGGAGGAAAAAATAAAAAGGCAAAGACGAAAAGAGGCAGGCATCTTTTCATACAGTATTAATCAGGATACAAAGATTAAAACTACAATAAGGGCAATTATCAGAAGGACAAAAAAAGCTGAAACAAGCACAGTTACCCAGTTTTTCTGTCCCATCGATTCGTCATCAAGCGATCCATTGGAAGCAATATAGGTCAACTCTGTCTGGATTCTAACAGGCTCCTCCTCCACTATCTTCGCGTATATTCCTTTAGCAACAAGCACATAAATGATAACCCCCTTGATTTCCTCGTTAGGCACAATCTCCACTATCCGCCCTACTATAGGAAGAGGCTTCCCCTCGTGATCTCTCGCCTTATACGCGTCAATTATCTTTTCAGACACAGAGTCTCCGGAAGTAAGAGACACAAGGATCCTTTCTCCCGATTGAATTTCGCTGATAGGCTTCCCCTTAACAGGGGATAGAACACAGCATCCTTCCACAACAAGTGACGCTTTTGATTCAATCTCTCCAAGATGCCGTCTGAATGGAGTATCAGGCACCTGCCTTATCTCCTGCTGCTGTTGCTGCTGCTGCTTCTGCGGATCTGCCTCAGAAGCTTCAGCTTCACCGTTTTCAGGGAGCATTACTTCAATTCCGGCAAGTTCAATATCCATTGAGGTTGTCTTCTCAAGTTCGATCTGACATTTTCCCTTCTCCGACTTGAAGAAATCCTTTATCATGTCCTGCAGGGCAACGGCAAGGTATTCAAGATTCATCTTCTGTACATCGGGGAAAACATCTCTTTTGATCATTGATTCAAGAAGGTTGCCTGTAAACAGGCCTGAATCAGCGACATCCCCTCCTTCCAGATAGGCCTCAATATTTTTAAGCAGAACTCTCCAGTCATCAAAGATCCTCATCTTTGAATAGGTCCCTGTGTTAAGCGTAAGAACGCTTTTTATCGATGAGATATATTCTTTTGAAGTATTTATAAAAGCTATAAATGCTCCTGACTGGTTGAGTTCAGGAACCACAAATTTCCCCTTTATGGCAACAACATCCTGGAGCTTTCCCGCGGCCATAAATTTGGCCTGTTCCATGTCGCCATCTGTATACTTCAGGGCTGTTTCAATTCTCTTCGCTTTTTCGCTTACTGTTTCGTTCGGGTTCTGGTTCGCCATTATATTTCCTGCTGATCAAACATGCTTTTCTCAATGATTTCATACTTCTTCTGCGGTGAAAGATTGATAATTTTCTTAACACCGCTTAAGACCTTGGCGATATACTTTTTCTGAACTATTATCACATAATAACCGTTCTCTGACAGAGAATTATCCAGTTCATACTTATCCGCTCTGAGACTGAACCCTGCAGCAGGCCCCAGTGTTTTTACCAGGTGCTGCGGCAGTATATATTTTACAGACAGTTTATCAACACCAAGTTCCAGTCTCTTCATGTCCCTGTATGCCGAATACGTTTCAGGGGGGAGTTTCTGCCAGAATTTAGGATTGGCAGTAAGGACAACAGCTATCATCGCCCTCTCTTCGTCAATGAGCACCCTCACATATGTATTAAACTGCTTATATGAGGAGAGAAGGCCGAAAAGGCTGTCATCTTTTACAGTGTTATCTTTCTTCCCCTTTTTTCTCATAACATGTTACTAACGGGTTTCAGACAGACAGGTATTCCCCGTTATCTCTCCTTATAACCCTGAGTCTTAAAAGATTCTCCAGAGTCTCAGTCAGTGCCATTGTTTCCTGTCCGCAGAACCTGGCCATTTCATCGGAGTCGGCATGATTATTTATCCTCAGATAATCAATTATATCACTCTCGTTTTCAGTCAAAGGACCGATATAATACCTGTTGTTTTTACCAAGCTCCTCACGGATCACAGCAAGCCTGCCATCCCTATAATTAGAGTATGAATTAAACACAGAGTCAATATTTATTTCTGATATGGCGGATATATTCCGCAGTTTTATATAAAAATCGGATTCTTCAGCGTCTTTGATAACCTTAACCAGAAACTCATCAATGAAAGAGGAATCTATCACCTTTATATTCTCAAAATCAAAAATAACGGTTTCACCCCTGCCGGCAATAGTAAGTTTCTCTTTCATTTTCGAATACATAAGTCTGCCCACAGGCCGGGTTATAAGATCCGGGAGTTTAACTTTCGCTTCTCTGGCAAGCTTTGCCACGTTTACAATCATATAGTCTCCATTATGATGAAAGGGAAATAGAAATCTGTGTCCCATCCAGATGAGGAAGATCGTTTCTCAGAAAAATGTTCTTCGAACTCCCCTCCTTTCTGTTATACAGCGCGGTAAGAGATGAGGAATCGTTCCGGATAAAAATTGTCCCCTTCAGCCTCTCGGTTATAGAATTGACCTGGCACAGCCCGTACCCGAATTCCCTCTTGCTTGAGATCGGAGTGGTCAGTGCCATCTCTATAATATCCGCCCCCGTACTGAATTTAATGTCGTTTTTTGCCTCAAAGCTCCTTCTGATACCCACGCCTGAATCTGAAATTACAAGCCTTGCTATATTTTCACTACCTGTCCTGTATGTCTGCATGGCCACAAAGCCGGTATCAAGGGAGTGCTCAAAAATATTCTGGCAGAGCTCGGAAATGACCGTCACAAAATAATCAACTATTGAATCATTCATCCAGTATTTCAGTATCCCTGATGCCCTTTTCCTGAATAAGGATATAACCGAAGCTATAACATTCACCCCGTGCCTCTCCTTGTTGGGAATTTCAACGATTTCCATTAGCCTGCTGCTTGAAACACTCCTTTTGAGCATCATGTTATCAGAGATATTCTCACTGATCTGAAAAAAATCCCTGCTTATAAAATCCATCCTGTTAAGGTACTGATGTATCTGGATCGGAAGATTCACCAGCCTGATCTTTTCACCCTTTTTCCTTAAATAATTGCGCCCCATAAGGAGAAATGAAAGCATTGAATAGGGTTCAATGAAGGCAACGCGGGACATGTCAATCACTCCGCCGGACTGGAGAATCTGTTCATTCATGGCCACTATATTTTCAAAAATATAGGGGTCCCTGAATCTGTCCGGCATGATTATCATTCTGTCTGATCCGCTCATTACACCTTCCGGTAAGAGATACGTATATCGTTTTAATGATCGGTATCTGCGGCATTAAACATGAATATTAAAATTTAAAAAATGTTTGCCATGTTATAAGGGTTTATCAAATTTAAACGGCACCCTTTGATAAAAAATTTTCAAATTCGGGCAGAGGCATTATATTTAAAAGATATTGAGAGGTAAATAGTGACAGTTAAAGAGGACAACAAAAAGAAAAACAAAAAACTTGAAGAGAAGTTGTTTTATAAAAAGGAGAGCGCATGGACAGATCTCCCGGATCAGGACCATAAAAAGATATTCACCTTCAGTGAAGGATATAAAAAATTTCTCACCGATTCAGCAACAGAAAGACTGTGCATAAAAAATATAAGCGCGGTCCTTGAAAAAGCGGGCTTTAAAAATATTGAAAATATCAAGTCTGTCAAAAAAGGTGACAGGGTATACAGGTCTTTTAAAGGCAAGACCCTCATCGCCTTTGTTGCGGGGGAAGACCCTGAATCCATCCGGCTTATAGGTTCACACGTTGACTCACCAAGACTCGATCTCAAGCCCAATCCGCTCTACCAGAATTCCGAACTAGCCCTGCTGCAGTCACACTATTACGGAGGAATTAAAAAATTTCACTGGGTAAACACCCCTCTTGAAATGCACGGGGTAATATTCAGAAAGTCGGGAAAAGAGATCATACTGAGGATAGGCGCGGAAGAGGGCGATCCGAAATTCATCATACCTGACCTGCTCCCACACCTTGCCAAAGAGCAGATGAAGAAGGACGGGACCAAGGTAATTGAAGGCGAAGACCTGAACATACTGTTCGGCCATATACCGGTAAGAGACAAGGACATCAAGGAGAAAATCAAGTTCAATATTCTGAAATACCTCAATGAAACCTACGGCATTATTGAGGAGGATTTCATCTGCTCGGAACTGGAATTCGTACCATCCCAGAAACCTGTTGATATAGGGCTCGACAGGGGACTCATCGGCGCTTACGGACAGGATGACAGGGTCTGCGTATACACATCACTGATGGCTATTGCCGCAACTGAAAAACCGGCACACACAGCTGTAGCCTACTTCAGCGACAAGGAGGAGACAGGCTCATACGGGGACACGGGCGCGGAGAGCTTCAGCCTGATGAATTTTGCAAATGAGTACGCAAGGCTCACGGGAATTAAAAAAGACCCGTGGAAGCTTCTTGAAAGCGCAAAGGCCATATCAGCTGACGTAACCGCGGCAATGGACCCCACGTTCTCATCTGTAAACGACCCGCAGAATGTGTCTTTCCTTGGGAAAGGTATTTCAATTGAAAAATACGGCGGAGGCGGAGGGAAATACAATACAAACGACGCGCACGCTGAATATATGCAGTACATGAGACATCTGGCTGACAGAAACAAAATCCCCTGGCAGACAGGAGAGATGGGGAAACTCGACATAGGCGGAGGAGGCACAATAGCAATGCTGATGTCCCGTTACGGCATGGACTGCCTGGACGCAGGGCCTTCACTTCTCGGGATGCACTCCGTATGCGAAGTTGCCTCCAAGGCTGACATCTACGCGGCCTTTCTTTTATATAAAGCGTTCTTCGCAGAGTAATCCATTATTAACAGATACGGGGTTGTCTAAAAACAATATGTCATTGCGAGGCGCAAAGCACCGTGGCAATCTGTACGGGCCAAATAGTGTTCAATTTAATATTGACTATAGCAGTTAACGATTTAATTAGTTTTCAATGCCATCTCCTCGCAGGCGGAGATCCATTAGTATTAAAATATTGAAAGGTATAAACAATGGATTAGCTTCCAGCTCTTCCTGTGGTCGCCCACAGTCTTCACGGGAATGACATTATGTATCAGATACATAAAACAGGCTTAATTCATTCGTGAAATGCTATA
>DAIOFM010000073.1:0-20124 GCA_036745755.1 Spirochaetota bacterium | reverse complement strand
TTCAGGAATTATTACGGCAAAATTAAATATTTTCAAAGATTAAAGAATCAATTAAATCTGTCCTAAAGTTTTATCTTGCAGAAAAACGATAGTATTATTATATGGCGTGAATCTGATAAATACCGCAGGGTAAAGAATGAAAAGAATACTTATTGCTGACATATCTGACTACAGGGAAGAAATAGCTGATATATACAGAAAAAAAAATTACGATATAACATTCTGCGATTCAGCCTTTGACGCTATATCCAAACTTAAGGCCTTTGACTATGAGCTGATAATCTCGGAAGTTGAACTGCCCGGGGACAATGCATTTGATCTTTATGAATATATAATAGAAAATTATTCCTATATACCTGTGATCATGATAACAGAAAAAAATATTGATACCTTTTTTCACAGGATTTTCACAAAAGGGATAGGCAATGTCCTTCATAAGCCTGTCAATGAGACGGAACTCCTTAATCTTTCAGAAAAACTTATAACATTAAACAATATATTCGGGCTGGAAAACTATGTCTCCGGCATTACCGATATGAAAAGAATCAGGATTACAAAATCTGAACAGATAAAAAAAGCGATATCACTGTTGACCGGCCAGATCGAAGAGTGGGGCTTTAACCTCGTTTCAAAATCAACATTCAATCTACTTTTGAATGAGATGGCTATTAATGCGATATATCATTCCCATGGTTATACAGAGGAAAAAATCAACCGCATCCCCATAACACTCAGTGAAGGAAAATCTGTTGATCTCCATTTCTGCAGAAACAGGGAATCATTCGCCATTTCAATAAGCGATTATAACGGAAAACTGACTAAAGATAAAATTCTGGAGAGCATAAACAGTGTCATTACCCAGAATGAACTGATTGAAAGGCATATCGAAACAGGTGAAGACATAACAGACATGATTTCTGAAACAGGAAGGGGAATTGATCTGGTAAGAAAACTTTCAGGTGAGTACTACTTTATCATAAAAATGAATTACAGGACAGAGATCATCCTGATTTTCAAACACTCCGACAAAAACGTCACTCCTGAAGATTCATCCCTGAAAATCATTGAAGACAGAAGGGACCGCTGATTATCCCTCTTTCTTCCCGAAATTCATCAGTTCATTCATTGTAAGAGGGGTTCCTGAAGCGGTTTTTTCCCTGTCCCTCTTTTTAAGCTTAGCCGGAAGATAGGCGTCATTATAAAACCGGGCCAGCCTGTAAATCTCATCCTCCCTGTATTCATCCCTTATCTTGACCATAAGATTATAGTCTTTTTTCCTGAAACCTGAGTTTAGGACATGCGCCACGTCTGAAACAGTCTGCACGAAATGCCTTGAGTAGATAAGCATAAAAGAAAAAACAATTGCTATAATAATAAAGAAACTCTGAATATGATGCAGTGCAATCTCTCCTTCAATATCCTTAACCGATACGGTAAGTGAACAGAATTCCCCGCTGACCTCTATATAATCCTCCTCACTGTAATATTTACTGAACTCGTCAGCCGATATTCTTTCATACTTCTTTCCTGAGTTATATGACACCTTCATTACAGCCCGGTCACTGGCGAGAAAGCCTTCACATGTTTCCCTGAAATCAATTTTATTAAGAGTGGATATACTTTCAAGCTCTGTTAAAATCCTCGAATAATCCGCGGCCCTCTTTTCAACACTGCCCTGAGCCGACATGCCGACAATCCCTGACCATGCCATAAGCACAACAAGCACTGTAAATACAGCGGTAGTGGCCGCCACAGCGGTATGATGCTGCGCCATCCTGGACTCGGCGTTATGAATCTTACCGAGAATTTTTATAATCCTCACAAGCCTGAGTATTCTTGTTATCCTGACGGCCTTAACCACCTTCAGCACATTGAGCATCGCGTATGAAGCAACACCTGAATGGACTCCTCCATGTATAAAAAGAAATAGCGACGGGCCCGAATAGAGGAAGAGAAGCGGAAAAGAACTGAGAAAATCGGCCCAGCCCCTTTCATATTTAATATAGTTCAGAAACCTCCCCTTTTTCGCGCCCTCTATACTTCTCAGAGTAAATTCAACTGAAAAGAGAAGGTCAAAGAAAAAACCTGAAAAGAGCAGCCAGTTCCTTGCGGAGACACTCCATCTCGCGTACCTCGCGTACTCATCAAGAAATGTCTGTATGAGGACAAGTATTATCGCGGCAATAATAAAGCCCTCCCAGAATTTTCTGCTTAATAAAAATTTCACCAGTTATTGTCCCCCGCAATCATGTAAAGACTCTCTATCAGTCTTCTGTCGTAACCTGATTCGCTGTAGTTTCTCCTGGCCGCGCCGAACCAGCTCTTCTCCGGCGTATCGGCCCCGCGGTCTATTCTCTCAAGATGCCTGTAGGTCCTGAACATTGAACAGAGGATGAAAATAAACCTGGAAAGCGCTTCTTCATTTCCGGTCATCCCTGCAGGGAGATTGGATCTTATCGCTATACTGATTACCTGGACCGGTATACCCGGGAGAAGAGGCATAATTGAACCTGCAAGAGATTCGGTATAGGCAGTAAGACTCTTCCTGTTCCCAGGCACCTCATCCAGTATAAGGCCGGAGGAAGTTCCCCCCTCCCCTTTTCTGAACCTGTAATTAGCAGCGCTCCTTATAAGGACCGCCACCTTTGTAAGATTTATGTAATCATTTACATCAAGATTAATCCCCTGCACACGCACCAGTTCATTATATATATAGCCTCTTCTCCTGAATATGGCAGTGATATACCTGTCAATGGCATCATACCTGAATATCGCGTCAACGGGCTGCATCTGGAAACGGACGTTTCTGTCTTTAAAAAGCATCTGTACAAATTCATGCAGCCTGGTGCGTCTGTGGTCGTCTGCCACTACTCCTGTTCCGGAAAGACTGTCAAAAAAAGAAAGGTCAGAGGTATCTGTAAACCTGTTAAAACGTGGCAGTACATCCGCGGATATCCTGTTATACAGGTCTGTAAATATGAGTTCAATCACCTCCTGCCACTCAAGCTTTGGAAAGAACTGCGGATTTTTAAATGTTTTTTTTAAAGCAGGGGTATTCATGGCGATAAAGTTCATTATAAGCTTTTCCCCGATAATAACAGGTTCGCTGTTAATCCCGGGATTGGCAAGGAGGTGTTCCACGAAGTCCCTGATCCTGTTAAGGTCGCTTTCACTGCATCTGCGCATCTGTGTCATAAGATCAAAACCAGGCCGTTATTCCTATAGTAGGGACAATTATATTCTGAAACCCGGTCTCATTTTCTCCAAGATTGTCGAATACAAGCTGCACACCGGCGTTAAAGATTACCCCGCTTGTCATAACGAACTTAAGCCCGATCCCGTTTGAATACCTGTAACCGAATTTATCGTTAATCCTCGTGTTCCTGCTGATCCCTGCCATCATATCAGCATAGAAACATACATCATTTCTTCTTGTTATACCGAAAACAAACTGCGGCCCGGCACCCCCGGCGTAGGCCTGTGTATCAGTGGTCAGGTTGAATTCCGCCTCACCTTTCAGTGCAAACGCAACGTTATTGCTCAGGAAGTATGCAAACTGAGGGAAGACCCTGATAATGTTGTTATTGTCCTCTTCATCTGAATCAACGCCCCTTGCCTGGTATGACAGGAAACCTCCTATCTCCACGGTCCCGCTGTTCAGGTATCTCCCCTGCTTTATCTTTATGGCGTCCTCGATCTCCTCTCTGACAATACTCCTTACTTCCTCAATGAATTTGCTCTCATTGACTCTCTTCTTGTCTCCGCCCTTCTCTTCTTTTATGCTTTGATCGATCTCTTCACGTACAGCGCCCCGCAGTTCATCGAGAAGTTCCTCCCTCTCGGACGGATCGACTTCGGAAAGAGGACGGTCTCTTTTTATCCGGACATCTCTATCACTACCGCTGTATTTCTGCTGCATATAATCTTCATAACTCTCACGCGCGTATAAACCCGCTGTAAGGGCCAGCAAAATTAAAGCGCATAATAAGGATAACAGAGTTTTTCTGAGCATACCTCTCCTCCGGATCATTATTTTATATTATCGACAATTTCCGGCAAAGATATATGAATTATTTTCCGATATAAAGAAGAGAACGATGATATAACGAGGTAATCCCGGGATGCTGAAACTTCACCGCAACATTAAAGTTGCACTTGCCCTTACTGTGATAATGATACTGTTCATTGCAGCTGAAAAAGAGACCCGGAAATTCATAAATCCCGGTTTCAGGATTAATTCCGAGGGGGATGATTTCTCGCCGTCAATTACCTCTGATGCTTCAATTATGGTATTCAGTTCAAAAAAACCGGTTGAGAAATCCCACAATATATTTATCTGTAAAAAGAAAAACGGAAGATGGAGTGACCCCTTCCCTGTTTTTGAACTCTGCACAGATTCAAACGACGAGACCCCATTTATCTCCGCAGACGGGAAAACCATACTCTTTGCATCAGACAGGCCGGGCGGGTACTCTCCACCTATGACAGCGGACGGGAAAAAACGAATCACATTCGACATATATATTTCACACTTCGGAGACGGGAAGTGGAGCCCCCCTGAACTGCTCCGGGGGGATGTAAACACGAAGTTGAACGAGAGGACCCCCTCTCTGAGCAGGGACGGACGATATCTCTTCTTCACAAGATGGCCCTATAAAAATGCCGGCAAATCAGCCATCTATATGGCGGAATTTCAGAACGGGAGATACGTCAATCCTGAAGAACTGCCTGAATCGATCAATTCAGGAAATTTCGAAGTCGCTTTTATCCCGTCATACAAAAACAACAGGTACTACTTCGCTTCAATGAGAAAAGGCGGTCATGGAGGATGGGACATCTATTATACAACAATGACCGGCAAAAAATTCAGTAAACCTGTCAATGCCGGCCCGGATATCAATAGCGTCTTTGATGATATATATTTTGCTGAAACAGTATCAGACTATGTTATCTGCAAAAATGTTTTCGGAGGCCTTGGCGGATACGATCTGTACATGAGCAGCAGCTCAGTTTTGATGCAGCAAAATATTGAGAACAGGAAAAACGCTTATTCCAAGGTGACAAAACTGAAGGTGTCCATGGCTGATTCCCTCACAGGAAGGCTTCTTAAAAATCTTTCTCTCAGGGTGGATATAATCACTGATACCGACAACAGCAAACCTGCGGCAAGAAGTCTTACCCTGAAAACCGGAGATGAGGGCGAACTGCTGTTATACCCGCGTAAAGATGTCAGATGGTTTGTCATAGAGCCTCTTGACGCTGAATACCGTGGAGCGGGAATTAAAATCAAGGTCATACCTGAACAGTACCAGGACATTGCCCTTTACCTGAAACACGTTCCAGTTAAGGAGAAAAAAGCCCCGGAGGAGAAGGCCGGCACCGCTGATGAAGATAAAATTAATAAAGGCAGTGCAACTGTCCCTTTTATTATTTCAGAGAAGGAGGGGCTCCACCCTGAATTCAGAAGTGTTTATTTTAACTTCGATTCAGTAAAGGTGCACACCGATGATATCCCGGTGCTATACACAATTGTTGAATACATGAGGGAAAATGACTCTGTGAACCTGCATATCACCGGATATGCCGACCCTGTGGGGAGCCGGAAAATCAACAAACGGATAAGTTACGCCCGCGCTGTTGCTGTAAGAACATTTATTCTCGGCATGGGGATCAGAGGGGAGAGAATCACTGTTGAAGGTAAAGGAGAAAAGAAGAGTAAAGGGAAAAGATACAGTGAGATGCGAAGAGTTGATTTTAAAATTATAGATTAAAAAAACCGGCTTTAAAAAAGCCGGTTTTTCTGTAGATTTCATTAATTTTTCATATAACTTCAGTTATTCGCTCATTCGCCTCAGGAAAGCAGGTATATCAAGGTCCTCGTTTGAGTAATCCTTTCTCGGCTTCCTGTCATAATCAAGGGAAAAAGTCCTGCCGTTTGCAGCGGGTTTAGGTTTTGATACATCCTGACTGCCCTCGATAAGTGTCAGCGATGATCCCGACCCTGTCTCCCTTACTGTTTCCTTCGGTTTGGCGGTCATATTCATGCTATTAACCGAAAGCATATTCTTCTTCCTGTCAAAACCTGTGGCAATTACGGTAATCCTTACCCTGTCATCCAGCGCCGGATCAACAGTTGTACCGAAAATGATATTCGCGTCAGGATCAACCTGCCTTGTGATTTCATTTGTCACTTCATTAACTTCATGGAGGGACAGGTCATTACCGCCGGCTATGTTAATGAGCACAGCCTTCGCCCCTTCAATGCTTGTTTCTTCAAGGAGCGGACTGTTAATGGCCATATTTGTTGCTTCAATAGCCTTGTCCTCCCCTGTTCCGATGCCCACGCCCATAAGAGCATCTCCCGTCTCTTTCATTACTGTTCTCACATCTGCAAAGTCAACGTTTACAAGCCCTGTAACCATAATCAGGTCTGCAATACCCTGAACACCCTGTCTCAAAATATCATCAGCCAGTTTGAATGCATCTTCGATTGGGGTTTTCCTGTCTATTATTTTCAGAAGAAGATCATTGGGAATAGTTATGAGAGTATCGACATGTTCTTTGAGGTTTCTTATCCCCTCCTCCGCCTGGGTCATTCTCCTCTTCCCTTCCACCTTGAAAGGTTTGGTAACCACCCCGACAACGAGAGCGCCCTGCTCTTTCGCTATTTCAGCAACTACAGGGGCGGCGCCGGTACCTGTTCCTCCACCCATACCGGATGTAATGAACACCATATCAGCCCCCTTCAGGGCGTTTGTTATGTGATCCCGGTCCTCGTTGGCCGCCTCCCGGCCCACTTCAGGATTGGCCCCTGCACCGAGCCCCCTTGTAAGCTTGGAACCGATCTGGATCTTCTCCTGAGCAAGACTGTCACGAAGCTGCTGCGCATCCGTGTTAGCTACTATGAACTCCACACCTTCCATTCCTGTGGCAATCATCCTGTTTACCGCGTTTGTGCCGGCCCCTCCGACCCCGATAACCTTGATGACAGTTGCAAGCGGCTTTTCTTCCTCTAATTTAAACATGTACCCTCCCGATCAAACTGGCTTATTATATCGAATTATGTCTCATTAACTTCCGGTTTTAAGCCTTAAAATATTCTTTAAGGTCTGTATAATCCAAAATTTCTGACTATGGTTTTCCCTTTTGTTAACCTGCAGACAGGGACAAATCACTTTCAGAACATCAACTTTTAAATTAATTAAAATAGAATTAATAAATATAATTTTTAATAAATCATTTATATAAAACATTAATTCTATTTGTCAAACATGTTTTCTTCTTTATTATTAATATTTAAAAAAAGTTACAAATAATCTTCAAAGACCTTTTTCAGCCTCTCAATAAGGCCCGGTTTTGACCTTCCGTACTTACCCTGCCCCCTGAACCTGTTCATCCTGATGCCGTATTTAAGAAGGCCAACACCATTGGCAAACTGCGGAGTGGCAACCACATCCTTAAGTCCCACAATGTCAACGGGAATTCCTATGCGCACGGGCATATTGAATACTCTCTCAGCCGCTTCAACAGACCCTTCCAGCATGCTCCCGCCGCCTGTAAGCACAATACCTGCCGCAAGCATCTCCTTTTTACCGCTCTTTATAAGTTCATGGTCCACCATTTCCATGATCTCACTCACCCTGGGCTGTATAATCTGGGTCAGTTCCTGACGGAAAAGCCTCCTGGGGGCCCTTCCTCCAACTGACGGCACATCAACAAGCTCAGAGGCGTCTACAAGCGACAGATCGGCGCACCCGTATTTCTTTTTTATCATCTCCGCGGACTCGATTGAGGTACGAAGCCCGATCGATATGTCATTTGTTATATGTATGCTCCCCACGGGAAGTACCGCTGAGTATGCCACTCCCCCCTCGAGATAGACAACTACATCCGTTGTGCCACCTCCTATATCTATAAGAGCAACTCCCAGCTCCCTCTCGTCCCTTGCAACCACGGCGTCAGCTGACGCGAGGGGATTGAACACAACATCCCTGTGCTGAAAACCGGCCTTTGCAACCGATTTTATCATGTTCTGGATACTTGTAGTCGCTGCAGTGATTATATGGACCTCGGCCTCAAGCCTTACTCCGCTCATCCCCACAGGATCTTTTATCCCGCTCTGATCATCTACTGTAAATTCCTTTGAAAGTACATGCATTATCTCCCTGTCAACCGGGATAACAATTGCCTGAGCCGCCTCAATGACCCTTTTCACCTCTACCTGGGAAATTGTCCGGTTTCTGTTCGCTATTGCGACAACTCCGCGGGAATTTTCACCCTTTATATGCTGGCCGCTTATCCCGACAAATACATTGCTGACCTCGTACCCGGCCATGAGCTCCGCGTCTTCAATCGCCTTGACTATAGAAGCGGAGGTATTGTCTATATTAACTATGACTCCGTTTTTCAGCCCTTTGGACTGGGCAATTCCCACACCTGCGACCTCAACCTGATTGTTTTCATTCAGGAACCCTATAACCGCGCAGGTTTTAGTTGTGCCTATGTCAAGGCCGACAATAATATCTTCCATACACTAACCTCTCGGAATTTACCTGATGAGCGCCATATTTCCCCTGAGATCAAGATAACCGGGGTAATGTACTGCCGCATCCAGATAAGCCGCTGTTTTCTCAAGTCTGACAAATCCGTTCAACTCATTTTTTATTACAAAAAGAGTTTTTCTCTTTCTTAACTTCACCTTCAGTTCGCCCGGGGAAACCACTGTTATCTCATCCATTTCACCGGTAAATTCCGGTTTTCCGGAACTAATCCCTTTCAGGAGTTCAAAAAGCCCGGTAACAGTTTTATATCCCTCCGCCGACTCGGCATAATCCTTACTTAAAATAATTATCGGCATATCCGTTTTGAAAAAAAGCCCTGATTCTATAATATTCATCTTTTCATCAAGGAGTACCGGCACACTCTGCTGTTTATCCACCATCAGGGTCATATAGAGAGGGTATTTCTCATCTATTTCCACGATAAGCTTATTCCCCTCCCGTGACAGAGTGCTGCTTCTGACCATAATATTGCTTTCAAGCAGATCTTTCAGGGAATCGGTATCTATAACAACCCCTTTTGAATTAACCCTTGCCCCGCTCTTGCGTATTATGCCATACCGGTCTAGGTTTCTGGCCCCCCTGAACTCAATTCTTTCAAAGACCTCAAGCTCCCCGGCATATAATACCGATGAGAAGACCAGAACAGCAATGAGGGCCCTGACTATATTCATTTTTCCCCGCTGCCCAGTTTTTTCAGGATCATCTGCCCTGATTTATATATATCACCTGCACCAAGGGTGAGTACAACGTCCCCCTCTTTCAGGCAGGATATCACCTCCGCCGGTATATCCTCAAATTTTTCAATCAAACGGGCCTCCCTGTTCTCATGCTTCTGAACAGCCTGACAGATCAACTCCGTGGAAATTCCCTCTATAGGGGCCTCGCCGGCCGGGTATATCTCGGTAAGAAAAATCTCGTCCGCATTGGCAAAGGACTGCCCGAACTCATCCCAGAGAAGTTCTGTACGTGAATACCTGTGAGGCTGGAATATCACAACCACCCTTCTCCCCATCTCTTTAACCGCGGCAAGCGTGGCCCTTATCTCTGTGGGGTGGTGTCCGTAATCGTCCATTACAAGGATTCCGTTTTTCTCCCCCACACGTTCAAGCCTGCGCCCCACTCCCCTGAAATTAGCCAGGCCGTCACGAATCGATTCATACGTAAGCCCCAGTTCAAGGGCAACAGTTATGACTGAAAGTGAATTAAGGACATTGTGGTTCCCCAGCTGTGCCAGTGTAAAATCACCAAGAGGCCTGTTTTTATAATTGCAGGTAAAGCAGGTATTACCGTTTTCCATCCTGATATTCTGCGCGGAGAAATCAGCGTCCCCGTTAAAACCGTAGGTATAATACGGCCTGTCAACTCTCGGCAGCAGTTCCCTCACGACATTGTCATCAGTGCAGAGCACGGAATAACCGTAAAACGGAATATTGTTTATATATGTGAGAAACGCGTCCTTGAGCCCTTCAAAATATTTGTAGTGATCAAGGTGGTCCGCGTCAATATTTGTCACTATAGCTATACTGGGGAGGAGTTTAAGAAATGAGCCGTCAGACTCATCCGCCTCGAAAACTATGTATTCACCTTCACCAACCCTTGCGTTGGACTCGAAGTTAAACACTTTCCCCCCGATAATTGCCGTGGGGTTAAGCCCTCCGTCACTTAATACCGAGGCAAGCATTGAGGATGTTGTCGTTTTTCCGTGAGTACCTGCCACGCCTATTCCATGTTTCAGCCTTACCAGTTCGGCCAGCATCTCGGAACGGTGGATGATAGGGATCTTTCTCTTCTTTGCCTCGATTATTTCAGGGTTGGAAAGATCTATTGCGCTTGATGTTATTACCACATTATAATCCCGTATATTCGAGGGGAAATGGCCTATGCATACCTTTGCGCCCAGGGACTCAAGTCTCTTTGTCTGATCTGATGGTTTCAGGTCTGACCCGGAAACTTCATAACCGAGGTTTATCAGGATCTCGGCTATACCGCTCATGCCTATACCGCCGATACCTATAAAATGCATTTTTTTCGATTTTCTGAACAATTCACTTCGCTCCTGCTGTAAGTTCTGTCTTTATATGTTTAACAATGATATCAGCCGAATCTGTTTTTGCAGCCTGTTTAGCGCAATCGGACATTCTTTTGAGTCTCTTTTTATCACCCAGAATTTCAAAAAACATGGGTGCTATCTTTTCCGGAACAGCATCCTGATCTTTCACCTTAACTGCAGCACCCGCGGTAACAAAGGCATCGGCATTTTTCTCCTGGTGATTATCCGCAGCATATGGATATGGTATAAGTATGGAGGGGACTCCTGCAGCGGCAAGTTCCATCATTACACCCGCCCCTGATCTGGATATGCATATATCGCATGCCCTGTAAGCTGTCCCGACCCTTTTTATATAAGGCGATATGTAAAGTGAACCCGCGTCAAGCTCCCGATGGGCCCTCTCTTTAAATTCGTTAAATGAATAATCACCGGTACTCCAGATGACCCCGATATTCTTGAATTCGCGGGGATAGGCTTTTTTAAGGCCGAGAATAAGTTTGTTCAGCCTCACTGCCCCCTGGCTCCCGCCAACTACAAATACTATTGTTTCACAGTGCCCCAGGTGGAAAGTTTTCCTCGCCTCCTCCTTCGATATCTGCATAAGCACATTGTTACGGATGGGGTTTCCCGCCTGGATAAACTTTTCAGGAAACTTAAGGTATTCAGTTGATTCAGCGAATGTCCCGAATATCAGGCTGCAGTTTTTCTCCATCTTCAGGGTCACCTTCCCCGGCACGGAATTCTGCTCGCAGAGAAACATGGGGACCTTCTTTATCTTCGCCGCTATAAGTGCAGGGGCCGAGGCGTATCCCCCCATACCCACGACCGCATCAATTCTGTTACGGCTTATGATTCTCATTGACCTGAAAACCGCCTTAATAAACTTAATGATGAAAAAAGGCAGCTTAAAAGGGTTCCTTGTAAGTGCCGGTGGATTATATGTATAAAGTTTATCTGTTTCAATATCCGAAATTGATGAAAACCTCATATCCGTTATCCCTGTAAGGAAGAAGGGATTCAGGCTTCCGTCCTCTTTCAGCTTTTCATAAAGGGCTATACCGGGGCTTATATGCCCCCCTGTCCCGCCGCCTATTATAAGTATATTTTTACTCATTGCTCCAGACCTCTTCAAATTTAACTTCACGAAATGCCGCTTCCCTGTATCTCGAGATATTCAGAAGAATCCCCGAAGCTATCATGGAAGTAAGGAGGGATGAGCCTCCGTAGCTGATAAAGGGGAGCGGTATACCTGTTGTGGGGAGTGACCCGCTTACAACACCCATATTTACAAAAGCCTGAACAACTATTAGCAGGCTCAGGCCCACTGCAAGGAGTTTACCGAAACCGTCAGGCGCTCCAAGAGCGATCAGTATCCCTCTCCAGAACACAAAACAGAAGAGGAGCACAAGTGAAACTGTTCCTATGAGCCCCGCCTCCTCGCCTATGACGGCAAAAATAAAATCAGTATGCGGCTCAGGGAGCCTTGTAATCTTCTGTGTACCAAACCCGAGGCCGACTCCGAGCAGCCCCCCCTTTTTGAAAGCGGTAAATGACTGGATGACATGGTAGCCTATACCGTACCTGTCACTCCAGGGATCTATATAGGCAAGCACCCTGTCCCACCTGTAAGATACCTGGTATATGAGAAGATAAAACATGGGAATACTCAGTATAAACAGAAATATTATATAGGTAAGCGGGAATCCTGATACAAAAATAATAAAAACCGAAACAAGAAGCAGGTCCATCGCCGTGCCGAAATCAGGCTGAAGCATCACAAGGACGAATATCAGGGCAATAACCAGCATGGGTATAAGGAGCTGCATTACATGGTTTACCCTTGCACCTGATGAATATATTTTCACAAGGTATATAACGCATATTACCTTGGCAAACTCCGACGGCTGGACACCTACAAACCCCAGGCTCAGCCATCTTGAAGATCCCTTGGCCGCAGACCCGACTCCGGGAATAAGCACAAGTATAAGCAGAATGAAAGCCGCACCGAGCATAATCCTTGTATGTTTTACATACTCCCTGTAGTCAATACTCTGAAAAATCATCAAAGCGGCAAAACCTACGAGGAACCATACCGCCTGTCTCTTGAGGAAATAAAAAGAGTCGCCGAAAACACGATACGCGTATACCGCGCTCGCGCTGTAGCTCATGGCAAGGCCGATGCCGGCAAGTGCGAATATCGCCGCGAAAAGCGCGAGATCAGGCTCACCTCTTCTCCTTGTGTCTATGATGTTCCTCAGTTCCAGGACAGTTCCCCCTCCATTAATTTTCTGAAGCACTCCTTGAAGACTTTTCCTCTCTCATCATAACTCGTAAACATGTCGAATGACGCGCATGCCGGAGAGAGAAGTATCATGTCTCCATCCTCTGAAGCCTGCATCGCCTTTACAACTGCGTCCTCCATGCTTCCGGCCCTTACATGCGGGGAATCCTTGAAGAGCTCCGCGAACTCATCGCTCGACTCGCCGATAAGGACAATCATTCTCGCTTTATCTTTCAGCACAGGGACAAGCCTGGAGTAATCGTCACCCTTGGTTCTCCCTCCGACAATGATAACGCCTTTATCTTTTATGCTCTTTACCGCCATCTCAACAGCGCCGATTGTCGTGGCCTTTGAATCGTTGACGAAGGTCCTCCCCATATACTCACCCACGTTCTCCATCCTGTGTTCAAGTCCAGGGAAGGAACGGCAGGCCTCAACTATCCTGTCAAAATCGGGAACAGCTCCCAGTTTTTTATGCAGGGCAACAACCATAAGTATGGATGCCATAATATTCTGCATATTATGAATCCCTATAATTTTAAGTTCATTCTCCTGCGCGATAATGAGGTCAATTACCTCGCTTCTGTAATATACGGAATTATTGAGAAAGAAGGAATCAGCATCAGCGTCAGAATCTTTCGCGGAAAATTTAAGAACATTGCGCGGATACTCATTCCCGGATGATGCCAGTATTTCATTATCCTTATTGTAAACAAACCAGTCATCATCTGTCTGGTTCATGAATATTCTCTTCTTTGCCGCAAAGTAATCATCTATCGAATTGTACCTGTCAAGGTGATCAGGCGTCACGTTCAGTATTGCCGCAACATCGGGCCTGAATGTATCGATTGTCTCAAGCTGAAAGGAGGAGAGTTCAATTACTGTCACGGAATCATCAGTTGTATCATCTGCAAAAGTGACAAGGGGCACACCTATATTCCCGCCGACGAATGTACAGAACCCCAGGGCCCTGAATATATACCCGGTAAGTGTCGTGGTGGTGGACTTGCCATCAGTTCCGGTGATAGCAATTATTCGCCCTTTCATATACCTGTAGGCAAGTTCAATTTCAGCAATTACAGGTATGCCTCTTTTTTTGGCCTCCACTACAAGAGGTATGACTGCCGGCACACCGGGGCTTAAGACTACAAGTTCAAACCCCGCATCAAGTATCTCCGGTGACTGGTCTCCGGCTATCACTTTTACTGCCGGATCAAGTTTATCTATAATATCCTTAAGTTCAGGTTCAGTTTTAATATCCGTAACGGTTACACTCTTCCCTTTACCTGCAAGGAAGTTTGACGTAGCCAGGCCTGTCCTGTAACCGAGCCCCACTACCAGTATATTTTTATATTCATCATTCATCAGTTTTTCTTTCTGTCTGTTTCTCCGTTATTACTTTCATCCTGACGTCGTTCCGGCCGCAGTGCCGGAATCTTTATGACAAAAACCAGTAAATATTCCCCATCCTCAAGATTCCGGTCTTTGACTGCGTCAAAACCGGAATGACAAAAAATCAGGCATCACAGTATCTTCAGCGATGCCAGTCCCAGTATCGCGAGAATTATACCTACAATCCACATTCTTGCTACCACCTTCTGTTCAGGCCATCCGGAAAGTTCAAAGTGGTGATGTATAGGGGCCATTTTAAAGACCCTCTTTCCCGTGAGTTTAAATGACCCGACCTGTATAATAACAGAAAGCGCTTCTATGACAAAAACCCCTCCTACAATGAAGAGGAATATCTCCTTCTTAATCATCACGGCAACAATCCCGATTATGCCCCCCAGCGCCAGTGAACCTGTGTCGCCCATGAATACAGTTGCGGGGTTGCTGTTAAACCATAGAAAACCGATCAAAGCCCCGGCGAGAGCCGCTAAAAAAACGGTAAGTTCAGCGCTGTGAGCTATATACGGTATACCCAGGTATTCCGCAATTTTTATATTTCCGGTAAGGTATGTCATTATTGCCAGGGTTGAGGCCACAATTCCCACTGTCCCCGTGGCAAGGCCATCAAGGCCGTCAGTAAGATTTACCGCGTTTGAACTACCTATTATCACAATAACGGAGAAAAAAATCCACCACCACCCCATGTTGATAACGGCCTGGTTGATGAAAGGGACATACAGGGTAGTGGCATCTTCAGAGCTTGAAGGGAAATAAAAAATCACAATTGACACACCCAGCGCTGTCAGTATCTGGACCGCGAGTTTACCTTTCGGGTTCACCCCGTCCTTCCTCTTTTTAATGGTCTTTATATAGTCATCTATAAATCCAAGGCATCCCAGTACAACCGTTGCCATTATAAGCGTAACAAGATAATGATTACTGAAGTTCCCCCAGAAAGCCATTGATATCACGACCGCGCCGAGAATAAGCATGCCTCCCATTGTGGGGGTCCCCGCCTTTGTCTTATGGCTTTCAGGCCCCAGGTTTCTTATCTGCTCACCAAGTTTAAGTCTCTGCAGCCAGCGGATAACCACTCCTCCGAAAAAGAGAACAAGAAGCAAAGCCGTAAGGGCCGCGAAAGCTGAACGGAAAGATATATATTGAAAAAGCCTGAAATAAGAGACATACTCCTTCAGCGGGAGTATATAATGATAAAACATTTTTTTACCTCATATAATAAGTCTGTTTACCACGTCTTCCATCTTCATTGAACGCGATCCCTTCACAAGTACCACATCCTTTTCACATAGTTCCGATGAAAGGAAGTCGGCAATCAGATCCTTTGATTCAAACGTCATTATCCTGCCCGGGTCCATACCCGCCTCAATAGCTCCTTTTTCATAAAAGCCTGCCATTTCACCAAACAGGAGGAGCCTGTCAAAATTCCTTGAAGCAACAAATTCCCCCACCTTTACATGATAAAGGCCGGCAAGCTCTCCCAGTTCCTTCATGTCTGCAAGCACAGCAGTTTTTCTCTTTCCGGGGAAAACATCACACACCGATTCAAGCGCATACAGTGAAGAGAGAGGATTGGAGTTATACGTGTCATTTATTACCGTGAAGCCACGTTCAATTATTTCGCTTCTCCCCCCGACGTTTTCAAACGTGGAAAGCCTGTCAGCAGCTTCGGCAAGGTCAGCCCCTGCGGCTTCAGCAACAGCCAGTGCAGCAAGAAGATTATATACATTATGTTTACCATAAAGAGGAACCGATACATTCATCCCCCCGTAAACCATTGCCACTCTATCTTTTGTAAGCCTGCAGGAATCGGGCCTGATATCAGCGCCGGGCTCAATTCCGAATGTAATAATGTTTATCCCCTTTTCGCCTGCGAGTTTTTCTACCAGATGAAAACATTCGGTTTCCCTGTTTACGATAAGAACTGTTCCCCGATTCATCCCCGCAAGTATCTCAGACTTTGCATAAGCCACATTCTCAACAGAACCGAGAAACTCAAGATGACCGGCGCCGATGTTGGTTATAACCGCAATATCAGGTTTTACTATGGCTGAAAGTCTTTCTATTTCACCTGTATGGTTCATCCCCATTTCAATAACAGCCGCTTCATGCGAACTGTTCACCTGAAGCAGAGTGAAGGGTACGCCTATTTCATTATTGTAGTTCTTTGTATTTTTAAGTGTATTGAATTTAGCCGAAAGTACAGAGTGAACAAGTTCCTTTGTAGTGGTCTTCCCGTTTGTCCCTGTTATGCCTACCATTAGAGGGGAAAACTTCTCCCTGTGGTACTTCGCGATCATGCCGAGAGCTGCCAGTGTATCATTGCACCTGACAAGCGCCTTCCCGGAAGCTGAAGCTTCATCGGAAAATCCGTTTTTCATGGTAAGCAGGCATGAAACATTTTCGTTTTTTATCAGCTGGGGAATAAAATCATGCCCGTCAAATTTTTCCCCCACAAGAGGAATAAACAGCGCATTCTCACCGATCTCCCTGGAATCGGTAGTCAGAGTCACAAGTGGCATTGTCTCAGAGCCTGAAATCAATTCCCCCCCGATTATTGCCGCAATCTCTCCTGCTGTTGTCCTGAATTCCCCTATCAATTTTTCTTCCCGTTCATATATTTAAACGCCATCTCCCTGTCGTCGAAATGGTGCTTTGTCTTCCCTATTATCTGGTAATCCTCATGTCCCTTGCCTGCTATAACCACTACGTCACCCTTTTCGGCCCTTGAAACAGCAGCAGCTATGGCCTTCTCCCTGTCCGGCTCAACAAGGTAATTCCCGTTCTCTATCCCTTTCATAATATCTTCAATAATCCTGTCAGGGTCCTCGGTACGGGGGTTATCGCTTGTAACAACTGCAAAGGCTGAATTTTCAACAGCTATCTTTCCCATGACCGCCCTTTTTGTTCTGTCCCTGTCTCCGCCGCACCCGAAAACCGTAATGATTTTATTATGCGGCATTTCATTAACAGACTGAAGAAGTTTCAGAAGAGCGTCGCCCGTGTGGGCATAATCCACAACTGCGTAAAATCCGCTACCGGTATCTACAACCTGCAGTCTCCCCGGAACAGATTCAAGCTCCGCCATACCTTTCACAACATCATCAAGCTCAATCCCGGAATAGAGAGCCGCCCCAAGGGCCGCAAGAGAATTATAGACCTGGAACCTCCCTGCAAGATTAAGCCTGACATCTCTCCTGTCCGGGCCGTGTACAAACCTGTAACTTACACCCGTAATCCTGTTCTCTATACTCTCCGGGGCGGCAAGAAGGTCAGCCCCCTCCGACTCCCCGTATGAAATCATCTTAAAACTGTAGCCGTTATGCGATTCATAAATCAGCCTGCCTGATTCATCATCTGTATTTATAACAGCGACACGCTCCTGCTTGCAGCTTTTTTCCAGGAGGTCAAAGAGCCTCTTCTTTGCCGCAAAATATGCGTCAAAGGTCTTATGAAAATCGAGGTGATCCTGTGTAAGGTTAGTGAACACAGCGCAGTCGAAATCAACATCCTCAACCCTGTCAAGAAAAAGGGCGTGGGAGGATACCTCCATCACAACATGGGTCACGCCGTCATCAAGCATCATTTTGAGGAGTTCCTGGATATCCTTTGACTCAGGAGTGGTGTTCGGTGCAGGGAGGACTTTACCCTTCCACCTGTAGTTAACAGTGCCTATTACACCGCAGGAATGTCCACTGTTGTTATATATTGATTCAAGGAGATATGTAATCGAGGTTTTCCCGTTGGTTCCGGTTATACCGGTAACATGAAGACACCCGGAAGGCTCACCATAAAAAACGGAAGAGACCCTGGACAGGGCCTTTCTGGAATCATGAGAAACGAGGAAAACCACGCCTTCAGATTCAAGGTGAATAAAATCCTGCAGCCTTTCGTCAGAGAGAAGAACGCACCTACAGCCGTTCTTCACCGCGCTTTCAATGTACGTGTGACCGTCACTTTCATAACCCCTTATGGCCACGAACATACTCCCTGCAGCCGCCCGCCTTGAATCGTACTCCACGGAGGAAATCTCCACAGAACTTATGTCAGCGTTACCGGTTGCGCTTATCAGCTCACATGCCCCTTTCAGTATCTCACTTGCTTTCATTTTTACCGTCAGTTTTCTTTTCTTCATCTTTCAGCAGAAGCATATCCCCGGGCTCCATTCTCCTTACCCCTTTTCCGGACATCACTGCTTCAACTGTCCTGAAGTCTCTCAGTCTCTCAAGCTCGAAAACGAGCCTTTTATTCTCCTCGTTCAGTTCATGCTTGACCCTTGTGAGTTTTCTGTAATCCATTTTCATTCGCATGACCTCTATATTCTGCCATACATAAAGAAGAACAAAAACACTCATCATAAATACAATCATGAAGTACTTCATTTATAGTCCGTTTATACTTCTCAGTTTTCTTATGGCCCTGAGCTTCGCGCTTCGGGACCTGTTATTCCATTTCAGCTCATCATCCATGGCCGTTAAAGGTTTTCTGGTCAGGAGCTCAGCAAATGGTTTATTCATACAGTTGCACCTGTTCGGCTCGTTTCCGCAGAGACAGCCATCTTTCATTCTTCTGAAAAAAATCTTTGCTATCCTGTCTTCAAGGGAATGAAATGAAATGGCCATCATGATACCGCCATCATTAAGCATCTCAAATCCGCCGCGAAGCCCCTCTTCTATTGACAGAAGTTCCTGGTTAACCTCAATCCTTACAGCCTGAAACACCCTTGTCGCAGGATGAATATTCTTCACATGAAACTTCTTTGGTATAGCCGCCAGAACTATAGATGCAAGCTCCGCTGCTGTCTCAACAGGCTTTGCAGCCCTCCTCTCCACTAAAATCTTCGCAATCCAGGCGGCCCACTTCTCCTCGCCGTAATCCCTGAAAATCCTCGCAAGCTCTTTCTCCGGATACCTGTTTATAACATCATAGGCATTAAGGTCAGTCCCGCCGAGACTCATATCGAGCGGCTCTTCACCAGCGAAGGTGAATCCCCTGCCGCTTCTGTCAAAGTGATACGATGAAATTCCAAAATCGTACAGGATGTAGTCAGGCGGATTGTCCGGGTGAAGGAGATCTGCAATGCCGGAAAAGTTGCTGTTAATATATGTGATTCTGCTGCCGAAAGCCGAAAGCCTCTCTTTAGCCCTTGCTAAAATTTCACTGTCCCTTTCAAAAGCGGTAATCTTCATTTCAGGAAAGAGCTTCAGAAAAATCTCCGAATGCCCCCCTTCGCCAAGGGTACAGTCAACAAGATGGCCTTCCCCCTTTTTCAAAGAACAATCTATGATGTCAACAATTTCGCGCCAGAGAACAGGTTTATGTATGTATGATTCATTAAAAAATTCATCTATTGTGTGATTATGTCCCATCAGTCAGCGCCTTACCTTAAATCCCCAGCTCATCCGCGAAGGAATCGATAAAAGCACCGTCAGGCCTGCACTCTTCATAAACCTCTTTTGACCAGATCTCAATTTTATTAAAAAGCCCGAGAATAATAACATCGTTTGTGATGCCTGCATATTTTAAAAGGTTTGAAGGAATTACCATTCTCCCCTGCTTATCGAGTTCGCATTCGCAGGCCCCCCCAACAAGAAACCTGACACTCATCCTGTTTTTAGGGTCGGATTGGGAGAGAGGCATAAGCTTCTTCTCAACAAATTCATTCCACTCCTGGTCACGGAAAGCCATGAGGCATCTGTCAAAGCCGTGGGTTACCACAAGCTTTTCAACAGGCTCCTGCTCCCCGAAAGCTTTTCTCAGCTTTACAGGGATAGCCACTCTCCCCTTGTCGTCAAGCGCGGGGGAATACTCTCCCATGAACATAA
>DAIOFM010000072.1:4259-20861 GCA_036745755.1 Spirochaetota bacterium | reverse complement strand
TTGCTGAATTATATCCGACCTTTAAGCCTGACCTCATCCCCCTAACCCCCTTCTCCTCAATGAGAAGGGGGAATCTGAATCCTGTACTGTGGGTACGATCAAAACATTATATCATAAAAAATCTTTCTTAAATCACTAAAGATTCATTGCCACAGTCTCCCCTCTCCTTGAGGAGAGGGGCCGGGGGTGAGGTCCCAAAAAAATATATTTGCAATATCAAAAAGTTTATGCTATATAAACTACATGCTGAAATTTGTTTTATGGAGAAATATAATCATACTGGTTACCGGGGTATGGCTCTTTGAGTACTACCTTGATTACAGGCTCCCTGCAGAGAACAACCTGCTTCTCTTCTTTGTGGCTATACCTATAATCTGGGCAGCCCTTATGCACCTCTGGACATCATACAGCTACAGTGATGTGAAGAACATCTACCTGTACATAGCGTCACACATCCTGAGCATACTTATAATGTTCGGCTCTGTCTTTCTCATATCCGCAGTACTGAACACTTTGAGGTATATCCTTGACCCCACAGGGAGCATAATGTTCCACCTCATCGGATGGACCGTGCTGGCAGGCATGATCATCTACGACTGCGTTATCATCGCAAAGAACGGGCCGGGTACGGATTAAAATTATAATTATAAGTTTTAATTATTCCAGTCTTATAATTTTCCCCTCCTTTAAAACTGCCGGTACATGCTCAATGGACGGGTCTTTGCGCGACTGCCTTAAATTGTAACTTATAAGCATCTTCATGCTGAGCCAGTCTATTGGTGATGTTATCGCCTCTTTCGGGCAAATCATCTCACAGTAAAAGCAGCCTATGCACGCACTCCCCCATCGCGGAAACCCGTCTCTGGAAAGAGTGATATTATTAACAGGGCATACCTTTTCGCATAGTTTGCACTGGCTGCATTTCTTCCTGTCGACTTTATAAAAAAACCTGTAAAAATATTTAAGAAATGGCCGTACAGTGAGAAATCTTTCCAGTGTATAAACAACATCCGGCCTTTTGTCATATGGCGGAGGTGTATACGATGAACCATTGATAACCTGAACAAGTCCCCGGCCGAAATTGCCGGCGTGATCAAGTTCCCCCTTTGTCGGATTTTCATACGAGAAGAGGTATCCCCGTTTCAGAAACCCCAGGAACCGGTTGTATCCTTTATATTTTGCAAAACCGATCTCCCTCCCCCCTTTACCTGAAAGCATTTTGCGCGCCACAGTACCCGCATTGCCCGGCACTGACCCGCATAAAAGGAAAACAAAAAAAGGCTTACCTTCAAGATCGGGAAGTTTTTTAATATAATCAGTTACTATAAAAGGGACCCGGTAAACATACACCGGGAACCCGATCCCTATTGCATCATAAGAGGAGATATCCGCAGGCCCGCTCTCTGTAATTTTATGATAATCAACCTTGCAGCCTTCACTCTTCAGCCCCCCTCCTATCTCTTTTGATATTTTTTCAGTTGTTCCGCCCTGTGAAAAATATGATATCAGCACCTTTTTCATTTCATTCTCCGGGATATAGAATAGCCAGACAGGATCTACGCGGTTTTCTTCGCGTCCATTTTCATATATGCAAATGGTATAAACTTCATCGGGTCTGCTTCAGCTACATAGCTTCCTTTAAGCATGGTGTTGTTGCCTACTGTGTAGAACGCACCCAGTACCTTTACCACCTCTACTTCATGCCAGGGATCATCTTCCGAGCTGTTAAAAATGATTTCACCCTCGCAGGGCTCAAATTTTTCAGGCCTGAACAGGACCTCCTCCTTCATAAGCCTGGGGATAAAATCAAATCCTGTTAAATCTGATGAAGGAAAATATTTAAAATTATAAGCTGTAAGAGCCTGTGCTCCCTCCCTCTGCTTATAAAGGCCCAGGATTGTATCAAGAGAATCCGGATCATTGAGTTTCCCTGTCATCTTCGCCTTTATCTCCATGAACCTTATGCCATGCCTTTCAGTCCACCCTCCTGCTGTAGTATCATTCTTACTTAAACTGATATTGCCGATTTTTTTCGGATACCCGAAATATTCCCTCCCCCTTATGAGTGCCATATCGTCATTCACAGACATTGAAAGACAGAATCCCCCCTCCTCGCCGTTGTACTCGGCAATAAGAAAGAGCGCGCTTTCAAGGCAGGGTTCCCCGAAATCCGTTGAAGGGTTATTAGCAATATATGCCATGGCAAGAGGCCTTTTTGCCGGTTTAAGCGGCTCAGGAAGAAGCCTGGCTACTATATCCTCCTTTGTCTCCCACACCAGGGTAATAACTTCAGTACCATAGAAATTAAAACTATCCCTTTTAGATGCGGCTATTTCCTGTAAAGTCCTTGTAAAGCCCATGTTAACCTCCCTTAACATTTTTCTACATAATAGTATCCCCTTCAGCGCAAAACAAATCCATTATAGAGCAAATACAACAAAAAATATGTTTATTCGCCTGCAAATTTTACAATCAATTACGGTTGTAATTTCTAAATATATTTTAATGTAAAAAGTAAAAGTTATATGGGCGGCTGTTTGAAGTGTGCGTAGGGGAATATTCTTCGATCAGGCCTGAACCGTGAAAGCCCCGCACATGCCCAAGGAGTACTACCTCGCTTCGCTCAGGGAGAATAGGAGGGAAAGGCCAGATGACTGACAGCTTAATCCTCTGAATCTGCCGCAGCAATCCCCCGCACCCCCTGAGGGGGCAAAGAGTTGACTGGATGCTGATACAGTCCGCTTTAGTTCCATGCAACAATTCAAGTGATTAAAAATAAATCCTTGCCCCCTTCTCCTTGAGGAGAGGGGCCGGGGGTGAGGTCTCAAAAAATATAATTGCAATACCTGAAACAAATTGAGGGATACGTTATGTATCAGATGCTTTTAATGCCCGTGCATGCGCAATCCGCGCTTTCTCTTCTGCGCCCATTGCTTCGTATATTTCAGCCATTTCAACGAGTTCCTCTGCGGTGAGTTTTCTTTCCAGCCTGTAGAGCTCTGCAAGCCTCTTTGCCCCATGCTTTACGAAACGTATCTTTTTACGGCAATCCGGGCAGTTTACCGGGTGCGAGTCTACCAGGAAACCCAGTTCTTCGTACCAGTACTGCTGCTCTTTTGCGGAAAAGATAAAATCCTCTGAACAGCTTCTGCACCTGTATTTAAGCTCCACATACATAAGCGTGGGCCCGCCAAGCCCGTAATTCTGTCTGCTGTAATCCCCGATAAGAGCCTTCCCTTTCTCCATGCAGCTGTTGCAGGCCCAGAGGGTTGTGTGATAGAGGATGCCGGCAGGATTACCTGTTACAGGTTCTGTCTTTTTAAACCGGCCGGCAAAGTCATCTATATCATTTGCCGAAAGATGGAGGTTGAGCTTTTTAATCATGTCATAGATCTCCTCTATGGGAGTATCCGCCCCCGCCTTCAATTCTTTACAGCAGGGGCAGATGAATGACATGTGAATAAAGTCACCCTTTTCTGAAGTCATTATGCCTGTTAACTGCTTCTACGCCGAAATTCCGTACTGTTCCCTGATATTGTCCATGAGGGTCTGCTCCTCCTCTGTAACTCCATCAACGGCAGCGGCCTTTTCCATGAGCTTATAGATTTTGGCCCGCTTCTTCTCCTCTTCAGGCATCTTTATAACAAGGTTTCCGCTCATGGCCATGCCGAATAGCGGCCCTATCTTGTCCACGTTGTATCCCCACTTCTTCGCCAGTTCAAGGGCGAACTGGTACTCCTCGGCGCTCATCATGCCGTCAGAGGCTATTACAACCATTATATTATTGAAGGCAAAGTCGCGCACATCCATCAGCTTGTCTATCTGCACAGGGTCAACATTATAGCCGAATGACGACTTGTTCTCGCTCACATGTCCCCTGTATTCAGCCACTGAGAGGATGTCTGTTATAATCCATTCATTGCTCGTGCTGTTAAGCGGCATGCCGCAATACTGGCAGTTAAGGTCAAGGGAGTTCTCAACAGGGGCTCCGCACCCGGCGCACATATGGGCGTAAATTGATCCCTTTGAGGCAGCGGCGTTTTTGTCCCTGCTCATTACCACGATTTCAGTATCAGACATCAATACAGGGTCTATCTTATTTACTGAATCCCCCTCGATACTCACCCTCTGGTACGATGATTTTATGGCGATATAGAGGTCGTTCATGTTCTCCCTTTCACTCACACCCACAAGGTAGACATCATTGAGATAGATGCGGTTATAGGCAACCGTATTCCCTGTCATCCTGGACTGTATCTTCTCAAAGACCGTGTCACTGACAAAGCGCCTCATGACGGATGGGTCATTGTATGCCATTGCTGTTATGATCTGCAGGTAACCGTTGCTCGCCTTGTCCTCTACAAGCTGAACAGAGAAGTCCTCGTTCTCCTGCACAAGTGTCCTGATTTTACGGTTAAGGTCATCAGACTTGTCGAGTTTCGGGTTGGAGCTTATATAGTCATCAGCCTGTGTAATCTCTGAAAGCACCCAGTCATATTCACCCGAGTTTGTCTGCGTTCCGCAGGAGGCGCACCTGCTCACCTCACCCATATCTTCAGGAAGAGGGGCGCCGCAGTTCGGGCAGTCATCTGTTGCATAGATATCCTTTCTCGGCCTGCCGCGCTTTTTCAGGAATGACCAGTATTCAACAAACTCCTCCTTCCCCCCTGAATTGAGCGAGGAATCCATTTCACTGACAAATTTATCTGTAATCGTGGCATTTATTGCCACATGGATTATATCGTAAAGGCCGTCTGAATCGACCTGGTCGATGTAAATGTTTTTGACAGTTACATCCTCAAGCGTGTTCCTCTGCTTTAAAAGCTGCATCATTTTAAACTGGGTATTGAACCTCTGGTATACCCCGTCAGAGATGAACTTTCTCACGCCTGAGATGTCCTGCTTCTCCCATGCCTCCTGGATTTTAAGGAAGGCTGTCTCAACATTTGATTTGAAGTTCTCCTCGTCAAAATCGGGATTGTTTCTGATAAAGTTATCATACCCCTTTGCCTTTTTCACACCTTCACCTGTGGGGAGCTGGTTGTATATTGTCTGTTCCTTTATCTTCTTTTTTGATATGTATGAGAAGAGCGCAAAGCCGCCCAGAACTATACCGATTGCTATTACGTTAATGGGGAAAGGGAGCTCAATAAGGAGCCTGAATATAATATAGATCAGCGTGCCAAGGCCGTCATCACCGCCGCCTCCTCCGGAGAATGAATCACCTCCAGCCCCGCCGGCCCGTGCCATGAGGATTACAGCTGTAAATACAAGAACAATACTCAATAAAAGTATAAGTCTATGACGCCTTTTCATCAACATATTAAAATAACCTCTCGCGTTTAATCGATTCCAGCAGTTTACAATTGATTTAAGCCTTGTCATTGCGAACGAACGTCAGTGAGTGCGGCAATCTGTTAAGGAGTGAAACAGTACCGGTCAAAACCGAATATTTTCTATCCAAAACAGATTGCCGCGTCGCTTAAGTTTATCCTGAGCTTGCCGAAGGGCTCCTCGCAATGACAGACAAAACTATCTAAATCGTAATTTACTATAAAATATCTATTAAAGAATTACTGATTTTATTAAGTTAAGCATACTTGAGGCATGATTTCAAGAAAAAATATTTTATGCTTCAGGCCTGAACCTTTCAGACTGTTCAATGGCATCCATGATCTGATCTATAATCACCTCTGCCGGGTCATCAAAATTTATATTCATCGGCTCTTTGAAGCGCATATTAAGCCTGCTGCGCAGTTTAATAGGCCTGCACAGTTTATTTTCCTTAAATGCCTCTGAAAAACCGTCAATAACAACGGGCACAACAATACACTTTGCCTGTTTGATTATATAGGCTGTACCTTTTCTCCCTTTTAAAAAAGGTGTTATTGTCCCCTGGGGAAACGTAATGACCCAGCCGTCCTTTATGGCCCTGACGACCTTCTCCTGGTCCCTCCTCACGCTCTCCATTGTCACCTCATTTCTCTGAAGAGAACGGTCTCCCCTCCTCCATGTCCTTGTAACAGATACTGCGCCGGCCCATTCTATAAGGCGGTTCATCCATCCCTTTATCTGGGCTGTTTCAACAGCAACGATGTAATAGCAGCGGCCTGTTGCGGCTTTCCAGAACCAGTTCAGGAAGGGGTGTTTTACACGGTTGAATTCAGTCATAATAGCAATCCCTTCCATGTAAAAGGTCTGGTGGTTGGATACAAAGAGAACATTTTCAGGGGGGAGCTTTTCAAGGTGCTCTCTCCCTTCGACTTCAAGCCTGTTGAGTATTCTTATAAATAGTGTTCCTATGATGTGGTGTATAGGAGTCTGTATGAGGAGTTCCTTGATAAAGACCGGAATATTGTTTATATCCCTTTTCATTTTGTCTCCTGGAACATTCATCTTCAGGCAGTGCAGGAGGGGGGTTACTAATCTCTTTTCAGGTAAATCACCCTGGAGTAAGATTTCTCCTCGCTCCGCTCGTCGAAATGACAGATTAAACCTTCCCGTCATCCCTGACATATTCATTCAATCATCGGAACGCATGCATCTCTGTCATCCCGAACGTATGTGAGGGATCTTTACTTTCCCTCATTTTAAACTGCCTGTAATAAATATAACAGGAAAAAAGAAGAAGACAAATATTTATATCAGGCCCGCTCTTTCAGCAATTTCCCTGACCCGGTGTTCCCACTCTATGGCCATTATATGCACGCCGCTCACGCCTTCAATGCCCCTTATCTCATTAATTATTTCGCAGCACTGCTCAATCCCCTCATCCGCGGCTCGTTCTTTAGGCACGCCCTTAATCCTCTCTATCATATGCTTCGGCACCACGACACCGGGGACCTTTTCATTAAGATAGGTCCCCATGCCCGCTGATTTAAGGGGCATGACACCCGCGATGATAGAGGCCTTCTCATGGAGTCCCATGTCAACAATCCTTTTCATGAACTCCCTGAATGCCGGGATATCATAGATCGACTGTGTCTGGATAAACTTTGCGCCTGCCTCAATCTTCATTTTCAGGCGCACAGGGCGGAAGTCTACAGGTTCGGCAAAGGGGTTGCATGCCGCGCCTATGAAAAGATCAGGGGCCACTGCAAAAGCTTTTTCACTGTGGAGGATCATCTTCTCTTCGCAGAGCCTCCTGGCAGTGTATACAAGCTGGATGGAATCTATATCATGCACGCCCTTAGCGCCCGGCTGGTCACCGAAAGACTGGTGGTCGCCGCTCAGGCAGAGTACATTCTTTATTCCAAGCGCTGCAGCTCCAAGCAGGTCACTCTGCAGCGCTATGCGGTTACGGTCACGCACGGTCATCTGCATAACAGGCTCGATGCCCTCTGACATACAGATCATGGAGGCGGCCAGGCTTGACATCCGCACAATGGCGGTCTGGTTATCCGTTATATTCACCGCATCGACAGCCCCTTTGAGCATACGGGCCTTTTTACGCACAGCTTCAGCGTCACACCCGCGCGGCGGGCCAAGTTCGCCTGTTACAACGAATTTCCCTGAAGCCAGTTTATCCCTCAGTGTCATTATATCATCCATGGTTACTTTATCTTCATTCCGCACTGAAGTTTCTCCGGCGCCTGTCCGTTCCAGAGTCCCGGTTCGTTAAAAGTGTAAAGCTCATCCAGACGCCCCTGCTCCTTCATCCGTTCAATAATCAGGCACCATGCGCATTCACGCCCGTCCCCTGTTTCACACATCCCGTTTTCAGATCCTCCGCAGGGGCCGTTCTGCAGCCCCTTGGCGCACCTTGTTACAGGGCATATACCTGCAGTGCTCCCCAGCCTGCAGTCTCCGCATGACCTGCACCGTTCTATAAAGACATTGCGGTTATGCGATGTGCCCACAAACTTCGTGTTGAGCCCCGGGTACACAGGGATAGATGGATACATCTCTGAAATAAGCTGCACGCCAGCACCGCACCCCAGGGAGAGGACCGCATCCACCCCCTTGATCGCGCGGGCCAGTTCCCGCACAAACTCATCCTCGCACTGCCTCTCAATTGTGACAGAGCTTACTTTTATACCTGTATCACGGCGGATTCTGGAGGCCATTGCCTCTGTCTCCCTGAGTCCCCCGGCATGACAGATGGAGACACAGCTGCCGCATCCGGCAACAAGGATTGATTTATACCCCTGAATATAAGATAGTATCTCTTCAAACGGTTTCTGATGGGCAACAAGCATCTCTATCTCCCCTTCTTTTTATGGCACCTGCCGCAGGTAACAGGCCCTGCTTTTACATTTTTACCGGCAAGGTCCCTGTGACAGTCTATACACATTCGGTGATGCATCCTTTCAAGCTCCCTTCCCGTGCCGTGACATGCTATACATGATACAGCCGGGGCCCCGGGAACAAGCTCCTCGTAACTGATGAGGTCCCCCCCTTTGACCGATCGGTGATGGCAGTGAAAGCAGCTTATACCCCACCGATGGTGCTGTTCATGGGGGAATATTACATCCCCCCGCGACAGGTTTCTGAAAACCGTCATATCTGAAAGGGGAGGAAGCTCTTTATTCCCCGAAAGAAACACGGCAGCCGCCATGGCCGCAATGATCAGAAGAACAGCAGCCTTACTCTTCACTTTTAACCACCCCGTCAATGTTCTGACTGCGGCAGATGGCCCTTCCCCAGGCCATCATTGATGAAAGGTCTATTCCCATGGGGCAGTAACACTGCCTGCAGAGCGCGCAGTGCCCCCATAAAAGGCCGGCCATATCTTCAAGTTCAGCCCTGCTCACCTTTCCCCCTGTTTTAAAAAGTCTCCCCAGTGTTTTACGCACCTTGTACGACGGGACTGCCCGTGCGTCCCCTGTATTTTTATAGAAAAAGCAGCTCTCGGCGCAAAGGCCGCATGAGGAACAGGCGCTTATCATCTCACGCATATAGCTTTTATGGCGGAGCATCTCCCTGATTGTGTCCCTGTCAATTGAATTCATACCGTTACATCCTCAGCTCTCCCGGAAAGGGGGAGTATGCCGGCTATATAAAATATCATATGCCCCAGTCTCGTCCATCCCACTGCGACGAGAAGTATATGCGCGCCAATGCAATGAACAAGCATTACAATTTCATAATTACCTATCATACCCTTTGCCATCATCCCCGTCACATAGGGGACAAGAACAGATATCATTAATGCGTAGTCCCTCCATGAGGAAATGTCCCTCACATGCCTGACAAAGAGCCTCCTGCAGAGGAACAAAACACCTGTAACCATTGCCATACCTGTTAAAGATGATGTCACAGCGGGACTGACGCGCGGAGGGAGAATTCCCCATGAGAGATCCAGAAGTATGCCGTGACCCCTTGCAGTTACAGGTGCGGCAATTATCGATATATGGAAAAGAACACTCAGCAGAATAAAAAGGTAATTCCTCCATTTAAAAGGAACAGGCGAAAGCTCTCCCTGTTCAGAAAATGGTATTATATACCCGGCCCTGTAAACCGGGAAGCGCAGCCCCTGCTGCAATGCGGACACAATAATAACAGTCTTGCGGGCAAGACCTGCAATGCATAGCGGAACTGTGATGTAGAGAAACGGGCCGGCAAAAAAATCATACATCTGTGGTATTATATTCATCAGGATATTTATGATGACTGTCTTACCTGATGTCAAATATTTTAATTTCTGTGTGCTCCTCCTCCCCCTCCTGCATTGACAAACGACTCCCTTTTTCAGTAATAATTCCTGAATTTATATTTTAGTGTAAAAATAATTATATACCCTTACCGCCCCGGTCGGGGGCTATTTAACTTGTTTTGTACTTTTTTTATACTTATTTATACTAATTTAGCATTAAGAAAGTATAAATATGAACAGGAATTTATTAATCCCCCTCCGGGGGAAGCCGGAATAAGTTTATTCAGTCCGCCAGGTTAATCGGCTGGGGGCCGATAGAATAAACATGGGTAGAAGTGAGACCAAAGCCGGCGGCGGGGGCGACAGAGCATTTTAACACGAAATAAGTTAAGAAATAAATACTGATAATAAACATATGTATTAAAAATATGACAATTTTATAGTTTTGTAGATGTTTATATATTGACACAAATAACAAAGCTTTAATAGGATTGAACAATTTTATTTCATATTAATGTAATGCCGGTATTATACCGGGGAGAATAATTTCTGATTTTATAAAAAAATAAAAATTCAGTAAATTTATCGAAGTTTTTTAAAATTCATGTGATTTTTCCCGCTGAAATACTATATTATTTCCGGGAAAACAAAGACAATATCAGCAGTTAAATAAATAACTTGAGTTAGGCAAAATTTAACATTGATGATAAGATTATTGGTTTAAATATCATAATTATTTAAATCATGTCATTGCGAACGACCGGAGGGAGTGCGGCAATCTGTTTTTAATACAGAATGCGACAGACACGGATGTCTTAGTGCCGCAACTGCATGGTCGCCCCTTCTTAGCACTTCCTGTGCCGGGGCGACACGAACCTCATCCTGAGAATCGGATGCAGATGCGCGGCCTTCGTCGCTTAAGCTCCTCGCAATGACAGATAAATATAATAAATGTTAATAATAAAACGCCTAACTCGAGTAAATAATATGCCATCACCCTGCGAAAGTATTGGTAATTAAAAGAGCTTTTATATTCAAAGAGAAGTAGAGAAAAACTAAAAAAACCAGAAAAAAAAACAACAGCTGAAACAGATGTCTAAATTCCGGAAATTTATCCGGCATGGTGCCTGATTGTTCCCGGCTGAAAAAAAATCATGAATCAGTGACAATGCTCACGCTTTAAAAGTTTTTAGTTTCGAGGGCTTAAATGGAAAGTACACAGATAACAATCCTGCTTGTTGAAGATGACCTGTCAACAGGGAACCTGCATGAAGAAAAGCTGAAAAAATCGGGATACAATATAGTCCGGACGCATCCGGGTAATGTATCTGTTGAATCGTTAAATAAAAAGGTCACACCTGACCTGGCCCTTATAGATATTGTTCCCGGGAAGGGAAAGGACAGTGCCGGAGCGGCCCGTGAAATTTCAGGAAAACAGAATATACCTGTAATATTTATAACTTCACCTGAAGATGAAGATGCACTGTCCGTTATATCAGATATCCCGTCATACGGATTTGTCCCGAAAAATTCAGGAACGATCCACCTTGACACGGCAATTAAATCCGCCCTGAATCTCCATAAAATGAATAACAGAAGGATTACTGACAACGGGGATACAAGATACAAGGACCTGGTTGATAACGCGGGAGAAGCAATTTTTGTGGCCCAGGACGGCATGCTGAAACTTTTCAATCCCGCTACATGTGAACTGACTGGAAAGACCGAACAGGAACTCTATTCAACCCCTTTTATAGACCTGATTCATCCCGAAGACCGGGATATGGTCATGAACAATCACCTTAAGAGAACAGCCGGGGCATACGCCCCTGCAAGATACCTGTTCAGGATGTTGACAAAAGACAATTATATTAAATGGGTCGAAATAAATTCCATACTCTACAGGTGGGATAAAAAACCGGCAACACTGAATTTCCTGACAAATGTCACAGAGAGAAAAGAGATCGAGGACGCCCTGCGAGAGAAAGAGATCAAGTACAGGAAGATATTTGAAAATGTGCAGGATGTGTTCTACCAGACAGATATACAGGGAAAAATAATTGAAATAAGCCCTTCAATTACAAGATACTCAGGTTTCTCTCGGGATGAACTGATCGGCAGGCCTGTGTCAGAGGTCTACTCAAACCCGGATGACAGGGCGGAGCTTATTAACACAATCCGGGAGAAAGGGGAAGCAATTGATTACGAGTTGATACTCCAGAACAAAGACAAAAAAATTATTTTCACTTCAACTAACTCCCACTTCATGTACAATTCAGAGGGAGAAATAACCGGCATTGAGGGTTCACTGAGAGACATCACCGCCCGCAAAGAGGCTGAATTTGCTTTAAAAGAATCGCTAAGACAGAAAGAACTTCTCATGATTGAACTTCAACACAGGATAAAAAACAACCTGGGAATAATATCAAGCCTTCTCACCCTGGAGATGCCAAGGCTGAAGGATGAGCATGCCAGGGAAATTTTTATGAACGCGAAGACACGTATATTATCAATGTCCGGTATATACGAACAGCTCTACAGTTCCGGGAACTTTGAAGAGGTAAACCTTGCAGAATATATAAAAAACCTTGCCGGAATAATAATGAAGACATATTCTGTTAAGAGCAGGCATCTATCCCTGGTCAGCAATATAGCTCCTGTACACCTCGATCTTAAAAGGACGGTCCCTCTCGGCCTGATACTGAATGAACTTATCACAAACACCCTCAAATACGCGTACCACGAGGGGGAGGAGGGAGATATTTCAATAGAACTCACTGAAAATAACGGGCAGATTACCATGACGGTTTCTGATAAAGGCGCGGGGCTGCCTGAAGGGTTCGATATAAAAAAATCTGACACCATGGGGCTCAGCCTTGTCAATATGCTTGCTGAACAGCTGAACGGGAATATGAAAACAGCAAATAACGGGGGAACAAAAATATCTATTTCATTTAAACTGTGACAGGGGGAGTTTTCACTTCTTTATTATCTGCGTATATACTTCATGGAGCCTTTTCCATACATCTCTTCTCCCGCTCACAAGATCCAGTATTTCCATGGCATACTCTTTTGTTTTTGTATCTACTTTTTTATATGAATTAAGTCTTCCCATGGCGTATCCCGCAACGCCAATCAGGTGATAATCCTCATAATCGTCACGTTTAAACAACGCTGTTATAAGCTTTTTAAAATTCCTTATAAAGGTCTTCTCATCCTTCATGTCGATAAAGTATTCATCAACAAGTGTTATCCACTCCTCCTCACTGTAACTGTTCAGCGGAATATCCTTTTCAGCAAGGACCTGTTTCAACGTAAGTTTCACTGGCTCTTCAACTGTATCCTCAACCTGCGGCTCCTCATCAGGGGAGGGTTCAGGTTCAGGTCTGGATGGCCTGTCAACACCGAGTATTGAGTTGAGCATCCTGAACTCCGGGGAATCACGGAGAACGTTTCTGTAGATTCCGTTACTGCTCTCCCCCCTCTCCTCCAGGATACGGAGGAAAACATCATTAAAATAATTCGACTGGGATGAAAATTCGGGGCCGTATGAATCTATAATCTCCTTCAGGCTTCTGTATGCGCTGTAAAGCCTTTCAATCGGAATGTCAGGTGAAGATTCTTTAAATTCATCAATAACCCTTCGCAGGTCTGATGCCTCCGGCCTGTTTATCTTCTTAACTGAACTTCCATAAAACTGAGCAAGAGCCTGATCAAGTTCTTTCTTCATCCGCTTATTTCCGCCTTTAATGACTATACTGATAAACAATGACCCGGTTTTAATCAACTTTAAAAAATAATGGCCTGAAATATCTGCGGATTTTAAGTAATTATCTCTTCAATCCCCGATTTCAGCAGCATAAATCCACCCGGACTCTTAAAAAAGAAAATATATACAAAATTAGCTTTACATTAGAGCATAAATTCAATAACATTGCCAAGATCATTTCCGTTTATAGCAATTAACGAATTATTTAAACCATGTCATTGCGAACGACCATAGGGAGTGTGGCAATCTGTTTTTAATAGAGAATGCGACAGACACGGATGTCTTAGTGCCGCAACTGCATGGTCGCCCCTTCTTAGCACTTCCTGTGCCGGGGCGACACGAACCTCATCCTGAGAATCGGATGCAGATGAGCGGCCTTCGTCGCTTAAGTTTATCCTGAGCTTGCCGAAGGGCTCCTCGCAATGACAAAAAAGAACTATTTCAACCGTTAAATGTTATAATCTGTTAAAATTTTAAATATTAAGAAAAGTATCGGCATGTACAATAAAAAAAGCGAGATGGAGATAATAAAAGAACCTGAAAAGATAAGGGACCTTTATAACTCGTTCTTTTCCGGAAAACCCGCATTCATGAAATATTACAGCAGCGATATACAGGTCAACTGCCGCAGCTACTCCACCGGCCATGTGCTTATAGCAGTCCCTTCTCTTATATCCCTTCCTGACCCTGTAATTATATTTTCATTCAATGAAAACAACATGATCAACTTCACCCTTAAAAAGACCGCCTCTTTTCAGGACAACCTGATACAGTTCATTATTACCAGATGCCACATCCTCCCCTCTTCCCGCAACCAGAACAGGAGCGTGATAGACTACAGAAGTGACAACCGCAATGTTCTGTATATAACGAACCTCATAACAGAGACTGTAATAAACAACTCTCTTATTATCAACCACAACAAAATCAGCACTGTCTTTAACTATGCGGAAAAAAAACTGAAGCAGAAATATCTCTTCGCGAAAATATGCACTGCAACCGAAATTCCCCATGATACCAGGATGCAGTATATCCATTCCAACCATAGCGGGTATATAGTAACAAGGCTGGGAAAGCATAACTACTCAAGGACACCCGCTTTTGATTACTACATGAACTATATATACCCCGGGGAAAGGACAGTAAAGGCCGGCCTGTACCGTATTTCTGAAGGGCTCTTCCCCTTCTATTATAAAAACAAGATACCCTACGGCTACCTGAGAATCAACAAGGAGACCGCTTTCTCTCAAACAGATATAAAAATCGCCGAAAACCTTGTTAAATCGATTGATGAGCAGTTTTCGAAACTGGGGATATTCCCTGTTATAAAGGAAAAAATTCTTGTACAGGACATTTCACCCGGCGGTTTTTCCACCCTTCAGAGTCAGAAAAAAAATGTAAGGATATTCAAAAACGGAAACCTTGTGTGCTGTGACCTGGTTCTTCCGGACAGGAATGTTATAAACATACTGGGAAAGATAACCTACAACACCAGCAGAAATAACGGCATTATCAGGTCGGGGATGAAGATAGAAAAAATCTGCGATGATGAAAAGGACATCCTCCACAGCTACCTGAATAATTCTACGGCCTGAAGTTCCCGAAAGAGATCCCCGCCAAATCAGCAAGGGGTTGCAACCCCTTGTTAGAGCTGAAGCAATGAATGATGGAGATGAATTGTTTTTCATCAGCCCGGAAATAATTAAAAAATTTCACCGAAAAAAATGATATCCACTGCAATTAATTGTAGATTCTCACCAATTATTCAGTAGCTTTTTCTAAAGATGCTTTAGTGCAATATTACTGTTTTCACCAGTGATTTTAAAACGTCTTAATGTCATCACGAGGAGGCCGGAGGCCGACGTGGTGATCTGTTTTTTATCTCCTGACAGTATTGATTATTATAGATTATATCAGACTATATGACAATGAATTACAGACGGAGGAGAGCAATGGATATAAAGATAATCGTGTTTCTTCTTACCTTTCTGTTATCCTGCGCCGGCGCAGGAATTAAAAACGGCGGGAGCGGAGGGCCATGCGCGACTGTAAGCCCCATGGACAACCTGGCGCCCCATATAGGGAAATGTATTATAATGAAGGGGACCGTAACTGAGACAGGGTATCCCTCAATCTCCGACTACTGGATACCGGTTCCTGAACTTGAAAGATACAGGGGGCAGGATGTTACATTAAAGGGCACACTTGTGACAAGGAAAGAGAGTGCCGGGGAGAGCAGCAGCGGACGGGGAGTATACTTTATAAAAGTAATAGAGATCACTCCCGGGAAATAATCAGAGTTCCCCTCTCATAATTTTTCCCGCTGTTTCATCACACTGTCTGTGGCAGGGTTCTGTCGCTGAATTCACCTTCACGCAGTGTACTTCAATCCTTCCAGTAAGGGCCTCCATCTCCTCCCACAATTCCCTGTTAATTACCGGTGTACCGTATGCTGTTATAAAACCGTTTCTTCTCCACACCTGGAGCCTGTGGGTCAGACCGAATATCACGTAATGGCTGTCTGTCAGCAGTAGAGCAGGCTGCTTATCCGGCCCCATGATCTCCTCCGCCTTCTGCAGGGAGCGGAGTGCTGCCATGAGTTCCATCCTGTTGCTTGAACTGTTACCCTCCCCGCCTGATATTTCAACAGCCTCTTTATCCGAGAAGAGTATAAGGCCGCTCCATCCCCCGTTCCCGCCTTTACTACAGCTGCCGTCGCAATAGACCTTCACGCCGTTCTCAGGAACTGCAGCAGGCGCTGCCTTTGATGGAAAAGAGAAAGGGATTACCCTGCTCTCCCTGTCACTGTTTTTCAGGGTGGTAAAAAGAATAGATCGCAGCCACTTCTCATTCTCAAGGAGATATTGATAAAAGGGGGACAAAGGCTCAATGAAATCTATTGAGTAATCGGTGCTGTTAAAAAAAACAGCCTGTGCCGGTCTTCCCTCATCATCGTCAACTGTAATGCTGTAACGGATTCCCCTGCTGTCGCTTTTCTCCACGCGGAGCAGAAAAAGGGGCGGGTTCTTTTCATCGATTTCCATAATTGAGAAAAGGGGCGGGAGCTTAATCTGTCAATACGAATTTAGCGCTTCCAATACCGGATTTCATATACAGGAGGGGTAAGCCTGCTTCCCTGATATAAAAATTTCCTGCTCAAAGCCGGGATTGTGATGCTCTGATCTCCGGCTTTGATGCTCTGAGCTCCGGCTTTGATGCTCTGAGCTCCGGCTTTGAT
>DAIOFM010000072.1:0-4159 GCA_036745755.1 Spirochaetota bacterium | reverse complement strand
GGCTTTGATGCTCTGAGCTCCGGCTTTGATGCTCTGAGCTCCGGCTTTGATGCTCTGAGCTCCGGCTTTGATGCTCCGGGCTCCGGCTTTGATGCTCTGAGGTGCAATTTTAAAGCCCGGTTGTGCGGTTACAGTCCCCCCTCCTGCATGAAAAAATGCTGTATTTTCACAGGGGGAGTTAGTATAATATCACCATAACAGAAGATGATATACTCCGGAGGAGCCATGTTAAGGAAAAACCTGTTTTTCATACTCTTTGTAATAATCTCAGGCCTGGCGCTTCACGCAGAAGACTGGCCCATATACAAGGGAAACATCTACTTCACGGGAAACAACGATGAGATCACCGTGAAGAACAACAACCTGAAATGGCTCTTCCAGGCTGACAATGTTGTGCTTAACCCCATTGTTTCCGACGGCAGGGTATACTTTCTCGACCTTAAAAAGCAGGTATACTGCCTCGATGAAGAGAGGGGAAGACTGCTCTGGAAGGTGAGCCTCATGGAGCTTTCGTCACAGTTCCGCGCCTCGGGCAAGTCCTTCGGCAAGGGGAAGTACCCGCTCATAAGGGGGAACAGGCTATTCATAACAGATAACATCGCTCTCTACTGCCTGGACAAGAGGACAGGCAGAGTTATATGGGCCCGTACCGGCATGAGGTCTGATGACCCGAACCTTAAAAAAGATACCGGGAAATACGTTCCCCTGAAGGACAGGACAGACCCCGTGCGCGGTTCAGGAAACTGGAGGGGAAATAAATCGACATACGCCATGGTGGACAGCATATACTCCGACCCGGTTATAATAGGTGATGTAATCTACTACGGAACAAGGAACGAGCTTATATCACGGGAAATAGTGAACGGCCATATGCTCTGGAACAACGACCAGATCAAGAGCTGGAGCAAATTCCCCTCCTTCTATGACGAATATATGTTCACCCAGTCAATGGACTACCAGAGAAACACCTACTCCCTCTACTGCCTCAAAGCTGACACAGGGAAAACAGTATGGGTAAAGAGGGTAACGAATCCCCACAGGATTTACCCCCCTGTTGTGTACAGGAGGAGGGTCTACTTCGCCAGCGGAGAAAACCTTCACGCCATAGATCTGAAGACTGGTGAACTTTTATGGTCGAAGCAGTACAGCGGCCTGATTACCTCAAACCCCTCATTCACTGACAGGGCCATACTCTTCACTGTTAACAACGGCACTGTGGTTGTCACAGACCCTGAAAACGGCAATGTCCTTAACTCACTTGAGTTCGGGGAACAGAAGGCCCCCTACTTTGTCACGATCCGGGACCAGATATATGTAGCCACAACTTTTGATAAAAACATCGGGGGGAGGAGTATACCCTGGGCAAGGCTTGAGTCGTTCAACATCACGGGCCGCGATGAGGTCTGGGAATATTCACCGCAGTTCCCGGGCGCTCCTTCACAGCCTGTCGCCTCGGGAGGGATAATGTTTCTCCCTGCGGGGAACTACCTCTACGCCATTGGAACAGACTACTACCCGCGTATTGTTGACGGAGGGGACGGTTACTACGACCCGTACAACAGGCTGGGGGATGAGAAAGAAGTAAACAAAGACGAGCTGAAAAAGCTGAAAGAGGAGACAGCTAAAAAGGAGACAGAGAAAAAGAAAGATCCTGTAATGCCGATGAAGGACCTGAAAATCACTGTACAGGATGACACAGGCCACCCGATCCCGGCAACTGTTGAGGTAAGAAAATGGGACAAGGGGAAACTTATCTTTTCAAAAAGGTACTCCATTAAAAATCCTGACCAGGTAATTAAAGTCCCTGATATGAACGATGTTGAGATTACTGCTGACTCAACGGGTTACATGCCTGAAAAGGTAATCACATCGAGAAGTGATAAAGATAAACAGATCAATTTAAAGAAGATCGAAACAGGAAAGGGGATTGTTGTTGATAACATACACTTCGAGGTTGGCAAGGCCTATTTACGCAAGGAGTCCCTTAACATTCTGGACAGCATAATCAGGCAGATGAAAAGAAACCCCGGCATTAAGCTTGAAGTGCGGGGCCACACCGACTCCTCGGGCGGAAAGGCCTACAACCAGAAACTCTCCGAAAGAAGGGCTGACGCTGTTACCGAATATATGATTAAACAGGGGATAAGCCCTGAACGCCTGAAATCTGTTGGATTTGGCGAGAACAAACCTGTTGCTACGAACAAAACTTCCGCGGGGAGGAAGAAGAACAGGCGTACGGAATTTTTTGTTACAGGGAAATGATATTGTGCCACACAATAAAGCAAGGGGTAGCTACCCCTTGCTTTACTTTCAATTAAAATCCTGTTGAAACTGATACAAATTCAATCAGTTTCAATACAAATCCGGTTGAAACCGATATAAATTCAGTCAACGCCGGGACTGATATAATCAGCGCCCTCATCCGGTGCCTCGATACACCGACCATGTCGGCACTCGGCAACCGGATACACCGACATACCGTTAAACCGGGATGACAGAGGCCCGAACTAATCGGAATTTACCCTGAGTTGCAAGTATAACGATATAAAAAAATTCACCTTTCAGATAAAAATCAGAACCTGAAGCCCCCCTCCCCTTTCTTAAAGATGAAAGGGGCTAATAGGGATGAGGGCACGTAAAGGAGGGGGCAGCTGTTCCTTGCTTTATACAGGTTGCTTGACATAAAGAAACAGTATGAATATATTTGTTTACTTCAGGCTTTTATTCCTGAACCGGAACGGAGTAGAAATGTTAATAAAAAGATATATAACTGCTGCAATTATTCTCATTACATTATTTATGCTTTTTTCAGGAAGCGCCTTCGCCAGGGACTGGGACGACCTTCATGAAGAGGATGAAAAGGTCTTCGGAAGCGAAAAGGAGATGAAGTACAATCCCGACATGTTCTTTCTGCAGAGGGAATCATGGGACAACCACTACTCCTTCATGCTATTCTGGCTCTTTAAATATACCGACTACCCGAACTACAGCTCTGTCCGTTTATTCCCTTTATACTATGGCCTTGAGAGCAAGCTGGACAACAGGGAACTCTCATTCATCCCCATACTGCTCACATACTGGGAAACAGATTTTGACGAAAAGTTCAGGATAAACCCGCTCTTTGTTTCAGGAAGCGGCAAGTCGGGGAACAGCGAGGAGCACTACAGCTATTCCTGGCTGCACGGCTACTCCTGGTACAACAACAGCAAAATGCAGGTCCCTGAAAAAACATGGTGGTTCCCCATAATTCCGCTGGTGTACAGATCTACAGATTCTTACGGCGGACATATGAACATAGGGTGGCTCTTTGATTATTCATGGACAAGAGACCAGTCAGGTGAGGAGTCCCTGGACAGGTTCTGGTTTATACCCCTGATTTTTCATGAACCGGGAGAGAACGGCTATACCCATGCCCTCCCCCCGATCTTTCTCTATAACAGGCACAACAACGGGGAATACTGGATCAGCCTCTTCCCCCTGTTCAAAAGATCAAAGGACATTAACTATACCTATTCAAGGGGAAAATCGAAAAGGGAATACGAGGACTCATTCAAGTCACTGGCTTACTGTTATAATAATGTTTACACTGACAAATGGAAAGGTGAGAAGAAAAGTTCCGAATTCTGGTTCCCCCTGATCCCGCTGGTTTATTCATACAGCGAACCGGGTGTTGAATCACACAGGAATATTCTATGGCTCATAGACTGGCACAATGATGCTGAAGGGAACACCGACAGATTCTGGTTTATCCCCTTTCTGTTCCATGAGCCGGGGGACAACGGATACACTCATGCCCTCCCCCCGATCTTTCTCTATAACAGGCACAGCAACGGGGAGTACTGGATAAGCCTCTTCCCGCTTTTCAAAAGATCAAAGGACATCAACTACACCTATTCCGGGGGGAAATCCGGACAGGAATACGAGGACTCATTCAAGTCACTGGCTTACTGTTATAATAATGTTTACACTGACAAATGGAAAGGTGAGAAGAAAAGCTCTGAGTTCTGGTTCCCTGTAATCCCCCTCTATTACCATTCAGAGTGGGAGGAGGGGTCACACACCAATATGCTCTGGGCATTTGACTGGGGACGCGACAGTGAGGGGAAGATGGAGAGGTTCTGGGCCATACCCTTTGTTTTCCACGAAACCGGTGAAGGGG
>DAIOFM010000071.1:0-21067 GCA_036745755.1 Spirochaetota bacterium | reverse complement strand
AAATTTATCTGATATCTGGAATCAGGCTGATGCAGCATGCCCTTTTCTGTTCTTCATGTAGATCCCGAGAAGAACAGCTGAAATCATGATAAACGCGCTGAGGATAAATATCCTGTTGCCCGGTTTTGTCTTCAGCAGGTAAGCTGTGAGATTAGACTTCTTGACCTTTTTAACCTGGATTGACTTGATCTTGAAGTTCGTGTCATATGAATTTTCTTTATATGAATCATTGACCCATGTCAGGTAGAGTGTTGTGTTGCCTTCAGGAAAATTCATGGTAAAGGTCTCCTTCTGCCATCCGTTCTCTTTCGCTTTGATTGAAACTGAAGCTGAATCGTATTCAGAGTCTACTTCAACCTGAAATTCCTTGTAGTTTTTCGGAAGCGGAAGTGTCCCGTGATTTGATGCTTCAATAGTCACCTCGTACTGGCCCTCTTCCATGTTTTTAAAGGTATAGCCAATTACCTGGTCGGCCCAGTATGTGTATGCGTCATTCTTGTCAAAGAACCATCGGCCGTCAGTATATGAATACTGGTCGCCTTTAAACTTTTTATCAGATTTCAGTTTCTGCCTTGGCTCTTTAATCTTTATCAGGGCTATCTTCTTGATGTTAACATTCGCATCATATTTACCTTTAAGATACGCGTCATTGGTCCAGAGAATGTTAAGCTGTTTGCCGGCCGCCGGGTCAAGCCTGATTATAGCGCTTCCCCTGTAGTATACCTTGTCTGAGGCTTTGACAGATATTGATGCGATTGTGCCGTCTCCGTCCTCGACTGAAAAACTGAACCTGTCATAGTCATCGGTGAGTATTCCCTGGTTTTTGGCAACTATAACGAGTCTGTACCATCCGGATTCACCGCTGTTTATATTAAGGAAAAGATTCTGGTTGGCCCAGTATGTTACTATACCTCCGGTTTTGGTCCCGCCGTTTCCGATGGATGCCCTGAGCTCTGCTATCTGTTTCCTTATGGCTTTAATTCTTGAAACAGCCTCTTCGCGGGTTATATCACCATTCTTGAAGTTTTTTCTGATCTGTTTAATGGCATTTCTCAGGCTGGCAATCTGCGCCTGTATGCCTGATGCTGTTGATGATGAGACAAGCTCTGTTTCAGCAACTTCATACCACTGTCCCATAGATGAGTCTATGGAGTAACCGACTCCTCCCTGCGATACATTTTCATCATTCTCAAGATTCTCGGTTGTGTTCCCCGCACCTGAATCTTCAGATCCTGCTGCTACTGCGCCTGAAGTGTCAGAGCCTGCATTGCCGTTGCCGTTTACTCCGCCATTTCCGTTCGCGTTGCCATTTCCATTTCCATTGCCGTTAGAACCTGAAGCTGTGTCTCCTGAGGAAGTATCAGAGCCTGTGTCAGATGTTCCTTCAGTTGTGTCGGTTCCTGTGTCTGAATCACCTGTCGTATCAGAACCGCCGGCGAGTATAGCTGCCGCATCTTCTGAGGCTGTAGATGAATCCGTGTTATTGGTTACACTGTTGTTTGTGTCTTCTCCGCTGTTATCAGTATCTCCTGCAGCAGTGGTTGTCCCGGTATCAGAACCAGTGTCAGTTTCTCCCTCTATTGTTGAATTGACTTCAGGTTCAACAATTACTTCACCTGACGAAGATGTGGTTCCCGTGAGTTCAGTATTTGTTGTACTGTCCGCAACTTCTGATGTCAGAGAGGCTGTGGTTAAGTCACTTCCGACTTCTGCTTCAGTTACGCTGTCCGGTGAAACATCCGGTCCGCCGGATCCGCTGCTGCTGCCGCCGCCTCCGCCGCCATCGCATGCAATAATAAGAAAAGCTGTGAAAACTGATATTAAAACTATAGCAAATTTTCTGTTCAGCATAATTTTCTCCTTTTTTGACAAAGATGGCATTAATATAATGTGAGTATAATTAATGTCAAATTAATAAAAGCCCAAATGGGCTTTTTTTTGAAATTAATCGTTTTTTTATAATAAAATATTGACTTCAGGGCTAAAATGGTTAACATTTATATAGTATCATGACATCGATTACCTGTAAAATTGATAAAATTTTACATTATTTACAGTAAATTGTATAAATATTTTAAGATATATACGAGGTTCAGATGGATAGTTTAATTCCTGGAATTGCGGTTGCACTGGTAACTGTTTTTTTAATCCCCCTTATTGTTTTTGCAATTATGACTTATCAGAAGATGAAGAAGCTGGAGGGGGCGGCGGCAGGTAATGAAATGCTGATGGGGCTTATTAATTCCATGAAGCAGGAACTTGCTGAATCCGATCACAGAAACAGGCTGGAGATGCAGCAGAAACTCGATTCGATTACCGGATTTCTGAGCAGGAGTCAGCAGGAGAACGTGCAGAATATGCAGAACCAGTTCAGACAGTCTTCGGCCATTATAAAGGATGTTACTGAAAGGCTTGCCAGGATAGATGAAACCAACAGGCAGGTGCTCGATTTTTCAAAACAGATGCAGAGCCTTGAAAATATATTAAAGAACCCGAAACAGAGGGGGATTCTCGGTGAGTATTTTCTTGAAACCCTGCTGAGTAATGTACTTCAGCCCGGCCAGTATAAAATGCAGCACAGGTTCGGGGACGGTGATATCGTTGATGCAGCGATTTTTTACAGGGATAAAATTATACCGGTAGATGCAAAGTTTTCTCTTGAGAAATACAACAGGCTGATGGAGGAGATCGATCCTGATTTGAGGGCCCAGATAGAAAAGGATTTTAAATCTGATCTGAAAAACAGGATTGATGAAACTTCCAGGTATATAAAGCCCTCTGAGGATACAACTGATTTCGCCTTTATGTTTATTCCTGCGGAGGGGGTTTACTATAACCTTCTTGTCTATAATGTCGGTTCAGTAAAAGTCAGCAGCCAGGACCTGGTTGAATATGCCTTTGGAAAACATGTTATTATCGTGTCGCCCACTTCCTTCTATGCCTACCTTGAGACTGTTCTCCAGGGGCTGAAACAGCAGAAAGTTGAGGAGAATATAAAGATAATACTCGGGAGGATTAAGGAACTGCACAGGCATCTTCATAACTACGGGGAATTTATGGATAAAGTGGGGCGGAACCTCTCAACAACGGTAAACAGCTGGAATGCGGCAGCAAAGGAGTTTAAAAAAGTGGACAGGGATATTTACAGGATAACGGATGGTGAAACAGGAGGAGAGTTCGAGCCTTTGCTTATAGACAGGACTTCAGAGGAGTGAACTGGCTGTTAGCAAAATAATTTACGGTGTTTCTCCGTAGTTAAATACAGGAGCTGATGGCTGATAATCAGTTGTTCTGTTTTCCGGCGATAAGGAATCCGTTGTCATTTACATAAAGAGCAGTTCTGTTTCTTCCTGATTTTTTTGCGAAGTACATGGCTTCATCCGCTTTTTTTATTAACTCTTCAGGGCTTATAAAGTTACCGCTGAATTCGGAAACGCCGAAACTGGCTGTTATATTTATCAACACACCGTTTATTGAAAATTCTGAATCATTAATGGACATACGGAGCCTTTCGGCTGTCTGTACTCCTGAATCACTGTCTACCTCGGGCAGAAACAGTGTGAACTCCTCCCCGCCGAATCTTCCGAATAGGTCAATCTCCCTTATGCTGTTTTTTACTATATCAACAACGTGTTTAAGCGCCCTGTCTCCTTCACTGTGGCCATAGCTGTCATTGATCTTTTTGAAATGGTCAATATCGAACATGATAAGAGTGCAGTTCCTGCCGTATCTTTTCGCCCTGAAAATTTCTTTTTCCGCGTTTGAAATAAATTCTCTCCTGTTCAGTATGCCGGTAAGTTCATCAGTTGTCGCCAGTTGCTGAAGTTCTGCCATGAGGGCCGTTTCCTCTGTTGTGTTCATGAGGGCGATGATTTTTCCTGTTTCGCTGTTTTTTTTGTTCAGCAGGGGGGTGATCTGTATCCTGTAGTGGTCTACGGTTCCGTCTGCATCTGTTTTAATTTCGAGAGATGTTTTTTCATGTTCTCCCGTCAGCATTCTTATAATATCCGGATAGGAGGAGAGTACCCGGCGTATTTCCTGCCCTACGGTTTTTTTTCTGATGCAGGGGAATACGTGCGCGGCGGCGTGATTAAAATCAACAAGCCTTTCCCGCGTATCAATTATGATCATTCCGTCTGCCATGCTTTCAAATATGTAATCCCGTGCAACAGGCGCCAGGTCGAGAAGTTTATATCTGAAAAGCGCCACTGCCCAGAGGGGGGATGCCGCTGTAAGCATTACCGGTGTAAGGTCGAGATTGTAAGGGCTTGCCCCTGCCAGGTAGAGTGCATAGCCTGCCCATGGTAACAGTGTCCCTCCGAGCATAAGTGAGGCCTGTTTCCTGTATTCCCCCGGGGCTTTAAAGATAAATCCGGTATAGAGCAGACTTCCCGCGAGGAGTGAGAGATTGATGTACGCCGAGTTAAGGATGTACCAGGGCCCCCTGGTAAAGTTTATTATTGTCAGGCCGCTGCTCTGGTTAAGTATAATATTCCTGTAATATAAACCGTGCTCCTCTGTTGTATGGTGTACTCCTAGAGTGAGAAGCGCAAAAATTGCCATGAAGATTAGAAGAACTCTTGAGCCGCGCCTGTAGTTGCCTGTATATACCATTGACATGGCCAGGTAGAATACCGGCAGAAACTCGGTGCCTATGTATTGTATATCTGACCAGAATAAAACTTCATGAAGATTAACTGAAGAGAGTTCAAATGCGTAACCCGCTGAATGAATAGCTGAACAGAACATGAGGCCCGCAAACGGGATGGTCCCGTTTTTGCTCCTGTATTTCAGTGACCACATGCCTAGTATCAGCGTGAAAATTCCGGCAGTAAGTAATATCAATTGAATTATACTTATTTTCATATTGTTTGAATTATAATATAATTATCCGTCATAAACAAAATTATGTGCAACAAACGGGCATATATGCTCCTGATTGGAGTCGCAAGAGGTTTTGCTCTTATTAATTTTAGTTGTTCTAAAAAAATAAATCAAAAAAGAAATTGATTATTATTAAATGCATTTTAAAATCGTATTTACTCTAAGATAAATAATGATAAAATATAAGAATGGCTCGGCAGGGTCGTTTTACCGGTTTATAAAAAAAGAATGAGGATGATACAATATGAACATTCCTGTAAAAAAATATTCCAGGGACATAAGAAATTTTCCGGTCCGTTTTTTTTTCAAAACAGACTCAATAAGTTTTTACCTTCTTATCCCTCTTATGGTGCTTTACGGTTATTCAAATCTTGAGTTTACCCATGATCAGCTTGTGATATTTTTATACAGTGCGATCTTCGCGTCAGTGCTTGCTACGCTGGCAACTGTTATATGTAATCATATTATGATTGCTCCGGTTGTCAGATATTTCCGCAAGCTTGTAAAAGACGATGAGATAACAAGGGAGGAGTATGACACGGCTTTCGCAAGATTCAGGAAAATTCCCTTTTATCACAGCATCGGCGCTATGTCCAGGTGGACCCTGGGTATGTCCCTGATGATCTCACTGACAATCTATTTTTCTGATGTGAACGGTGTACAGATCGTTAATATGTGGCTTCTGACGTTTGTCAGCGGACCTATAAGCACGGTTCTATGTTTTCTTCAGTCCGAGCTCTATCTGCAGAAGATTTATACCCAGGGTGTATTCCCGGCGTGGGTTGATGTGCGAAGATTCTTCAGTATAAAGACTATTCAGAAACTTATTCCGGCCGCAATTATCATTATGCTTGTGCCCTTTCTTTCCATACTGGGGTATCTTCTTCAGATAAGTTCCAAATTGAATATTGAAGGCATTGAGGTCTATGGAAGAATCGTCGGGATAACAATAGTCGGTTTTATACTCGCTATATATGTGTCAATGATACTATCCAAAAGTATAATAGTGAAGATAAGCAATATCAATTCAGTCCTCAAGGAGATTACGAAGGGAAACCTCGCGGCCACTTCAGATAAACTTATTGTTATTGATGAGCTTTCAAACATCAACAAGGCGGTTTATAAGATGAAGGAGAACCTGAAGAGTATGGTGCATACAATTTCTGATAATTCAGGGCAGCTCGAATCCACGGGGAAGGGGCTTGGTGCAACATCTTCAGAGATGGCAGATACGGCCAGAAGCCTTTCGGCAATTATAGAGGAGGCGAGCAGCGCTTACGAGGAGATGTCGTCATCCTTTGATATGAATGTTGAAAAGATTAAGGAACAGCAGGAGGAGTTTACCCGTATGAAGGGTATGGTCCTTGACATCGCGTCTGACACCCAGCAGCTGCAGGAAAGGACATCCGAAATCATGGATAGTATAGGCTCGACACTGGTGAGGGCTGATGAAGGTAAACAGTCGATGGCGCGTACGGTTGACACCATGAAGGATATAGCGAAGTTCGTGGAGAACATCGATTCCATGGTGAACATGATAACAGATATTGCCGACCAGATTAATCTGCTTGCCCTGAACGCTTCAATTGAGGCCGCGCGTGCGGGAGATCACGGGAAGGGCTTTGCCGTTGTCGCTGACGAGGTGAATAAACTGGCAGACCAGACCTCCCTGCTCGCAGGGGATATTAAAAAGAACATATCCGAACAGTCCCGAAGAATAAGCGGTGAACTGGATAACATTATGGACACGGCAGCGGTTCTGGATGTCATCAGGGGGAGTATTTCTGAAACTTCAGAGGTAATTGGAAATACCTTTGAATTCGCAGAGACCCTTTCCGGCAAAAACCGGAAAATTGAATCTGACATAGAGAAATTCAGCGGTATTTCAATGGAAATAAGAGATTCATCTATGGAGCAGCAGATTACTATCGATGAACTGACAAAGGCCCTGAATTCAGTAAATGATTATGCTCAGCTGACAGCGGAAAATTCAGATAAGATAAGTGTACTCTCTGACGAACTGAACAGCAGGGCGCACGATCTAAGCAGGGAGATAGGGCTGTTTATAACAGAATAATTTACAGAAGCAAAAAAATGTTCAATCTTTAAGTTGACACATGTTCTGTTTTGTGTATATTTTAATTATTCGCAACGGCTCTTATCTGTACCGTTTCAGCTTTATCTTAAAGTGAAATTTAAAACTGCAGTTAAGGGTATATTATTGCAGATTTTTCAGCTATGAAAAGGGCTTTGTTGTAAAAACTGTCATTTTTTTTGCTGAAAGATACGCAGCCGCACCCCCCGTTTACCGCTGGCGGCTGCGTAATTTTTTATTAATGCGGGAAAAAATATTTTAACTGAATATTGAGAGTCTTCAGCTGCGGTTCCGCATGACGGATATTCTGATAATCCGGCATTGCGGGATTAAAGTGTTTGTTCCGGCCGGAAAGAGGTGCCCCTCCTGAATAAAAGATTTCTTGACTTAATGTTCCTGAAAGTATTAAATTCAATGTGCAGTTTTGTATATTTTGCGGCTGTTGTCCGATAATATAATAAATCATATAAAACCGGTGACTATTATGGCCAGTAATCCCCATGTGAAACCTCTTAAGGGCTTTGATCCGAAAAAAGCCCTCTCTGTTGATGAGTCTTTTGTCCGCCTGGTAAAAGCGGGAGAGGATATGTTTGGAGAGGAGTTTGATGACCTTGCATCTGAATCGGGGTCTGAAAACGCGGGAAAGGAGTGCGGCGCACTTCGTACAGGGGGAGCTATACATTCGGGCTTTACCAAAATTGAACTCCCCAGCGGAAGGGTTGTTTTTGCAGCAACGAATCTTAAAGGCGAGCTTTTCTTTTTCGAGCCGGATGGGGAGGGGCTTAAGGTTTCAGGCAAAATTACTCTTCAGGGCTCTCTCTATTCCCCTCCTGTATATCACGACGGCATTATCTACTGTGTTGCCCGCGAAGGGGGGGCCTTTGCCATTGACACGGGACTTAAGGGCGCCCAGGGTGAGCCGGATCTCCTGAGCGGAAGGGTCATATGGAAGAAGAGGACAAAGAAGGGGATCTTCACTGAACCTGTTATTACAGGTAAAGTACTCCTTGTCACGCCCCTTGACGGTATATACGGCTTTGACGCTTTTAACGGTCCGGACAGAAAGATAGGAGAAGTGCTCTGGGGGCTTTCAATAAACGGCACGGTTTCGACTCCTGTTGTTAATTCAGGGATGCTTGTTATCGGTAGCGAGGACAAGAAACTCCGGGGATTTGACTATGGCGGGAGCAGGCTGAAGGCGTCCTGGGAGTATGAACTGAGCGGCGCGTGCAGGGTAAAACCGTACGTATCGGAGCGGAGTATGCAGGTCGTTGCCGGGACTATTGACGGTTTTATCTACTCTGTGGCAAGGGATACCGGCACGTACAAATGGAACTTTGTAGTAAAGGCCCCTGTGCTTTCACCTGTCGTAGCCGCGGAAATAAACGGCGCTGAGCATTTCCTTTTCGGCGCTGATAACGGCCTTTTTTACGCGCTCAATGCAACCGGTAAAAAGGTCTGGAGTTTCGCGACAAAAGGAAAGATAAGGACTGAAGCGCTTGTCCATGAGGGGAGGGTCTATTTCGGCTCAGAGGACAATTCATTTTATGCCCTTGACTTAAGGACCGGAAAGCCGGTATTTACCTTCAGGGTGGACGGCAATATTTACGGTAAGCCTGTGGTCCATGAGGGGAGAATATATTTCGGAGCAACTGACGGATTTATCCATTCATTATATATTTAACTAATCGCCCATCCCGGCCTTCTCCATAAGCAACGGTGAAGGCGGGTTGATTTCTCCCCCGTCTTACAGGGGGAGATGGCTGGAAGCCAGAGGGGGAAACGGAGGAGTGATGTTTAAGTTTATCTACAGTCTTTTAATGTTTCAGCAGATTGATCCCAGGATATATGAACTTGAAAAGGAGATTGACCTTTACAGGATAATACTTTCAGGCACGGTGCTTCTTTTAATAATCCTGATACTGATAGTTGTGCTTCAATGGGTTTCGCTTAAAAAATTTCGAAGGTCAGCAGCGGACGGGGACAGTAACGCAGGATCTTCACGGAAAGAAAAGGCAGCTAAAAAGAAAGCCGGTGCAGATAAACCGGCCGCTGCGCCGGCGGTATCTGTGAAGGCCAGAGACCTTCCTGACCCGGGCCTTGTTTATAAATTTTCCCTGGCTGACGAGAAGGTCACTGAGAAGCTGATCACAATAGGCCAGACAGAGGGGAATATAAAGACATTCTCAACCGAAATTATCAATGATCACCTCAGTGTGAATATAAGAATTATAGACAACCAGCGGGACAGGGACATTTACAATCTTCCTGATAAAATATATGAAGAGTATATTCTTGATATGAGGCGGGACGGAAGGGTGCTTATCTATTACCCGGGACTTGAAGGTTACAGGCAGATGGGGGCCCGCGAAAGGCTTTATATAAAACAGGAGCCTGACGCGGCCGGAGACCCGACGTTTCCGTTAATCGAAGCCAAACAGCCGATCCGTATGCGTATAGGAGACAGACTGAACCAGGATGAGAAGTTCACCAACGGCTATTTTGAATTCCACCTCTATACACAGGAGTACGAGGTAAAGACAAGCGTGGGGATTCCTAAAATTGAAAAAAACTTTATGATAAGGCTTTACAGGATATACCCGGGATACGACATGTCTTCTCCAAGTGCCGAAGGGCTTTATCCTATGACGGATCCATTCAGGGCAGGTTAAAATATGAGCAGAGACGAACTGCATAAGTCGATACAGAGCGTTATAAGCGATGACAAGCCAACTGTCCGAAAATCGATAGTGATTGGAGTGGGCGGTTCAGGAATGAAGGGGGCCCTCTCTGCAAAGTCGTGGATAGAAGAAAATATCCCTGTTGAGGCCCACAGGTACATGAGATGGGTCGGTATAGATACAACTGATATTGAGACAAGCATCGAGGGAAAAGGGGGGAGGTACAGGTTTCCCTCTGACCAGTTTTTTCAGGAGGAGAGGCGGATGCTTTATCTCTCCTCTCCCACACCTGCAGATCTTTCCATGGAGTTTTTGCGGGATAAACACAAGAATGATCCATGCTTCAGCTGGCTCCCCAATCCCGATGTTTATGACATTTCAACCCGGGCAGGACAGGGGGCAAACCAGACAAGGCCTCTGGGAAGGCTGGCGTTTTTTTACAATGAAAAGAAGATACGTGAAGCCATTATAAAGGAGAGGGACAGGCTCTCCGAACTCCCTGATGATCCGAAATATTTCCAGCTCATGGACGTTAAGGAGGGGGAGGACAAGCGAAGTGAAACAATCACTTTTCAGTTTCAGCGCGGCGTAAACAGGTATTATTTCAGTGACAAGATACCTGCTGATCATACGATAGCTGTCATCGAACCTGATCAGGCGGCAAGGGCTATACTCTGCCCCCATGTGGAAGGTAAGATTGACATGTCCTTTTTTCCCCGTGATGAGAAGGGGCATTACTTTGAGGTGAGCGGAACTTCCCTTGAAGGGAGAAGTTTCAGTTTTGACGTCACCCATTTTAAAAGGGGCGGGCAGATTTCGATTTTTATTACAGCCTCGATCGTGGGAGGTACAGGTAACGGGATGCTCCTTGATCTTGCGGCCATGGTGAAGGATATTTTTAAAGACTACTGGCCTAAACCGAGGATATACTGCATCATCGTTCTCCCCTCCGCCTTTAAAAGGGTTGTTTATAACAGGAACGCAAGAGCCAATGCCTACGCGGCGCTTAAGGAGATCGATTATTTCATGAGCGGCAATACCTTCAGGGCAGAATACCCGGGAGGGCGGAAGGTCGAAATCGCTGACAGGATTTTCGACGACGGGATGCTCTACATGCTTGATATAGAGAACATGGCGGGGAACGCGCTTCAGGGACGCGACCAGGTACAGGAGCTTACAGGGCAGTTTATCTCCACCTTTATCTCATCAGTCGTGGGAGGGGCAATTGAGGAGAGGATGGTTAATGACTCCACCCGCGCAGCTGTATACCTGCCTGACGATGATAAATCGCAGAGAAGGGCCAACTATAATTCATTCGGGATATCCCGTGTTATATATCCTGTGCCGCATCTCAAGGACATAGGCTACAGGATAATCGCCCTTAAAATGATAGAGTCTTTTTTAAAGCAGATAAACAACAGGCTTCTTCTTGAAACAATAGGTGACATCAACAGGGGTCTTGTCAGGGCATTGCGCCTTAACTGCAGGCTTATTTTCGAAAGGATGTATCCGGACTACAAGGCGGACATGGAAGTTGAGATGCGTTCCTATCAGAAGAAACTTGATTCCGCGGAAGCAAAAGGTGACAAAAGGTCCCTCATCTCGCTTATGGAGAACATTATCCGTGATTATGGCAAGGAGGAGATGGAGAAGATTAAGGCCGGACTCCTTGTGCGCATGGAAAAGAGATACAGGCTTGAACTGGACAAGATGCGCACGGTGCTCATAAACGAAATCCATAAGTATATGAAAGATCCGAACATGGGTTTTGTTTTTGCAGGAAGGGTGATCGATCTTATATTGGCGAAACTTGAGCTTTATCAGAAAGTATATTACAGGGAGAGGGTGGCCCTTGCGCGTTATTCAACCGAGGAGATGGAGAAGCTTGTTGAGGCGGCGGAAAATAACGCAAGCAGGGAACTCGCGGAGGCCGTTATCCAGATGGCGTCATTTAACTTCAGCCAGCTGGTTTATGAAGCTATGCTTACTTCATCTGAAAACTTTGTACGTGAATTCAAATCGCTCCTTTTTAATATAAGAAACATGGAGATAAATATACTTATGGACAAGGTGTCCGCTCTCCGTGACAGCCTGATGCGGGAGCTTGAGGAGAAGAAATTTGAACTCCTTGAAAAGAAAAATCCCCTGTTCTTTTATCTTATTAATGGCAAAGAGATTAATGCTTTTCTCGAAAAACATTTCTATTCAAGGCTCTCAATTGAGGACCTCTGCAACGAGGTGGATTTCGTGAAACTCGACCGTGAGGATGACACACGGCAGTTCTTTGAAACCTATCTTATATCAACAGAGGGGCTCAAAATACTCGACATGAGCGAGGATGAAATCAGCGGGATAATAAACGAAAGGTTTGCGGGGCTCCTTGATAAGCCGCTTGAAGAGGTGAAGAAGATACTTTTTGAAGAGAACGAGGCCGAGGCGGGGCTCCAGGTCAGTGAGACCAGCATGCTTCGTGTTGATATTGAAATTATAAGGAAGAAGCTGTTCAAGATTATCTACTCAAGGTTTGAAGGTTTCAGTTTTGATAATATTTCTATAAAGGATATCCTTTCTGAAAAAAAGATTCCCGTGTCAAAACTTCTTGAAAAACTTGACTCATATTCAAGGCCATATATCTATATTGACCCCACGGGGCTGAACTCAATGGAGTACTACAGGGTAATCAGCAACTTTGAACTGAATACATACGAGGAGGGCGATGATCCTGAAATAGCAAAGAATGATCTCCCCACACGTCTTAACCATTACAGGAAAAGGGAAACCGCTGCCCCGAATATAAGTGTTGAAACATTTGAAGTGCCCAATTTGTGCAAGCCCTATGAGATGATCTCCATAGGCCTGGTTCTGGGCTATCCGATATTCAAGATTAATTCCCTTGCTGATTCAGCCAGAGATTACCATGATCTTGTATCGGAAAGAACGCACCCTCTTCACCTGTTTAACAGCCCTGATTTTGACGCAAGGTATTTCCCTGACCCGTATATGCGCGCAAATTACCTTAACCCTGCTAAACTATGGTCAGGGCTTCTGCTGCTGAAGATACTTGAAGAGAAAGAGGGGATATTCAGGTTTGAAGAGAAAATCTCCTCTATGCTTAAAGACATTGAAGCAAGAGAGAACTACAGGCGCGTTGTGCTTGATCTTGAATCGAAGATTGTTTCTTCAGGAGGATTTGAAAAAATTACACCTGAACTTCTGGCCGAGACGGTAAACGGCCTGGGGATGCTTGCCAAAAACCCGGCTGACGGGAAGATGCAGTTCAGAAAAGAGTATTCTCTCGTGATAATGGATATACTTGACGGTGATGGTACAGGCGATAAGGCGGCCGGGCAGAGTATGAGCAAAGATGAGTATATAGAAAGGTTCCTTAAACCGCCCAAGTTTGCTGATACGGGAGAGCTTGTTTTTTTCCTTGAGAACGAGTGGAACGTCAGGGAATTTATCGCCAATTCCGTTCGTTCGGTCCTTGAGAGGACAAAGGGCAATATCAGTGCTGGTGCGGACATCGCACTGCCGAAATGGAAAGTCGAACAGACCGAGCTTCCGGTATTTAAGGATAAATATGAATTCTATGATTATTTTGATAAGCGCGGTTCACTTGAATGGCAGAACCTGATGAGGGAGAGACTTGCGGATAAGCTTCATGAATATGTGTCATCATCAAGGTTCAGGCTTGAAAGTGACCCGACCCTTATAGACAGGGCGAAGGTGGGCGAATTTATAAAGTCACTTGAACAGAAAATGCCGGACATAGTTCTCTGGGAGGTCAAGGTGAGAAACAGGATTATTAAATAAAAATAAAAAAAGACTCCGTAAGGAGTCTTTTTTTTGAAAATGATTGCGGAAGAATTACTTCTTAACAGCCCTGAAGGATACCCTTCTCTGCTTCGCATCTTTTCCGTCATAACCTGAAAGAGGTTCGCTTATGCCAACACCTTTGTAGGTCATTTTGGCAGCAGGAACGCCGGCTTTTTTAAGTTCGCTGTAAACTTTATAAGCCCTTCCTTTTGAAACGCTTCTCTGCAGTGCCTTTGTAGGATAGTCTGCTGCGTGACCTGTAATCTGCATTACATAACCATCAGGAACCTGTTCTACTATAGGCTTAACGAGTTCAACGATCCTTTTCATGTTTTCAAGATCTTCGCTTGCTTTCAGTTTTGAACTTCCACCGGGGAAACCGTCAATTGAAAAATCCCCAACCTGATTGTTGATCATGCTTACAGCCGCATCTCCGCCGCCATCAGCTTTAACTGTTGGAGTATCAGTTTTAGGCTGCTGCGATTCACATGATGCGAGAAGAAAAGTCGCAAGAATAGATACAAGGATAAGATAAAAAGCTTTTTTCATTTGCTCTCTTCCTTTAAAAATAAAATTTTTTTTGATTCTTAATAATAAATATATACTCACTCCTTATGGAGTCAATAAAAAAAGTTCACTTTTTTTATTATTAAGAGTCCAATTGTGCGGTAAAAATTTTTAATTAACAGCTGAATTATTTTTTATACTATTCATATCAGGAGGTAATAATGCTTGAAGTAATATCCGGGGTATGCTTTTTTACAATATAGATTTTTATAGCAGGGAGTCTGACGGTATTGTTTGATATTCAGGTATTAAATATATAAAAGGAATTTTATATATGATTTTAAGCAATAATGATTTAATAATAATATTGCAATTATGATTATATAAAAAATCAGGATTACTCATCCCTCTTATTTAAAGGAGAAAAAAAGTTCCCCCTCCCTGAAATTATTCAGGGATTAATGATGAATATTATCTAAGGAAACAGGAAGTTTAAATGAATCCAGAGGAAATAGTAAAAATCCTTCTTGAAGCGAGAGATGCTTACTATAACAGCGACAACCCCCTTCTGAGCGACAGCGAGTTCGACGCTCTTGAGGAGAAACTTAGAGAACTCGATCCGGGTAATCCCTATTTCGCTTCAGTGGGGGTCCTGATTACACAGGGCGAAAAGATCAGGCATGCAACCCCTATGCTTTCAATGGGCAAAGCTAAAAATATGGCCGATGTAAAGGCATGGCTTAAACGGCTCTCAGGTATTGAACTGGGGGATTTTATTCTTGAGCCGAAAATAGACGGATTGTCAGCCACTTGCAGGTACAGGGACGGGAAGCTTGTTTATGTCGCAACCAGGGGGGATGGCGATGTCGGCCAGGATATTACTCACATAGCTGAGTATGCAGGTGACATACACCGGGAGATATCTTTTACAAAAGAGGAGATCGAGATAAGGGGGGAGCTGTACCTTCCTAGAAACACCGGGTATGACACGGAGGGTAAGCCCCTCCGGAATTCCTGCGTCGGGCTCATTAACAGGAAGGAGAACAGGGACGATCTGAAATACGTGAGGTTTGCGGTTTACCAGATCGTGGGAATAGAAGATATTCCTTTTGAAAGTGAAAGAATAAAACTCCTTCAGAACGAGGGCCTTAACGCTGTGCAGTATTCAACCGCGTCTGATATTGCCGAGATAGAGGAGTATTATCAGAGTTACATGAATGAGCTGAGGGAAAGATGGGAGTATGAAACCGACGGGCTGATTCTCTCTGTAGATGACAGGGCCCTCTTTGATGAAATAGACAGCATGTGGGTTGTTGACCATCACCATCACTATGCCATTGCTCTTAAGCCCCCTTCACAGTCCCGTGAAACCGGGATTAAAGACATTGCATGGCAGGTGAGCAGGCAGGGGAACCTTGTGCCTGTGGCTATCTTTGAGCCTGTGGTTATAGGAGGGGCAAAGCTTGAAAGGGCGACCCTGAATAACTATGAGAATGTGGTGAGACTCAGGGTTCAGAGGGGGGATGTTCTTGTGGTGCAGAGGGCGAATGATGTAATCCCATTTGTGCAGGAGAATAAAAGCTCCCACGGACGTGAAGGATTCAACGATGAGCTTGTTGTAAAACAGTGCCCTTCATGCGGAAGTTCACCCGTACGTTCAGGTGTGCATTTAAGGTGTGTTAATCCCGACTGCGAGGAGCAGGGTATTCAGAAAATTATATACTGGGTGAAAAGCTGTGATATAGAAAATGTTGCAGAGGCCACTGTGCGTACACTTTTTTCGCTGGGCAGGATAAAAAACATCAGTGACCTTTATGGTATTACTGAAAAGGACTTTGAAGGAGTTGAAGGTTTCGCTGAGAAGAAGATTGCGAACTTCGTAAAAGAGGTCGGCAGTTCGAAGAGGATGACCCCACGGGAGCTTATCAGCAGGCTGGGGATTCCCCTTGTGCAGAAGAAGTCACTTGTAAAACTGGGGATATCCACGGTGGAGGGGTTCCGCTCCTACAATGATGATACCTATGTAATCGGCCGGAACATAATTGAGTGGAAAAATGACAGTTCAAACATGGCGCTTTTTAATGAACTTGTTGATGTCCTTGAACTCATGGATGAGGAGGGGGGAGCATCAAAGGGGAAGGTTTGCATGACAGGAAAGGGGCCCGGTAAAAGGAGTGACCTTATAAGGATTATCGAAGAGATGGGCTATGAGTTTTCCAATACTGTGACAAAGGACCTTGAGATACTTATATGCGAGGATGTGAACGGGAAGAGCAGCAAGCTTGATAATGCGAGAAAAAACGGCACCAGACTCATGAACTACACTGATTTTTTCGGTGATAAAATCGTTGACATGGATTGAAACGGGTTTTCCATAAAATAAGCTAAAATAACAATCGGTGGGATGTATGAAAGATAAAACTATAAAACATCTTATGACCCTTGAGGGTGACGGACGTGAAGTAACTGTAGAGGGGTGGATCAGGACAAAGAGAGACTCCAAGGATGTGTCTTTTCTGGCTATTAATGACGGTTCCTGCATGAGCAGCATACAGGTTGTTCTTGAAAAGAGCTTTCCCGGGTTTGAGGAAATTAACGGCAGGCTTGTTAACGGTGCCAGCGTTTCAATTAAAGGTAAACTTGTACCTTCCCAGGGAAAGGAGCAGAGTGTCGAGGTGGCGCCGGTGGAGATAACTGTTCTCGGTGACGCGCCTGTGGAGGAGTACCCCCTGCAGAAGAAGAGGCACTCCTTTGAATTTTTACGTGAGATAGCGCACCTCCGTCCCAGGACCAACACTTTCGGGTCTGTAATGCGGGTAAGAAACGCTATGAGTTTTGCAATACATAAATATTTTAACGATAACGGTTTTACCTACATACATACCCCGGTTATAACGGGGAGTGACTGTGAGGGAGCGGGAGAGATGTTCCGTGTCACTACCTTTGATCTTAACAACATCCCGAAAAGTGAGGGTAAGATCGATTTTTCACAGGATTTCTTCGGGAAGGAGGCTTCACTGACAGTGAGCGGCCAGCTTGAGGCCGAGATATACGCTCTGGCACTTAAAAATGTCTATACCTTCGGCCCTACCTTCAGGGCTGAGAATTCCAACACCTCCAGGCACCTTGCCGAGTTCTGGATGATCGAACCTGAGATGGCCTTCTGTGATATTAACGGCAACATGGATGCGGCGGAGAGTTTTATAAAATATATCCTGAACTATGTCCTTGAAAACTGCGCTGAAGATATGAAGTTTTTCAACTCCATGATTGAAAAGGGGATTATAGACAATCTTCAACATATCGTTGAAAGCAAATTTGAAAGGATAACATACACTGACGCTATAAATGAACTGGAAAAGGCGGGGCAGAATTTTGAATATCCTGTAAAGTGGGGGATAGACCTGCAGAGCGAGCATGAAAAGTATCTCACCGGCGAGGTATTTAAAAAGCCTGTAATTGTAACTGATTACCCGAAAGAGATCAAGGCATTCTATATGAAACTTAATGATGACGGAAAAACTGTCAGGGCCATGGATGTGCTTGTGCCGAGGCTTGGTGAAATCATCGGCGGTAGCGAAAGGGAGAACGACTACAACAAACTTCTGGGCAGGATAAAGGAACTGGGTCTCCATGAAGAGGACTACTGGTGGTACCTCGAACTGAGGAAGTACGGCTCAGTGCCCCATTCAGGTTTCGGCCTGGGATTTGAAAGGCTGATTCAATTTGTTACCGGTATGCAGAACATCAGGGACGTCATACCTTTCCCCAGGTGCGTTGATACACTGGATTTCTGATACATGATACACTTGAGGAAAATCCCCCTCTTTAAGGGGGATTTTTTGTTTTAAACTTCAGTAAAATACTTGTTTTAAACTTAAAAAAGATTTTCATTTATCAGTTAATTAAAGGTAGCTGTTGCTAAAAATAATGGTGTGGACGGTTGATTCAATTCAGCGAAGAACAGGAAGGTTTAATGGCAAGAATAGTAAAAAACGCGGATGAACGGAGAGGAGAGATAATCAGCGCAGCCAGGGAACTCTTCCAGACAAAGGACTATGATAAAACCACAATGCAGGATATTATGAACAAGCTTGGCATTGCAAAGGGTACTATTTATCATTACTTCTCCTCGAAAGAGGACCTGCTGGAAGCGGTTATTGAGGATATTGTTGATGAAGAACTTCGAAGAAAACAGGAACTGATGAACAGTGACAGGGTAAAGAAACTCCCCGCCCTGGAAAAACTTAAGGTAATTATTACAGAGGACACAATAGCCGAGGAGAATGACAGGATACTGGATTCACTCCATCACCATGAAAATACTGAGATGCATACAAAGCAGCTTGGGAGATATATAGTTAAACTTGCCCCGATATGGGCCTCTATATTTATACAGGGGTGCGAAGAGGGGGTTTTTAAAACAGATTACCCCCTTGAGAGCGCGGAATTTATCCTTGCCGGCGTACAGTTTCTTACAGATAAGGGTTTTTATCCATGGACAGAGGGCCAGCTTGAAAGAAGGGTCAGAGCATTCACATCTTTAATTGAGGCACAGCTGGGTGCAGCTGAAGGTTCATTATCATTTATATATGACCAGATTATCTCTCCCTGATTATTAATGCCTGGAAAAATTTATTTCTACACAATATTTGATTTTTTAAGGCTGTTTTTTAGTCAGCAAAAGGTTAAAATTGATAATTTTTAAAAAAAATCAAATTTTTTTAAAAATTTATTGACCGACCGTCGGTCTGATATTATCAGCGTCATTATTATTAATGAAATCATTTTAATGATGGTTTTACTGATACACGGAAAGGAGGTATCTATGAATTCAAATATTACCGGTAATCAATTCAGTATACAGGTGTGTAATCAGGGCAGTGAGTTTTCCTGCGGGTTATTATACCGGTTTTTCTTAGATGTGAAAAGAGGGGTGCTTGGGTTTGCTATATATTTTTTTATTCATTTATTGACCGACGGTCGGTCTATTGATAGATTCAGCATTCCTGAAGGGGGAGAATTCTATGAATGATAAAAGGGAAAGCTCAGCCGGGAGACGCCTGGAAATCATCAGGATGGCAAGGGAACTATTCAGAACAAGAGATTATGAAACTACAACTATGCAGGAGTTAACAGGGAGGCTGAACATAGCAAAAGGAACAGTTTATCACTATTTCACTTCAAAGAAGGAGCTCCTTGAAGCTGTGGTTGAGGACATTGTTGCTGATGAGCTTAAAAGAAAGAAGGAGCTTCTGAAACTTGCCGGAGAAAAGAACCTCAGCGCCCTGGTTAAGCTGAAACTTCTTATTACTGAAGATGAGACGGTCCATATCAGGGAGAGGATCCTCAATTCCCTTAATAAACCTGAAAATTCCAGGCTGCATACAGAGTTGCTGGGAAAATATATCAACGAACTGGCGCCACTCTATGCTTCGGTATTTCTGCAGGGATGTGAGGAGGGGATATTTAAAATGGATTACCCGCTTGAATGCGCGGAATTTATAATCGCGGGTGTGCAGTTTCTTACCGAATCCGGGTTTTATCCATGGAATGAATTACAGCTTAACAGGCGTATAAAGGCCATCCCGTTTCTCATAGAGGCACAGTTAAGCGCTCTTGCGGGATCACTTCTTTTTTTCAATGAAAATAAAAATTAATTGTAAGGAGTTAATATAATGAATATTACAAAGTATCGTCATCCCTTTATCTTCTATGTACTGGCTACCTGTATTCCATGGTCTATGTGGTTTACAGCAGCATATCTGAGCCATATTACACCTGCCGGTAACATTTATACAGTGGCAGGAGGGATACTCGGAATTTTAGGTGTATCAGCACCAATGGTAACGGCTTTTATCATGATGCTTCCAGATCCTGAGTTAAGGAAGGATCTCCACCGGAGGATCTTCTCCGTGAAAAGTGTTAAGCCTGCTTATCTGTCTCTGACGATTTTTCTTATGCTCGCCAGTATTCTTGCAGCGCAGGCTGTTTCGCTTCTCTTCGGATACAGCATTGATCAGTTTGCATTTGCAAAAAGCTTCTCTTTTTCATATTCACTCTTCCCCGCATGGGTAATGCTTTTTATTGCACCGCTTATTGAGGAGCTTGCCTGGCATTCATATGGCACCGACTGCCTGAGGGCCCGTTTCAGTCTGTTCACTACATCGCTGATATTTGCCGTCTACTGGGCACTGTGGCATATTCCGCTTTCTTTTATAAAGGATTACTATCACAGCAATCTTGTTGAAACCGGGGCACTCTACTCCCTCAACTTCCTGGTCAGCGTGATACCCTTTGTATTTATAATGAACTGGCTCTACTATAAAACTGACAGAAATATCCTTGTACCCATAGTGTTTCATATTACTGCAGGTTTTTTCAACGAGATATTCGCAACTCACCCTATGAGCAAGGTTATTCAGACAGGTCTGCTTCTGGGGTTAACAGTTTTTCTGCTGGTGAAAGAACGACAGTTTTTTTTCGATAGGAGTTGTGAAGATTCTTCTGAGCAGCTGACAGGAAAGTTAATGCCGGTTAGAGAGGGAATGATATGAGAAAAAATATACTGATATTATTTACCGTGTTATCACTGGCAGCGGGTGCTGTAGCGGCAGAGAACAAAGGCGCTGAAGATGAGGGAATTAAAGTTATCCCTCTCATCCGGTACGATTATCTTTCGCTTGATTCCCGCAGCATTAAATCACCTGGTGCCGGGATTGTGGTGAACAGCGAAGATGTGATGTTTATAGGAACATACACAAGGCATTCCTTTGGTGACCCTTTACTTTACGGTTATCCGGAAGTTTATCATACAATAGATACTCTGCTGGACGGAAAAGCCGGCCGCCATCAGTACCTTGGAATCTTTAAAAGCGAGTCAGACAAACCTGTATCAGGGGGGCTTCATACTTTCCAGGCTGCAGCGGTTTACGGCTATGAAATTATTGCCGGAAATAATTTATCACTGGTACTGGGGGGAGGCCTTGCGGTAAGTGACTTCGGGATTGAAAGATCAGATGGAGAGCCCTGGCCCGTCATACCGGTACCTTTAGTGAGGATGAACTATAACTCTGAATGGATA
>DAIOFM010000070.1:0-21353 GCA_036745755.1 Spirochaetota bacterium | reverse complement strand
ATCTAATTTTTACTTTTTACACTAAAATATACATTCAGGAATTATTACTGGATTATAAATTTCAGTTACTCCATCCTCTCTTCTAAAATCGGAGGGATGTGGTTCTTTATAAAATTATTAAGGGATTAATAGAGATTTTTTTAAAAAAAAGGGAAGATCAGCTTATGAAAAGAAAAAACAGATTGAACAGGATCGATATACTGAGTGAAATTTACAGCAAAGCGGGAAATACGGAATTTATAACAATGTATGATCTTGAAACCGAAACAGGACTGAGCGGATCAGAACTCAGGCCAATGCTTGAAGACCTGAAAGAGGAGCTTCTCATTGTTGAACATCCTGAAGGGTTCCAGATTTCGGATAACGGGATGCACTTCTGTAAAACACGCTGGGCTTAAAATATATATTATGAGGTAAATAAAATGCCGGTTGAATGGATCTCTCAGGAAAAATGCAAAAAAATGCTTCCTCAGCATGTTTACGGCAGGATTGCCACAACAGGGAGTGACGGAATCCCCTATATAACTCCTGTAAATTATGTTTATATAAATGATTCAGTCTATTTCCATACCGGATTCAAGGGAAGGAAACTGGACAACATCAGCAGCAACCCTGATGTATGTTTTGAAATCAGCTCTCCCGGAAATCTCTACATTTCTGAAAAGGCATGCGGATTCAGTATGAGGTTCTGGTGCATCCTTGTTGAAGGAAGGGCGGAAGCTGTTTCATCTAATGAGGAGAAAAAAGAAGTTCTGGATGCCCTTATGCGGAAATACGCGGGAAGGTATGAGTACACGGAGCCGACTGATGAAGATCTTTCAAAAGTAAATGTTATCAGAATAAACGTGAAGAGCATAAGCGGAAAGCTCTCCCTTGACCCGGAGTAAATACCCCCGGGAATACCGCTACCCCTTTCCACACATACCCCACGCCCCCAAGGGGGCAAAATAATACAGTTTTTTAGAATTTTCTGTAACACTCCCCCCTTTTTTTGTACTTCTTCTATATAATGAGGTTTTTATTATGAAAAAGAGACTGATTTCAGAAACTAAAGAAGATGATGAAGAGATGAATCCGCTCCTTGCGGGGATTCCCATGAAGAGTGAGAACAAAGAACCGTGGAGAAAAGCCCGTTACTCATGTTCAGGTGCCGGCAGAATTCCTGGTAATTTTGATACCTGGCACCTTGCTTCTCTGAGTAACGATTAAATATAAAGGGGTGGGGATTATTTCAGAGATGAATATAATCTCTCACCCCTTCTGAAAACTTCAATCCCCCTTCCGAAAAGAGATGTAAAAATATCACTATTAAGGGCTTCCTCTATTTCACCTTTATAAAAACATTCCCCCTCATCTATAATGAAAATTTTATTAAAAAGGAGGGTTATCTCCTCAACATGGTGGGTCACGTAAATCACGGAATGCTCCCGTTCCTTTGTAATATCATCAAGGGATTCAAGGAACTCCTCCCGCGCGACAATATCAAGGCCTGTTGCAGGCTCATCGAGAATAAGAAGGTCAGGATCATTTATCAGGGCACGCAGCATAAGGATCTTCTGCTTCTCCCCGTCAGAGAGATGGCTTATCACATCGTATTCTCTCCCCGCGAGACCTGTTTTTTTTATAAGTTCCGCGGCCTTATCGAGATCCGCTAAAGCGGGTTTTCTGTAGAGCCCTATTGACGCGTAAAGTCCGCTTACAACCGCGTCTATCACCCTTTCGTTACTGCTGAACATATCCCTTACAACAGAACTGATATACCCTATCCTTCTGCGGAGTTCACGGATATCCGAGCCGTACTGGCCGCAGCCGAACCTGCTGACATTCCCTTCGGAGGGGAATATGTAACCTGTAATTATCTCAAGCAGCTTGGTCTTCCCTGAACCGTTCCTGCCGAAAAGGACCCAGCACTCCCCGTCCTCAATATGCCAGTCAATGCTGTTTAGGATCCTCCTGCTGCTTCCATATATATCAAGTGATACCCCCTCCAGCTTTATCATAACGCGCTCCCGAATCTTTCATTATACTCCATGTCATCACGGCATGGAACAGCTATGCTTTAACCATTACCGCGAGGTATATTGTTACTTCAAGTAAAATCCCTCACCTTCATCTTTATTTACAGCAGAGAAAATATTATATTTACAGCCTTTTTATTAAATACAAATAAAATCCGACATTAAAAAAGAAGACTATTTACCTGCGGGATGGTAATAAACCTGAAAAAAAGATAGACATAAAAAAAGGCGGAATTATATTGTCGTTATTAAATAACAGATGTTATCTAATAATTTCCAGATATCAAGGCCAGGATAATAATGCCACCTAAAACCATATTTAACAGGGAAGATGTAATAAACGCGGCCTTTGAACTCGCAAAGAAGAGCGGATTCAGGGATTTCACCGCAAGGCGTATAGCGGAGGAACTGAGCTCCTCCACAGCTCCTGTCTATTCATGCTTCAACTCCATGGATGAACTTCGCGAGGAGGTGCTGATAAACGCCGAAAAGGTGGCCCTGGAATACATGATGAAGACTTATACAAGCAGTGTTTTTCTCAATATGGGTACAGGCTTTGTGCTCTTTGCGCAGGAGAACAGGGAACTTTTCAGGATACTGATTCTTGAAAGCCCTGAAACACGGGAGCTTCTTACTGATTTTATGAAGTCCCTTTACAGTGAACTCTACAGGGATGAACTGATCTCACAGCTCCCGGAAAAACAGAAGAAAGAGGTTCTCAGGCGTATGGCTGTATTCTCACACGGCCTGGCATCACTTATCTGCGTGGGGTTTCATCAGGATGTCTCAAAAAACGAGGCCATCAGTATAATGTACAACATGGGTAAGGACATCATAGATATTGCCTTCATGAAGGCGGGGATTAAAAAGGATATTACTGCTGAACCGGAAGGATCGGCGGATAAAGAATAAATAATTATGAGGGGAAAAATATGAAAACAAAAATTACAGAGATGTTCGGCATCGAATATCCTATTATATGCGGGGCGATGTACCTTGTAGGCGAGCCGAAACTTACTGCCGCAATATCAAATGCGGGCGGGATGGGTAACCTCACAGCAGGTAACTACAAGACCCGTGAAGAATTCAGAACCGCCATTCAGGAAACAAAGAAACTCACTGACAAGCCATTCATGGTGGGTATTACAATACTTCCATCCTTCCATATAACAATGGATGACCACAGGAAAAACCTTGAGATCTGCGCTGAGGAAAAAGTTGCCGGCATTGAAGTTTCAGGCACACCGGTGGATAAGCTTGGAAAAGAGTATGTTGATATGCTGAAAAAAGCGGGCGTCAAGATGTTCCACAAGGTGGGGTGCCTCAAGCATGCAGAGCACGCTGAAGAGGCCGGCTATGACGGAGTTTATGCGGCAGGTATAGAAGAAGGGGGACACCCTCTTAAGGATGACGTTACAACAATGATCCTCACTCCGAAACTTGCTGAAAAACTCTCTATCCCCGTGGTAACAACGGGCGGCATTGCGGACGGGAAGTCCATGGCTGCAGCCCTTGCCCTTGGAGCTGAAGGTGTAATGATGGCAACACGCTTCATGGCAACCCCGGAGTGTCAGGTTCACCAGAACATCAAGGATGAAATTATAAAACGCCAGGAATTCGACACAACCCTTATCTGCAAATCTGTCAATCTCCAGGGACGCGCAATAAAAAATAAATGCGCAGAGGATATACTTGAAGCGGAAAAAAAAGGCGCGAACATAATGGAGCTTGCTCCGCTCATCACAGGTGAGAGATGTAAAATAGCATGGGAAACAGGCGATGTTGACGTGGCTCCCATGATGATGGGGCAGTCTCTCGGGCGTATATACGAAGTAAAGAGCTGTAAAGAAGTCATTGAAGGCATGGCGAAAGAAGCTCAGGAACAGATTTCAAAAATCAGCAGATTCTTTTAATTCAGGTAAGCGGTTATGAACAATCCCATAATAGACCCTCGAGATCTCAGGTTCGTTCTTTTCGAGATACTGAATATAGATTCACTTACTCAGTTTGAAAAGTTCTCATCTTTTGATCACGATACATTTGAGGCCACTTTAGACCTCGTCGAAAATATTGCGGTTAATGAATGTTACCCCAATTTTACAGAGGCGGACAGGCTCGGCTGCTCCTGGGACCCGGCAACAGGTAACGTTACAATACCGGACGCGGTAAAAAAACCGCTGAAAGCCTATTATGACGCGCAGTTCATAGGGATCGTTGAATCCCCTGAAATCGGCGGCATGGGGATGCCGCAGACAATGGGGGCAGCCTGCGGCGAATTTATAAGCGCCGCACACCAGCCGCTACTCATGTGGGGGGCCCTTGCTCACGGTTCCATGATGCTCATATCAAATTTCGGCACAGAGGAGCTTAAAAAGACCTATGTGCCGAAAATGATGGCCGGTGAATGGGGCGGCACAATGTGCCTTACCGAGACCCAGGCAGGTTCAGATGTGGGAAGGCTTGCAGCTAAAGCGGTAAAACAACCTGACGGGACATACCGCATTACAGGACAGAAGATATTCATCTCCGCAGGGGAGAACGATTACTATTCAAACATGGCTCACCCGGTTCTCGCAAGGATCGAAGGTGATCCCGACGGAACTAAGGGTATATCGATATTCATTGTCCCGAAATTTATTCCCGATGAGAATGGAAATCCCGGTAAAAGGAATGACGTTAAATGCACCGGTATTGAACATAAAATGGGAATAAAGGGCTGCGTCACCTGCTCCATGAGTTTTGGCGATGAGGGAGAGTGTGTCGGATTCCTTCTCGGCAAGGAACGGGAGGGGATGAAGATCATGTTCCAGATGATGAATGATTTCCGCATGGGAACAGCAGTTCAGGCGCAGGGTGTTTCTTCCGCGGCATATCTTCACGCCGCATCTTATTCCAAAGGGAGGCTGCAGGGCTCGTCAATGAAAGACATGAATAACCCTTCAGCACCCATGGTCCCCATTATCGAGCACCCTGACGTTCAGCGAATGCTCCTCTGGATCAAATCATACGTTGACGCGCAGAGAATGCTCATATACAACATGTACAACAACATGGACCTGGGAACTGTTCTGGAAGGGGAAGAGGCAAAAGAGGCCCGTGCCATTGTTGATTTTCTTGTGCCTGTATGTAAAGCCGGGTGCAGCGACAGGAACGTGCTCATCACTTCTGAAGCTATGCAGATGTTCGGAGGCTACGGATTCTGCTGTGATTATCCCATAGAGCAGATGATGAGGAACTCCAAGATACTCTGCCTTTTTGAAGGTGCAAACGGAATACAGGGAATGGACCTTGTTATGCGTAAACTCCTGATGAATCCGGGCCAGTATAATTACAACGTATTCAAAAAACGGATCAATGAATCTGTTGAGCTTGCACGGAAAAACGGGGTGCCCGGTGATTACATTGAACCTGTAGTTAAAGGACTGGCGCGACTTGATGAATTCGTTGAGAAAATGAAAGGGATGGTTGCTTCAATGAAATTTCACCAGATACTTTCAGGCGCAACTCCCTTCAGAAAAGCCTTGTATATGCTTGCAATAGCATGGATGCATGTGTGGAGTCTGGCTGTTGCATGGCCGCAAATGAAGTCTCTTGTTAACGATAAGAAAGGAGCTGAACTAAAGGCGCTACTAGGTGACGACAGCGAAGCTGCATTTTACTACAGCAGAGTGCTGACATCACGTTTCTTTATAAAAGAGGAGTTCCCTCAGTTCTTCGGGATGATGGACGCCCTCTTCTCGGAGGAATGGCCTGCAATTGATGCCTTAGCAGAGGCGTTCCCCGGAACAATCGAGATGTAAAATACTTATGAAATATATTACCAGAATGATAAAGCCCGGCTCTGCCGGGCTTTATCATTAAAACAGAAGATAACAGGTTGACATCCGAAAGCAGTTTCCGTAACATCAGGTTCCCGGACATACGGAATATTTTTATGCACCTGTAACAGATAATGAAAAACCGGAAAAAAGCATACATATTCGCGATTACAGCAATAGGTTTCTGGTCCACTGTTGCCTCGGCCTTCAAACTGACACTGCGGCACATGACACCTGAATTTATGATCCTCTACTCATCGCTTTTTTCCCTGGCGGTTCTGGCCCTGATAATCATTATACAGGGTAAAAGCGCCATGCTTTTCTCTTCACGGAAAAAGGAACTTTTAATGTCCGCCCTTCTCGGGACCCTGAACCCCTTTCTCTACTACATTCTGCTTTTCAGGGCTTACTCACTCCTTCCGGCACAGGAGGCCATGACCCTGAATTATATCTGGCCGATAATGCTCATGCTTCTGTCTGTTCCATTGCTCGGGGAAAGGTTAAGCCCGGTATCCATATTTGCCGCGCTTATCAGTTTTTCCGGAGTTGCTGTAATCGCTACAGGGGGAGATATAACGGGACTTAATTTTTCAAACGCGGCGGGAGTCGCACTGGCACTTTCAAGTTCAGTTGTATGGGCCCTTTTCTGGCTGCTGGGGGTACGGGACAGGAGAGATGAAACTGTCACGCTCTTTACAAACTTCCTTTTCGGTACAGTTTATATCATTATATATATTATGATCTCAGGTGATATTGTATTACCGCCATTACCCGGCATCACCGGCTGCATATACATAGGCCTCTTTGAAATGGGTATAACCTTTGTTGCCTGGTCTCTTGCCCTCAGGTATGCTGAAAATACGGCATCAATAAGCAATCTTGTCTTTCTCTCCCCGTTCATGTCACTGCTGTTAATTTCAGTAGTAGTGGGGGAGAAGATCACTCTCTCAACAGTATCAGGCCTGGTTCTTATTATCGCGGGGATTATTATCCAGAACCGGTTCTCAAAAAACTAAAAACGTTCAGGGAAGAACAGGGCTCCATAATACCGGGAGCCCATTCTTTTAACAGACCGAACCGGTTTATCTGAGAGGAAGATTTTTTAAACCATTCTGTAAACCCTCTCCCGTAAACCTGCTGAAGAGCGTGGGATCAAGGGCATAGAAAAGCCCCAGACAGCCTATAAGTATTATCACAGCAAGCCATTTAGTATAAATCCCCGCAGTCCTTTTAATAAGGATGTACGAGAAGTATCCCATGATTACAGGCCCTGCGAGTTTCGCGTCAACAGCCGGAAGATTGGGAATATATTTTGCGGCATAAGTGGCAATGTTAAGATTAAATTTTCCGATTACAAGAACAGTCTCAACTGCAAGCACAGCAAGCATACCCCATGCTGCCCATATTGTGGAAACACCCTGCACCCTGTAAACTTCATATATTACAGCAGGGAGAAGAGCAAAAACAGCGATTAATGGTATACTGAAATATATCCCTGACGCCACTCCTGCGAGCATTATTATTGTGCAGATAAAACATATAAGTACTGCATGTTCTGTACTTCTTGCCATGAAAATCCTCCATAAAAAATAATATCTTTTAAATCAGAATCCGGTTAAACAAACTGTATATTTTCAGTAATTATCCCTTAACTTATTTCAGGTAAAAATTATTACTGATATATCTTATAAGGATTTCTATAATAAAATTCACGACAGGTCAAACTAAAAAATTCTCTCTTCTATATGCAGGGCCGGTCAGGTACCGTTACTTTACTTCCGGTCTTTTCATCTAAATCGGACTCTATTTAAGTTATTCGGAATAACCCCATAGCGGATCCTGCCCGAACCTTTTATGCCAGAATTCATCAGGGCTGTCTGAAGGTGATATTTTATCTGAAAGCTCCGCGCTTAAGGTAATCCTGTAATCATAACAGTAGGACATTACAGTTTTATACGCCCTTATTATCTTTTCAGTCATATCTTTGCACTCTTCAGGATTATCCCGACACCTGTCAGGGTGCCATTTAAACAGCAGTTCCCTGTACCTTGAGTTGATTTCGTTCAGGCTTGTCTCCTCCTTCAGCTCAAGAAGTTTAACAGCATCCATCAATGATTCAGACATTTTTTTACTCCCGGTTTACCTTTCTTTTTTAAGTCCCTTTATGACAACGAAACTCCCGCTGCCGTAACCTTTTTTAAATTTTATATAACCATCACATGGCACTGTAAAGACAGTCTGGTTGAATTCAAAACCGGAAAACCCCGTATCATCCAGGTAACTGATTATTTCTGGTACAGAGTAGAAAGTAGCCTCCCTGTAAAACCTGCTCTCATCCTTTCGCGCAATATATTGCCTCCCCAGTTCACTCTGTGAATCCACAAAGCCTATAATTATCTGTCCCTCTTTTTTCAGCACCCTCCATGCCTCACCAAGGGCTGACCTCACATCGTCAAAAAAACATATCGACGTAACCATGAGCAGGAAATCAAAAGTTTCCTTTTTAAAAGGAAGAGACTCCCCCACGGCGATACAGACATCCAGCCCGTTACCTGCCGCTTTTACAGCCATTTTAAATGAAGGGTCGATTCCTGTATTAATGCCCAGGGGCAGGGCAAACCTGCCTGTCCCTATTCCCACATCAAGTCCGAAGGCATTTTCAGGGATAAAATCCCTTACAGCTTCAAGCTCCATTTCGTAAACAGACCTGTTGTCATTAAACCAGCGGTCATAGTCATCACTGTAATTTTCAAAAGGAGTAATCCTTGCCATAACTCATCCCAGAACCGATATAATTCCTGCCACCTTATCGCTGGTGACTTTATAGCAGGTTTTCACCCCTGATTTATAGGGATGAAGCACCCCTGCCCTTTTTAAAACTCCCAGGTGCTGTGAGATCGTCGATTGCGGAAGATTCAACATATCAATCAGTTCAGTGACACAACATTCATCACCCATAAGTATATTGACTATTTTCAGTCTTACAGGATGGGCAATTGCCTTTAACAGCTCACTCTCTTTTTCATAATTAATTTTTCCCACATCATACCGCCATATTGTATTATCAATATATTGCAATAATACGATATATGGTCAAGAAATTTTTTATTGCATCAAAAACAGATTAAATTCAATTTATGTGACATCAGGAATTTAACATAAAGGACCAACTGTGAAGATAATATTTCTCGGCACAAACGGATGGTTTGAAACAGCCACCGGCAACACCCTGTCAGTTCTTGTAAAAACAGCTGACTGCGACATTGTTCTGGACGCGGGGAGCGGCTTCTTCAGGCTCGGCAGCTATATTGACGGGGCCAGGCCTGTTTATCTTCTTCTAAGTCACTTTCACATGGATCATATTTCAGGACTGCACGGCCTCTCAAGAATTAATTGCAGCAGGGGACTTACGATAATCGGGCAGGAGGGGACCTCCGGTGTCATAAAAACTATTGTTAACAGCCCGTTCACCGTGCCCCTTGAAAAGCTGCCTTATAAAACAGAGATAATTGAACTCCCCTCCGGCATTGACAAAATACCCTTCGGGCTGCGCTTTCTTCCAATGGAACATTCAGATCCCTGTCTGGGTTACCGCATAACTGCTGACGGTAAGAGTGTGGCTTTCTGCACAGATACAGGCTACTGCGAAAACGCTGTGGAGCTTGCGCGCGCAGCGGACCTCCTCATTACGGAATGCGCATTCAGACCGGGTGAATCAAGGCCCTCATGGCCCCACCTGAACCCTGAGACCGCTGCCGGGATAGCACTAGAGGCAGGAGCAAAAAAACTGGCACTCGCGCATTTTGACGCCTCAAGATATCTTTCGCTTGAAGAGAGGGCATGCGCCGGGGAAAAAGCCAGGGAGATTTTCCCTGAGACAGTATCAGCAGTTGACCTCCTGGAAATCGAGCTTTAACAATATCTGTAAAAGTTTTTATTTATCCGTTCTTGGAATGGCATGAAATTTAAATTCATATTTTATAAAAAATTCAACTGTCAAAGATCTCGCGGATCTTAATCAAAAGCTGAGTGGGTGAGAAAGGTTTTGAAATAAAGTTAAACTCATTTTCATTAAGTCCCTTATCAAGTATAATTTCCCCTGTATAACCGCTCATAAACAGAACTTTAACGTCGGGTTTTATACTGCTTATTTCCCGGTAAGCGTCAAAACCGTTCTTTTCAGGCATTACTACATCCATGACTACAAGATCCAGATTATTGCAATTCTCTCTAAACATGCTGACTGCCATCTCACCGTCTTCTGCCTCCATAACAGTATACCCCTCTCCTGTTAATATCTCTTTAATCAGGCTTCTGGGGCCTGCATTATCCTCTGCTATCAGGATTGTTTCGCTCCCCCCCGTTACTTCAAGCGGCTGAACATACTTCTCCTCTGTACCGGAATTTATTACAGGAATATAAATCAGAAATCTTGTGCCGTGCCCCTCTTCGCTATAGAGGCTGATAAAACCTTCGTGCTGCTTCACTATACCGTATACTATTGCCAGCCCCAGACCGGTCCCCTTCCCGATATCCTTTGTAGTAAAAAACGGATCAAATATTTTATCCCTGATTTCCGCACTCATCCCGGCTCCGGTATCGGAAACAGAGAGAAGGGCATAATGGCCCTTTGTCCCGAAACCATGCATGCTTATAAACGCATCATCGATCTCTGCAAGCCTGGTCTCTATAACAAGCTTCCCCCCTCCCGGCATGGCATCCCTCGCATTTGTCACAAGATTAAGAAGCACCTGGTCAATCTGCGTGACATCGGCCATTACCACCGGGTCAGCCTCAGTGAGAAAAGTTTCCATGGCAATATCCTCGGTAAGAAGCATGGAGAGAAGTTTCATCATCTTCTGCACAATTTCATTAATACGGAGGGGCTCAGGCTCCATGACCTGCTTTCTGCTGAAAGCCAGGAGACCTTTGGTGAGATTTGCAGCCCGATCTGCAGCGGACAGCATTTCATTAATATATTTTTCCGATTTTTCATCACCCCCCGTGATTCTTCTGGAAAGGAGATTCCCGTAACCGATAATTGCCGTAAGTACATTATTGAAATCATGGGCAATACCCCCCGCAAGCTGACCCACAGCCTCCATTTTCTGAACCTGCCGGAGCTGTACTTCGAGCCGTTTTTTCTCATCCTCCGTATTTTTACGTTCGGTTATATCCTCAAGGACTCCATCAAACCATTCAATGCTTCCATCGGAAGCGACATTTTTATTATCCCTGTCACTATGCAGGTTAGCCGTAACAGAGCACCATATCTCCTTCCCTGTATTTTTCTTCATCACCACCTCAAGATCCTTAACAAATCCATCCAGGCGCAGCTTATCCATAAGCCTGTCCCTTTCAGCGGCATCCATGAACAGATCCTCAAACGCGGTTTTCTGAAGATCCTCCATTTTATCATAACCGAATATATTCAGCATTGCCCGATTAGCCTGTATGAAACGTCCGCCCGAGAAGCGGTAAACCCCGATATTAAGATTCTCCACAAGAGACCTGAATTTCTCCTCGCTCTCCATCAGTTTAATTTCCGCATGTTTCCGTTCAGTTATATCCAGGCACACGCCTTCAATAAAATCGAAACCGCCTTCATAATCCCGTGCGACATGCGCGCTAAGGGAGACCCAGATCTTCTCCCCGTCCCTGCGGTAAAACTGTATCTCGAACCTGTTTATAAAACCGTTTTTTTTCATTTGAGAAACAAACAAATCTCTCTCTTCCGGAATAACATATAATTTTTCCTTAATATTAAAACCGGGAGAAAACAGTTCATCAGGCGACTCATAGCCGAGTATCTTCAGCATCGCGGGATTCGCATTCAGGTTCTGACCGGAAAAAGAACTCTGGAATATACCCTCCCCTGCATTTTCAAAAATACCCCTGTATTTCTCCTCACTCTTTTTCAATCCATCCATAGTGTCCCTGAGCCTGACAATCATCTCATTAAACGCATGCGCCAGTGTACCAATCTCATCCCCGGACTGTATAACCAGAGGGGGAACATCCAGATTACCGGAAGCGACCTCCCTCGCATGAAGTGCAAGCTTTTGCAGAGGACTGGCAAGCCGCCTGGACACAAGGATTATAATTGTTCCAATAAGTGCAATTATTGCAGCTGTAATGAAAAAAAGAGTTCTTAGCATTTGCCTTGCAGGGGAGAAGAGTTCAGCTTCCGAGATTACCGACGCCACCGACCATCCTGTTACCGGCACCGCATGATAGAAAGCAACCTCCCTCCGGTTATTATAAGTATAGTGATGCACGCCTGAACCGCCGGCAATCATCAGTTTCCCCAGCATATTTACAGACTCACCCTCAAGCTCGAAAACGTTTTTCTTTAAATTAAGAGACCGGTCGGGGTGGAATATGACCGTTCCGTCTGAAGAGAGAACAATACCGTAACCGGTGCTGCCGAACCTGAGGCTTTCCGCCACTTTCTCAACATAATCGAGTGAGATACCGATACCTATCAGCCCCTGCGCCCTCTCATTCTCATCCCTGATCGGGGCAACGGCAAAGATCGTAGGTATACCGGTTGTCCTCGAAATCAGCGGCACTGTTATCTGAGCCGGTCCTCCGGACATTATTGAGCGGAAATAGCCCCTGTTGCTTATATCACCGACAAAAAATGAAAACCTGTCACCATCCTGCTGGACAGTGTGATAAACCCCTTTCCGGTTAGCGGCATAAATGTCCTGAAAGATGTCGGGATATTTTTTATGAAGTACTTTGTACCTGTTTATATTCTGAATATCCAGTGTATGGAAATCCCGATTGATATTCTTTGCTGCAGGGGTGGCTGCTATTGTTTCAGGTTCAAGGATAAGGGTCCTCAGCCATATGTTTATATTCTCAGCGCTTTTACCCGTTGCTGAAAGCATGCTCCTTGTAAGCTCATCCTGTATGATATCTTTTGTATACCAGTATGCCCCTGCACTGAGCGCAAGGAGCCCTGCGGCAAGAGTAGGCATTATCCATAAAAGCAGCCTTAACCTGTATGAAATCCCTGCAGACATCCCCCTCCTGAATCCATATAAAGTACCGGACGTTTAGATCCCCTTTTTGTGATCTTATATTTTATCCGTATGTATAAAAATATATATTAATCCGTTATAAAAAACATTATTTAAAGAGGATTATTGAAATCTTAATCTTTAAAAAGGGGGGATGAGCTATGGTTTTACGGATTAAAAAAGACCGCACCTCAAACAGTAAACGGTCTCGTTAGTTAAAAGTTTCAGAAATTAATGCCGCGGTAAATAAAGATTGCGGCATATCGAACAAGTCATGTTCAGAGAGATTCACTCCTGCTCAGAACATGAACATGGGTCTTCTCATCTCTTTCAGCTATTTCGTTGAATGTTTTAATATACTTATCAGAAACAGTGTCAGGCTCTTCACTTCTTATTACCACCCTGAGCCTGTTGTAGCCTGAGGAGTCTCTCTCCCTGAGCCCGTCCCTCACCACAGATTTAAGATCAGCAGGGGAGACAGTCTCGCTGTCGGCAATATATATAAGCAGCCTGTTCCCGATAAGAATCCGTAATGGAAGCGTAATGCCTGACGGCAGCCTGAAACTTCTGTTCTTCTCTATACTTTTAAATACAGAATCTTCACACCCGCATCCAAGAACGTCAACTGCAAACCTCTTAACAATTTCATTGTCCATTTTTGCTCTCCCTTTCTTTTTTTTAGCCAGGAACCTGAAAATCTCTCTTACAGCTGAAACTATTTACGCCGGAACACATTAATGGGAAAAGCCTGATCTATAGATCAGGCTTTTCAACCAGTTTTTTCAAAATTTCATCAGAAGGATTATCGTATAAACCCTCATATAGTTTGCGTCTTGCCTCCCTGATTTTATCAAGCCTGTAGATATTCCTCAGGTCTGCTTCTTTAAAATCTATGTAATCTGCCAGTTTTCTCCTGTAGCTTTCTGTCTCTTTTTTCAAACGGATCCTGTCGAGCCTGACAAGATTCTCCCTTTCAAATCTGTCCTTTGCCTCCGGGGAGATTTCAATTACATCACTGCCGCCACGGGTTCCGGAAAATCCGCTTCTTTTAATGTCATGGCGGCCCATTTCAGTTCTGCCGCTGTTGTTGCCAATGCCGTATGAACCGGGAAATCGTATAGCATCCATCAATGTGCCTCCTTTTTCAAAATTTTATGTCTCATTAAAAAGGGTGCTTAATATCATCATATTCTCATCTTCTCTGAACCCCTTTATCCTCCTGTTCAGATAGACAGTTGTACACCCTCTACATTTCAATATTCGGAATTATTCTTAATAAGTTTAGTAAAAATTACCTGAATATCAATTTTTTTTATGTCTCTTTGCATACGAATATCCATATAAATTACTGCTGCAGCCCATAAAGTACCCGGTCAATCCACCCGGATCTGCCATTTTACTGATACTTATTACAGGTCTTCCGAGGTGCTCCCGGCAATGACAGAATCAAAAATTTTCTATTAAAACAATTAATCAGATTACCTTAGCAGAGACCTGTAGGCAATAAATGTTGACTAAAACCGCTATCAATAAGATAAAAGTTTACACTACTATTACAACAGAAGGATTAATCATGAAAGTAACAGACAACGTATACGCATATATCTGGAACGGCATTTTTGAAAATAACTGCAACAGCTTCTATTTCGGGGAGCCCTTCAACATCCTCTTTGACCCGGGGCTCAAAAACTACACTGACACCCTTCTTAAACAGATGGAGCAGGACGGGATCGATACCGGAAAAATCGCCTTTGTTTTAAATACCCACAGCCACCCGGACCATTTTGAGGGCACGGTAAATTTCACAAAACAGGGCATACCTGCCGGCATGCATAAAGAGGAGATCGCATTCCTCAATCAGACCGGTCCGCTGTTTTTCCAGATGATGGGGATGCATTATCCTGAAATTAATTTTGAAATGGAATTCGAGGAAGGCCCTCTCGACATAGGGGGACACCAGCTTGAAGTCTTCAAGACACCGGGACACTCACCTGCGTCAAGCTGCATTTACTGGAAGGAGAAGAAAGTACTTGTATGCGGCGACCTGGTCTTCAGCAACAGTTTCGGAAGGGTCGATTTTCCCGGCGGTAACGCGGCGCAGCTCAAGGAGAGCATCCTGCGGATGTCGGAACTCGACATAGAATACCTGCTGCCAGGCCACATGGATTTAATTGCAGGGAAAGAGAATGTTAAAAACAATTTTGAGACTATAAAACAGTACTTTGATTATATCTGATATGTTCCTGAAAAGCAGGGGGTTGCAACCCCCTGCTTTATCTATTACGGTACAAACCTTTTCACCAGTGGTATCCTTCTCCCCGTACCGAAGGCCTTTGATGTGACTTTAAGTCCCGGTGCAGCCTGAAACCTCTTGTACTCATTAATATTTATAAGGCGCAGTAAAAAATTCACTGTCTCCCTTTCATATCCCATGGAGACTATTTCGTCAGCCGACATCCTCTGTTCAACGTAGAGTTCAAGTATGCCGTCAAGTATGTCGTACGGAGGGAGAGAGTCCTGGTCCTTCTGATCAGGCCGGAGTTCCGCTGAAGGGGCCTTCTCTATTATCGCGCGGGGGATCATCTCCCTGCCCGCATCGCTGTTTATACGTTCGGACAGCTCGTACACAAGAGTTTTGGGGAGGTCTGAGATTACTGCCAGGCCGCCGCACATATCCCCGTATAACGTGCAGTATCCGGTAGCGCATTCCGACTTGTTTCCCGTAGTGAGAAGCAGCGCCCCGGTCTTGTTGCTTACAGCCATAAGGAGCACGCCGCGCACCCGCGCCTGGATATTCTCCTCGGTCACGTCCTCCTCCATCCCTTTAAACATTCCTCCCAGGTCGGATTTAAACTGCTCAAAAAGGTCCCCTATTGCTATTGTCTCAATCCTCATCCCCAGGTTCTCCGCAAGGATGTATGAATCATCAACGCTTCCCGATGATGAATATACCGAAGGCATTGTTATACCTGTTACATTTTCCGGGCCTATGGCCTCACATGCCAGCGTGGCTGTGAGTGCGGAGTCTATGCCGCCGCTCAGTCCAAGGACGGCCTTTTTAAATCCTGACTTATGCATATAATCCCTGAGGCCGAGAACAAGGGCCTTTCTTATGTCATCAATGTCATCAACCGGCCTGTTTACGCTGCTGCCCTTCCCCTCCTCAATGACAAGGAGATCCTCGCCGAAACCGGCGGCATGGGCGTATATACCCCCTGCAGGATTAATACAGAATGAATTGCCGTCAAAAATAAGGGAATCGTTCCCTCCGGCCTGGTTTACGTAAACAATTGAGACCCCGTATCTCTGCGCCAGCTCACTGAGCATCTCCATCCTCACCTGCCTCTTCCCCTTAACATAGGGCGAAGCCGATATATTTATGACAAGCTCAGCACCTTTATCAGTGAGATCTTTCATCGGGTCGGAATGGTATCTCCTCTGATCCATAAAACGGCTGTTATCATTACCAAGTGCCGACCATATATCCTCGCATATCGTTATGCCTGTTTTTATACCGTTAAGATCAAAAACATCCGATCCGGCAGCAGATGAAAAGTAACGGTACTCATCAAAGACGTCATATCCCGGCAGAAGGGTTTTGTTCTGTCTGAATATTATCTCACCTTTTTTTATTACTGCAGCGGAATTGAAAAGCATGGGGGGATTCTCCCTGTCGTAGTCCACGTACCCTGTAATGATCGCGGCCTCAATTCCCCGGGAAAAATTACGTATACCGGAAAGTGAGGCCAGGTTGTCCTCAACCAGTTTATTGTTCTCAAGAAGATCCATGGGAGGGTACCCTATGGTTGCCATTTCGGGAAAAATGATCAGGTCAGCCCCCTCCTCCTCACCCCTTGAGATAAAATCAATGATCTTTTTTCTGTTCCCTTCAATATCAGCTATTACAGGATTTACCTGAGCAATTGCAATTTTCATAATTATAATCCCCTGCAGAATACGACATTTATTTATAATAATCATTATGTCATATCTATAATAATTTAATACTGATTAACGACCCTATTCGAACATATAACTCCCGGATGATGCTGAGTCAAGACCTTTGCTCTGTCATAAAGTATATTTTTCAGCGATTAAGAGTGAATAACTGTTCCGGTTAAAAGTGTATATACTTTTAACGTGCCGCCATGTCAGCAGGGTTATATAGCTTTTACATTATAAATTTTGAGAACAGGGCGCTTATTTTAAATGTATGTAAACTATGGCCGTTTTACGGGTCAGTTTGTGAATAGAGGCTTTAAAAAAAAGTCCCTGCATTTATCATGGCAAAAAACGAAGCAGGTCTCATTATGCGTGAATATGATAACATTACCATTGAAGAGATACTCGAATCTGAGCTGATTACCACTCATTTTCAGCCTCTTCTTTCGTTTAAGAGAAAACAGATAATCGGATTTGAAGCATTGAGCCGCGGTATCAATCCCGTTGACAATTCACTTATTCCTCCGCAGCTTCTCATCGAGGAAGCAGAGCAGTACGGCCTGGCACTTGAACTTGACAGGCTTTTCAGAAGAAAGGCCCTGGAAAATTTCTCATCATATTACAGGAAAAACCGGAACAGCGTACTTTCAATTAACCTGGACAGCAATGCCATAAAAGAAGGAATCGGCTCAAAACACCTGATAAAAGAAGTGGAAAAACATAACATCAATCCCTCATCAATCATAATTGAAATTCTTGAATCCGAGGTCTCGGACATTGAAAGTCTGGGGCGCTTTGTAAGTGATTACAGAAAAATGGGATTTATGATTGCACTGGATGATTTCGGCGCCGGTTTTTCAAACTGGGACAGGATAGTCAGCCTTAAACCTGATCTCATCAAACTGGACAGATCAATAATAAACAAAATAGACGGCGATTTTTACAGGCAGGAGGTAGCGCGTTCAATAATCAAGCTGTCGCATAACACCGGTTCTATTGTTATCGCGGAGGGGATTGAAAACGAAAATGAAGCGCTCAAGGTCCTGGAACTGAATGCTGATATGTTACAGGGATATCTCATGGGGTGTCCCTCTCCTCTTCAGGAAATAGACACAGACATCATATCTGAAAGAATGAACCTGGTTTCCGCTGAGTTCATCCGGGGACGAAATTTACGCATAAAAAACGAGGAGAAAGAGATACAGCAACATACTGAACTGATAGACAGAATAGTTTTTAAACTCTCAAGTGGAGAGCGCTATCTTCCGGAAGAGACCCTGAAGGAGGTTTTAGCAAAATACAGACCCATAGAATGCGCTTACATCCTTGATGATTCAGGGATACAGACAAGTGAAACTGTTATTAATTCCATGATAAAAAAAGGGGGGAGAAGCCGCATATTTCAGCCCGATGATTCCGGAAGCGATCAGTCCAACAAAGATTATTTCTACTCTCTTTTTAACGGCCACACCAGGTATATATCAGAACCGTATATTTCAACCGCAACCGGAAACATGTGTATAACATTTTCAAAGCGCTATATAGATCCTGAAGGGAATAACCGGATACTTTGCGTTGACATAAAAAAATGACCCCTTTTTTCCGTATCTATAACTTGACAATTTTTACATACTGATAGATTGTGGATAATTTCTTAAAATTCACCAGTATTAAAGAGGCGCAAATGATCACCATACAAAAAATAAAAAATCTTACTGACTCTGAACTGGATAAACTCTTCAACAGGTTTGGCGAAGACTTCAGTTCAATTATGATCGATACTGTAATTCCCATAGTTAACGACGTAAAAAACGGCGGAGAAGATGCCGTTAAAAAATATACTGAAAAATTCGACGGTGTAAAACTGCACAGCGTATTTGCCACTGAAGAAGAAATAAATGAAGGTCACAAAAACGCACCAAAAGATGTTCTAGCCGCGTTCATGGAGGCGAGAAAAAATATCGAGGAGTTTCACAGAAGGCAGCTCCGCGAAAACTCAATATACACAAGGGAAGACGGGATAACACTGGGAGTAAACTACCAGGCGATTGAAAGCGCCGGGATCTATGTACCTGGAGGAAAAGCATCATACCCATCATCAGTACTTATGGGTGTAATCCCGGCGCAGATTGCCGGGGCAAAAAACATAACAATAATAACACCTCCCAACAAAGAGGGGAAAGTACCCGATATTATCTACGCAATATGCAAGGAACTTGGAGTTAAAAATATAATCAAATCGGGCGGGGCCCAGGGCATAGCCCTTGCGGCTTTCGGTTCTGACAAAATTCAGAAATGCGATATAATCGTGGGGCCGGGAAATATATTTGTAACCGCAGCCAAGACCTACCTTTTCAGCATGGGTGTAATACAGATCGACTCAATGGCAGGACCCAGTGAAATACTTATAATCTCAGATGAAAAATCAAGACCTGACTGGGTGGCATGGGACTTCCTCTCACAGGCCGAACACGAGGAACGGGCGCTTGCAGTCCTTGTAACCACATCTGAAAAACTCGCGCAGGAAGTAAAAGATATAGTTATTAAAGATATCGAGTCCGGAAAAGGGCGTCATGAAATCAAAAAAACTTCCGTTGCCAACGGCGGTACAATACTTGTGGCCGACTCGCTGGATGAAGCTATAAATTTCAGCAATAAGTACGGCCCTGAACACATGGAGTTTATGGTTGACAATCCCCTCGAATATATTGATAGAATAAAGAATGTGGGTTCGCTCTTTCTCGGGAGACACGCACCGGTTGCGGTAGGTGACTACTACTCAGGCACAAATCACGTTCTTCCCACCGGCGGAGCGGCGAGATTTTCATCGGGTACATCTGTTGAGACATTCCTGAGGCGTACCACATTCCAGCTTCTCAGTGAAGAGTCTCTTAAAAAAACGGCCGGACCTGTACGACTCATGTCGACATATGAAGGCTTTGACGATAAACACGGTGACTCGGTAGACATACGGTTCAGATAACAGGGACCATTTATATTTCAGGGAGTATAATAATGACAAAAAAAGCCTGGCTTATACTTGAAGACGGAACAGAGTTTGAAGGCACAATGTTCGGTTATGACGGTGAAACAATGGGAGAGGCTGTTTTCAATACATCGATGAGCGGCTATCAGGAGGTTCTTACGGATCCTTCATACTGCGGACAGATAGTTGCCATGACTTACCCAATGATAGGAAATTACGGCATAAACAGAGAGGACGTTGAATCAGACAGAATCCAGGTTGCCGGATTCGTCGTTAAAGAATACAGTAAAACCTACTCAAACTTCAGGGCAACCGGGTCTCTTGGAGATTACCTTAAAGAGGGAAAAATAGCCGCAATTGAAGGTATAGACACAAGGATGCTTACGCGTCACCTGCGTGACAAAGGGGCCATGCGGGCAGGGATATTCTACGATAAGAACGGGGCGGTTGATAAGCTGAAAAGCCACCCGTCGATGAGCGGGCTTGACCTGGCGTCAAAAGTGACCTGTGAAAAACAATATACATTTGGTGACAAAACAGAAGGGAACCCTGAAATCGGCGTTTACGACTTCGGGGTTAAGCTTAATATCCTCCGCCTCCTTAAATCAACCGGCTTTAACGTAACAGTATATCCCGCTAAGACCCCGCTTAAAGATGTTCTCGCGGGAGGGGCAAAAGGTATATTCCTTTCAAACGGACCCGGCGATCCCGATGCTGTCGAATACGCTAAAACTCTTGTTAAGGACATCGCGAAAGAGGAGATACCCTGTTTCGGCATATGCCTTGGACACCAGATACTCGGGCTCGGACTCGGAGGGAAAACATACAAGCTGAAGTTCGGCCATCGCGGAGGGAACCAGCCTGTGATGAACCTTGCGACCGGGAAAGTAGAGATTACCTCACAGAACCACGGATTCACCGTTGACATGGAATCCCTTAAAGATAACAGCGAAATTGAAGTTACACACGTAAACCTTAATGATCAAACAGTCGAAGGACTGCGGCATAAAAAGCTCCCGATATTCTCGGTACAGTATCACCCTGAAGCATGCCCGGGACCGAATGATTCACAATACCTTTTTTCACAGTTCAGGGAAATGATCTCTTAAAAAAAGATCACTCCCTGTCCCAGTTCTCAGCCTCATATGCCAGCCTGTTCAGGCTGGCTTTCAGTTTTTTACTCCTCTCCTCTTTTGCAGGAAATTCATCATGAATATATTTCTCCATGGCCTTCACTGCCCTTTCAAGAGTAGTATCGCCATCCATATCATTAAAATAGCTCATGATAAGCTCCCTGCCGGGATTTGACAGCTTATGTTCAATAAGATTTTCAACCGCGCCGAAAAAGGCCTCTTTGAATTCCTCTTTTCCCAAAACTTTAACCTCTGACTAAAGGGGATACCTGCTAAAAAGCAGCCTGTCCAGAATAATTTATGAAATAGAGGGGAATTTTAAATTCGGGCTCAATTCCGGCTCTGACCCCGATTGCCTGCCAACTAAAAGTAAAGTGCTATCCTTTTCAGATACATCTCCTCATATTCAAGAAATCTCGATACACATT
>DAIOFM010000069.1:1740-21952 GCA_036745755.1 Spirochaetota bacterium | reverse complement strand
TTTAAACCAATAATCCTATTATCAATGTTAAATTTCGCCTAACTCAAGTAATTAAATAATGAATGTTATATGCAGATTATTAAATAAATATTTATAAAACGGATGTGAATATGAAACCTTATCTTATTGTAATATACGGAAAAAACGGGTGCGACAGATGCGCTCGCCTTCTCCATGATGTAAAATCAATTCTCGACAGCAGCGAACTGAGTGAGGAGTTTGCTCTTGACTACCGGAACCTCTCCACTGTTGAAGGGATGATGGCCTACGCTCTTTCTGAAACAGTGAACGGCCAGAGGCTCCCCGCTCTCCAGGTAATGAAGTATGATAGCGGAAACGGATCATACCTGAAGATACCTGATACAAGGCCTGCCGTTTCCGGCAATGGTGAGGGTGAATTTTTCGAGCCTGTATACCTGCAGATCCAGACCGATTATTCTTCAACCGGCGTGGCGCTGAGCGGCGATGATGTTGTGGAACTTCTGGAGATTGCCCGTGCGGGATGAAGCTGAATCCGCCCTTTACACTTACCAGGGCAGTGAATCAACAATAGATTATGAGGGCCACATCTCTCTCCTCTTTTTTACCCAGGGGTGTAACTTCAGGTGCGGCTACTGCCATAATTCCGGCCTGTTAAAGCGCTCCGGCAAAAACATGACTTACGGTGAAGTAAGGTCTGTCATTGAGAAGGGTAAGAGAAACTGGATTGACGGCATCTGCGTTACAGGCGGAGAACCCACCATGCAGGTGAACCTTCCTGAAACAGCCTCCTTTATTAAAGATATGGGGATGGACGTTAAGCTGGACACGCAGGGTAGTTTTCCTGAAACCCTTGAGAAGACTATCCCATTCTGCGACTACATCGCAATGGACTATAAGACCACCCTTGATGAGTATCCCCGTGTCACCGGAGTTGAGGTGGACAGGGAAAAGATTAAGAGGAGCCTTGAACTTCTTAAAAACTGCAGCGTTGATTATGAACTCCGTACCACCATTGTTCCCGCCATCCACAGTGAGGATATAATAAGGCGTATATGCTCTGAGCTTGAAGGTGTAAAAAGGTTCGTGCTTCAGGGCTTTATTCCCAGGGAAGACCTTCCTGATGAGAGTCTCCGTGCAACTGAAAAAACTCCGGTTGAGATGATGGAATTCTACGCGGATATATGCAGAGAATTCTTCGGGGAAGTTATTGTCAGGTAACCCCATCCTGCATAAAAGAGAGGGGGTGTTATGGCCGGAACTTGTTGTATGAGATACCGGCATTCCGTTTCACTTCAGCCGGTATGACGGGGCCGGAACAATGCGCATGCCGGCATGTTTTACAGAATACATTAAAGGAGAGATGTATGATCCTGTCAGGTGTTGAAATTAAAAACAGGCTTGGAAAAGATATTATTATTGATCCCTTTAATGATAAACAGCTGAATCCCAACAGTTATAACCTGAAACTCCATAATGAACTTTTTGTTTATAACAGCGATATTCTTGATATGAAAAAAGAAAACAGGTGTTCTGAAGTTGTAATTCCTGAAGAAGGTCTTCTGCTTGAGCCGGGTAAGTTATATCTTGGCCGGACAGTTGAATATACTGAAACTCATAATTATGTTCCCATGCTGGAGGGGCGTTCCTCCATAGGAAGGCTTGGTTTGTTTATTCATGTCACTGCAGGTTTCGGTGATGTGGGGTTTTCAGGATTCTGGACACTGGAAATATTCTGTATTCAGCCGATTGTAATCTATCCTGATGTTGAAATCTGCCAGATATATTATCATGGCATTGATGGTGATTTCACCGAGTATAACAGCGGTAAGTATCAGAATAACAGGGCTATTCAGCCGAGCCTTCTGTATAAGGATTTCGAAAAGTAACCGGTTTCAGGCGGCATTATAATTATTAATGTTTTTTAATTTTTCCTTCGCTTATAAGCGCCTTCCATCCGGCGGTCAGGTATTTCCCGGTATCAGCTTTCCCGTTGCTGTAATCCTCATGCCAGTTTTCCGGTACCGGAACCCGTTTATACAGCTCACTCCTCCAGGCTTCAGGCAGGATGGGCTCTCGTTCCATGAATTCCGCGGCGCAGAGGACCCTGTTTGCCGAAGACTCTTTCAGTTTTGCAAGCCATTCAAGACCCTCTTCTGATCTCAGCAGGTGATGGTCGATAATAAGCGTTTCCGTGTTTCTGCTCAATTCAAGCGCGTTCTCCCATGCAAGGTCCCTCAGTGCCTGAAATGCCGGGGAGGAGTAGTGATACAGGGGAGGGCCGGATGCCAGTACGATGTCAGGTTCCCATCCTGAAATTAGTTCTATTGTGTGTCTGTTAAGGAGCTGGATATCTGAGGCGTGGACAAAGGTGAGACCCTCCTCTTCGATTCGGGTCATCATTACCATCCCCCTCCTGCCGCCCCCTTCCCCGTGGGGTACTGGTGCAGAAAATTCAATCGGCCCCTGCCGCGTCCCCTCCGCGTCATGCCAGTTTTTACTGAACCTGCTTTTCAATTCGTCTCTTCTTTTTTTCTGGAGAGGTGAAGAGTCAGAGTCCCTCCCGGCCCATATGCGGCAGCGGGACAAACTATCCTTTGCATCATTGATGCCGAGCTGATAGGGGTTCGGGTTGAGAAGAGGGCAGTGGTCTCCATGGTAATGACTGAAGACCACGTCAGTGGCGTCTTCTAATTCATTTATAATTGTCTGCCTTATTTCAGCTCCAACTGCTACCTGGAAGGGGTGGGGGAGAAGCCCGTGGCGCGACCATCCCAGTGCTACACCGGGGTCAATGAGTATCTTCTGCTGCTTTAACTGAATGGAACAGGCAAGTCCGCGGGCCCCCAGTGATTCTGCGTTTAAAATTCTGATATTCATGATCTCTGTACCGCATCAGTAAGCATCATTTTAATTTATTTCAATGATTTTTCCCGCGCCGCCTTCTATGTATTTATTACCATAAAGATGCGCAATCTGCTGTTTGTACATGGTGCAGTGGGTTGCACAGATCATGCTGAATTCTTCCAGTGATTCAGGCGGGTTCCCGTGCAGTCCCCCGATTATTCCGTATACATCGCCGAATTCTGAAGCGGCATCAATAATGTGTTTCATCGGGGGATGTGAGCATCCTGCTATTATGACGATTCCTTCGTCTGTCCTGACGCACATCGACTGTTCGATTCCATCCAGCTCTCCGGTGGAGTAGATCCCCTCATACATCTTTTCCGGATTTCCCGCGTTTATGATCTTTTTAGTATGCCTGATGCCATGGAATGAGCATGGAATCCACAGGGTGACATCACTGTTGAGTTGCAGAAAATCATACAGCCCGCCAACATGATCAAAATCGGGATGAGATATAAAGACATCATCAATGGTGCGTGGATCAATATTTAAGCTGTCCATGTTTGAAAGAAGTATGGAACCCTCTGCGCCTGTATCGAAAAGTATACGTTTTCCATGGGCCTCCACAAGGGCTGCAAAGCCCCAGTCAGGCTGGAGTTCTCTTTTTAATGTGGTATTGTCATATATAATCGTTGCTTTCATAGATTTTACCTTCAACGGGTAAATAATACAGGAAAACCGGTATCTGACAAGTATTTATTTAACACATTCAGTACATTCACTCTCCGATACCAGGCCTTCAGGCATTGAAATAGATATAAAAAGTATCGGCGTTGATTGAAATTGTATCGGCGTTGATTGAAATTATATCGGCGTTGACTGAAATTATATCGGCGTTGACTGAAATTGTATCGGCGTTGACTGAAATTATATCGACGTTGATTGAAATTATATCGACGCTGACCGAAATTGTATTGAAATCAACCCGATAAGTATTGAATTCAACAGAAATTACATCATCTTCAGAAAAGTATTGGATGGGGAGAGTTTCATCGTGAAAGTACCTGATACTGCAAGTTGTAAGAAGCAGGAAAAGATTCATGACACACCGCGTCAGGGACTGAGGCGGAATAATACGGTCGTGCTTCGATACAATGCGGTTATTGAGTGACAGGCCGAAAGTCTGTCGTATAGAAATCCCGTATCACACATTCGGTAAGCTCAGTGCATCACTCAGCAACCGGCCGTATTATTGTAGCCGAAGGCCCGGCCCGGAGCGAGGTAAAGCAATAATTCACACCTTCACCCCGGCCCTCTCCCGGAGGGAGAGGTGGGAATATTCAGGAACATCCGCAGGGGCAGGTTTTAACCTGTCCGCATTAGGGATGCGGTGTATTAAGAGGCGACCGACGCCCGAAAACTGATGATGAAATTAATGCGCTGTTAGTCCGGGTTAAGATATAATATCATTGATGATAACGCCCGCTGCGGTGAGGCCGAAAATCGCAGGCATGAATGAGATGCTCCCCTGCCTCTTCTTCTCACTGCCCGGTTCAGGTTCAGCGAATCGGTTCAGGTTTTCTGTGGAGTATACGCACCGCACGCCCTTTTCAATTCCGGCGTTTCTGAGGCGTTTGCGCATAACCCGTGCAAGGGGGCAGTGCTCTGTTCTGCTGATGTCATCGACCTTTACCAGCGAGGGGTTAAGCCTGCTCCCGGCCCCCATTGATGACACGAAGGGTATGCCCCGTTTTTTCAGTTCAATTATGAGCGCGATTTTTGAATCTATCTCATCTATGGCATCTACGGCATAAAGGTTTTTATCAGTTTCAGGAAATATCATACCGATATTTTCAGGTGTAATCCGTTCATGGTATGAGGTGATTTTTATTTCACTGTTTATTTCATTGAACCTTTCTGTTGCGACTTCGGTTTTCAGTTTCCCGATACTTGAGGTGAGTGAGAGTATCTGCCTGTTGAGGTTCGAGGGAGCTACTTTGTCGTAGTCAGCGATTATTACGTGACCCGCGCCTGCGCGCACAATGGCCTCGGCAGCGTGGCCTCCGACCCCGCCAAGACCTATTATCATTACTGTCGATCTGCGGAGTTTTTCAACTCCTTCTATCCCTACCAGTATTTCTGTCCTTGACTGATCCATCATATATCGAGCCTGAATATCCTCTTCGCGTTTTCTGTTGCTGTTTCTGCTATCTCCTCTTCCGGCCTTCCTGTGAGGTTCGCCGCCCCTTTCAGGTTAAGGAGGATGTTTGACGGCACATTGGGCTTCTCTGTTCCCACTGGAGGTATGTCCGGGCTGTCTGTTTCAAGAAGGAAGTGTTCTGGATAGATCGCCTTCATCGTGTCTATCTTTTTTCTCCCCGGTTTATATGTAAGTGTCCCCCCCATGGAGAAGGAGAGACCTTTTTTTATCAGTGCTTCGGCGATCTCCCTGCTCCCTGAAAAGGCATGGATTATCCCCCCCCGTGCCGGTACGCCTGTGCGGTTAATCGACTCAATAAGTTCATTGAATGCGCCGCGGCAGTGTATTATTACAGGGAGGTTTACATCCACCGCGAACTTCATCTGCTCCTCGAATACCCTGACCTGCAGTTCAAAAGGGGGGCTTTCAATTTTCCTGTCAAGGCCGATCTCTCCCACCGCGACGTGCCCCGTACCTGCTGCTTCAAGTTTACTTTTAATATCCAGATCGTTTTCTGTGACAAACCAGGGGTGTATTCCTATGCTGTATTCCACAGATTTGTATTTATCAGATATGGATCGGGAGAGTGCCCATTCATCAGCGGTTACTGAGGAGGTTATAAGTTTTACAACTCCTGCCTGTTCAGCATCTGATATTACTGTATCAAGGATTCCGCTGAATTCCGGGGCTTCCAGGTGGCAGTGGGAATCAACAAGTCTCAAAAATCGAACCCTTCCATTTCGAGGAAGTCGGTCACCTCGTTTCTATTTTCAATATAGGTTTCCGCGTCTCCCATTGATATGAAGAAACGGTTTTTCCCCTCAATCTCAAAGTCTGAAACAAAGGCCCCGTAATGCTTGCCGCATACGAGAATAAGCTCCTTGTCAGGAAAGAGTGTGAATATATATTTCATGTGTGAGAGTTCATTTTCATTCATCTCATTTATCTGCCTGAAGTCCATTATGATGTTGTCCTGCATCATGGTCTTCAGGAAGGCACCGGAGAAAACTTTTTTTCTTTCAGCGAGTGCTGTTTCAGATTTAAGGGTAAAGCGGAATGTCAGGTAGGTTGTAAACCCTTTTCTATCCACAATTATGTTTGCCGTGGCGTGCTGTTCAAGAAGTTCCCTTTTAACCCTGGCCTGTACCAGGGCGGACTTGATTTTTCCCCTTATAAGTATTTCGCTGCAGTTTTTAGCAATGTAGTCAATTACTCCCAGTTTCATTGCAAGGAGTATGTCGTCTTTTTTTGTTTTTGATGAGTGCATTATCACCGGGATGTTCTTGGTGATCTCATCCTTCTTCAGCTCCTTGAGTACGTCGTACCCGTCCATGTCGGGCATTTCGATATCGAGTATAATAAGGTCAGGTGTACCTGTACGGGCAAGTTCAATGCCGTCTTTCCCGTTATTTGCGGTTATTATGTTATGCTCATCTTTTTTAAGTGTGTCTGATGTAATCTTCAGAACCATTTTTGAATCATCAATGATCAGTATAAGCCCGTTTATATCCTCATCGAAAGCCAGGTCTTTCAGTGCCCTGTTTTCCTTTTTCGGTTCAGGTTTTTTCGGTACAGGGGCGAGCAGCCTGTTTACAGTGTTTAATACCCTTTCATTGGTGAATGGCTTTACCATGAATCCGGCAGCGCCTTTATGTATTCCCTCAAGTATTGTAATCTCCTGGCTTGCCGCGCTTATTATCAGCACCCTGGCGTTACTGTCAGCCTCTTTGATCTGTTCCATGGCCTGGATTCCGTTCATGCCCGGCATGTGGATATCCATTGTTACAAGGTCGGGCCTGAATGTCAGGTATGCCTTCAGGGCCTCATCCCCCCGTTCACATTCCGCCACAATTTTGTGGCCCGCGGATGTGATGATATCAGTGAGTTTTCTCCTCACAAGCTTTGAATCATCAACTATCATTACGTTAGCCATATGAACCGTCCCGGTTTTTATTCACCGATTATTTTAATTAATGCCCTTTTGGGCCTTCTTCCGTCAAATTCAGCGTAGAAGATCTGTTCCCACGGGCCGAAATCGAGTCTCCCTTCTGTTACAGCAACAACCACTTCACGGCCCATGACACTCCTTTTTATATGAGCGTCACCGTTGTCTTCCCCTGTACGGTTGTGCCTGTACCTGCTCAGAGGCTCGTGCGGGGCAAGGCCTTCAAGAAAATCGTCAAAGTCCTGTATAAGGCCGTTTTCATTGTCATTGATGTAAACGCTGGCTGTTATATGCATGGCGTTTACAAGGCAGAGCCCCTCCTGTATACCGCTTTTTTTGAGCTCGGCTTCAACATCCCCTGTAATGTTGATATAGTCACGCCTGGACTTCGTGTTAAATGTAAGGTATGTTGTGTGTGATTTCATCTTTTCTTTCACCCTTTTTTGTCAAGTGCCATTGCTATAAGTGTGACAGGGTGGAGTACCCTGTACCTTGTATTCATCTCTATCTGCATTGTGCATGTCTCGCAGTCTGTTATTACAAATTCAGGTTCAGCTTTTTCTATTATCCTGAAAAGGTTCTGGCCCACCCCCTGGGATATTTCATAGTTTTCATTTTTAAAACCGTATGTGCCCGCAATGCCGCAGCATTCAGAGTTCAGGACAACAAGCTCGAGCCCGGGGATCATTTTCAATACCCCCAGAGTGTGAATAACGCCCCCCATTCTCTCAAGATGGCAGGGAGAGTGGTACGCGGCCCTTATCCCTACAGACCCCATGGGGGGGATATTTCCCGCTGTAAACTCATCGTATATAAATTTAGTGATGTAGTCAAACCTGTCTATGTATGATGAGTTGTCCATTTCCAGGAAACTTGGGTATTCATGAGTAAGCGCGTAAGAGCAGCTTGATGATGTTGAAACTATAATTGATTCGCCTGTTTTACCCAGTGAGTCTATATTGTATGAAGCATTTTTCTTCGCTTTTTCAATATATCCATTGGCAATCAGGGGCACACCGCAGCACTTCTCCTTGGCAAGTTCCACGCCGTATCCCAGTGCGTTCATTACTTTAATCAGGTCGCTTCCCAGTGAATGATTGTTGTAATTCACATAACATCCGTGAAAGTAGACAGCCTTCTTTTCAAAAGCTTTCTGACTCTTTCTGAATTTTTTTTTGTAAAGTTTTGTAAAAGTCCCTTTCTGGTAGGAGGGGAAAGACATCCTGTACGGGATCCCGAGGAACAGATGCATGAGCACTTTTACGATTTTCAGGTTTATAATGAAGTTTGTCAGCCCGCTGAACGTTGTGGCAAGTAAACCCACAAGGTCCGTTCTGCTCATGAAAAAGTCCCGCGGCCTGAACCAGTGGACCTTTACGTAATTCCATTTCGCGTTCTGTATGATTTCCGCTATCTTCACGTCTGAAGGGCAGGCTATTTCACACCGTTTGCAGTTAGTGCAGTATTTGAGGGAGGCGTCCACAAGTTCCGGGTTTTTAATACGGAGCCTCTCCGCGTCAGGCCCCGACTGTTTGGGCCCCGGGAAAAGATGTGTTGCCTGAGCAACCGGACAGTAAATAGTGCATACTGTACATTTGATACAGTGGTCAAAGCTTATGTTTTCAAGTTTAATCATTTTTCAAGTTCCCTGATGATTCTTTCCGCGCATTTGTATCCGGTGGATATGGCAACACCTCCTCCGCTTCCCTCTTTTACCGGGTCGTAGCCTGAAAGTACCGAGCCTGCGCAGAAAAGGTTCTTTATTGTTTTGCCCTCTTCCGAACAGGGGTTGAAGTTGCGGTCTGTCTCCACACCGAAGCTGAGGAAGGGGTGGGATTTTCTATCAAAGAAATCATGGCTGTACCACTTACTGCGTTTTTTATCCCCCTGAACTTTCAGGTTGAAAATTGGTTCTTTTATTTCCGATACTCCCGCCTGAAGGCCGCCGCTGAAGAAACTCCCTGATGCGAGGACGAAGTATCTTGACTTTATTTCCGAGGATGTGCTCCTGTTCCCTGTCATAATGCTTTCAACGGTACCTTTGTTTGTTGAAGCGGATACTATCTTCTCCCCCGCAATGTATTCCCCTCCTTTACTGAAGAAACAGTTTTTCAGCGCGCTGTCTATTCTTAGTCCCAGGATTGAGGGTGGAAGGGTTGGTATCTCGTAAATAAATTTTCCGGTCATTGACTCGAGCTTTCTGCGTATCTCCCTGTAGTTGCTTATCCCTATAAATGCGGGGAGGGAAACAGCGCCTGCATCGCCGGCTGCTTTTGCAATTTCATCAGCGATTCTCGGCAGGTATCTTTCTGTTTCGAAAATTCTTGCTATATCGGTAGACCTGAACTCGTGCAGGTTTTTTTCAGTATGAAGGTAGTAGGGGAGGGATATATCTCCCATTATAAATTCAGTGTTTTTAAAGAGCGGATGTTTTTTAAGATTCGCCGCGGTCTGTTCAGGGTAGTAGTCCCTGAATCCTTTGAAGTTCAGGACAGCGATCTTCCCCCCTGACTTGATTATATCTTTCCCTGCCGGGCTGTACACGCTTTCCTGTGACAGGTAGGTAGGTTTAACTGCCCCCGGTGCCGTAACATGGAAATGGTTGTAGTCACCGTTGTTGTTAAGTGTTATCCCCTCTTCAGAGAGCCGTGAGATAAAAAAATCAAGGCTCTTTTTAATTGCGGGGAGCCCTGCTTTAGCGTAGGGGTGTCCCTTTTTCCCTGATGCTGTTTTTTTCAGGTAATCGAAGGGCTTTTTTATTATTGAACCGTTGTCTGTGAATCCGGCCAGATCTATTGACCCTGATGAAAAGTGGAGAGAGTTCATCCCCCCTGAAATAACAACAGTGCGTAAACCCTCTTCAGCGCATTTTATTCCACATGTGAGTCCCGCCAGGCCTCCGCCTATTATTACGCAATCGTAAACCACCTGTATTAACCCTTTTTCTTCTTGTTGTCGTTTATGTGTGAGAGTCCGAAGAGCCCCTGGTATATCCAGTATGTAAACTCCGACTCCCTGAGTCCGTCACCCCAGAGAACCGGGCGTATACCCTTCCATCTTTCCTCCAGGAAATCGTAAAGGAGATCAACTGAGCCTTCAGGCGTTGTTCCGCCGTATTCATGAAAGAGGCCCGCGCCCCTGTACGCGCAGAGCTCACCCTGGCAGGGCCCCATGCCGATTCTTGTTCTTCGCCTGAGGTCCACCAGGTCTTTTACCTCAAGTTTTTTTATGGCGTATTCTATTTCACCCTCTGTGACCATTTCGCACTCGCAGATGAGCCTGTAGTTTTTCTTCTCCCCTGTCATTATGTTGCGGAGCCTCTGGCCGTGCCTGTAAAAGGTTGAGCCAACCACGGAATCGGGTATGCCGCTGAATTTTTTAACAGTCCTTCCGCTGCTGAATCTGCTTTCCGAGCCGGGGAGAGGGACCTTGTGGGTAGAGCATTTCTTCTTCACTCCCAGTTTGCGGCACACAAGGTCTGATGTCTTTTCAGCCATAAGCCTGTAGGTCATAAGTTTACCGCCTGAGATTGTCACCAGACCTTCAAGTCCGTCACGCTCTTTATGATCAATTAGTACGATCCCCCGGCTTATGTTCCTTCCATCCATCTCACCCGATACCGCTACAAGGGGCCGTACACCGCAGTATGCCCTGAGGGCCCTTGTGTTTTTCACGTTGGGTATAAGCTTCTCCCCGTCCGAGAGGAGTACATCTATTTCATCATCGTCTATTGTATAATCATCAATTTTGTCGTAAGGTATCTCCCTTGATGTTGTGCCGATGAGAGAGACCGTATCACCCGGGACTATAATGTCCCCGTCCGCCGGCGGCCTGCACCTGTTTATTACTACACCGTTTACACGGTAGTCTATGATGAGCATGGAGCCCTTTGACGGGAACATGGGAAGTTTTATTTCAGCAAGTGAACAGACCTCCTGCCCCCATACACCTGCGGCATTTACAATCATCCTGGCATGTATCTCTGTTTCCCCGCCGTCTTTTGATGTGCATATGGCCCCGGTTATCCTGCCGTTACTTTTAAGTATTGATGTTACACGTGTATGGGTCAGTATAACAACGCCCCTCTCCTTTGCATCAAGCATATTTGAAGCAGTGAGTCTGAAGGGATCAATTGTCCCGTCCGGAACAGTCATTGCAGAAAGTATGCCGGGATTCAGATTCGGTTCAAGCTGCAGGGCCTTCCTTATGCTTATCTCTTTTGCCGGAATTCCCGCGTATTTACACCCTTCGAGAAGCTGGCTGTGGTAGGAGGGGTCATCCTCAGGAAGAGTTACGAAGAGGCCGCCTGTATCTTCAATACAGTGCCATGCGATCTTGCGCAGTATCCTGTTTTCGCTTATACATTCCTGTGCGGATTCATGGTCTTTTACCGCGTACCTGGCTCCTGAATGGAGCAGGCCGTGGTTTCTCCCCGTGGCCCCTGAAGCGATATCATTTTTCTCTACCAGTACGCACTTTACGCCCCTCATTGAAAGATCACGGGCAATCCCCGCGCCCGTGGCTCCTCCTCCTATTATAATTACGTCTGTTTCAATTCTGCCCATATATTATGATAATCCCCGGGAATTGACTGCGAAAAGCTGTTATGCAGTATTATAAAGAAATTTAACTTTAACAGCGGGCAACAAATGGTGTCAAACAGTATTCCTGAACATCCGGTTTTCAATAGTAAATAATTATATCCTGTTAGCGGAATTTTTTATGCAGGATATTATCTGTTAACCGTTCAGGTTTTCATTATAGTTTTTATCCCTGTTTTTTTTAGCTGGGTATTTTTTGAATTATGTTTATCTTAAGCTCGTTTGTAGAGGGGCGCATGTTTGTTTTGAATGCTAAAAGTATACAGTGTTATAAAAAATGACATTTTCTTCTCGTCGTGTTTTGCTAAAAACAGAGTCTTTCACGATAATCCTTTGTTATTTAAAGAGGAAACATGAAACTTACCAGGAAAATTATTTTTATCCTGATATTTCTGCTGTCAGTACTCACTGCTTTATCTGCAAAGAACTACCCTGTTCCTGCAGAGTTTCCGAATAAAATTTACAGCCTGAATGCGGGTACGCATATGTCCATGACAGCGAGGTGGCAGATGCTCAGGGTGGAGTGAAAAAGAAAGAACAGGGCAGAACAGGAGAAAAATCAGGGTCCCGGATACACCCCTGAACAGGCGCTTAAAGGTTCAGGTCTTGGCAGCTATATGAAAAGCGGCAGTGCCAAAAAGTATCTGAAGGAACTTATGGATAAATATTAATCTGCGTGTACCTGTTTTTAAGAGAAAAGGGCTGTCTAAAAAGGCAGCCCTTTTCATTTTGCCTGTTTATTAAAAGTCCTCTTATAAAGTAATTATTCCTGAATATATTTTTTACCTGCAATAAGTTAAGGAATAAATACTGTCTCCTTCATTAATAATTAAGACATTTGACAAATTTGAATATGTAGTTTTAATTTTACCGGGATATATAAGTCAGTAAACAAATAATCCAGGAGTACAATGAATGGAACAGTTTTTTCAGCTTACTAAAAACAATTCAGATGTAAAGACGGAAGTCCTTGCCGGCCTTACAACATTTCTTGCAATGATGTATATTATAGTGGTCAACCCGGCAATACTCAAGGACTCCGGGATGTCTTTCAGCGCGGTCCTTACCGCAACAGTACTGGTTTCCGCATTCAGCAGTATAGCAATGGGTATTTACGCGAAAACCCCTATAGCGCTTGCGCCCGGTATGGGTATTAATGCTTTTTTTACCTACGGCATAGTTATAGGGATGGGGGTGTCCTGGCAGGTTGCTCTCGGTGCGGTCTTCTGGTCAGGTATAATTTTTATATTTCTTTCAGTTTTTAATATCAGGACATATATTGTTCATGCCATTCCACGGCAGCTAAGGTATGCAGTTGCAGCGGGGATTGGTCTTTTTATTACTTTAATAGGATTGAAACAGTCAGGATTCATAGCTCCAAACCCGGCAACAATGGTGGGTTTCGGAGGGTTTAACGCCGTGACAGTGACCTTTATTGTGGGTCTTGCGGTAACGGCGGTCCTCATTGTAAAAAATCTTAAAGGAGCAATGGTTCTGGGTATTGCTGTTACTACATTACTTGCCATACCTGTTGGAAGGTACTGGGGAGGGGATGCTCCGCAGGTTGTATATAAGGGTCTGTTTGCGGCTCCCGATTTCAGTCTCTTCCTGGGCCTCGATTTTATCGGCTCGCTTAAATTTGCCCTTCTCCCTGTAATTTTCACTCTTCTTTTTACAGACATGTTCGACAGTATATCCACTTTTATCGGTGTGGCGGAAGCTGCTGACCTTCTTGATGAGGATGGCGAACCGAGAAATGTAAAGGAGTGCCTCATAGTCGACTCTGTTTCAACTACAATATCAGGCCTTTTTGGAACAAGTTCAGGTACAAGCTATATTGAGTCTGCTGCCGGTGTTGAGCAGGGGGGGAGAACAGGTCTTACAGCAGTGGTTGCCGGTCTCCTTTTTCTGCCATTCATGTTTTTTTCACCGCTCCTTTCGGTAGTACCGGCTGTGGCGACAGCCCCGATACTTGTGCTTGTGGGCGCATTTATGATGAAGCCTGTTGCAAAGATTAACTGGGGAGCAATGGATGATGCTATACCCGCATTTCTTTCCATAATACTTATCCCTATGACATACTCTATCACACAGGGTATTGTGTGGGGATTTCTCAGCTGGACCCTTATCAAGCTGCTTGAGGGGAAGAAAGAGGATCTCTCTCTCACCCTGATTATTATTGATATTTTTGCAATCCTTGCGCTTGTCTTATAAGAAAAAGCCCGCTTTTAAAGCGGGCTTTTTTATACGCCTTCACTGCTTTCAGCCGCTGGTTCAATATTGAAGAAAAATAAAGTAAAAAATTGACATTTTTAACATTGTAACGGAATGTGTTCTGCGGTGGAAAATATGCTTCTTGAAAATATAAATACCCCTTCAGATCTGAAAAAACTCTCCGTGCAGGAGATGGAACAGCTTGCGGAGGAAATCAGGCATTTTATGCTTGATGTAATCTCAGAGAGGGGCGGGCACCTTGCCTCGTCACTGGGGGTTGTTGAGCTTACCATAGCGCTTCATTATGTATTTAACACTCCAATTGACAAGATAATCTGGGATGTGGGCCACCAGACCTATTCACACAAGATTCTTACAGGGCGCAGGGAACAGTTTAATACCATAAGAAAACATGGCGGGCTTAGCGGGTTCCCCAAAAGAAACGAGTCCCCTTACGATTCCTATGACGTGGGTCACAGCAGCACCAGCATATCTCTCGCAGTTGGGGAAGCTGCAGGGAGGGACCTTAATGGGGAAAAATACAAGGTTGTTGCCGTAATAGGTGACGGTTCGCTCACAGGCGGACTCTCATTTGAAGGGCTTAACCATCTTGGCCATATCGGGAAAGACGTCATAGTAATCCTCAATGATAATGATCATTCAATATCTGAAAACGTGGGTGCTCTTTCAACCTATATGACAGAGATGAGGTCCGGAGTTTTATACAACAGGTTCCGTAAAAAATCGATGAGGATAATAAGGGGCCTCCCTTTTATCGGCAAAGCATTATATAATTTTATGTTCAGGGCATTCACCTCTTTTAAGAGTTTTATAACACCGGGACAGCTTTTTGAAAGCCTGGGGCTTCGTTACTTCGGGCCTGTTGACGGGCATAATATAAATGATCTCATAAAGATCCTTGACAGGGTCAAGGATATAAATTCAGGCCCTAAAATTGTTCATGTAATCACCAGGAAGGGGAGGGGGTTTATTCCCGCGGAGAGTGACCCCTGCAGCTTTCACGGTACAGGCCCTTTTGACAGGGACACAGGCTCAAGGAAGGGTGGGGCAGGAGCAGAATCCTACTCATCTGTAACAGGAAGGACCCTTGCATCTATCGCCAAAAAGGACAGTAAGGTTGTCGCGGTCACAGCTGCGATGAAAGAGGGTACGGGGCTTGCAGAGTTTGAGAAGGTGGCGCCTGAAAGGCTTTTCGACGTGGGAATTGCGGAACAGCATGCCGTTACATTTTCTGCAGCCATGGCCTCCACCGGGCTTAAACCCTTTGTGCCGATATACTCAACGTTCTATCAGCGTGCTTATGACCAGGTTATACATGACGTGGCAATAATGAACCTCCCTGTGCGTTTTCTCATAGACAGGGCAGGGATAGTCGGGGATGACGGTGAGACCCATCATGGCCTTTTTGATATATCGATGTTCCGCACAGTTCCTAATATTGAATTTTTCGCTCCGTCAAACGGCGAGGAGCTGAGGGACATGCTTTACTACGCCTGGGGCAAAAATGACGGCCCTGTTGCGATCAGGTATCCCCGGGGCAGTTCCGGGGCGGTTAATATCGATGTTGAAAAAAGCAATGAATTCGTACCGGGGAAAATCAGACTCCTGACAAACGGGGGCGATGCAGCAATAATTGCAGTGGGTGATATGGTTAATACAGCGCTTGATGCTGCTGTTTTTCTGAAAGAAAAGGGAGTGGAAACATCCGTTGTAAATCTCCTCTCCATTAAGCCGCTTGATATAAAAGGCATCACTGAAGTTATAGAGAGGTGCAGCAGGTTTATCACTCTTGAGAATGGTTTCGCCGGAGGCGGGATCGGTGAATATATATATTCCCTCCTACCCCCTGAACTTTGTGCAAAGAGAATTTTTAAGGGCGGGTTCCCTGAAAAATTTATTTCTCATGGAACGGCAAGGGAACTTCTCAGGGATTTCAAAATTGACCCTGAATCTCTTGCAGAGAGGATCTATTCTGAAATAAAGGGGAGTAAACCTTTGAAAAAAAAGAAGGCCTGAAGCCTTCTTTTTTTTCAAAGGTATCTCTCAATAGATTTATTCGCACCCTTCATGTTGCACTAGGTAATGTCCGGTTTATCCTCGCACACTTTTATTTTATATAAAAATAAAAACTTACAACCCCGATTTAAAATAAACCTCACAGGTTAATGAAAAAATGTTGTCCCTGTGCCACTTTTTTTTCATATTTGTTAACGTAAACGTTAAACTGAATAATTAAATAATATGATCAAATATTGAGGTTGTAGATGACAAGCAGGCAGAGAATTTTAGATGCGGCAATACCGGTATTCGCAAGGAAGGGCAGGTATGGCGCTCACATGGAGGATATAGCGGCTCTTGCACACATAAACAAGGCGATGATATACTATATATTTCACAGCAAGGATGAGCTCTACCTTGAAGTACTTAAATTTGTATTTAATGAAGCGTCATTTTCAATTTCGGCTATAACTGATGAAAACATCAGAAACAGAGACAGCTATGCAGATGCTCTTGCAGTTTTTATAAAATCGCAGATTAATTTTTTCAGCGAGAACAGTCAATATACAAAGATCATGGTAGATGCCATGAGCAGTGGTGCAGAGGAGATACCTGCTGCGATAAATTATTTTAAAAGCAATCATGGGGGAGTGGCCCCAACCACTAAACTTCGGGAGATTATTGAACAGGGTAAGAGCCAGGGGATTATCCGTGATATAAATACGGATCATCTGATTATCAGTATCATAGGTATGGTAATAATCTATTTTTTTTCCCAGTCAATAACTGAATCGCTGGATATAGAGGTTAAGGATGAACAGAAATTCCTGGAGGAACGTAAGGAGAGCATCATTGACCTTGTCCTTAACAGCATCCTTATAAAAGATACCAAGAAATCAACCCGTAAAAGAATTAAAAACAAAGAGGAATTATGAAAAAAATATTAAGCTATATCCTTGAGCAGAAACTGCTGATCAATCTTATTGTAGCAATAATACTTATTGCCGGGGTTGCGACTTTTTCCGGCATTAACAGGGAATCTGTCCCGGATATAAAGTTTGACATGGTGACTATAACAACTGTATACCCCGGTTCGTCTCCATCTGACGCTGAAGAACTGATCTCTATACCAATTGAAAAGAAGCTTCGCAGTATAAGCGATCTTGACAAGGTGAGGGCTTATAACGTCGAGAATGTTTCACTCATCGTTGTATTTATCGAAGATAAGGCTAAAGATAAAAAGAAGGTTGTGCAGGATATAAAGGACGCTGTGGAACAGGTGGAGAACCTCCCTTCATCTGCACAGAAGCCCGTTGTCGGCGAGGTTTCCTTTGACAATACTGAACTTGTGAGTGTTGCCTTTACCGCAAAGAACGGAGACGTACCATATTCAAGGCTTCGTGAACTTGCCGATAAATCGGAGAATTTCTTTTATGACATAAACGGAATTGCCGAGGTGGAGAGGTTCGGTTTTTTTGACAGGGAATACCTTGTTGAAGTAGATCCTGACACGCTTGAGAAATACAGGGTAGGAATGAATACCATTGTTAATGCACTGAAGATGCGTAATATAGATTTTCCCGGCGGCCCCCTGAGAATAGGGAAGAAGGAATTTGTTCTCCGCACAAAGGGGCAGTTTAAAAACGCCGAAGAGATCAGAAATACTGTAATCAGGGGGAATGATACCGGATATGCCCTGAGAATAAGAGATATTGCAAAAGTTACAGATACCTATGAAGAGGCTGATGTATACCACAGGTTCAATGGAAAACAGGCAGTAGTTTTCAAGCTGTGGAAAAAGAGAAGCGCTGATGAGATTGAGCTATCAGACAGGCTGAAAAAGGCCCTCTCCGGATATTCTTCAGCAGGGTATGAAGATATTCAGATATCGTTTTTTAATGATCAAAGCGACAGGACCCGCACCAGAATAAAATCTGTTGTTCATGAGGCTGCCCTCGGTTTTGTTATCCTGGGGGTTTTCATGTTGCTGCTCCTTGGGAGGCGGATGTCGATGCTTGTACTTGCCGGTATACCTGTTACTTTTATGGTAACATTCACCGGAATGTGGTATCTTGGTATAACAATCAATATTGTGAGCCTCTTCGGTATGATCATGGTGCTTGGTATGATGGTGGACTTCAGTATAGTCATTGCCGAGAACAGCCACAGGTATTTGGAGCATGGCCTGAAAAGAAGAGATGCTGTAGAGCGGGGTGTCTCTGAAGTATTTGTATCAGTTACAGTTACACTTGTGTGCATCATAGCTGCTTTTATGCCTCTTCTTCTTGTCTCAGGGATGATCGGTAAATTCGTGAAAGATATACCAACGGTTATAATTATAACACTCATTGCATCATGGGTAATCGCGATGTTCATCCTCCCGATGTACCTGAACATGTTCCTTGGTGAAACGCACAGTAAGGGAAATGATAAAAGAGGGGAAACCCTCCCTCAGAAACTGGTATCAAAAATTTTCGGCAATAGAATAGACAGGACCCTTTCCAAACTCCGCAGTGAAGATGAAAATATAGAGGAAGGACTTTTTGGCCAGTTTCAGAACATGTATAAAAAATTTGTCACTTCAGCTCTGAAACACAGGTATATCACAGTGGGAGTACTTATTGCATTATTTATTGCTGCGCTCTCCCTTGTTCCGGCAATCGGATTTAAATTCGTTACAGGCGGTGGGGAGGAACAGATCCGCGTCAGCGTAAAGCTCCCCTTTGAAACAAATCTTGAATCAAATCTGTATGAGATGAAAAAAATTGAAAAGCTGATCCTCGATTCTGTTCCTGAAAATGAATTTAAAGCACTTCATCTCTATGCCGGTGAGGAGTATGTTGATATAATTGACCCGAAGCCCGGGAAAGCAACATATAAAAGCACATTTGAAATCTACCTTGTCCCGGAAAAAAACAGAAAAAGAATCGCCGATGTTATAAACCTTGATCTTCGCAAAAGAATTTCTCAGGCGCAGGAAGAGGGCCTTATCGCGAAGGATATGAACATCAAGGTGGAATCCGTATTTGACGGACCCCCTGTAGGTAAGCCGGTTAACGTTGAGATACAGGGGGAGGACTTTGAAGTAATAAAAAAGATTGCGGATGAATACCTTGCTTTTCTCCCTGAAGTAAAGGGGGTGCGTGATATCACACTGGATCTTGAAAGCGGGAAAACCGAGTACCAGTACACTGTAAATGAGCGTATGGCTGCCTGGACAGGTGTATCAGCTTACGATATAGCCTCAGCTATAAATGCCTCTTTCTCAGGCGCTGTTGCCACAAAGGTCAACCAGGATGAAGAGGAGATCGGGGTGCGCGTCAGGTTTGAGGAGAAAGCCAGGGAAAGAATGTCCGGGCTCCGTGATGTAAAAATTGCGAACATGACAGGCGGGCTTATACCCCTTGATACGGTGAGTAATGTTAAGATTGATAAAGCATATTCCCAGATTAACAGGCTGAATTTTAAAAGGCTTGTTCAGGTGCAGGCTGATGTTGACACAAAGGTAATAACTCCGGTTGATGTAACAAAAATACTTGAAGGTAAATTTTCGGATATAGAGAAACGTTACCCCGGGTATATTGTCAGGTATGGTGGAGAGCAGGAGGATACCAATGAGTCAATGGCAGAACTGGGGAACCTGTTTATAGCCGCACTTGTATTTATCTTCGTTGTGCTGACCGTTTATACAAAGTCACTTATACTTCCCTTAGTCATAATGATAGCAATACCTTTTGCCCTCGTGGGTGTTATATTTGCTCTCTTTACACACGGGCAGCCGCTTTCTTTCATGAGTACACTGGGTCTCTTCAGCCTTGCGGGGATAATAGTGAGTAATACACTGGTACTGGTGCAGTTTATCAATAATTTCAGAAGCGAAGGTATGAGTTTAAAAGATTCGCTTGTTGAAGGTGGAGTTGTCCGTCTGCGGCCTATAATACTCACGGCAGGTGCAATGGTTCTTGAACTTCTGCCGGTAATGTATGGATTTGGCGGAAAAGATTACCTTGTGGCGCCTCTGGCTCTTGCTTTCGGTTACGGCCTTATATTCGCAACATTTATCACACTGGTTCTTATTCCATGTTTCTATTACATCGCGGAAGACGTGAAAGGTGCTGTGGCGCTATTACTTTCAAAATTCGGAATCAGGATGAGCAATTCAATATATAATCCCGTGGCTAGAAAAAATGAAGGTTGAAATTAACAGTTTATACTGGAGCATTTTATGAAAAGAAGAATTCTGCTTATTGCAGTATGTATAGCTGCATCTGCCTTGTTTTCTGCATCAGCGCAAGGAACCAATGATAATGATGAGGTTTCTGAATCTGAATTCACTGTTGAACGTTCTGCTGAATCAGCAGTAGTTTTTGAAGGAAAGAGGTATACACTCCCGGAAATGATTGTCAA
>DAIOFM010000069.1:0-1640 GCA_036745755.1 Spirochaetota bacterium | reverse complement strand
ACGAAAACCAGGCTTGATACAGGAGCTGGAACTGATTATGACATCAGCAATCCTGTTGTTTTTGCCACAATCGAACAGGAGCTTCTTAAGAATTCATTCGGATACAGCGACCGTAAACAGCAGAAGATTCTTGAAAACGTAACAAGCATGCAGAGAGATGCGTATAAATACAGTATGTCTATGATTGCGCTGCAGGTGATAACAGATTACTGGAACGTGGTTATCTCCCGGAACAGGCTTGATAATGCCAGGGTTATGCTGAGAGAGACAAAAAAAGTCAGGGGGATTGTGGCGGAAAAAGTGCGAATAGGGCTCAGCGAGAAATTTGAAATAAATTACTGGAATTCACTTGTATCTTCTTCAAATGCCTCCGTTGCACAGGCTGAACAGAACTACAGGAATGCGCTCAGGATGCTCCTGCGGGATGTAAATATGGAGGCCGAGATCTCCATGCAGCAGAAAGTAATACTTTCGGATAAACTTCCAGAAATAAATACGGAAGATGCGATGAAAAGAGCTTTTGAAAAACGGGTTGATTACCTGAATGCCGTGAGAAGTTTTGAAAATGCAAAACTTTCCCTTCAGATAAATGAAAACAATGCCTTACCGTCACTTAAAGGTTCAGTCTCTGTGTCATCAATGGATTATAATACAGATTCCGCATCCGATGCTTATTCAAATACATCATCAATGAAGTATCCCAAATACGAGGCAAGGATAAGCATGACTTATCCGCTGGATGATACAAGCCAGAAGGCGGATGAGAGAAATGCCGGATGGATCGTGGAACAGGCAAGAAAGAACCTGGAAAAAACACGGAGATACGTTAAGGATGATGTTACGACGAAAGTTGAAAATCTGAATACATACTACCGTTTATACAGTGAGGCAAAAGACGCAAGAACGCAGGCCGGGCTTTATTACAGTAACATACTCACAAATATGCGAAGAGGACGCTTCGCCGCGTCATCAGTGCGCGATGCCCTGGATGCCCTTGTGGCATCACGGGAGGCTGAACTGCAGCTTCTTGTGGCATTTAATGCCTCGCTTATTGAATTTGAAGTATCGAAGAATGAACTCTTTGAAACATATAATATTGATATTGATAAATATATCCCGGTTAGGTAGTGATTAGTATTCATAATAAATGGTTCATGGAAGTGTATAACTGGATGTTATATCCCATTCCAATGAAAATTTTAGTTACGGTTTTGATGTCTGTTTTTATTATCCAATTAAAATTTTATCTCTTCGCTGAAGAAACTGTGCCGGCAGTAATGATATACGGCGACAGATGCAGTATTTACCAGAGAAGTTTTCCCGCAGAGGAAAAATTTGGTGAAGTGGAGATGGTATTAGTATCCGGTAAAGAAGTGAAGGCGTTCTGGATCGGGAAATATGAGGTTACTCAGAAACTCTATGAGTCTGTAATGGGTGACAATCCCAGTTATTTTAAAGGAGCCAGACTCCCGGTTGAACAGGTGAGCTGGTTTAACGCAGTTGAATTCTGCAACAGGCTCAGCGTCATGACGGGACTGAAGCAATATTATAATATCGATAAGAACAGGGATGATCCCGAAAACCGGAACAGCGGCACAAGATGGACTGTGACAGTTAATGGTGATGCTGACGGGTTCAGG
>DAIOFM010000068.1:0-22651 GCA_036745755.1 Spirochaetota bacterium | reverse complement strand
AGCCGTTAGGCCACAAATCACATCATCTTCTGCATACTCATTATACACCGAGAAGAAGGGTTAAATAACTCAGAAAGTTTAACAACTTTAAGACATATTACAATGGGGCACAGGCATTTTTACAGTGCCTGCTTGCCCCTCCTTTTTAATTATATGAGAAACAGCGCTAAACATATTTATATCATAGGATACGGAAACAGGAACAGGCAGGATGACTCGCTGGGTGCGAAACTGGCTGCAAGGTTAAAGAAGGATTGTATCAGTGGGGTGACAGTTGTTGAAAAGCATCAGCTTTCAATTGAGGATGCTTATGATATAGCGATGTCGGGAGCGGATGTAGTTTTTTTTATTGATGCGGCAATATACGGGGAGGAGCCATTCGGTTTTAATGTCGTTGAACCATCAAATAAAAAAGCTATAGCGCTTTCACTGTTTACTCCGGAAACCCTGATCTATTATTGCGAAAAAGCTTTTGATAGAAGAATCAGGGGGTATATATTAGGCATTAAGGGATATCAGTGGGAGTTCTCCCGTGAAATATCTGATGAAGGTTTCGGTAACTCTGAAAAAGCTTATGAGTTTATAAAGGATATTCTGGATATTCTTCTGATAAACAGTTTCACTTTTTATAACGGTAATGAAAGTGCCTGCTGTATTAAATGAAATTTTGCAGGGACTAATAGTATGAAAAAGAAAACTCTTATCATCGGAATCGGGAATGTAGGTCGTACGGATGATGGCGCCGGGGTTCATGTCATAAACAGTATTCTGAATTCAGAGATTCCTCTTCCTGAAGATGTGGAAATTATTGATGCAGGCTGTGCTATTTATGATGTCCTTCCTGCTATGATGGGGAGAAAAAAAGTTATAATTATTGATGCACTGCAGATTGATGATATCCCCGGCAGTATATACAGAATTCATCATGATGATTTCAGATCCGGTTACTGGAACCTCCTCAGTGGAAGCCCGGAACTCAGGGAGATAATTTTTCAGCTCTATGCTGTATCCGGAGAAGTGGAGCTTGAGTTTATTGGGATTGTTCCCGGAGATGTTTCAGGTTGTTCTTTAGAACTTACAGAGCAGGTGAGTGAAAGTCTTGGTCGGGCTGTCGATTTGGCACTTGACGCGGTTTTATGCTGAATAAAGGAAGGGTTATTTCGGTTTAGTTATTGCGCTTTTCACTGTAACATGGGGAACTGCACCGAGTTTCCCTGTAAGCGAACCGATGCTGTCAGTATCTGCATCAACGATGAGTGAAATAACGCTGACTTCTTTTTCCCTGTATGGTACACCCATGCGGCCGAGAATAATTTCAGCATGCTCGCTGAGTATTTCATTTACTTTACCGGCTGAAGAGCGGTTATCGATTACTATGCCGATTACACCAAGGCGTTTATCTGACATTATGGGACTCTCCATAATAAAATGATTAAATGCAGGTGCAGTAACAACAGGTTGTTAAAGGATGTCAATATAATAATGTGATAAAATGAACATTTGATAAATGATATAGTCGCAGGCTGACATAATGTATAAATAATAAATGTTATATTTTTTGAAGCTGTGACTAAACTTAAAAATATTTAATTGTTGTGTGTCCTGATTACAAGGCTGCGGCTGCGTACAAGGGGTGCGATATGGTATAACGCCTGATCTGCGCCCCGGACAGGCGTTTTTTATTGTATTTTGATGATGAGTATATCTTTTTCATCTCAGCTCATCATGGCCAGAATTCTTATAGTTTGTATTCTGTTATATTTATGCAGAAGAAAACTGTTATTAATTGGCAATATTTATATATCTGAAAACTACAGTTAATTAAAGAGATGCTTATGACAGATTTAAAACCGGCAATAACTTTTATTTTCCAGTCTGTACTGATTACTATTCCGGGACTTCTTACTCCAGGTCCTGTAATGGCTGTTACAATTGAACGTGGAACAAAGTCACCCCATGCAGGAGTCTTTGTTACACTGGGGCATGTGGCAGTGGAGCTCCCCCTTGTAGTTCTCCTCTTTCTCGGGCTGGAGAAATTCACGAAGGAACCATGCCTCCGCTTTATCCTTGCGCTTGCAGGGAGTATTTTTCTCTTTTACCTTGCGTGGAAAACATTCAGGGTACGCAATATGACAGGTACACCATCTGCTGGTGTTTACTCTTCATCCTTTGTCGCAGGTGCTCTCATGACACTTGCGAATCCTTTCCTGCTATTATGGTGGGGCACAATAGGGAGTGTTCTTATTCTCCGCAGCATGGAGCTTGGTCTTGCGGTAAGTGTACTTTTTTATGTTTTTCACGTTCTTTCAAATATTATATGGCTCTATTTCCTTTCATGGTTGAGCTATGAAGGAAACATCGTTATAGGGAGACGTTACCGTTACTTTGTGGCCATTATCTGCGGGGGAATACTGCTGGTATTCGGAGGGTACTTTATAATTACAGCTTTAAAAATTATTACAATTTAATTGTTTAACTTAGAGGTAAAGAAAATGAATATAAAAAAAGTTTTAATTACATCAGCAATCATACTTTTATCTTTATCAGTATTAAGACTTTCTGCTCAGGAGAGTTCTGAAAAGGGGTATAGTTCTGATGAAATAGTTATAAGCGCTTCAGGTTATGCAAAGCTATTAACTTCCACTACGGGGGGGATAGGGATATTAAATTCTGAAGATATTATGAAGGATACTCCGGTAAGTATCAGTGACGCAATGCAGGGGATTACCGGTGTTTATAAAACAGCTGATTCCCCCTGGGGTTCAGAAATCAGCATCCGCGGGTCAAAAAGAGATAAGGTTGTTATGATAATCGATGGCTCGCGATTGAATACTGCAACAGATATTGGAGCACAGTTCGGTACACTAAATCCGGCCTCAGTGGAAAGGATTGAAATTCTTAAGGGACCTGTCTCTTCATTATATGGTTCAGGTTCAATTGGCGGAGTTGTCAATATCTTCACCAGAACCGGAAAATTCAGTGCAGATCCACATTTTAATAGCGGACTTTTTCTCTCCGGAGCGAATAATTCAACAGGTGGTGATGTTTACGGGTTTTCCTCATTCAACAGTTCAAGCTGGTATACTTTCGGCAGCGGGAGTTACAGGACTCATGATGACTATAAAGACGGTAATGGTGATACGGTTGAGGATACAGCTTTTAATGACGTTGAAGGAGTTTTTAACTTCGGCTTTAAACCGGCTGCGGGACATACTGTTGAATTACGCAGCCAGTATTACGAAGGGTGGGATATCGGAATCCCTGGTGCGAGGGATTCAGTGCCTGTAACTGCATCGGGTGCGGAGTACACAAAAATAAAAAGAGCTCTTACATCAGCTGATTATAAAATAATTCCTGACAGTGTTAACTGGCTTGAATCAAAGGTTCATCTTTACTGGCAGTATTTAGGACGGGATGTTCAGATAAATAATGCTGTAATGAAAATTGAACCCGGGGCTGATCACAATACTACAGGTGTGCAGTGGACCAATACAATAGGTCTTGGTAACAATACAGTTGTTGCAGGTGTTGATTCCTGGGTAAGGACCATTGAAACATGGAGAGAGAAAACAAATACCACAACCGGTGTTGTCACAGAAGATATCCCCATCCCCGATGCTTATTATCATTCATCCGGTATATTTTTAGAGGATGAGATAAAATTCGGCGATCTGGCTCTGAGTCTGGGAGGCCGGTTTGATTATATACGTGTTTCAAACGACAGAAGTGATAATTATGAAAAAGAATCAGTTAATGACTATTCCTGGAACGGACACGCAGGGGCAAGTTACATGTTTACTAAAGAGTTCTCAACAGCAATTCTTGCTGCAAGCGGTTACAGGGCAGCTTCTCTTGAAGAGAGGTATAAATATATTGCCCTGGGTGGCGGAATTGAAAAATGGGGTAATCCTGAACTTGATCCTGAGCGTTCATGGTTTTTCGAATATTCACTTCATTATAAAAATCCAGTGGTTAAAGGGAATGCTTCCGCATATCTGAACCTCCTGAGGGATCTCATTGCTGAAGAGCAGGTATCGTCAACTGAGTACAGGCTGCAGAATATTGACAGGGCACGGATATGGGGTGTTGAATATGATATTTCTGTGAGAATTTTTGAAATGTTTGAAGTTTATAATAACCTGTCGTATATAAGAGGTGAGGATACAAAAAACAATGAGGATCTCCCTTCAATAGCGCCAGTGAGGGTGGTAACAGGGTTAAAGTTCGATGCTTTCTATGGATTTTCATGTTTTACGGACGGTACATGGACAGCAGCGCAGAAGAAAGTTCCTGATGGTATGGATGAGTCTGAAGAGTGGTTCAGGCTTGATGCAGGTGCTGAAGTGAAATTTAATACAGCCGGATTGAATAACAGAGTTTATATCACCTGTGTCAATCTTCTGGATAAGGAATATTACGATTATCTCTCAGTTTCTCAATCCGGTTATGTATTTAACGAACCCGGTAGAACTGTGAAATGCGGGTATTCTGTTCTTTTCTGATGATCATAAAAATCATCAGAAAAGGATAAGTTTAATTCTAATGGCTGTGTTCATGCTTCTCGTTTTCATGAGCGGGATGAACATGGTCATGTGCCCCATGTTCCCCTTCATGAGTATGAGTATGTACTTTATCACTCATCTCGTGTGAGTGGGGGTGCTTATGTTCATGTTCATGCTCATGTTCGTGTTCATGCGTATGAACGTGTGAATGTTTTTTCCCGTCGTGGTCATGTTCGTGTTCATGCTCATGTGTATGTTTGTGATCATGAAGATGTTTATGTTCGTGGTCACCTTTCATTTTTATTCCTCCTGATATTAGAAAAGTCCTGATTAAGCAAATATAAGTTAATACTGGTATTTATGAAAGTAAAAATCAGTTTTGTTAAACTTTATAATGATCTTTGTGGAATTTTGTTAATTGATATTGCCTGTAATTATTAGCTGCGTATTTATCTGTATGAAATCGGATTAAATCTGAAATCGTTGCATGTTTCAATAATTTTAGCATCATTATAATATAAAAAAAAAATTATAATTACTTGACAGTTATAATTATAAACAATTATGTCCTGAAATGTGATACAAATATAATATAAATAACATCGATGAGGAAGTTTATGAAACAAACAAAGGTAAAATTAATGAAATTTTTTATTTTTTCATTATTAATTCTTTTTTGCTTACCTCTTTTCGGTCAGGAAGAAAACACTTCCGATAACACAGAAAATATAGCTGACTCAGATACAGTAAATGAAGATAGTAATGGATCTGTATTGAATACAAGGGGAAAGTACAGGTTAGGCAAAATTGTTGTTACACCGACTAAAACATCCCGTAAAGCAGGAGATTCACCGGCATCTGTATCAGTTATTGATTCTGACGATATTTCAGTATCAAGCGGCAAACTCGCTGATGAAACAATGAAATCACTTCCTGGAGTTTATCTTAAAAGAAGCAAGTTCGGGGATACAACAGCTACGGTTAATATTCGAGGTTTTTCAGGCGGCAGGAGAAATCTTGTATTATTTAATGGTATGCCTATAAACGACGGTTATTCATCGGCGGTTAACTGGTCAGCAATATCAGCAGATTCAGTCGGCTCAATAGAAGTAGTTAAAGGACCGTTTTCAAGTCTTTATGGCAGAAACGCCATGGGCGGTGTAATAAATATGTTAACTAAAACACCTTCAAAACTGGAAACTTCTGTAAAAACCGGTTACGGATCAAACAATACATATTCAGGCAGCGTCTATTATGGAGACAGGCTTTTTAATTCACTGAGCATTTCATTAAGCGGTGATTACTCTTCGACTGACGGCTACAGGAGTAACCTTGTCAGAACAAACTTTGCTGCAGGCACAACCGGAACTTCTGTTACAGGGATGGAACCCGCCACTGATGCAACAGGAAGTGCTGTAACCTCATCAGGGCAACCTTATTTTATTATTGGAGACAAAGGGAAAAATTTTGCCGAAAGGTGGGGCTGCTCAGGTGGAGTAGTTTATGATTTTACTTCTAATTCCAGGATATCTTATACTTTCAATGTAAGGGAAAGCAGTTATGGATACAGGGATGGAAGGAGCTATCTTAAAAATTCAAGCGGAAGCAGTGTAAGTTCAGGAGCAGTTACATTTAATTATAACGGAACGGATTATACAAAAACAATTTATCAGAATACTTTTCTGGATGGCTCCGGTGAGGATTTCAGCCAGATGCATATTCTTGACTATTCATTAAAATCCGATTTATTTAATCTTTCAGCGAAGCTTGGATATAATCTTGCTGAGAAATGGTATACAACACCGGGGACAGGTTCAAGTGGTGCTGATTTTTCCGGCGGGCCGGGGAAAGTGAGCAAAACAGACCCTAAGGAAACAGGCTACTGTGATCTTCAGGGGGACTTAATGCCTTCAGATTTTATTACAATAACACTTGGTGTTTCAGGAAGAACGGACAGTGCTGAAAATAATGATTGGAAGATTACAGACTGGAAGGATCCGGATAGTACAACTGATCTGCCTGCAGATCATATAAGTGAGATGAAAGGTGAACAGCTCTTTACATCAGCCTACTCACAGGTGGAGTTAAAACTTCTTGAAAAAATTGTCACTCTTTATTTAGGAGCGAGATATGATCACTGGAAAAACTATAACGGCAGCAGCAGGTATAATACTGTAGATGCTGAATATGGAACTACCACTGACAGCTACATCTCTCCCAAAATTGCTGTTCTTATAAAACCTTTATCAGAGATTGCATTAAGAGCATCATACGGACATTCATATTCCCCACCGGATATTTACCAGCTCTACAAATACTGGGAGTACTATTCAACAAAATATTACCCCAACCCGGATCTAAAGCCCGAACAGAGTAGAACATGGGAAATCGGGACTGATATAAGCTTTCTTAAGAAAAGTATAATTGTATCAGGGGCTTATTTCGGGAGCGTGATAAAAGATATGTTTTATAACAGACAGGTTGATTCAAGTACAAAGGTCTATGCAAATGCCGGTGAGGGGGAGATAAAAGGTTATGAAGCTGAGGTGAGAGTATATCCCCTTGATAGTGTTGAATTATTCGGAAATATTACAAAAACATACACGGAAATAACTAAGAATGATGATGACCCGGATTCTGTAGGGAAGGATTTTACCAATGTCCCTGAATTGATGTATAATGCCGGATTAAAGGTCTTTACCAGAAAAGCTGAAGGAAGTTTAAACTGGAGATACTGTGATAAGGTATATAATGTTTCTGACAATTCAGATACTGCGGAAAAAACATATGGAGCGTATGACGATATTAAACTCCTTGATGTGAAACTATCGGTAATGCCGCAGGATAACATAAAGTTTAGTCTCAGCGTGAATAACATTATGGACAGGGAGTATTACCAGTACTACCTCTGTGATGGCAGAACATATTTCGCTGAGGCGGAGATAAAACTCTGATCTCTGCTGCATTATGCATAAGTTAAAAACTTTATTCATATTTCTTTTTCTGTCTGTAATGATGCTGTTCCTTTTCACAGGGAACAGCATCCCTTTATGGTCTAGTGAGATGCTTATTGTAGACAAGATTGGACGGACTGTAAAAGTGCAGGCTCCAGTAAAAAAAGCTGTGCTCCTCACAACATATGAACTTATTCCGGCACTTGGTATATGGGATAATATTGCAGCAACAGGTAAGTGGTCTCTTAAGAATGATCTCATGCTTGTATTCAGTAGTAAGCTCAGTAAATTCCCTTCAGTCGGATCTGGCGCTGATGTTAATATGGAGACTATGCTTAAAGTGAGGCCGGATCTTGTAATTTCATGGACTTTCAGATCTGAGCAGGTAAGATTCATGGAGGGGCATGGTCTTACGGTGATCAGTATCTATCCTGATTCTCTTCAGGAACTTATTGAAGTTATAAAGATGCATGGGAAGCTCTTTAATAAGGAAATTAGAGCTGACTACTGTATAACTGAAATGAATAAAATATTCAATTTCATTAAAAAAAGATCCGGAAATATTTCCCTTAATGATAAGCGTAGAATTTTATGGATTGGTTCACGCCCCACAGGAGTCTCCGGAAAAGGGGGGATGACAAATGATATCATTGAACTTATAGGCGGGATTAATTCAGCTTCTGAAATAGGAGAAAGGAACTCTGATGTGTCTCTTGAAAAAATTATCAGATGGAATCCCGATGTAATATTTATCTGGGGTAATGCAACATACAGTGCTGCTGATATAAAAAACAATCCTCAGTGGAGATTTATCAATGCTGTTAAAAACGGTAAAGTTTATAAAGCGCCGGTATGGGGCACATGGTCTCCACGCATTGCTCCAATAGCATTATGGATGGCAATGAAGGCATATCCTGAAAAATATACTGATGTGAAATTCAGCAGTTATGTTGATCCATTTTTTAGAAAAGTGTTTGGAATCAGTTACAGGAAGGTAAAACAGGTTGAGGAGTAACGGCTGGAAACTGCTTATTTATATATCACCTGTTGCAACAGGGATATTTGCACTTTTTATCGGTTCATACGGCATACCAGTGGGTGAAGTATTACGAAATATCTGGCAATTAATTACTATGTCAGGGAATTTAACAGATATTCCTGAGTATGGTGTTATTTTTGATATCAGGCTTCCAAGAATTATTCTTGCTGCTATTGCTGGTGGAGCTCTGTCTGTATCAGGTGTCACGCTCCAGGGAATTTTCAGGAATCCTCTTGTCGATCCCTTTATACTCGGTATATCCGCAGGCGCTGCTCTCGGGTGTGCTCTTTCCATCGGGTTCTTCCCCGGACTTCCTGTTCAGCCTGCCGCATTTTTCTTTTCGGTTGCGGCAGTGGCAATTGCTCTTGCAGCTGCGCGCACACAGGGAGAGGTCTCACGATTGCCTCTGATACTATCAGGAGTAATTGTTTCAGCTTTCTTTTCTGCGCTTGTTTCCATTGTAAAGTTTCTTGTTGATCCTCATAAACTTCAGAACATCGTGTACTGGCTCATGGGAAGTTTTGCGCTGGCAGAATGGAGAACGGTAAAGATTGCCGGTGCTGGTATAATAGCCGGTTTTATACCGATTTACCTGATGAGGTGGAGGCTTAATATTATGAGCATGGGCGAAGCTGAAGCAAAAAACCTTGGCGTCAATGTAAGACGGGAAAGAATAATATTCATAGCCGCATCAACACTGATGGTGAGCATCGCTGTATCTGTAAGCGGCATTATAGGGTGGGTAGGGCTCATGGTTCCACACCTTATACGTATGTCGGCCGGACCGGATCACAGGGGACTTGTTCCGCTCAGCATGGCAGGGGGCGCTGCTTTCATGATTGTTTCTGATACTATAGCGCGTAGCGCGACTTCCCTTGATATACCGGTGGGTATAATCACGGCGATTTTAGGCGCACCTTTCTTTATTTTTCTCATGAAGCGCAACGGCTCGGAAGCCTGGAGGGAGTAATGGATATCAGAAAACTGTCATTCAGGCATACGGATTCTGACATTAGTGTTCTGAGTAATATATCCTTCAGTGCATGTGATGGGGAAATTACAGCAATTCTTGGGCCTAATGGTTCAGGTAAAACAACCCTTTTTAACTGTATAACAGGCATCTGGAAGCCTTCGGACGGCCGAGTTGAATACAACGGGTGTGATTTAACCTCTCTTTCACACAGGAGAAGAGCCGGCATTATTGCCGTGGTTCCGCAGGAACATGAACCTGCTTTTCCATATACAGTATTCGATGCTGTGTTGATGGGGAGGGCTCCCCACATCGGTGCTTTTTCTTCACCGTCAAAAAGAGACAGAAAAAAATCTGAAGAGGCAATCGAACTGGTCGGTATTGGCCATCTCAAAAACCGCCCCTATACACAGATAAGCGGTGGCGAGAGACAACTTGCATTAATAGCAAGGGCAATCGTGCAGGAGGCCCCTGTGCTTATTCTTGATGAACCTACATCACATCTTGATCTTAAAAATCAGAAGATTGTTCTGGATCGCGTTCATGGAATTGTAAAGGAGAGACGACTTTCCCTTCTAATGACAGTACATGATCCGAACCTTGCGGTTATATACTCTGACAGAGTTATTATGTTATGTGAAGGTGAAGTCCTCTCAGCCGGAACGCCCTCTGACGTTATAAATAATGAAAATTTAAGAAAGATGTATGGTTCTTCAGTAACAGTGTTTACATGGGAAGGCACAAGAGTCGTTCATCCGGGGAAAAGAATATGTTAGTCGCTGAAAGAATAATAAAGTCATACGGTTCAGTTAAGGCTGTTAAGGGAGTTTCTTTTAATATAAAGAGAGGTGAGGTCTTCGGTCTCCTGGGGCCCAATGGAGCCGGTAAAACAACAACAATCAAGATGTTCACAGCACTCACAAAGCCCGATAGTGGGAGATGTATTATAAACGGCCATGATGTGGCATCTGCACCTGAAATGATTAAACCACTTATAGGAGTGGTCCCGCAGGTCAATAACCTGGACAAAGATCTCACTGCTTATGAAAACCTGCATATATATTCATTACTTCATAAAGTTAGCGGATTTAAAAACAAAATTCCTGAAGCTCTGAAGAAGGTGGAACTTTATGACAGGAGGAATCACCTGGTATCCGGTTTTTCAGGGGGAATGCAGAGAAGGCTTCTCCTGGCACGGGCTCTGCTCCCTGAACCGGAAGTTCTCTTTCTCGATGAACCTTCAATCGGTCTTGATCCGCAGATACGCAGGGGTATGTGGGATACAATCAGAAAGACCCGATACCAGGGGCGCACAGTAATCATTACAACACATTATATTGAAGAGGCCGAGGCTCTATGCGACAGGGTGGGCGTGATGAGGAAGGGGGAGCTTATTGCGCTTGGTACCCCGGCAGAGCTGAAAGCATCTGTAGGGGAGTATGTTGTGGAGTACACCGGTGCCGAAGGTAGACTAATGCAGGAGATTAAATGCACAAAGGATGAAGCATATTCTGAGGCGAAAAAACATAACGGTATAGGTGTTTCTATAAGAAGATCTAATCTGGAGGATGTTTTCATTAAACTAACAGGAGAGAGGATCGAATGATACAATACGGCTGGTACGCGGTTTTTATCAGGCAGATGCTTCTTTTCAGAAGAAAGATCCTGAAGATGGGTTATGTTTTTTCTGCAATGATGATGCCTGTGGTTTATCTTATTGCTTTCGGATTCGGTCTTGGCGGGAGTGTGAAAATACATGGAACTGACTACCTGAGTTTTCTTGTACCGGGACTTGCCGCGATGAGTTCTATGAATAACTCTTATAACTGGGTCGCAAGTTCACTAAACCTTAACAGACTGTATTTTAAAAATTTCCAGACTTTCGTTCAGGCGCCCATATCTCCTTCCTCAATACTTGCCGGAGAGGTTCTTGCGGGGATGGTTAAGGGGTTATTTGCCTCCATGTTTATTATAATCGTCGGTGTATGTTTCGCAGCGAATTTTCATATTTCATTTCCATTCATTGTTGCGCTGTTGCTGAATACATTTCTTTTTGCCAGTTTGGGTGTTATAACAGGTATGATAACAAAAACACATGAAGATACTTCAACTTATTCTAATTTTCTTATTATGCCAATGGCATTCTTCAGCGGTACATTCTTCCCTGTTGATCAGATACCCGTACTTTTGAAGTGGTTCATCTACTTATTGCCGCTGACTCATACGAATATTCTTATCAGAAAAGCTTCGTTCGATCAAGGGGCTCTTGTATCTCTTTTAATACTGATTATTTACGCATTTATATTCTTTATTTGCGGCTCACGACTGATAAAAAACTACAGTGAATAAACGGGGGATCTGATGAAAATTACAGCTGTTATGTGGTCAAGCTATATCCCGCTTCTCAAAGAGGCTGCGGAATCATCCGGGGTAGAGCTGGAGTTTTTCTCCAATAAACAGTTCAATACACATCCTGAAACGATTTCAGCCGCAGGGCCGGCCATGCGATCATCGGACCTTGTTCTGCTCTACAGGACAAATGATCCCTTCTGGGATGAAATTGATGATATACTTGATGAGATCCGTGGGAGAATCCCTGTTGTGGTAGTCGGAAGCGATCCGTCATACTGGGGACGTTCCACTGTAAATCCGGAAATTGTGGCTACTACATACAGGTATATATTATATAACGGAAGAGAAAATTTTATTAATATGCTGAACTACCTGCAGAACGTACTTTTCGGCATCGGGGTAAAGTTCAGTGAGCCTGAGGAGATCTCCTGGGAGGGGATATTCCATCCGGTAATGGGTGTAACATTTGATAAAATTGATGATTACCTGAAAGAGTATAAACGGAGGCTTTCATTTACTCCTTTTATATACGCTGGCGTGCTGTTTTCCCGCACTAACTGGCTTGCAGGTAAACTTGAGGTTGAAACTGAACTTGTTGAGTCCCTTGAAAGACGGGGTCTTGGCGTAATACCCGTATTTTACTATTCAATGAAAGATAAAAATCTGGGGAACATGAGCGGCGCAGAGGTAATTGAAACATTTATGGTAAAAGATGGCTCCCCCATTGTTGATGGGATTATAAAACTGAATTCCTTCTTCCTTGAAAGCGGCAGGGGCGGCATTGAGGCCTCGCAGTCTGAGAGGGGCGCATCACTCATGGCAAAACTGGGGATACCTCTTTTCCAGCCCGTTATTTCGTATTATAAAAGCACGGATGAATGGCTCCATGACCCGCAGGGCCTCGGCTCGCAGATATCGTGGAGCATAGCAATGCCTGAATTTGAAGGAGTTATTGAACCGCTTATTATCGGCGCCACAAGGAGTGCCGGGGATCCTGATGAAGAAGCGTATGAGGCGATCCATGACAGAATAGAAAAGCTTACCGGGAGAGTGGAAAAATGGCTCAGGATGAGGAGAAAACCTAACAGTGAAAAGAGGATCGCTTTTTTTCTGAACAACAACCCTTGCGCCTCTGTGGAAGCCACAGTAGGCGGGGGGGCGCACCTTGATACACTTGAAACTGTTGCCCGGGTAATGCATGCCATGAAAGATGCCGGTTATAATGTTACCCCTCCGGCTGACGGTAAAGAACTTATTGATACAATAATGGAACGCAAGGCGATCTCTGAGTTCAGGTGGACTACATCTGACGAGATCGTGAAAAAGGGTGGAACCATTGCCATGGTGGAAAAGAATGAATATATGGAATGGTTCAATGAGCTCCCTGAACCTACCCGGAACCGATTAGTTGAAGCATGGGGTAACCCTCCGGGAGAGGAAAAGGATGGTATACCTGCTGCAATGCTTTATAAAGATAAAATTCTTGTTACAGGAGTGGATTACGGAAATGCAGTTGTATGTGTGCAGCCGAAAAGGGGTTGTGCCGGCACCCGCTGTGACGGACAGGTCTGTAAAATACTGCACGACCCTGATGTGCCCCCTCCTCACCAGTATATTGCGACGTATAAATGGATTTCCAGAGTTTATGGCGCTGATATAATTGTTCACGTTGGGACCCATGGGAACCTGGAATTTCTTCCGGGTAAAGGAACAGGTCTCTCTTCCGGGTGTATGCCTGATATATGTATAGATAACGTGCCGCATCTCTATATTTACAATGCGGACAATCCCCCGGAAGGAATTATCGCTAAAAGAAGGTCAAACGCTGTTCTTGTTGACCATATGCAGACAATAATGGCGCATGGTGAACTTTATGGAGATCTGGAACAGCTTGACAGGCTTCTTGAGGAATACAACCGGTACAGGGATACAGAACCGGGCAAGGCACATACCATATCCCACATGATCGAGAAGATCGTACAAACTTTAAACCTTCTTGACGGTGAGGAGATACCGCACGGAAAGATTGATGAAAAGATTGAAGATATACACAACAGACTTTCTCTTTTAAAGAATACATCAATCCCGAAGGGTATGCATATCTTCGGCAGAATTCCTGACGGGGAGAAGCTTGCAGATTTTATTTACGCAATAGTACGATTCAGCGACGATCCTGAAAGCCTGCGAGGTGTTATACTCCGTAATCTGAAAAGAACCGGTGATTACAGTGAGGATGAACTTTTTGAAAAATGTGACTGTATAATGATGCAGGCATGCAGAGAATATATTCTGAATGGAATAAGCATCCTGGAAATTCTGGGCAAACATTTTGCTGTACAAAGTGAAGATAAGTATCATGTTATGGATGCAGAGAAGAGTATTGATAAAATTAAATGTGATACTGAATCTTCTGACGAGATCGGTTCTCTTCTTAACGGATTCAATGGAAACTATATTGAACCCGGTCCTTCAGGCCTGATAACACGCGGAAGACCTGACATACTCCCTACAGGGAGAAATTTTTATGCCCTTGATCCTCACAGAATACCTACACCTGCCGCCTGGGAAATCGGCAGGCTCCTTGCTGACAAAACCGTGGACAGATATCTTGCTGATGAGGGGAGATATCCTGAGAATATAGCATTCTACTGGCAATGCAATGATATAATGTGGGCTGATGGTGAAGGTATGGCGCAGATGCTCTATCTGCTTGGTGCGAAACCTCTCTGGGGAAGAAACGGCAGGGTAACAGGTTTTGACGTTATTCCCCTTGAAGAGCTTGAAAGACCGAGGATCGATCTTACTGTGCGTGTTTCAGGGATAACCCGTGATAATTTTCCATCAGCAATAAACCTTCTGGATGAAGCTGTACAGAGAGTTGCTGCTCTTGATGAACCTGTAGAAGCAAACTATATCAGAAAACACTTCCTTGATTCTGCTGCAAGTTCGGACCCGTCGTTAAGTGATGATGAAAAGTTCAGAAACGGTACATACAGGATCTTTGCAAGCATGCCGGGAACATACCAGGCCGGGACACAACTTGCGGTGTATGCTTCTGCCTGGAAAACAGAGGAGGATCTCTCTGATGTCTTTGTTTACTGGAACGGTTATGCCTATGGCAAGGGGAGTTTCGGTGTTGAGGCACATGATACATTGAAGCAGAACCTCAAAAGCGTTGATGCCACTTTTAATAAGACAATGACCGATGAATACGATCTTACAGGGTGCTGCTGCTATTTTGGTGCCCACGGTGGTCTTATAAATGCAGCAAAAGTGATGTCCGGTAACGACATCCAGAACTATTATGGTGACACAAGGGAGCCTGGTCGCGTAAGTGTACGGACTCTTTCTGAGGAACTGCGCCGTGTGGCGCGCGGTAAGATCCTGAATCCGTTATGGATTGAGGGGATGAAGGAACATGGATATAAAGGTGCAGGCGAGATCAGTAAAAGGGTCGGCAGGGTTTACGGCTGGCAGGCTACAACCAGGGAGGTTGATGACACTGTTTTTGACGATATTACTCGTACTTTCATTATGAACGATGAGAACAGAAAATTCTTTGAAGATAATAATCCCTGGGCGCTTGAGGAGATGGGCAGGCGCCTTCTGGAGGCTGAAGCACGCGGACTCTGGAATGCCGATCCAGAGGTTTTTGATAACCTTAAAAATCAGTATCTCAATATTGAAGGGTGGATCGAGGAAAATATGGGGGATGTTGAAGGTGAATTTCAGGGAGGAAACGTTGATATAATGACGCCTGACGATGTGGCAGGTTGGGGAAAAAGAATGGAGAAAGTGAGGAAATAATATGACATGCAGAAAATCAGTCTTCCCGTTTACGGCAATTGTAGGACAGGAGAAAATGAAGAAAGCCCTGATCCTTAACGCGGTGAATCCTAATCTTGGAGGTGTACTCATACGTGGTGAGAAAGGTACTGCAAAATCAACAGCAGCAAGAGCCCTTGCTAATCTCCTGCCTGATATAGATGTTGTGAAAGATTGTCCGTTTAACTGCAGCCCTTACAGGATAAATGATATGTGTCCTTCATGTTTTAAAAGGCATGATTCAGGAGAGGAACTGCCGTCAATCAGGAGAAAAATGCGCGTTGTGGAACTCCCCCTTGGTGCTACGGAAGACCGGGTTATAGGTTCAATAGATATTGAAAGTGCAATTAAAAAGGGTGAAAAAGAATTTGATCCCGGAATTTTAGCTGATGTCAACAGGGGGATTCTATATGTTGATGAGATTAACCTTCTTGATGACCATATTGTGGATGTGCTTCTTGATGCAGCTGCAATGGGTGTGAATTACATTGAACGGGAGGGAGTTTCATTTTCGCACCCTGCAAGGTTTATTCTCGTGGGTACCATGAATCCTGAAGAGGGGGAACTTCGTCCGCAGCTCCTGGACAGATTCGGAATGTGCATAGATGTTGAAGGTATAGATGACCCGGAACTACGTGTTCAGGTTATGAAAAGATACATGGAGTATGAAAAGGACCACCACTCTTTTGAACACCTATGGAATGAAGAGGAGCATAAACTGGCTTCAGCAATTACAGGTGCGGAAGAAATTCTACCCGGTGTAACGTATGATGAAAGTATACTTAGTCTTATTGCTGACGTTGTTATAGATATGGGCGTTGACGGTCACAGGGCTGATATCTTTATACTTAAAGTATCATGTACTATCGCGTCCTATTACGGACGCATAGAAGTCACCCCGGATGATGTTATGGAGGCAGCAGAGCTTGTGCTCAACCACAGAATGAGGAGAAAACCTTTTCAGGAACAGGGCGTTGACCGTGATAAACTCTCTGATGTAGTGGAAAAAAGTAAAAAAAAACTGAAAATGGTGACAGAAAATCAGGAGATGAACATAAAACAGAACGTGATTTAAGTGAGAATGGTGAGCCGGAAGAAACAACTCCGAAAGAGGAGATCTTTGAAGCTGACAGAGATTTTGTGATGAAAAATATTCTCAAAGCCTCTGAACGAAAAGTTGTAAACTCCGGGGGGAGGAGGACTGATGCAGCTTCGGACAACAGGAGAGGGAGATACGTATCGAGCAGAATTCCGGCTGGAAAAGTTTCCGATATTGCTGTTGATGCCACAATCAGAGCTGCTGCGCCTAACCAGGTTTCACGTGGCCGTAGTGATGAAACATTGATTATCCATTCTTCCGACATGAGAGAGAAGATTCGGGAGAGGAAAGCCGGTTCGCTCATTGTATTTGTCGTTGATTCATCCGGATCAATGGGGGCCGCAAAAAGGATGTCTGAAGCAAAAGGAGCTGTGCTGGCTCTTCTTAATGATGCGTACCAGAAGAGAGATATGGTTTCACTGGTAGCTTTTAAAGGGAAAGATGCTTTTGTTGCTCTTAACCCTACAGGGAGCATTGAGTTAGCAAAGAAAAACCTTGAAGATATACCCACAGGGGGTAAGACGCCCCTTTCATCAGGGATAGCTGCAGGGCTGGACGTAATAAAGAGAGAACTTCAGAAGAACTCTAAAATTAAACCGCTCATGGTGCTCATCTCTGACGGGCGGGGGAATGTCAGTTTCAGAAACGGCAATCCATTCGAAGAGGCTAAAGAGATTGCAGCAGATATAAGAGCAAAAGGGATTGGTTCAATTGTGATAGATACAGAAAGCGGCCTGGTGCGGCTTGGCAGACTTGGTGAACTGGCTGAGATTATGGGGGGGAAGTATTACGGAATTGATGATCTGCGTTCTGACAGAATACATTCAATAGTACGTGAAAATATTTGATTCATACAAGAGGTTTGGAAATGGTAAGTCTTTTTATAAAGGGTGGCCCTCTCATGTGGCCCATACTTCTATGCTCTGTTGTGGCCTTTGCTGTTGCAGTTGAGAAGGCATATGTGTTTATAAAAGCAAGGAAGGAAATAATGCCTTCACTTGAATCTATCAATTATTATATCAGAAAAAATGATTCTTTTTATAATATGGATCAATTGAAAATCAGATCAAATACCATCACATATATAAACGTTCTTGTTTCGGAAGGAGTAAAAAGTAATACAGCAGGACATATTCTTGAACACAGGATTTCTAAGGAACTGTCAGCTCTTATGCGCCATCTTGAAAGACGGCTTAATACACTTGCAGTAATTATAAATATAGCACCTGTACTGGGTCTTCTCGGTACAGTTACAGGCATGATCAAGGCATTTATGACCATACAGACGCTTAATACTCAGGTTAATCCCTCACATCTGGCTGGAGGTATATGGGAAGCCCTTATTACCACTGCTGCAGGGCTTTTCGTTGCCATTCCTGCGCAGGTTGTATATCATTATTTCGATATGAGAAGTGATGAGATAAGGATTTATCTGACTGAAACATATGGTGATCTTATAGAGTTTCTGACAGCAAAGGAGAGTTAGTATGAATATAACCGGGAGAAGGAAAATCGCGCTCACATTGAATATGGCTTCCATGATGGATGTTGTTTTTCTTCTTTTGATATTTTTCATGCTCAGTTCCAGTTTTATGAAGGCTGATAACAGCGGGATAAAGGTTGACCTGCCGGATGCTTCTTCATCTGAAGTCAATGATAAGCAGGATATAACTATTTCTATAAAATCTGATAATACTATCTATCTTAACGGAAAGCATATTAGTAGCAATTATCTGGAGGAGAGCATCAATGAGATAATAAGCCGCTCCGGCTCAGTTAATGTTACAGTAAGGGCAGATCAGAAATCAGAATTAATGCACACGGTATTTATCCTGGATGCCGCAAAGCGGGCAGGAGCAGGGAATGTTTTTATCTCAACGGTGAATAAAGATGAAAGATAGAAAAATATACAGGGGAGCTCTTGTTCTGTCTGTTTCTGTTCATGCGGTGATTGCGCTGATTTCGCTTGTAAATGCCGCGAATGTTATTTCTTATAATAATATTAATCAGGATTTTAAAAACAGGCAGTATAACAGGGAACGGATAGTCGCATTCAGACTTGATAATATAAAAAAAATCAAGGCCGGGAAAAAAATAGATATTTCAGAATTACAGGGGAAGAAAGCTGATAATAGCGGTGAAAAATCTGCTGTGGAAGTTGAAAACACACTCCGCTATTTTGAAGCGATTAAACAGTATATCGAAAAAAGAAAGGTTTATCCGGTTTCAGCAAAAAGAAGGGGTATTGAAGGTGAGATCCTGTTGTCTTTCATTGTGGGTTATAATGGCGAAGTAAGATCTGTTAAAGTTACTAAAAGTTCAGGTTATGAAATACTTGATAAAGCGGCTGCGGATACGATTATAAAGTCTGCTCCATTTTCGGGATTTGCTGAATTTATAAAAAAACATGAACTGGAAATGAATATTATCATTGCCTATAAGCTGTAACCCTGTTTCTTCCTTTCTTTTTGGAAAGATAAAGCATTTCATCAGCTTCACTGATAATCTCTTCAAAAGAACCGGATTCCTTTTTATGTGACGCGACACCAAGGCTCAGTGTGAATTTTACAGTTTTATCATCTGCTGTACTTATTGCACTGTCCTGTATTATCTCCCGTATTTTTTCAGCAACAAAAACTGCTCCCTCCATCCCTGTGCCGGGGAGTATAATCATAAATTCATCTCCGCCTGCTCTTCCGGGGATATCGATCCCCCTCATGTTTTTACGTATTGAGGATGCGAGAAATTTGATAGCAATATCACCTGTATCGTGACCGTAAGTATCATTCAAATTTTTAAAATTATCAATATCGAGCATTATTACCGACAGGGCGGTGTTGTATCGTTTCGCACTTTCAAACTCCCGGTTACCGGCTTCCATGTAATATCTGCGGTTATAAATCCCTGTCAGTGGATCAGTATTGGCAAGCTGGGCGTTTATTATTGCATCATTAACAGCGTTTTTCAGAGAGAGCTGGGTTTCAATCCTCGCGAATAATTCAGTTCTGTCCAGTGGTTTGATAAGGTAATCGTTAGCTCCAACTTCAAAAGCTGCTATAAGATCGTCAGAACGGTTTTTCGCGGTAAGTATTATTACGGGGAGCTCATAGGGTGTATGTTTTTTTCGTACCTCTTTACATACATCATATCCCGACATCCGGGGCATCATAATATCCAGTAGAATTAAATCATAATGATTATTATCAATTTTTGAAATGGCATCAAGACCGTTAAGAGCATAGTCTGCGAGATAATTGCGTACTGACAGATGATTAAGAAGTACCTGGATATTAATAGGTTCATCATCAACAATAAGTATTTTTCTGCGTGATGAATCAGCGGTATGCTGATCAGGGAGAAGGTTTTGTCCGCTGTCATTCAGCAGGAGCGGAGTTGCAGATACTTCATTGGTCATTCTCCCGGTAGCTGCGTGTCCTTCAGTTAAAGGGAGTGTGAAGCTGAAGGTTGAGCCTTTACCCGGTTCAGATGTAACTTTTATATCACTGCCGTGAAGTTCTACAAGCTTTTTACTGATTGAAAGGCCAAGACCTGTGCCCCCGTATTCCCGTGAAACAGAACCGTCCTCCTGCTGAAAATTTTTGAAAATTGCCTCAAGCCTTCCGCTTGCAATCCCTATACCGGTATCTTCTACGCGGATCTCCATCCTGTTATTCTGCAGTTCTGATGACACGCGTACATAACCTTTATGGATAAATTTAACACCATTACCCACCAGGTTATAAAGGATCTGCTGAAGCCTGTTCTCGTCAGCTTCGACAAAAGGTGAGTTCCCCGGGATCGAATTTATAAGCTCAATTTCTTTTTCAGGCATCGTTGCCTTTATGATTGTAAGAACAATGGAAACCATCTCCCTTATGTCAACAGCGCTCTTCTGTAAAACAAGGTCATTGTTTTTTAATTTTGAAAAATCGAGTATGTCATTTATGAGGCTATAGAGTCTTCTTCCGCTGGAAACAATGAGTTTAAGGTTCTGTTTTGCTTTTAATTCTAAAGTACCTGCTGCTCCGTCGATGAGAGATTCCGCAACACCGATAATACCGTTAAGAGGTGTGCGAAGTTCATGCGAAGTGTTAGCAAGAAATTCATCTTTCAGTTTATCGAGTGCTTGAAGTTTTCCGGAGAGCTCGGCAATCATTCTATGTTCTTTTGCGAATTTGATTGCAAGCATTACTGATTCAGTGAGTATAAAAGCTGAAAAGAAGAGGGCAAGGTAATAACCTGTATTTATAATCTGAAGGTAATGAAGCATGTCATTGGCCGCACCTGCGAAGATAAAGAGAAAACCCGTGAGGAAAATCCCGGAATACTGTATTCTTTTAATAATGGCATACAGGCTGACGAATAAAACATAGATTATACTGGCAAGTATTGCCGCCAGGTAATATGTGTAAACTGTTGTATAATACATAGTTGATGTTAAGAAGATAAGTATGAAATAACAGGCATGCGGTAATGTTATTAGCCCAAATATTTTTTTGGGAGCTATCTCCCTGAAAAAATAGTATGCAAATGTCTGAAATGTTATCACTGAAAGCGGTATAACAGCTGTGGCGATCCGTGAACCGGTATTGAAACTTAAATCAGGGTATGCCTGGGTTATTAATGTGTTTCCGGTAGTGAAGGTGCGCAGTGCAATAACAAAACAGAACAAACCGAAATAGAGGAGCTCTTTCTCCTCCTTCCGGAATATATAAATTATTGTGTGGTAGAAACCTGCAAATATACATATGGCTATAAGTATGATTTCTGTTATGACATTTATCATATGATATCTGAAAACATTTTTCCATGAACCGAGAATAATACTCTGACCGATTCCGGCATTATAGTGAGAGCTGTTCTTTATCTGAAGTATCAGTTCAATTGTATCTGAATCTGAGTGAAAGTTATACAGGGAGGGTTTCATAAAAAGAACCTCCTGCCCTGGAAGAATACCTCTCTGATCAAGAAGTTCGCCGTTTACCCATAACCTGAACCCGGTAAATATCTCCGGTGTCTTCAGGGAGTAATGCCTGAGCTTTCCATCTGTTTTTATCAGCAGCCTGTATGTTGCGTATCCTTCTGAGGGGAGAGCCAGTCCTTTATATCCTGTCCAGAAGAGAGGAACAGGGTAGTAGCCCTGTATACCGGACGCATTATCCCAGCCCGGGTCGTCAGGAACAAGAAGCCTGTCCCATCGGAATTCCCAGTTGCAGTCAAGATTGACGTTGCCATTTTTATTAAAGTCGTGACCGGTAAGGTCCAAAAATCCATTTCTGTTTTCTGTTTGAACTGGTGTAACTGCAAATGATATGGAATGAAATGATAAAATAAGAAATGCAATCAGTAGGGATTGGAGTAAAATATTTTTTTTATTAAATTTCATCATCAGTATTGGATTCCGCCGTATTAATAATGCGGCGGCTTTTCACCTTCAGGAAGAGCCTCTTTTCCTGCGGCTATCTGCTTTTTAAGTTCATCATATTCCGCTGAAATTTTCTTTATTGTTTTATCCTGTTCTATAATAACTTCATTAAGTTCATTGATGAAGTTTTCAAGATAAGCAATTTTTGTTTCAAGGTAAACAAATCTCTCTTCCTCAATCATTACGATCACCGATCTTTTTAAATTTAATTACAGTAATAATTCCTAAAAATACTTTTTAGGGTAAAGTAATGAATTATATACCGGAATCTCCCGATTAAATAAGCAGTATGAGATACCGGCATTCCGTTGTCACTCCAGCCGGTATGACAAAGAAATTACTTTTAGTTTAACCCCGGTAATAAAGCATTTCCTGCCTGAAAAGGGTTCAGGAATAAATACTGATTTAACTACACACATTATTTCTTAAAGGTTTTTTTCAACAAGATTTTATTTACTTGAAAATGCCGGTTACTTTAATTTCTA
>DAIOFM010000067.1:0-22676 GCA_036745755.1 Spirochaetota bacterium | reverse complement strand
CACATAAGAAAGGCGGCGGTTCATCCAGGAACGGAAGAGATTCCAATTCCAAGAGACTTGGCGTTAAAAAATACGGCGGTGAGTTTGTAACAGGTGGAACAATAATCGTCAGACAGAGAGGGACAAAATTTCATCCCGGTAAGAATGTTGGAAAAGGCGGTGATGATACTCTTTTCGCAAAAATGGACGGTTATGTAAAATTTGAAAGATATGATAAATTAAGAAAAAAAGTATCAATCTATCCTGTTGCATAATAGTTGAAATAGCTTTATATTTTTAATAGAACATCGCGTATGTAAATCATACGCGATTTGTTTTTTTCAGGAGTTGTGTCGTGGCTAAATTTACAGATGTCATTTCAATTAGAATAAAAGCCGGAGACGGCGGGCCCGGAGCTGTTTCATTCAGAAGGGAGAAGTATATCCCCAAAGGGGGGCCTGATGGAGGTGACGGAGGAAAAGGGGGAGATATCTATTTTGAAGCTGACAGACGTTATTATAATCTTTCCCATTTTTTTAAAGACAGGCTTTATAAAGCCGGAAACGGTCAGCATGGAATGGGGTCTAACAAACACGGGAAAGACGGGGAGGACCTTGTAATTAAAGTACCTCCCGGTACGGTGATATATAATGATGAAACAGGTGAAATGATTGTTGATCTCATGGAGGAGGAAAAACCTTTCAAGGTCGCAACCGGTGGTATAGGCGGCATGGGTAACGCCTTTTTTAAAAGCTCAACACATCAGACACCAAGGTTCGCTCAGGATGGCATGCCGGGGGAGGAACTGCTGATAAGCCTTAATCTGAAACTAATTGCTGATGTAGGGCTTGTTGGTCTTCCCAATGCAGGTAAGTCAACTTTGCTTTCGGTTATAACTAATGCGAATCCGAAAATTGGTGATTATCCTTTTACGACACTAACCCCAAATCTCGGAGTTGTTGATTATGGCGACGGGACAGTTTACAAGATTGCTGATATACCCGGTATAATTGAAGGGGCCCATATGGGGCATGGCCTTGGGCTATCTTTTTTACAGCATATTGAACGGGTAAAATCTATACTTTACATAATTGACGTATCCGGAGATGATCTTAAATATACACATGGATTACTGCAGAGCGAACTTGAAACTTATAATTCGAAACTGCTGAACAGAAGATATCGTGTTGTTTTTACCAAGACAGATCTTGTTTCACCTGAGGAACTTGAGGACAAGATCAAAAGTTTCGGTGATAATGTTATTTTGGTTTCAGCATTGTCTGATGAAAGCGTTGAAAATCTTATTTCTGAGATCAGGATGTTAATGGAGAAAAAGGATGAAGAGGAGTGAACTTGCCAGGCTGGCGAAACGGATTGTTGTAAAGATCGGTTCTTCATCAATTACGGAAAATGATAAAATTTCTTCTGAAAAAATTTTTAAATTCGCATCTGAAATATCATCACTGAAAAAATCCGGCTATGAAGTGATTCTTGTCACTTCAGGTGCAATTTCATCAGGAGCCGGGCTTCTGGATATAAAACGGGGTAAACTTACCATACCTGAAAAACAGGCTCTGGCTGCAGTGGGTCAGACACTTCTGATGAATGAATACAGAGAATGTTTCGCTAAACTCGGATATACAGTGGGGCAGGTCCTTTTAACCGAGGATGATATGCGCCATAGAAGAAGATTTCTTAATGCGAGAAATGCTACCAATGCACTTCTTAATATGGGGGTTATCCCTGTAATTAATGAAAATGATACGGTCGTTGTCTCTGAAATAAAATTCGGGGATAATGATTCTCTTTCCGCCCATGTATACAACCTGATTGAAGCTGATCTCCTGATATTGCTCAGTGATATTGACGGTTTTTATAATAATCTCAGCGATCCCGAGCCAGTTTACGAAATTGATAGAATTACGGATGAAATTATTTCACGCGCAGGTGGCACCGGTTCATCCCACGGCACAGGCGGTATGATCACCAAGATAAAAGCAGCAGAGATGATAATAAAGCTTGGCGGCAAGATGATAATTGCTGACGGCAATATTACAGGAATACTTACCAGAATTATGAAGGGTGAAAAGGTCGGAACCCTTTTTGCCGGTGAAAATGTAAAAGTTCCGGGTAGAAAAAAATGGATAAGCATGAGAAAACCGAAGGGAACAGTTACAATTGATGACGGAGCCGTCAAAGCCCTTATAAATGGGAAAAAATCTCTACTTGCCTCAGGAATAATAGATGTAACCGGAAGGTTTGATATGGGTGATATAATAGAAATTGTTGATCCCGCATTTGTCAGCATCGCAAAAGGTATAGTTAATTATAAATCTGAAGAATTAAAAATTATTATGGGTAAAAGAACAAGTGAAATAAAACATATTCTCGGAAGTGAATATTTTGATGAAGTAATCAACAGGGATGATATGGTTATAATGTAAATGGCATATCTTGATTTAATTGCAACATCCGCATTCGGAACAGAATCCATTGTTGCTCGTGAACTGAAAAAACTCGGTGTCAGTGAAACGCGAATTGATAATGGGCGCATATATTTTAAAGGTGATTATACTACTATTGTGAAGTCAAATATATGGCTTCGTTGTTCGGAAAGGGTTCTGATGATGATAACTGAATTCAGGGCTGAAGATTTCGGTGAACTTTTCGAAGGAACAAAAAGCGTTAAATGGGAAGATATTATACCTGAAAACGGTATTATGCATGTAACGGGTAAATCAGTAAAATCAAAACTTCACAGCGTTCCTGATTGTCAGTCCATTGTAAAAAAAGCTATCATAGAAGCAATGAAGAGGAGATACAGGCGAGAGACATTCGATGAAGACGGCCCCCTTTATAAAATTGAAATATCAATGCTGAAGGATGTTGCCACTATATCCATTGATACATCCGGGGCCGGTCTACATAAGCGCGGTTACAGACTATCACAGGGGGAAGCTCCCATAAAGGAGACACTGGCTGCTTCCATTATAAGTTTGAGCAGATGGTCCCCTGACCGCCCGTTTATCGATCCTATGTGCGGTTCAGGAACATTCCCGATAGAGGCGGCACTTTTTGCTAAAAATATTGCTCCAGGATTAAACAGGAGCTTTGCTTCAGAGAACTGGCCGCAGATTCCTCAGAAGGTATGGCTTGCACAGAGGGAGGAGGCTAAAAATCTGATTGTGAACCCGGAAATGGATATTTCAGGTTTTGATATTGACAAAAGAGTTTTTAAGGCTGCTGAGATGAATGCCTCTGAGGCCGGAGTTTCAGACTGTATTACTTTTCAGAAAAAACCTGTAGCAGAGCTGAGCAGCAGAAAGAAATACGGCTGCATTATATGCAATCCGCCATACGGGGAGAGGATGAATGGAGGAGGGTACATAAATGACCTGTATCGTGAAATGGGTGAGGTTTTTTCCAGACTTGATACCTGGTCACTTTTTATCCTCACATCCTATGAAAACTTTGAAAAAGCATTTGGCAGAAAATCTGATAAAAACAGAAAACTTTATAATGCGAAATTAAAAACATACCTTTATGAATATTTTGGTCCAAGGCCGGATAGAGTCAGGAGGAGGGATACAGCTTCCTGAAACATGAATTGACGGCATTAAAATATATTCTGTGTCCCTCTTTGTTTATGTGAAGTTCATCGATGCACAGCCTGTCAACATCCATGCTGTCCTTTACAGGGCTGATTACGACGATATCAGAGAATTCTCCGGCAAGTTCATCATAAATATCATTATATAGATCAAGGCTTTGCTGAATCCCGGGGCTTTTACTTAAATATAAATTAGTTGCTTTCAGGATTTTGATAACAATTACTTTTGTTCCTGTTTTTTGGCATCTTAAAAAAAATTTTCTAAAATTAATTCTGAATTCATCCGGTGAAACGTCAGAAAGTTCAGGCTTTCTTTGCCGTGTTTTCTTTACATGATTTATATATCTTGTTCTAAGTTGCGGGGTGAGTATTTTATTCATGAAAAAAAACTCAACCCCCTTTTTTCGAAACAAACGAGGTGCACATTCGGTAAGTCCGATCTGCATTATTACAGTTCCGGGCATATATGTTTCAAGGAGATCAACTCCTCCGCCACCTTCTGTTACAAGACGTCTGGAGGTTGAACCCCTTGCGGGTCTGTCAATGATATCAAGGTTGCGGTATTTTTTTTTCAGGAGGTATATCCATGTCTCTTCGTAACTGACGCCGGGCCGGGGCATAGAAATGGAGTCAGTTATTATAAGTACTTTATTGTTTTTCATTTTAACTTCCGGAAATCTCATCAACCAGGGCTGAAAAGAGAGTAATAACATCAGAATTTGATTTTCGAAGTTTCTGGGTAAGCTGTTTGGCTATTGCCCTTGTTATTCGCAGGCCGATTACCGGATTTTCATCTCCAAATTTAATAAAGTTATCCCTGTTTAAAACCAGACATTCACAATCGGTTTTTGCTTCAACAGTGGCAGAGCGTTTGTCGTTGTCAAGTAACGCGATCTCACCGACATAGACTCCACCGCTTTCCGCATTAAGAGATGTTACAACATATTTCTGATCCTGAAGGGTTTTCTTAATGATATCAATCTCGCCTTTTAATATTATAAAAAGTTCATCTCCGTGATCTCCTTCCCTGATAATAGTCTCACCTTTTTTAAAAAAAGCGATTTCACTTAACGAGATTATCCTGTTTATTACATCATCATTATTTTTATAATCTTTAAAAAAAGATACTTCCTTAAGTTTGGTTTCAATGATTTTAGCCAGTTTTTTCTTTTTATCAACAGTCATTGTCAGCAACCTCTTCCTTCAATAACAATCGCCTTACAGTATTTACTGATTATGTAATCAGGCTCCGGATTAATTACAGGACGGTTTGCAGTCATTACCTTAACCGTTTTTAAATTGTCAACCAGGGTCGAAATATCCGGCGTTTTCTGGGCTTCCTGTATCGCTTCCATTTTGCGTATATAGAAGTTTCCGGTATTTTCAAGAATGCCAATAAGTATAAAATTTTTCATCGATTTATAAAATTCAATCAGATCCGAATACTGGCGGCCAATGAATTCCCTGGGAGGATCGATAGTATTTATATTTACTGTCGTATTAACATCAAGTAATTCATTGATAACATGAGAAATGCCGCTTCCAGCTGAAGCATTCGCTATCAGGTGCCTGTTGTAATCTGTCGTGAGTATTATTTCATCACAGTTGGCTGTAATAAGATATCTTTCGAATTTCGAATCGAGCAGTTCAGCTGTTGTATAAACACTTTTTGACATCGATTTTATAGTTATAATAGACATAACAGTTCTGGAGTCAACCTCCTGTACTGAACCCTGTACAAGACGGTCGGCAAGAATCAGTACCTTTTTTGCATATTTCAGGTTTGCTTTCCTTAAAACGGATTCATCTATAAAATCACCGTGAATATAATTAATTCCTGAAAGAGATTTATCACTTTTAACAAGACTGATCTCTTCCGCACCGGCAGTATTTATAAGGACAATCTCAGATGCGATGAACTCATTATTTTTATTGATAATATCATCAAGCACTCTGGCCATGTCCCGTTTCCATCCGCAGATGATAAAATGATTTTTAAGTTTGACAGGTTTCAACCCCTTTTCCTCCTTTAACTGTCTCTCAACAAAAATTGAAGCAATATTACCGGTTACTACACCGACAAGAGATACACCGAAAAACATAAGAAGTATCCCCGCAAGTCTTCCGGGAACTGTAACGGGATAGTAATCACCATAACCTACTGTTGTTGAAGTAACAAAGGCCCACCATATTGAATCACTGAATTTACGAATATTACTTGAGTTATCTGCATCTTCAATTACCTGGCCGTTCTCAGTTTTATAATGGATAAATTTTCTTTCGACGTAGTATGTTGCGGTTGAAAAAATCAGCAGTATAATAATACCGGCTACAAGAATTTTAACAAGCATACTTGAAGAAACCCGGTAATAAAAATTGCGGATCGTTTTGTTTTTCAGAATGTTTCCTGGAAATGAAATAACATTTATTAAAATTTTAGTTATGACTGTTTTCATTTTTTTCTCGCTATAATTTACAATTCGTAATATTTATGATAGCTTATTTATATTATCGAAATAAACAATTAAGATGTAAACCAGTTAATTAAAAAAAACGGTTATGCACATGCATTTGTTTTTTTATCTGTTAGAATGCAGGTTATAATCATTTTAATTGTAAATCACTGCGCTGGTTTTTTCCTTAAATGGATTAGTGCGTACGGACAGGGAATAGAGGAAAGGGTATTCTGATTTAATATGACTCATGTATAAAATCCATTCATGAATAATACTGTTGTAAACGCGTTTAATGTCTGCTTTAAGATGATCAATATCGGCTTTGGGGTGGTTGTTGAAACCTTCCCGTAAATTAAGCTCTTCAATAAGGTGAGATGTTGCAAGAAGCGTGTCAGTAAATGAATCATGCTCATCAATATTTGAATTTTCGAGAAGGTCGAGTATAAAAAATTTTTTTCCGGTAATGAATTTTTTCAGTTCGAGCATTGATTCCGGGTTAAATTCAACTGTAACTCCCTTTTTAGATATTCTTCTTTCCGCACGTTCGAAGTCCTTTAGGCTCCATGATGTATTTATGTCCAGTTTAGATCTCAGGAAATCAGCATCGGGGGTTATTTTAATGAGATGTGATATAAGTTCATTTCCCGCTTCACTGAAAAAAATGCCTATTGATACATTAATTTTTTTTAAGAGGGCAATTTTTTCTTTTCTCTGAAGCAGCCGATCTATAACAAAAGTTACAAAAAGAACCTGAATAGGAACGAAAGAGAGATCCTGAAAAAAATAAAATGATGTTTCAGATTCCCTGTGGAAAAGCAATATTTGAAGTGAGTAAATTGAAATCGAAAGGAACGTCAGGGATGATGCAATTATGACGAACCATCTTAGATCACTTTTTTTTTTCATGCTATCGTATTACAAAGTATTTTTTGAAATTTTCGTTGAGTCTCAGATAAAATGCAGCTTTTTCGGAATTGCCGGTTTTAGTATAATAATAATCGAGAAGTTGCGATGATTTGATAATAAAAACATTCAGTTCTCTTCCTTTCATGCCCTTATTTATCTCGAAGTTGCCTGATTTGATTAATTCGCGGGCAATATTAATATGACGGCTATAGCATAACATTTCCTTTTTTATGACGTCCGGATTGATTTTAAGCTCTTTGTCAATTTTAACAGTATCAAGAGTTCCGCTGAGAAGATAATATTTTTTTATATTGATCAGCGACGATGCTATTAATGATTTGTAATATCCGTTTTGCAATCTGTCTCTTATAAGCTCAAATCCTTTGAGTTTCTGCGAGTCGGAATCGGGTAATTCTCCATAAACATTTTTATAAAGATTAAAAGTTATCTTCTGGACATCCATGCAGTCCTGATCAGAAGCGAGCATTGACATAACCTTCCTGTAGTTATCAGGGTTGCGTTCAAGAATTTTCATGTAAAGTTCAACCCCTCTGATTGCTTCGGAAAAAATAGCAGTGTTTTTAGACTTGAAGTCGTGCTGTGATATCAGTTTCATCCCTTCTATTATCATAGACGATTGTGCGGTTATTAGTATGAGCTCCATATCAGGTTCAAAGTCCGCTGAAGTCCTTTTTTGAAGGGAGCTGTCTTCATACAGATCTTCCTGAATGTCAGGTTGCGACTGCTCTTCTGCTACCTGTTGGTCGTTTATTTCCGGGGCTTCATCAAATAAAAAAAAGTCATCAATTTGATTTTTATTTTTATCTTCCGGAATTGGATCAAAATCAAAGATATCTTTATCAGTCATAAAAGCTGCCTGTTTTAATTTTCAATTATATCATAAACAAGATTAAATGTAATCATACATTGAAGTGCTGCTTTGAGAGGCATACCCGAAGTAACCCCGATCATATAATCATCCTTAACATCAACATAAGACCATGATGAGCCGTTTACTGTTATTGACCCGGCATATTCGAGTGTATCTGCATTAAAAAGTTTAATTTCTTTAACATTGAGATAGTTCATATTCATTCCTTTTTTTGTTAAGTTTTAATGATATACCACTTTTTTTCAAGATTTTTTTATTCAAATATAATAGGAATGTGAATTTGCAGCTTGACAAGTATTCAACTTTGATTATTATAAAAAGATCAAAAATTATAAGAATTATTATAAATATGATGTATATTGAATATAGCGTAAGGTAAACATGTAACCGGTGTTCTATGTTCGAAAAGAAAAAAATACAGAAATTTAAGGATGAGAACAGGGCCGATAAACTGTTTTCGCTTCTCAGGCACAGGAAATCGCAGATCAGAATAGATGCTCTTGTCGCTTATTTTGATATTCAAAATAATAATCCGGAAGAACTTGAAAAGGCCCGTTTTCTCCTCAAGGATAAAGTTCAGGTTGTAAGAAACAGGGCGGCTCTTTTATTTGCCCGGCATGGCGATCCGGGTGTTATTGATAATTTCCAGGAAATTATTTCGGGAGGCTCTCCCGGGGAGCAAATAGAACTTCTTAGAATCCTTCCTCATTATTATTCCAAGAATGATGATCGAATAACACAGATACTCGCTATTGCCTTGAAGGATAAAAAGCAGGCAATACAGGGGGAAGCTGTAAGAACAATCGGTGAAATGGAAATGGAAACAATGGCTTTTTATCTTCTCGATTTTGTTAATCATTCAAATTCGAGAATAAGGCATGATGCTGTTGTGGCCCTGGGCAGAACAAAAAATTCGATGGCTATAGAGGCTCTTATTGGCTCGTTAACAGATTCAAGTGCAGATGTCCGCAGGGCTGCAGAAGAATCTATCAGATTGATTGGAGACGATAGAGGAATTAATTCACTTAAAGACGCACCTTTTATGCTCATGGTTAAAAATATGAATGAGAGTGTTGCTAAAAGGCTTACTACTGTGACCAATATAGGCAAGCAGAGAAAGGAGTGCGGGCTGCCATTGCTTCATAAGGCATGTTATGATGAATATAAAAGTATAAGGCTCGAAGCGATTAAATCAATATCACTTTTAAGGAGCGATTTATCAATTTCTATTCTCATAGAGTTGCTTTCAGATAAGTATTATGATGTCCGAATAGAAGCAATAAGGTCACTTGCTAAATATAATACTGAATCAGCTTTAAATGCTGTTAAAAAAGCGATAAATGATCCAAATACAAATGTAAGAAATGAGGCAAAAAAAACCTTCTCAACAATGAACCTCAGGGCATCTTCAATCAGCGGAAGAAAATATTAAACTCACATCAACTCTTTTTTAGTTATTATTTTTGAAATAACACTGATATTTGTATGGTAATTATGCAAACGCACATGTTTTGTTGATAATTCTTAGTATGCCTTAGATTGATTGGTGAAAATATTAACACTACAAAAGTTGATGTATAAAAAATATATACTACCTAAATATCCACTCGTATTTTTCTTGACGTTCTAATAATAATGTGTTAAATTCAAAAGTGTAATACAAAAATGTTAACGATTTTCTTATTTTAGAGCGAAAAATAATATAATAATGATAATTACTTTTTTATTACTTGCACTGTTTCTTTCATTTCTTGGTCATATTGCGGCTTTAGTAACTTATGTTACTAAAAGGTCTGAAGGATCTTTAAAAACATTTATTAACACAACATTGAGCAATGTAATACTGGCAGGAACATGTATTGTTGTTTTTATATCGAAACCTCATCTGTTGAGGGATCTTAATCTTGTTTTACTTTCATGGATAATGTCCGGCCTGGTTATGTTCGTGACGCTTTGTATTAAAGTAAAAATTTTCATTACCATTTATAAAAGAGCAAAGGATCCAAGTAATTATCATCTTAATTTTTTCGGCAAAAGAGTATTGCATGCAACTGTTGTAAAAAAAATGGAGATTGCTCTCTTTTTCGGAACGATACCATTTTTTTTGATATCAGGTTCATATTTCATTGCAAGGTTAATCAATTTTTTTTTATACAAACACCTTTGACTTTGCTGTACACATTTTTTAATTTGTTTAATATACCTCTGTGAGAGGTAAAGAATATAATCTAAGGGGGGAAAATATGCCGTTTATCAGTTATAGAGCCAAAGAAAATTCTACAAAGTGTGAAGAGTGTCGATTTAATTTTGTAAAAAATTACAAAATCGATGAAAAAGGATATGCCCATTTTATGGAGCTGGATAACAAGCTTGCCCAGCTTAAATTCGGTATGATGTGGGCATCATGCAAAGTTTGTCCTAACAGGGAAGATTTTAAAAAGGTTTATGGTATTGAACCTGTTCAATATTTCGGAGCAGCATTAGGTTAATTCCTCATAAACTGCTGTTAAGAGGATATAATCCCCTTAACAGCAGCTCTAAAACATCCTTCACTATCAATTATTAAATTAAAAAAAGTTTTATATATAAAATAATATTTTCTTGTAAAATTTGATATTTTACGGCATTTGATTATTTTAATACTATATCTATTAAGGAGAAAATATTATGCCTAAAACTCTCTCTCATGAAGAAAAGGTGGTACTAATCGGATTGTGTAAATATATTATAAGTACTGATGGTTCTGTTACGCCTTCAGAACTTGAGAGTATGAATATTATTGCCGATGAAATCGGATTTGATGATTATCAGAATATTTTTAATGATGTAGATACTGAGATAACCTCCTTGGAACTTCTCAAAGAAAAAATTGAAAACCTTGAAAAATCTGCGAACAGAAAAAAAATTTTGAAGTATGCGATTCAAATATCCAGATCAGACGCAAACATAAAAAGTGATGAAATGGATATTCTTGTTTATGCAGCTGATTCATGGGATATAGATATTAATACAATAATCAGGTAACAGGAGTATCAAATGCCACTAACAATTAAGCAACTTGGTGAGAGAAAAATCAAGTCTCCGCTTCTTGAACAGTTCAATCTTAATGATATGAATTTTGTAAGAGATGAAAAGAGGATGCTCTATAATGTTATGCTTGAAAACCATGATTCATCAACAATAGACACCGAACTGACCTTTGAACTTGCCGGTCCGAGAGAATATCTCTATTTTAATCCTGAAGAAACAACTTCAGCTATTGTTACATGCGGTGGATTATGCCCCGGGTTGAATGACGTAATAAGATCTATAGTTATGGAATCATATTACAGGTATGATGCAAAAAAGATATACGGGATAAGATACGGTTATAACGGACTTAATCCTGCAAAAGGTTTCGAGCCCATTATGTTAACTCCTAATCACGTGAGGGACATACATATGGACGGAGGGACTATGCTCGGTTCCTCAAGGGGGGGGACCGATGATATGAACATCCTTGTTGATACTCTTGAAAGGATGAAGATTAATATACTTTATACTATCGGCGGCGACGGAACATTGAAAGGAGCACATGAGATTGCTAAAATGGCAAGGGAGAGAGGACTTGAAATGGTAGTAGTCGGTGTGCCGAAAACAATTGATAATGATATAAGCTTTATACAGAGATCCTTTGGATTTGAAACAGCATTTTCTGTAGCGGTAAATTCTATTGTTACCGCCCATGTAGAAGCAAAAGGGGCTCCTAACGGAATAGGTCTTGTTAAACTGATGGGGAGGAATTCGGGTTTTATTGCCGCTAATGCCGCTCTTGCAATGAATGACGTTAATTATGTACTTGTTCCTGAAATACCTTTTGAACTTGAGGGGGACAACGGGCTCCTGCATCATCTTGAGAAAAGACTTCATGAGAGACAGCATGCTGTAATATGTGTTGCAGAAGGTGCCGGGCAGGATCTCGTGGCGCGTGATGGTGAAGTCAAAAGAGACGCTTCCGGTAATGTGAAGCTAAAGGATATTGGTTTATACTTAAAAGAACGGATCGAAGGCCATTTTAAAAAGAAATCAATGGAAATCAACCTTAAATATATTGATCCAAGTTATATGATCCGCAGTGCTCCCGCAGTACCTAATGATGCTATTTTCTGCGCTCAACTCGGGCAGTATGCGGTTCATGCTGCGATGGCAGGTAAAACAGACCTTGTTATCGGGCAATGGAATAATAATTACACCCACGTTCCCATTGAACTGGCTATATCAAAAAGGAGAAATATCAATCCTACAAGCAGGTTCTGGTTTACAGTACTTGATGCGACCGGACAGCCTGAGAGGATGATAAATAATTAAACGGTATGTTCCTGGTTGAGGATAAAAGAATTCATGACCTTAACGGAAAGGAAATTTTAAAAGGAGATTATGTTCTTTACTGGATGCAGCAGTCACAGAGGGCGGTTCATAACCACGCTCTCTGTCATGCTGTTCAGCTTGCGGATTCTTTAAACCTGCCTGTAATCGTTTTTCTCGGTATTACCTCCGATTATCCTTCTGCAAACCTGAGGCATTTTAAATTCATGATAGACGGTCTTGCCGAAACTGAATTATCTCTAAGAGAAATCGGTATTAAGATGGTCACCTGGCTGATTGATCCCGTTGAAGGTGTTGTGAGACTCTCTGAAAACGCGGCCGTTGTTGTGTCCGATTTCGGTTACTTGAAACATCAGGTTAAATGGAGAAAGGAGGCTTCTTTAGCTGTAAAATGCAGGTTTGTTGCTGTAGAATCTGATGTTATGGTTCCCGTAGAGACTGCATCTTCAAAGGAGGAGTATTCAGCAGCCACCCTGCGTCCGAAAATAACTGAACTTATGAAGTTTTACGCTGATGTTCCACCTGTAATGAAGCCGTCAAAGAGTTCACTCTATTTTAAAATAAACAGTGCAGATTTATCAGACTGTGAACTTTTATTAAGTGATCTTAAAATCGATCGTTCAGTAGCACCCGTAACCGGCATAAGGGGCGGTACTTCAGCAGCGTTGAATAACCTTGATAATTTTATTAAAAAAGGTCTGCATATATACCACGAGAAAAGGAGTGAGCCCTCAACCGGCATAACATCGGGATTAAGTCCGTATATTCATTTCGGTCAGATTTCGACTCCATATATTGCCGGTAAAATTATGGATATTGAATCTCCGGGAAGGGATACTTTTATTGAGGAGTTAATTGTCAGAAGAGAGTTGGGGGTTAATTTTGTTTATTATAACACTAATTACGATTCATTTGAATCAATACCGGCATGGGCTGCCGCGACATTGAAAAAACATCAGTCGGATAAACGTGAATACCTGTATTCAAAGATGGAACTGGAAATGAGTCTTACACATGATATCAACTGGAATTCTGCCCAGAATGAGCTGGTAAACACCGGTAAAATACATAATTACATGAGAATGTACTGGGGGAAAAAAATTATGGAATGGACAGAATCCCCTGAAGAGGCGTTTGATTACATGGTTGAATTCAATAACAGATATGCCCTCGACGGAAGGGACCCGAACAGTTATGCAGGAATAGCATGGTGTTTCGGCAAACATGACAGACCCTGGAAAGAGAGGCCGGTGTTCGGTACTGTAAGATATATGAACGAAAACGGATTAAAAAGAAAATTTGATATGAGCGGTTATAATACAAAATATTCATCCAATAAACAGACATAGGATGTTTTTATTTTCTTCTTTACAACTCGTTCAGGTTATACAATATATCTGATAATGTTTCTTCCTGAAAATGATTTCTCAAATTTTAATTCTATCAAATCTGCTCTAAGTTAGTTTAATGAGGAAATTGTTATTCCGGAAGGCATGTAACAGGCTGTAACAAATTATTTTTCAGGAGATTGTAATGCCGGATATCAGGGAATTATCAGAAATTCTGGCAGGGATGACTGTTGCAGAGGATATTGAAAAGCTCCTTTATGAATTGCTTACTGATAACGAAAGAAAGGATCTTATTTTAAGATGGGAATTGATGAAAAAACTCTATCAGGGGGTGCCGCAGAGAAGTATAGCCTCTGAACTTGGAATAAGTTTATGTAAAATAACAAGAGGATCTAAAATACTTAAATCCTCTGATTCAGTAACCGGCAGGCTTCTCGAATCAATGCCGGAAATGGGAGAGAATAAATTTAAATAAGCGTTTCACCACATGCATGGAGATCATAATTTTTAAATAATTCCATGCATGTGAAAATGGAATTTATTTAGTACCAAAGAGCCTGTCGCCTGCGTCACCGAGTCCCGGAATTATATACTTGTTGTCATCCAGGTAATCATCAATATTTCCAGTATAAATTTCAACATCGGGATGCGCATCTTCCACTGCTTTTATACCTTCTGGTGCAGAGATAATAGATATCAGCACTATATTATTGAAACCTTCTTTTTTAAGAAGGTCAATTGTCGCTACAACTGAACCTCCTGTGGCAAGCATTGGATCAATGATAAATACCAGAGGGTTTTTTATATCCTCCGGAAGCTTGCTGTAATATTCTACCGGCATTTTTGTGTCGTGATCACGATACATCCCGACAAAGCCGACACGCGCGTTTGGAACAAGTGTTAGTATACCGTCAAGCATTCCGACACCCGCCCTGAGAATAGGGACAACAACTATGTCATTTTTCATCCTCTTGCCTGTCATGGGAGCCATAGGCGTCTCAATCTGGTAGTCTTCAATCTCAATATTTTTCAGGGCATCATAGCATATGAGCATGGTTATTTCATTTGCAAGTTCACGAAATTCTTTATGTTCTGTTTTGAGGTCCCTGAGAGCTGTAAGCTTGTGCTTCAGAAACGGGTGATTGATTTCATGATGCATAATTTAACTCCTTGTTGTAGTATTAATTATATTTTTAGATGTTTTTTTTATGTTAAAGCTAATAAAAAAGCCTGAAATTAATTCAGGCCTTTTGTATAAAATATTATATATTGTATCTGTCCCATTTGCTTGTATAGAATACTTTGTTCTTCACGTCTGCCATCCGGTTTTTTTTATTAAATTTTTAGGATCAGTTCTCTCACAGTCAATTCTTTTTCACGGATTAAGCAAAATTCCTTCAGCAGCCCTGATGCCGGATGCCCAGGCACCTGTAATTCCTCTGCTTGTCCCGGCCCCGTCACCGATCATGTATAGGTGATCTTTGACCATGAAATATTGGTTTATAAATTCAGGCCTGATTGCATATGTTTTAATTTCAGGGTAGTATATTATGGTTGATGGGTGCAGTATTCCCGGAATAATTGTATCAAGTAGTTTCATCGCACGCCAGATGTCCCGGAGAATTTTTGAAGGTATAGCGAGACTGAGATCACCGGGGGTAGCGTTTTTTAAAGTAGGCATGAAATCGTAAAGGTCATCGTTGAAGGTTTCTCTTTTGGACCTTTTCCCCAGCCTGAAATCTCCGATTCTCTGCATCATCGGCTGGCCTCCGGAAAGCTGCATTGCCATCTGTCCGAGAATTTCGGCAAACTGGTGACCGCTGACAACGGGATCTGTAAGTGTTATCGTTTTAAGCATGGCAAAATTGACAAGCCCGTTGGAGGCCATGTCTGTTGAGTATGCGTGTCCGTTTACTGAATAATACTTATCATACTTCTCCTTTACTATATGGGCAGAACCTGAATTAGTACAGAATGTTCTGACCCTTCCCGGAAAGATGAATTTAGGATCATAGTAATCTTTTACAATGGGGTAGTACTGTTCCCGGGCCTCAAGCCTGACTCCGACATCAACTATATTGTCGGAATAGACTATATTCAGTTTATCCATCAGACCCTGAAGCCAGGTGTAACCTGCTCTTCCGGGAGCAAGTATTATATCATTGAAACGTATCTCAGATTCGTCATTGAGGTATATTTTTTTTGCTTTCAGGCTAACATCAGTAACCTCTGTTTCAAGGGCAACAGTTACTCCTGATTCCTGAAGTTTAAGTATGAGATCGCCGATAAGACCTTTGGCCCTGTCTGTGCCAACATGTGACTGTTTTATATTAAGTAGTTTAACTCCAAGTTTTTCTGCGCGTTTTATGTATATGTCAAGGTTCCTCTGCTGAACTATGGCCGGGTTCAGATGCCCTGCAACAATATCAAGCATCCGGGCTGCTTCCTCTTCAGTCCAGAGTTCAGTGGAAAAGCCTACAGGGTATGTGTAGTTCTGTTTACAGTCATTACGAAGTCCTCCTGAACTTATTTTTGATTTTTCAAGGAGTAGTACACTTTTTCCTGAGTTTTCCGAAATATGGAATGCCGCACCGAGACCGGCCGGGCCTGAGCCGACAATTATAACATCATATGATTTGTCCATTTAGCACCTGTAATCATTATGAACTGAAACCAAATGACTTTATAATATATTAGTATGGTGAGTCTAGAATTTTTTCGAAAATATAGTTCTTTTTCAATCCGGTTGAGATTAGCAGTTAAAAGTGACATAATGTTTAAACGTAATTTTTCCGGAAAAATTTAAGTCAGATATCGATTTATTGAATAAAACTTTTTTTTTTACTTCAAAGTATTTATATTAGAATTAACAAAGTTTACATCGTTTTCTGTTCAAATAAAATAATACGTAACTGTTCCGGGGGATGTAACAGGGACGGTATATATAAACATATTAGCAGATGATTTAGTACAGGCATTTTCAATAATAATTAAAAAAGTTAAAGGGGGGATGGAAATGAAAGATATATTTTTCAGTAAAATTAAGTTCCCACTAGTAATTATCGCCCTGGGTCTTATGGCTGAGATATCATATATATCAGCAGATCAGAATACTTATAAAAATAAATGTTCCAGATGTCATTCTTTGAAAGAACCAAATAAGTACAGCAGGGTGGAGTGGAAGAAAAATGTTGAAAGAATGGCAAAACGTGCAGGGCTAACCCGGGCCGAGATTGACAGTATAATAAAACTTAACACAAGGTAGCAGGCCTGTACTCACTGAAGCTATATAAAAAGCCCCATGAAAGGGGCTTTTTAATTGCTATCCGTCATAATTAAACCTGAAATTAATCTTTCCCTTTTGTCAGGTAACTTACAGTAAATATTATTATTATTACTGCAGGGAAAAGCAGCAGGTTGTATTTGCCCATTGAAAGGAATTTAAATATGAGAGATACAGAACTCCCTGTTATAACCGCAGCTATTGCCCCGTACCTGTTCAGACTGAGATTTTTTCTGTAGAATCCGAGTACTACCGGAATTATAAGACCCGTAGTATATATAGTCAGTGCGAAAAGCATCGATTTTATAATGCCGCCAAGGTACAGGGTTATCAGGATTGCAAGGGATCCCATAATCAGGATAAGTATCCTTGTTAGAAAAACCTGCTTTCTTTCCTCCATCGCTCCTTTGAAAAAGAGTGGATTGATTATATCTGAATTGAGTATAATACATGATGTTATTAAACAGGTATTTGCAGATGACAGGAATGCCGCGAGCAGTGTTGCAACAACGATACCTTTAATCCATTCCGGTAGCTGTTCAAGTATAAGTTTTGGAAATACAGATTCAGATTCAATCCCGGGGTATAGGGATTTCCCGTAGATTCCTATTGCCGTAATAATAATTGCAAATAAGGCAACAAGTGCTGCAGCGGCAAGGACCGAATTTCTTGCCGTCCTTTTGTCTTTAGCAGACAGAATCCTTGAATACATGTCAGGGCCTGCGAGAAAGGACGTTCCGACAAAGAGAAAGTAACCAAGCAGATTATAGTAACTGAACCTGTAGTTTACCGGAAAATTCAGGTGCCCTTCAGGAAGCGGAAGATTCCAGAAGTAACCGAATTTCATGAAGAGTATTATAAAAAGAAGCCCGATACCGGAAAAGATCAGAACTGTCTGAACAGCATCAGTCCTTATTACAGATCTCTGCCCTCCGGCCATTGTATAGATAATAAAAATTGAGCCGAACAGAATAACCGCGGAAGTAAAGTGCCCGGGCAGCAGCAGGTTAATTATCTTGCCCGCAGCAGCGATTTGTGCGCTGACGATACCGAGCCATGCTATAATAATTACAACTGAAGATATAATTCTCAATGAATCGCTGCCGTACTGGGCATATAAAACTTCAGGAAGAGTGAATACCTCCATTTCCCGGACTTTCCCCGCGAAGAATATGCCGAGTATAAAAAGGAAAACCGAGCCTGAAAGTAACCACCATAAAGCAGGTAATCCCATGGAGAATCCGAGTCCTGCAACACCAAGTGTCGCAGAGCCGCCGATTATTGTAGCAATGAGGGAACCGGTAATCCGCAGGGTGGAGCCGTTCCTCCCGCTGACAAAAAAATCAGCCGTTGTATTGTTACTGCCTGTTTTTAAAATACCGATCAGAAAAACAGCCGCAAGAAAAATGATCGTAATTGCTAAACTCATTTGTGCTCCAGTTGAAATTTTAAATGTAGTGGATATCCCCGGAATTGACAATCCGCAGAGAGTCCCCTGTATCAACAACGAGGTTGCCGTCCTCGTTAAGTTCTATTACTTTTCCTGTAAAGGTTTCATTAAACTGCTTAATCCTGATGTCCCTGTTTATAATGTCAGCACGTTCCTTCCATACTGACAGAATGTTTTTGAATTCGCCTTTGAGAAAACTGTTATACTGTTTCTCGAAATTTTCAAGGAATGAGCTGATAAACAGGTTCCTTTCAAAGTCGCGTTTCAGGATTATTCTCAGGCTTGTAATTGTGTCCCTGATTTCAGGCGGGTAGTCATCTTCTGATGAATTGATATTTACCCCTATACCTGTAATTATATAGTCAATGGAATCTGTATCACCCTTCATCTCAGTGAGGATTCCTGATATTTTTTTCTCACCGTAAAGAATATCATTCGGCCATTTAATCCTGTGCCCTCCGGCGCCGGCCTGGATGAGAGTATCGGAAAGAGCCACTGCGGTTACAATTGTCAGTCTCGGTGCCACATAGGTGGGGATAGACGGCCTTGTAACAATTGACAGGTAAATATTTTTGCCGGAGGGGGATGACCAGGCCCTTCCGAGACGTCCCTTGCCCGATTCCTGCCTGTCGGCAAGAACTATACTTCCTTCAGGGGCCCCTGAAGAGGCGCGCTGGAAAGCATCGAAATTTGTTGAGCCGGTAGAGTCGAGAATTGCAATCTCCCTCCTGCCGAAAACAGAAGTCGTAAGCGATCTTTTTATTTCGAATTCAGTCAGAATATTGTTTGATGATATAAGTTTATGGCCCAGCTTATTGGAGGATTCTATCAGGTATCCTTTATCGCGGAGGACATTTATGTTTTTCCATACTGCTGTGCGGGATACGCCAAGTTCATGGCTTATCTCCTCCCCGGATACCCATTCATCGAAAGATTTGTAAAGTATTAATAGTATTTTGTCACGATTATTATAATTATCCATACAGGGCATGGAAAATTATAATAGATTAATGTCAACCTAAAATATTATACAGGTTAACATTAATCGCTGCTGCAGGGGATATTTTTCTGTTCTTTGAAGAATTTATTAAATTTCAGGTCAGACCTTTCGCTGAACTCCATCCTTTTGCCGTTGTTCCATTGTGAAACGGGGCGGAAATAACCTACTACTCTTGAATAGACTTCAACCGGAACTTTGACTCCTTTCATGTTTTTTACCTCCATGTATAGACAATATAAGCAATTAATTAAAATAGTCAACAAATTTTTAGCAAATATTTGTATATAATTTTAATAATTGACTGAAAAATATATAGCTGGTATGCAGAGACAAGGCTGAACAGGGATGTCAAAATAAATCATGTTAATTAAAAATAAACTATATTTTAAAAAATTTTACTCTCTTTCTCTTCTGCTTTTTTTATACTTTTCACAGGGGCTTCCCTTCGGCTTCCAGGTTACAGCACTCCCTGTTTATTTGAGGGAGAGCGGCATCTCGCTTGCCATAATAGGTTACAGCACCGCCCTGGCGCTTCCGTGGCTTTTAAAGGCTTTATGGGCCCCCATTGTTGATTCATACTGGAGCAGCAGGTTCGGAAGGAGGCGTTCATGGATAGTGCCGCTGCAGGTTATGATGATTATTTCAATGCTCAGCGCATTTTATACATGCCGTATGGGGATTGTCCCGTTATTTGTTAATATTTTTATTATGAATCTTTTCGCTGCAACGCAGGACATAGCTGTTGACGGCCTTGCTGTGGATATTCTGAGGGAGGGTGAACTTGGCCTGGGAAACACCGCGCAGGTGGCGGGCTATAAACTCGGGATGATCGTAAGCGGCGGTGTACTTGTGTGGCTCAGTTCGGTTATAAGCTGGAATTATCTTTTTGTTATAATGGGTGCTGTCGCGGCACTACCACTTGTTCTTGTTTTTTTTCTGCAGGAGGGGGACTTCGCGCAGGAGGTAACGGCAGATAGGATAAGTATAAAAAAAGTTGCCGGGATTTTTTTTGAATCTGTCAGGTACCCGGCCTTCAGGTGGCTCCTTTTTTTTGTGGGTACATATAAATTCGGGGAGATACTTATCGATGTAATGTTCAAACCGTTTCTTATCGATTCAGGAATAAAATCCGCAGAGATAGGCCTCTGGGTTGGTACATGGGGGATGGCTGCATCTATTGCAGGTTCACTTGCCGGAGGGTACCTTGCATCAAAGCTGCATCTGTTCAGGGCGTTATTCACGGCAAGTGTTGCAAGACTGATTCCTCTTATTTTTATCACTTTTCTCACTCTGGGGATTCCGTCGAAAAATTATATAATTGCATCAACGCTGCTTGAACATTTTTTCGGAGGCATGCTTACCACTGCTCTCTTTGCATTCATGATGTGGAATTCTGATAAAAGAATTGGTGCTACGCATTATACGATTCTTGCAAGTATTGAGGTGCTCGGCAAGATGCCGGGAAGTTTTTTTTCAGGAATTATTGCTGAAAAAACAGGATATACATTTACTTTTATCGCAGGTACGTTACTATCGGCTGCAGTTATTTTTATACTCCCTTTGTATAAAAGAAGCTTATTAGAGGAGAAATTATGAAATTCAGGCCATGCATTGATCTGCATAACGGCAGGGTCAAACAGATAGTAGGGGGAACTCTCGCTGATTCAGGTGCGGTTGAAAATTTTGTTTCCGACATGGGGGCGGCATATTACGCGGACCTTTACAGGCAGGATAACCTTAAGGGGGGGCATGTAATCATGCTTGGCCCGGGTAATGAGGATGAAGCAATTAGCGCACTGAATGCTTTCCCCGGGGGGCTGCAGGTGGGCGGCGGTATAAATCCCTACAATGCCATGGAGTATCTTGATGCAGGAGCGTCACATGTAATTGTCACTTCCTATGTCTTTTCAGGAGGGAAGATTAACATGGACAATCTTGAGGCCATGAGAAGTGTGACCGGCAAAGAAAGGCTTGTGCTTGACCTGAGCTGCAGATCCGGAAACGGTATATATTACGTTGTTACAGACAGGTGGCAGAAGTTTACTGAATTTGAAATTAACAGGAAAAATATAGAGTTTCTTGAGGGATATTGTGATGAACTCCTTGTTCATGCCGCTGATGTTGAAGGTTTAAGAGAAGGGATTGATGTGAACCTAGTTTCACTCCTTGCGCAGTGCTGTTCAATACCTGTTACCTATGCGGGCGGAGTAAAAGATCTATCCGACGTTACCAGGGTCTTTGAGAAGGGTAAGGGAAGGGTGGACCTTACAATAGGGAGCGCCCTTGATATCTTTGGCGGGAGTATCAGTTACAGGGAACTTCTTTCAATGAAGGAGTTTCATTCATAAATCGTAGTAACGAATAATATATCTTCGTCCGATTTATAAATATCACTTTCGCAATAAAAATTTTATCCGCAAAGAATCTGTTGTATATTTCAAGTGTTACCTGCAGGGAGGATGGAAAAAATGGAATTCAGGAAATTTAATGATCATTATGTAGTAAGGATAGAAAAGGACGAGGAGATAGTAAACGGCATTAAAGAATTATGTGTTAAAGAAGATATTAAACTCGGCAGTATATCGGGAATAGGGGCGAGTAATTTTATTGAAATAGGCCTGTTTAATGTTAATACAAAGGAATACAAAACTGAAGTTTTTAAAGGGATGTTTGAAATTACTTCTCTTACGGGCAATATAACAAGGAAAGATGATGAACCATATATCCACTTACATGTGAATTTCAGTGATGAAACCAACACTGTAAGAGGGGGACATTTTGTAAAAGGTTATGTTTCTGCTGCCTGTGAGGTTATTGTCAGTAAAATTGACGGAGCTGTCGGCAGAGAATTTAATGAAGAGATTGGATTAAATCTATTGAAGTTTTAAACGTTCAATTTTAACTATATACAATAATTAAAAAACCCACCTGATAAAGATGGGTTTGCTTTTTTTATGCTCCCCCGGTAGGACTCGAACCTACGACCAATTGGTTAATCCCGATTTCCAATCGGGACTCAACCGGCTGAGCTTTTTTCTATTAAATCCTTAATTGCTTTAGAACTTTTCCAATTTTTTATTTGTTTCTCTCTTTTCATAGCTTCACTTCTACACTGAAATTGTTCTGAGTATACCAGCTTCCAGGGACCTTTTAATCTTTTTGTAGAGATGGATCCCCGGAATACATGAGTATTATGCTGTTGCAATCTATCATCGAGATCATGTGTATGCCCAATGTAATATCTTTCGGTGGATTCTGATTGAATTATGTATGTAAAAAATTTTTCCATAATTTAGACATGAAAAAGCCCACTCTTTCGAATGGGCTTTCAATGCTCCCCCGGTAGGACTCGAACCTACGACCAATTGGTTAATCCCGATTTCCAA